>DKVO01000043.1 GCA_002491245.1 Porphyromonadaceae bacterium UBA7176
TTAAATAAATTTCTTAAATTTGCATTCATTACGATAGGTCCTGTTTTTTACTATCTTTTTACAGACTCAAAGAAATTGATTGAAAAGATGTGTATGCGTGTGTTCGTGATAATTGCGGCGTTATTCTTTATCTGTATACCTGATGTCTGTTGTCAGACCAGTTTTAAATTAGCCAGTAGAGATGGGCATTACTTTATAACAACAACGGTCAATGGGGTGCCGGATACTGAGATTTTCGTTGAAAGTGGATGTTCGGCCTTGCTTATTAATAAGACCGATTTTGAAAAACTTTTTGCTACATTAAACCTTGAAAAAGTAGAGATTGACGCGAATTATAAATTATTGACAGATAAGGCAAGCTACGAAGTCGTGAATGCTTGCAAAGGAAGAGTCCCAATAGGAGGTTTGTTGTATGATGGTCTGATTTTAGTAACAGCGGAGCTTGAAAATATAGCGGTGCCTGTCCATTTATTAAAGAATGACACCGACAGGAGTGCCACTCTCATCCAATTAGACTTCAAGAAAAAGATACTCTCCTTTGTGTGTTGTGATGATGTAGATGTCGACAGATTAAATTTCTACCGCATCGTGCGCTATGCTCCAAGTCCTATTTTTGAGGCTAAGCTAGAATTGTCGGATACTTATGGGCATCATGGAGATATAGTAGGCTGTTGGATTTTTGATCTTGGGTGTGGTTCTCCTCTCTTTTTTCTGAGAAAAAATATTGCTCCATTTATAAAGGACAACCGTTTCAAAGTCTTGCCAAGCAAAGATAAATCGGGATCAATAATCGGGCAGGGACTGTTTGCGCAATATTGCAAGATTGGGGAACAGAAAGTGACCGGTATTTCGATTGGAATAACAAACAGAACGTGGGAGAAATTCGAATTAGGTTGTGTCGGCCCGTCATTTTTCTCCAAGGGTTATATCGTATTGGATCCGGAACGTGGCCTCATCTATTACAAATAGTATTCGATGGGTTCAAACTATAATAAACAATAGTGATGCTGCTAAGTTACAGATAATCCACACGCCAAATCCCCACCATTTATAAGGTTTATAGATTTGGGCGAACTTTTCTTTATCAGTCTTTCTGTATGGCCAGGCTTTGACTGTACCGATGATTAATAGGATTATGAATATAGCAGAGCCGGCTATATCGATAGCTATTCCAAGATTTACCATATCGATAAGTTTTTTATAAAAAACAAACTGACGTTTCATTTTGTTTCATGCCGCTTTATCTGTATGGATGGATATGCACAAAAAACGCTCCGTATGACTGCTTGAGTTTATACGGAGCGTTCGGCTTATAATGGTTGGAAACCGAAAGGAATTATTTGTTGTCGGCGTATTCTTTTGTTACCGTACAATTTAAGGGAAGTATGAGGCCTCCTACTGCTATGGTGAAGTCTCCTTCTTCGAGGATCCATTTGCCGTCGTGGCCTACATAGGCGAGGTCTGATGCCGGGATTTTGAATGTAACCGTGCGAGTTTGACCAGGAGCAAGCTCGATTTTATCGAAAGCTCTCAGTCGGCGGTTGTCGGGCACTATTCGCGATGCCACAAGGTCGGAGCTGTAGAGCATGACGGTTTCCTTGCCCTTCACGTTGCCGGTGTTTGTCACATCTACGCTGACGGTCAAGATGTCTCCGTCGGTAAATTCAGACTTGTCGGCACGAAGGTTTGCATAGTCGAAAGTCGTATAGCTCAGACCGTATCCGAATGGCCATTGGTTGGTTATGGATGCATTATAATCGTATGCACCGGCCATAGTGCCGACTTGCTCGGATGCTTTGTAGTCGTAAGTGGAGAGGGAGTTTACATCGCGAGGATAAGTGTAAGGCAGACGGCCGGAGAAGTTTTCCTCTCCCGAAAGCAGTGCAGCAAGGGCATCACCACCTTCACTGCCCGGAAGCAGAATGTCTACTACAGCCGCGGCCAGAGGCTCGACATCAGAAATAATACGGGCACGTCCTTCATTGAGGATCATTATTACCGGTTTGCCGGAGGCTGCGGCAACACGCACAAGTTCTTTCTGATTTGCTGAAAGGTTAAGGTCGGAAAGGTTTCCGGGGGTCTCTGTATATGAGTTCTCTCCGATGCAAACAACAACAACGTCGGCATTTTTGGCTGCGGCAGCAACGGGGGCGAAGTCGGGTGCATTCTCATCACCATACTTACCATCCTCATTATATGTGACGCCGGGTACATAGTTGACGTTCTCCTTGCCAAATTTTGCAGCCAGAGCTTCGTATATTGTGTTCTTTTCCTCAAGTTCTCCAGGGGCGAGTTTGCCTTGCCAGGTAATGGTCCAACCTCCGTTGAGTGTACGCATGCTGTTTGCGTTCGGACCGGTAACAAGTATCTTAGTGCCTTTTGCAAGCGGTAGTATGCCTCCTTCATTTTTGAGAAGTATCATCGATTCCACTGCGGTGCGGCGTGCTGCGTCGGCATATTTTGCCGATCCGAAATCGGGATAATCTTTGAGTTGCGGCGTCGGATTGTCGAACAGGCCGAGGCGGTATTTGAGTCGCAGTACACGACGGGTTGCGTCGTCGATGCGTTCCATCGGCACTTCTCCTTCTTCAACAAGTTCTTTGAGGAGTGTGCAGAAATCCCATTGATATGGCTCCATAGCCATATCAATACCAGCATTTATTGCCATCTTGATTGCTTCCTTCTTATCTTTTGCGACTTTTTCGCGGGTGTAGAGGTTGTTGATGTCGGCCCAGTCGGTCACAATCATACCGTCCCAGTCGAGTCCGTCTTTGAGCCAACCGGTAAGAAGACGTTTGTTGATGTGCGTGGGTATGCCGTTTATACTTGCTGAGTTTACCATCACGGTTAACGCTCCTGCTTCTATACATGCTTTATATGGAGCGAAATGCTTTTCGCGCAAATCGGCTTCACTTACATATGCCGGAGTACGGTCTTTGCCGCTGAATGGGGCGGAATATGCCATGTAGTGCTTTACTGAAGTAGCAATCTTGTCTTTGCCGATATGGTTTGGGTCGTTACCTTGGAATCCGCGTATCTGGGCTGCACCCATAACTCCGGATAGATAGGGGTCTTCACCGAAGTTTTCCCACACTCGAGGCCAAGAAGCCACGCGCACGAGGTCGACTGTAGGAGAATAGGTCCAGGGGCATGCGGAGGCTTTGGTTTCATATGCTGTGATAGAAGCAGCCTCCTCTGCCAACGCAGGGTTGAATGTTGCAGCTACAGAGATGTTCTGTGGCAGAAGTGTGCCTCCCGAAGTATAGGTTACACCGTGATTTTGGTCGAGACCATAGATGCATGGGATACCGGTTGCTTGTATTGACGCCTCCTGGATTTTACCGATCACTTCATTCCATTCCTGAGGTGTCAGGGAGTGCTGGGGGGCATTGAGGATAGACCCTACTTTATATTTGCCGAATATAGAGTCGAGCATACCTGGATGATATACAAGTTTGCCGTCGGGTCCTCTGTGGCATATGAGGTCGATTGCGAGTTCGGTCATTTGGCCGATTTTTTCTTCGAGAGTCATACGTGCGAGAGTTGCCTCGACTTTTTTCTCAATTTCACTATCTCGAGGTATCGCCGGTTGAGCTGCGAGTGCCGGAGCAAAAGCCGATACAAGCAGCGTTCCCGATATTATTGAACGTAAACTTTTCATGGATTGATAATTATCGTTTGAGAGTGTTGATAGCAGTCTGTGGTGCGAAGAGAGATTGAGTTTCACTCTTGTAGCCTTTCACTTCAGCATCGAGTTTATGACGGATGTCACGGCTTGAAGATCCAATAAGGAATTCGTATGTGCCGGGATCGACTACCCACGCAGAACTTGCTTCGTCGAACGAGGCTAAATCTGAGGCCGCTATGGTCAAGGTGAGTGTAGTGATGTCACCTGGTTTGAGTTCTTGCGTTTTTGCAAATGCCTTAAGTTCTTTTGTCGGTTTGTTTTTAGCCTTGCTGTCGGGCGCGGCCACATAGAGTTGCACAATTTCCTTTCCGGCGTGTTTGCCGGAATTTCTTATGTCAACGCTCACTATGTACTTGTCTCCATCGAAGTTGATAGTAGGGTTGGTGTAATCGAAGTCGGTGTACGACAGTCCGTAGCCGAATGGATAGCTGACTGTTTTATCGAAGCTGTCGAAATAGCGGTAACCTACATATATATCTTCTTCATAAGGAGTGTAGTGATAGTTGCGAATGGGATCAACGATTGTATCGCTGTTTCCTCCAAGTTTGATTTCTTCTTTGATATCAAGGGGGAAGTTTGCCGAAGAGGCATGGTCGGCGAATACGACAGGAAAAGTCATGGTGAGTTTGCCTGACGGATATGATTTGCCACTGATTATGTCTGCTACGCTGTTTCCACCTTCTTGTCCTCCTTGCCATGCGCAGAGGATTGCATCGGCATTGTTCTTCCATGATTCTGTTTCGATAACACCGCCGATATTCATTATGACAACCACTTTCTTACCCTTGGCGTGGAATGCCCGGCTCACGTCGGCAAGCAGACGTTTGTTAGAGGGCGAGAGGTAGAAGTCATCGGTTGCGCGATCAAGAAATTCTCCGGAATTACGTCCAATCGTCACGATTGCAACATCTGCATCGTTTGCATGCCTGTCGAGTTCGCTTGCAGTGAAAGTCAACTCGGTCGGTCGAGGTGTTGGAAGGAACATGCTGAAAGGGCTGTCATTGGAGCGATTGCGTTCGTTTTCATCTGCAATATGCTGGGCGTATCGGCTTTCAAGTGTGGTGTCGGCCAAGGTATAGCCTGCGTTTTTGAGTCCGTCGAGCAACGACACTGTATATGCGCGGTTGACATTACCCGAGCCTGTTCCGCCGGCAATCCAGTCGTAGGATGTGCAACCGTAGAGTGCCACTTTCCTGATGTCTTTGCTTAGCGGAAGAGTTTCCCTATCGTTTTTGAGTAGTACCATTCCTTCGGTTGCACTGCGTCGTGTAACGGCTGCATGTGCGTCGAGGTCCGGCTTATTGCTCGCTTGATAGCCATTGAACCGTGGTGTGCGAACAATAAGTTCAAGTATACGACGAACATTACGGTCAAGAATACTACTGTCGAGTGTGCTGTCGTTGACAGCGGCAACGATGGCCTCATATTGTTTGGGCAAGCCCGGTTGCAACATGTCATTGCCGGCCACCATCTGGGCTTTGGCATCGGATCCGCCAAACCAATCGGTCATCACCATTCCTTTGTAGCCCCATTCGTCGCGGAGCATGGTCTGGAGAAGTTCCTCGTTCTCTGAAGTATAGGTACCGTTGACCCGGTTGTACGACGACATTACTGTCCACGGTTCGGAGTCTTTCAGTGCAATTTCGAAACCTTTGAGATATATTTCACGCAGTGCTCTCGGACTCACACGTGCATCGTTGCCCATGCGGTTGGTCTCCTGATTATTGACTGCAAAGTGTTTTACCGATGTCCCGACACCGTTGCTTTGGATACCTTTTACATATGCGGCTGCAATATTACCGGCAACAACCGGATCTTCTGAATAATATTCAAAATTGCGTCCACACAAAGGATTGCGGTGGATATTGAGGGCTGGTGCGAGCAATATATCCACTCCGTATTCAAGTACTTCGTTGCCCATCGCACGGCCTACATTGCTAACCAAGGTGGTATCCCACGAGCAGGCAAGAAGAGTGCCGATAGGGAAATGTGTACAGTAGTAGGTGGTGCTGTCGCCTTCGCGCGTAGGGTTGATGCGTAGGCCTGCAGGACCATCGGCCAAGACGATTGAAGGTATACCGAGGCGGCTGATCGGATATGTCGTTCCGGCGGCTCCGGGTACTATGTTGTGGGTCTCACCGACGACTGCGCTCTCGCCGTCAAATCCGGCCATGCCAGTACCTACTACAAGATGAGCCTTTTCCTCGAGGGTCATGGCGGCAATTACATCATCGATAGAGTCCTTGCCAAGTTGCGGAACCTTGTCGCCGCACGCCGACAGCAGTGTGCCGGCGGCGACGATGGTGTAAATAGTATTTTTCATTTCTTGAAGAGCTGAGGGGCGAACTCAGTCAGGTATATGCGCCAGTTTTTCCAGATGTGACCTTCGGGAGTTTCGTAGTAGGAATATTTGTAGCCCTTTTCATCAAGCATCTTGCGATAATCTTTGTTGGCCTGATAGAGGAAGTCTTTGTCACCGATGGCAATCCAATAGAGTGCCGGCTTCTTTTCGAACTGAGTCTTCAGTTTTCCCTCTATGTTTTCATATACAGGCGATTTTACATCTTTACCAGGCATTATGGCAGCAGAGAAAAGACCTACATAATCAAACATATCGGGGTACTCTTTCGATATGTGCATCGAGTGGAAACCACCCATCGACAGACCTGCGATAGCGCGGCCTTTTTTCGATTTGACAGTGCGGTAGTTCTTATCGATGAAATTTACCACTTCGGGGAAGTGGTTTTCAAAGCTACCTTCCATAGTTTTGGGCAGTTGCATGGAGGGTGCGGCAAAGCCGAGGCTCGACTCTCCGGGAGCTGCCTGTAGGGCTGCGTTGCCGTTTGTCATGACAACGATCATCGGTTCTGCCTTACCTTGTGCAATGAGGTTGTCGAGGATCTGCGCGGCACGGCCAAGCTCTGTCCATGCGTTTTCGTCGCCACCCATACCATGCAGGAGGTAGAACACAGGGTAGCGCTTGCCGCTTGTCTCATATCCGGCTGGAGTGTAGACGGTAAGACGACGGTCCATGCCGAGCGAGGGGCTGTTGTACCATACTTTCGATACCGTGCCGTGGGGTACATCATTGATTTTATAGAGGTCGGCACGTTCGCCGGGTATGATGAACACATCTGTGACTGACTTGACATCGCGGATACGGTATACGTTGGATGGATCATTGATCTTGAGACCGTCTACGAGCATGGTGTAGCTGTAAAGCTCAGGAGCAAGAGGAGTTGGAGTCGTATATTCCCATACGCCGTCCTTTTCTACCATGTCGGCAGCTCCGGGTGCATCAAATTCTCCGAAAGGAGTCTGCATTTTCTGAGTGGGCAGGAAGTCGCCTGTCACCTGTACTTTGACAGCCTTGGGAGCAGCTATACGGAATGTTACAGTGTTGTCGGGATGTATCTCGGGCGATACGATTTGAGAACCTCCCCAAAGGGCTTGTTGGGCATTCATCCCTGCACATGAAGCGGCGAGGGTAAGCAGCAGGATATACTTTTTCATAAGAATGGTTTATAATGTATTAGATTAGATAAGTAAGTGCAAAAATAATGTATTATACCTTATTTTACAAGTCCTGAAGTACATTAATTCTTGCCGTTTTTACATATATGTTTCCTTGGGTTCATTTATCGTTGAAACAGCGTGAAACAAATGGAAGGGCAGTAAACAGGGCTGTGTGCCAGTATTCGTTTGTATGACCACCATCGCGTACACGGAATTGCATAGGAATGCCGGCGCGTCGCATCGCTTGCATGAATTCGATATTGCGGTCGAGCAAAAAGTCGTCGTCGCCGCAGTCCACATACCATTTGATGCTTTTGAGAGCTTCTTTGGTGTTGTCGTCGGCATTATTCACGAAGTTTATGCAACTGTTTTCTGTCACTGATTTATTGAGGAGGGCCATTTTACCTTCAGGTTGTTGGCCACCCATAGCGCCTACGGCAGGTATATCCATCAAGGCACTGATGGGATATGCAGCACAGAACATATCGGGGTGATGCTGTGCATATACCGTTGTGCCACCTCCTCCCATAGAGAGACCGGCGATGGCGCGGCGGCCCTTTGAACCTCCGCAACGGTACTTCTTTTCGATGTACGGTACGAACTCGGTGAAGAAAAAATCTTCATAGTTCCAGCCCGGCATGTTGAAGTATCCGTTCCATGCACCTTCAAAAATATTTCCACCGGCGTTGGGGCTTACGATAATCATTGGGCAAGCTTCGCCTGATGCGACAAGCTGATCCATTACCTCGCCGGCTCGTTGGTCATTGAACCACCCTTTGTCGGTGCCCATTATGCCATGAAGAAGGTAAAGGACAGGGTAGGTCGAGCCTTTGTCATCGTCGAAACCGGCAGGAAGATAAACAGTGAAAGTTCTGTAATCTTTAAGAATTTCGCTGCGGATGCTGTCGCTTTCTATCCGGCTGTGAGGCCCGGGCCATTGTGCCCGGGCGGTAATCACAGCCGCAATAAACATCAATATTAAACCGTATTTTTTCATTTCTTGAATTGGGTGTCAAAGAAGTTGACTATCTTTGGTGAGCAGGCGCTCCAGAAAGGCCAGTCGTGTGCGCCGGCACGTTCGATATATGTGTATGAGGGTAGCAGGGGCGAGTTTTGCATGGCTTCATTGAATCCTTTCACCATTTCATAGAGAAAGTCCTCTGTGCCTATCTCAACAGTTATCGGGGACGGTCCTGGAATCCATATCATCTCGAAGAGATTGGGTGCGCCTTCTATATACACAGCCGGTGAGCAGGCATACATTCCGACAAATTTATCAGCATATTTGAGTCCATAGTATAGAGTACCGAACCCTCCCATCGAGAGACCTCCTATGCCGTGTCGGCCGTCGCCGCAGTACATCGCATCAACCGCAGGCATGAATTCTGTAAAGAAGAACGTTTCATAATTCATTCCCTTACCGGCGAAATTGTCGGTATAGAAACTGTCAAAGCCATCAAAACTTGCCTGCGGCGTCACGATAATCATTTCAGTATCCACCTTGCCGGTGTATGAGGCTATGTTTCCTTGGTCGAGCCAGTCATTGTTGCCTCCGGAAGCTCCGTGGAGCAAGTACACGACAGGGAATTTTTTCACGCCATCGAAAGACTTGGGCAGAAGTACTGAGTATTTCACCTCTCGTCCGAGAACCTCACTGTTAAAAGAGAGATCTTTCAGTTCTGTACCGCTCTTTTCGAGATAAGAGGCAAAGCGGATATTGAACGAAGAAGTGCCATTGTTACCGGCGAGGGTGATGAAACCAAGATTGTCTCCGCTGAAGTTGTAGAGAGTTTCTCCAGTAATACCTTCTACAGAAGAGATTGTAATCTTACCGGTAGTGATGTATTGCTTTTCACCACTTGGCGATACTACATATGTTCCTCCGGCCATTCCGTAGTCTGGTACAAGCCATCCGTTATCCATAAGCCAGGCCTCTGTCGGTGATCCGGCGATAGTGTATGATCCGGTGAGCCCGTCCATTCCGACACCTTCTGTATTGATTGCATCGAAATACGCTGCATCGTTACCCGACGGGTCGGTGACTGTTATCGAATATTTGCTTACGCCAGGCACTACTGTTGTCTGCCAGGTGTTGTAATCAGTTATGGTTACGGGAGATACGTTCATCGAGATTGTGTAACCACTCGGTTCTGGATCGTCAACACCAATTTCAAAGTCGATAGGACCACGGTAATTGATTACGCTGCGGATACCATCACCACCGGTGAGGAGACCGGAAATGTAATATGTGTCATTGACTATACTTACTTCCAACGAGCCTTCGATAAAGATTCCTTTAGCTTCATTCCATTTGCTGATGAAACCGACGTATTGCATGGCGGCCGGTTCATCAGACACACTTGCCATTGGGGTGTATGAGCCGGCTTGGAGAGTCCATTCACGCGATACCACACGTAGAGAAAGTGTGTTGCCGTTGTCATCGGCGAATTTCATGTTGAGGTATTTGAGCCCTTTCTTCAGCTTGTCGGTCTCAAGTGTATTTACCGATGTGAAATTGTATCGGTTGATGTTGTCGTATGTGCCCGAAAGGCCGTCGACCACATCATCGCTGCAGCTCCATAGCAGAGCTATAAGCGGCATGAGTAGAAAAATATATGCTTTTTTCATATTGTGTTCGAGGTTTGAGATATTATTACCAACCGGTATTCTGAACCATATTGCCATTCAGTTCCATCTCTTTACGAGGAATGGGAAGTAGCTTATGTTTCTCCTTGAATCCATATGAGGCATTGGAGAAAGCAGTGTTGTCAATTCCGCTTGAAGAGAATGCCGGAATTTGTTTTCCGCGCTGCCCGAGATACTTCTCTCCCTCGCCCCATCGTACGATGTCCTGGAAGCGTACGGCCTCGAAGCACAGCTCAAGACGCTTTTCAGCTTTGACATCATCAAGGGTAGCTCCCGAGATTGGTGCAAGTTTGGCGCGGTTGCGGATAGTGTTGATGTATTCATCCACTCGTTTGCCATCGCTCATCACATGTGCTTCTGCCGCGAGCAGGAGTACTTCGGCATAGCGCATCACTCGGAGATTGATGTACTGGAGCGCCTGGAAATATTCAGCGTTCATTATGCAGTCTTCTTTGAGTGCTCGGTTTTTCCAGTTGAAGTATCCCTCGTGACCTACAAGGCGTTCGCCGGCATTGACTGTCAGTCCGTAGTTGCTATTGAGTTCTTCGTATGTGCGGATTGATGATTTGAGGCGATAGCCATCTTTACCCTCTCTGGCAACGAATGCGTCGTAGAGTTCTTTTGTCGGATTGATGAATCCATAGGTGCCGTTGGCAATCATATCGAGGCTGCCGAGGTTGATCAGGCCCGTACGCCAACCGGTCATGATATAGGTCATGGTCATCTGAGTCCATGCCTGTTCAGGATCATTGCGTTTCTGTACCTCGAGCATAGCTTCGGAGCAGGCATTTGCCCTTGCATGTCCTATCATGTCGTAGTCGCCGGCGTAAAGTTCATATTTTTTCGAATCTATAACTTTGTCGAGTTCAGTGGCGGCTTCTGCATACTTTCCTTCGAACAGAAGGGCCTTGCCAAGCATGGCTTGGGCTGTTTCGACACTTACGCGTATGCCACCGGTCTCGTCGGTCGCATTGTTCTTTGTCGTTAGGGCTTTACTGTCAATAGCAGCGCGGAAATCGCTTTCGACTTGTGCCCACAGTTCTTCGTTTGTGCTGTTACCTTGATGGTATTCATCCGGTTGGAGCAGATGGTCGACAACCGGAGCCGTACCCCACAGCGACGCAAGTTCAAAATGTGCCCAGCCACGGAAGAAATAGGCTTCGGCTACTGCCTGTGCCTTGACAGGAGTATCCGGTTCAACTTTCTCTATTATGAGGTTGGCTTTATAGATTATGCCATAAAGTCCCTGATAGAGACCGGCTATCATGCCGTGGTCGGTATCGAAAGTGTATTCGTTGAGGCGCTCCATGTCTGAGTTGTCGCCTCGCGAGCCGCCTCCGGTCCACACGTCGTCAGACAGAAGGTTTTTTACAAAATACCAGTTGTAGTAATTGTTTCCCCAGCTCGAGTACATCGAGGCTACGGCCTGGAGTGTTTCTTCATCGGTTTTGTAGAAATCGTCCTGACCGCCCATGTTGCCATGTTTGGGTATGTCGAGCCCGTCTTCGCAAGAGCTGAAGAGCATGGCCGCCGCGGCTAAACTTGCCGTAAGTATATGTTTGAATTTCATGACTGTCGCGTATTAGAAAGAAACATTGAAACCGAGAACAACTTTTTTAGACGATGGATAAGCACCTTTGTCTATACCCATGCCTGAAGTCGCATTTACAGCTACTTCGGGATCGAAACCCGGATATTTGGTGAAGCAGAAGAAGTCGTCGAGCGATGCATAAACTCTCAGATTGCTTATATGTGCTTTTTGAGTTAGCTTCTGAGGTATCACATAGCCGAGCTGAATCTGTTTGATTTTAAAGAATGTGCCATCGTATACAAGTGCGTCTGAAACTTGGTATTTATCCATGTTCTCTGCTCCGGCACGAGGAACTGTTCCGTTTGTGTTGGTCGGTGTCCAACGGTTGTCGAAGAAGACCTCTTTAAGTTTGTTTGCCTGAGGGAAGTCGGCGCGGTTGATACAGTTGAACACTTTGTTACCGGCAGCACCTGTGCCGAATACAGTGAGGTCGAGGCCTTTCCAGCCTATGTTGAGTGTAAGGCCGTAGGTAAGGTCGGGAAGCGCGTCGCCTATATAGGTGAGGTCTCCGTCGTTGAGGTCACCGCTTCCGTCGATGTCGGCGAATTGAGGATTACCGTTGTTGTCAAGACCGGTGAATTTATAGCCTCGGAAGTAGTATACGGGATATCCTTTCTCGAAGTAGGTTATGGTGGAGGTGTGGAATGTAGATCCGGCTATACGGGCGATAGACGGGTCAAGGTAAGTCACTTTGTTTTTGAGTGTGGCGAGGTTGAATGTGGCGCTGTAGCGGAAGTCGCCGGCAAAATCGCGCCACGACAGTTCCAGCTCCCATCCTCTGTTGCTCACATTGCCGGCATTCATGGGAGAGGTTGTGCCGCCGATAATGAGTGAAGGTACAGTGCCGTTGACAAGGAGATCTTTGGTCTTTTTGTTGTACCAGTCTACAGTTACGCCAAGACGGTTGCGCAGGAAACGCATGTCGAGGCCTATGTCGACCTGCTCGGAAGTTTCCCATTTGAGTTTATTGTTGCCCATCGTGGAGGGTGCTGCCGATGTTATGTAGGAATTGCCGGGAACAAGTGGATAGATGCTACCCAAAGCCATATCAGTACTGTAGGGATATCCGCCGAGTGCGGCAAGTGAACCGTTTTGACCCCAGCTGGCACGTATTTTCACGTTGTCGACATAGCGTCGGGCGTTCTCAAAGAATTTTTCGTTCGATAATGTCCAACCGGCCGATACGGCAGGGAAGTATCCCCAGCGGTTTTCGAGCGGAAGTTTCGAAAGGTCTGCGGCGTCGGCACGAAGCGAGGCCTGGAGATGATATCTGTTGTCGAATTCGTAGCTTACACGACCGTAGTACGACATCTTGGAATTACGTGTTTTCTCACCGCCAACACCTTTGGTTGCCGAAGCGTTGCCGTAGTTGAGGAACCAAAAGAGAGGATCATTTTTCTTAAGTGCGTCCTCTTCATTGGCGCTAAGGCTACCCTGAGTATATGAGCTAACCGATTCCGAATACGACATACCGATCATGGCTGTTACAGTGTTGAGACCAATCTGTTTGAAGTAGTTGGCGAAGTTCTCCCATTGGTAATACACACTCTGTGAGTTTTGGGCGTTCATGCCTACATAGTCGCCGCTTTGGGTGGAGTTGCCCAGATAGGGGAGCGAAACGTTGGACTGGTGGCTCGACGAAAGTCGGTAGCCAAGACGGGATGTGAATGTAAATCCGGCAAAAGGCTTGAAATCGGCGAAAATACTGCCGGTGACGTTGAAACCACCGTTGCGGCCCACGCTGTTGTCGCGCATGATGAAGGGGTGATAGTTCTCGGCCGAACTGAGGAACTGTGAAATAGAGTAGTAATTCCCGTTTGCATCGGTGAGAAGATGCCGTCCGGCATTCTGCGCGTTAATCATGTGGAGTGGTAGGTTGTCGGGACTGTACACAAACGGTGTGAGAGGATCCATCATAAGTGTCGAGGTTATCATGCTACCATATTCGTTGTTGGTAGAAACCTGACGGACATTATATTTTTCAATTTGGTTGGTCGTGCCTACCTTTAGCCATTTTTTGATGTCATATTCGGCGTTTATCGCAGCAGTCAGACGCTGATAGTAGTCTTTGTTGCCGCCGACGATACCATTGTTGTCGAGATATGTGAGTGAGAGATAGTAGTTGCCTCGGTCATTGCCATTATTGAAGGAGATGTTATGACGCTGCATGTGTCCGGTTTCAAAGGCCTCGTCTATCCACGATGTGTTGGTGATTCCGTCCCAGTTCTTGAGCATGTAGTCCTGTGTGAAGGTCTTGCTTTCGGTCATGTATTGAATATACTGCTCGGAATTGAGCATACGGGGTATTTTGGCCGGGCGATCCCATGTGTACTGGAAGTCGTAGGTAATCTTGCCATTGCCGGCGCTGCCTCGTTTGGTGGATATAAGGATAACACCATTGCCGGCTTCTGCACCATAGATAGCGGCCGAAGCTGCGTCCTTGAGTACTTCGATAGAGGCGATGTCGTTGGGGTCGATACCACTGATATCAGACAGACGGACTCCATCGACCACATAAAGAGGATCTGACGATACATTCGACGAATAGCCACGGACGCGGATGGTTGGCGATGAGCCGGGAGCGCTCGAGGCTGTTACCACTTGTACGCCGGCCGTCTTGCCCTGAAGGGCGCTCTGTGGATTGGTGATAGTACGGTTTTCGATGTCTTCGGCTTTGACCTGAGAGATAGCTCCCGTTACCGAACTTTTCTTTTGAACGCCGTAACCGACAACCACGATGTCGTTGAGAGCGGTAGACGACTCTGTCAGAGTGACATTGATTACGCCTGCTTTCAGCACCGGCTTTTCGGCAGTGTCGTAACCGACATACGAATAAACGAGAGTGGAACCTATCGGAGCAAGTATTTCGTAATTACCGTCGATATCGGTTGTTACGCCCTTGTTTTCCCCCTTGTACACTATACTGACGCCGATAAGGGCTTCGCCGGTGTCATCGGTCACTTGGCCGGTGACCTTCACCGGGTCGGCGGCACTTACCCACAAGGCCGTCGACAGCATCAGCATGAAAAATGCTAATTTTGCTTTCATGTTGTATTGATTTTGATTGGTTATGAATGAAATTATTTTTCTGTCAGAAACTGCGTTTGCCGGCCATTTCCTCCGTGATTTTGAGAAGTTTGCGATCGAAATTATGGCGTATGCTGCAATCGTTGTCAAATATCATTGTCGCGCCTCCGTCCTTGTCATAGGCCGGCCATTCTGGTAATGAGGGTGTATTGGGGTTGCCGGTTCGGGCGAAAGCTATCCATGCGTCCGATATCTTGTCTGCCAGTTTCATCGCTCCATCTCCACCTCCGGTCATCGATGCATGTATGTCGGCGTTGTTGAATACGAATGGTATCTCCATGCAATGAGTGCTGCGCAAAACGCCATCGAGCACAGGTGATTCCCAGGAGAACATGTACATATACACCGGAGCTCCGCCTTGCTCAGATTTAAGGTCTCCCTGAGCTACAGCACCGGGACGGAATCGGGTATCGAAATCTATGAGGTCTTTGGGCTGGAAGTTGGGATATGCTTCGCCATATGCCTTGATAAATTCATCGGTTTTGTTTCCATATATGCGCTCTGCGAACGAACGGGCCATTGTCATGTCTGCGTTTCGTAACATCGGTACATAAGTTGTAGGCGAAAACTCACACTTGGTAGTACCAATTATCATCGGTATGTCGCGGCTTATTTCCGGAGCTTTACCGTCGAACGGATGCGTCGGAAGCACTTTACCGTCAACGCTCGGTGCCCAGCCGAAAATGAAAGTTCCCTCAAGCGCCCCCTGTGCCTCGACTTCGGCACGAACCTTTGCGACAGCTCTGTTTGCAGCCGCGAGCAAGACGGGGTAGGGTATCGTATCTATAGCTGAAATATTGTTTGCCAAACCAAGTTCTGCAATAGTCTCGCGGCCGATGCGTCGCGACATGTCAGAATTCATATTGCGGAGAACCGAACCGCTTTGTACAATTGCTTTATGGAACAGACCTTTTGCATCCGGCATTGCAAGAAGCGTCGACACTTTTCCACCACCTCCGCTTTGGCCGAAAATTGTGACATTAGAGGGGTCTCCGCCGAATTCTTCGATATTCTTATTCACCCATTTGAGTGCTGCTACAATATCAAGCATGCCGGTGTTGGCTGAGTTGGCATATTTTTCGCCGAAATCGCTTAGGTCGAGAAAACCGAGCACATTAAGACGGTGATTTAATGTAACTACCACTACATCGCCTTTCAAGGCCAGATTTGCACCGTCGTATCCTGGTAGTTCCTGTCCGCTTCCGGCAGAGAATCCTCCCCCGTGGAGCCAAACCATCACGGGCCTTTTCTTACCATCCTTACCCGAAGCCTTGGTCCATATGTTCAGACGCTGGCAATCTTCACCACTAAATCCGTCATCCCAGTTGAATGCGAAGGCTATCGGGTCGTTATACCAGCCTTGACGAACATCCTGCGGCGCCGTCGGCCCGAAATTGCGGCAACTTCTGGTTTCTGTCCATGCATTAGCGTCAACAGGCGCTTCAAATCTCTTTGCCTGGGCGTATGGTATACCTTTATAAGTATTCACTCCTTGGGCATCCCGGTAGCCGGCTATGCGTCCTTGGCTTGTGTTTGCAGTTATGCCTTCGGTCTGGATATGTCCGACCGGCGATTTGGCCAGCATCGATCCACATAGGAGCAGACTCGTTGCGATAGTTAGTATATGTCTTTTCATATGGTATAGTGTTAATTTCCGTTTGCAAAATTATTATCGCATAAGCAATCGTATTTTCTGATGTGTCCAAATGGTTTGTATAATTGACAAAGAGGGCTTTTCAATTTGTTCATTTTGTTTGTCTTTGCGTTCAAATGTCTAAATATGTGGGTCATAGGACTTGGTGTATCATAAATAATCAATATCTTTGCATCGGTGATACCTTAATGATCCATGAAAAATTGTTTAATAATACTTCTCATCGTTTTTGCCGTAAGTTCATGCGGCAGGAGTGATTCTCGCAGCTATGAAAGTGTATCGACAGCCTATGGTCCGGCATCGGGTTTGTCGAACCAACAGATCTATGCTATCGAAGAAGATACGTGCGGACAGATTTGGTTTGGAACTTTCAGAGGTCTCAACCGTTTCGATTCTCGCGATTTCTACCAATATTTTACCTCCGGTTCCGACAGTATGTCGATTCCGCACAATCAGGTAAGGGCGCTTATCTCCGACCGTTTGGGCCGGATGTGGATCGGAACCGTTGACGGTCTGTGCAGATATACTGGAGATGATAATTTTGAGCGTCATCCACAACTGAACACAGGCATGGTACTTCAATTGGAGCAAGGCCGCGACTCGATAATCTATATAAATGTCAATAACAGCTTGAAAGCTCTCCATACCGGTCCTGACAGTATAGAGACCCTGATTGAAAATATAGGTATGGCCGATACTTTCAGTCCTAAATTACTTGTCGACAGTATTGGCGACTTGTGGATTGCTGGACGTGGAGCATTGCTCCGTTATAATTTGGCCAGTAGACAGATAACCGATTCAATAGCTACTCCGGTGGCCGTGAAGAATGCCGAAGTGTTGGGTGGTGATATATGGCTGTCGGCAGATCCCGAAGATTGTGTGTTCAATATCCGGACGCTCTCTTTCTCCGGATTGCCTTCGGTATTGAAAGTTCATCCGCTATTTGGTAAGGCTGATTTTACGCAAATTTGTAGTTATGGGGTTGATTCATGGCTTATACAGACCGCTTCAGATGGTATTTTCATTTACGACAGGGGTAAAAATGAACTTATTCATCAGGACGACAACGACTTTCCTTTTAAAGCTCCTGATTTTAAAATTTCCACAATATTTGTGGACTCGGGTAGTAATATATGGTTCGGAGGTGTGGATCAAGGATTTGTGACGCATTACCGGTATATGGACAGATTTAACAACGATAACCGTTTGCGCTCCATGCTCGAAGGTAAATCTGTCGTCTCTGTCGATTATGCTCCGGACGGGAATTTATGGATTGCAACCAGAAGCTATGGTCTTTTTGTCTACGACAGCCGCGATGGGTCTATTCGTAATATCATGCCCCATGAGCTTATCGGAAAGATTCAGGGAAAAGATGTATTCATTAATTACGTCCTTTGCAGTCGCGATGGAAATATCTGGCTTTCTTTGACTCACAATATGATATTGAAATGCAGCTACAGCAAAAAGGATGGCTTGCGAGTCCTAAACCGATGTTATGTTTGGTCTCCTATGGAACTGGCCGAAGATTTGAAAGGAACTGTTTGGGCCGGCACGGCTTCTCCGTTCGTGTTTTATATCGGCAAGGATGATAATGAGTTCAAGAATATGCAAGTGTTCGATGGCTATTGTTTTATTCCTACTATAAAGCAGATTGACAACCGGAGGATGCTGGTGGCAGGTTTTAACCAACCCTTGAAGACTATTGACCTCGAAACTGGAGAGATATCACTACTTCCGGTAGCCACTCCACTCGATTCGGTAATTGATGGCGTTTTCATACCTACTGATATACTGACAGAAGACGACGGCAGTTTGTGGATAGGTACCGTAAGTAACGGACTGCTGTATTACAACGCCGCATCGCAGGAAATCAGCAAGATTGATGGAGTGGCGTGTACAGATGTCTCGGCAATAGAGAAAGACTACAGGGGAAATCTGTGGATAAGTACCTTGTATGGATTGAGTCACTATGATACTGCGTTCGGAAAGTTCTCGCATTTTTTCGACTTTGATGGAACTGGAGGCAATCAGTTTTACGATCGGGCTTCTGCATCCTTGCCGTCGAAAGACTTGCTGCTTTTCGGTGGTACACATGGTGTGACATCTTTCGATCCTGAGAATGTGACCAAGCATATCGAAGCTCCGCTCATGTTTCAAAATCTCAAGGTGCACAACGATATAGTAAAACCAGGCGAATTTTCACCCATACGAAACTCTCTGTCTTTAAAGCCAGAGATAACTCTCAATAATAACCAGAACACATTCTCCATTAGTTTTGTAGCTGTGGATTTTTGTGAAAATCCACGCGTGACATACAATTATATGCTCGAAGGAGTTGATCAATCATGGGTAAAATGCTCGCAAAATCATGAGGCTTCATATACTAACGTCCCAGCAGGAAAATACCGCTTCAAGGTCCGGTTGGCCGACGATACCGATGGTTCCGGCGAGATTTCACTCCCTGTTACAGTGTTGCCCAGTCCGTGGGTGTCGTGGTGGGCCATATTTATCTATGTAATAGCCGGTGTCGCTGTCGCCGGAGTATGCTTCTACTTCTATATGAACATACGGGCCGAACGTAGGGCGCGTAAGCGTGCATTACAGGAGAAAGAGCAGGAGCGGAAGATAAATGACATGAACATGCGTTTCTTTGCCAACATCTCTCACGAATTCCGTACGCCGCTCACCATGATCTCCGGACCTATAAAGCAACTTGTCGCATCTTCCGAA
The DNA here is from genome assembly GCA_002491245.1 of Porphyromonadaceae bacterium UBA7176. Classification (GTDB taxonomy): domain Bacteria; phylum Bacteroidota; class Bacteroidia; order Bacteroidales; family Muribaculaceae; genus CAG-873. Next base: position 18,913 of record DKVO01000043.1, read on the forward strand.
ATATCGGGAGACAACAGGCAGTTGCTGTCTATCGCTCAGACAAATGTAGACCGTATGCTCAATCTTGTCAATCAGTTGCTCGACTTCAATAAACTCGAAAATGATACATTACGTCTTGAAGTTGCACAGACCGATGTGGCTGCACTCCTACGCGATGTCACAATGTCGTTTGCTCTTGCTGCGAAATATAAGCAGATAGACTTCCGTACATTCGGGCTCGAAGACAGTTTTATGGCATGGGTAGATGCCGACAAAATTTTGAAGATATATTGCAATCTGTTGTCAAATGCTCTGAAGTTTACTCCCTCTGGAGGCGTTATAAGAGTGAAATTCGATATTGTAGGATCTGCTGCTTCCCGGCGCATGATTTTGAAAGTTGAAAATACTGGCCGGCGGATACCTTCTGATAAACTCGACAGGATATTCAAACGCTATTATCAGCTTGAAGGGCCTGGTGCGGAGCATCCTACGGCCGGCTCTGGGATAGGACTGTATTATGCGAGAGCTTTAGCGACGATACATCATGGTACACTCTCCGCAATTCAGCCCGACTTCGAGGGCGCATGTTTCGTGCTTGATATTCCGGCCGACGATGTTTACTCTGACACCGAACACCGTCAGGATCCAGTCCAGATCGACAGATATCCGATTGGCGACAATGTATCTCCTCAGATTTTAAATGACGATAACAGCGACGGGTTGGACACTATTCTTGTCGTTGATGACGATATACAGGTGGCCAATTACATAAGGGTACTATTGGCTTCGGCCTATAAGGTCGTGACCATGTACGATGCTGCCGAGGCATTGCAATGGTTGGCTGAGAATAGACCGGCGTTGATTATAAGTGATGTGGTGATGCCAGGTATCGATGGTTACGAATTTTGCCGTCGTATAAAATCTGACCTTGACTTATGCCATATTCCGGTACTCCTTGTCACAGCAAAGGCTTCTGTCGAAAATCAGGTTGAAGGATTTAATGCCGAGGCCAATGCCTATATAACTAAGCCTTTTGAGCCGGCTTTGCTCATGTCGCTTATCGGCTCGTTGTTGCGCAACCGCGACAAAGCACGACAATTGGCAACTACATCAACAAGCGTCGAAGGTGTCGAATCGGAAATACTCGCTCCTCAGGATAGTGCATTCCTTTCAGAACTCTATCAACTGATGGAGAACGAATTGTCGAATTCAGAATTGGACGTAAGCAACATCTCCAGACTGATGCGGATGTCGCGTACTAAGTTTTATTACAAAGTCAAAGGTCTCACAGGCGAGACTCCGGCCGTATTCTTCCGTACCTATAAGCTCAATCGCGCCACCGAGCTAATTGCCGAACGAAAGTATACGCTCTCCGAAATCGCCGACCGCACAGGTTTTTCAACCTTAAGCCATTTTTCGCGTTCGTTCAAAAAACAATTCGGAGTCAGTCCAAGTGAATATCAATAGTCCGGGTCTCATTATGTAGCAGTGCTCCGACAAGAATGAAATAAGGTGGCATGAGTCCATCTTTTGCCCATTGAAGCTGTATATCGAAAACGTCGGTCAGCATCTGTTCCATATCGAAGCCTGATGCCTCGAGCGATAGGCGTGCCTTATCTGGAAACCTGCAAGGATTACCATATTTACGGTTGCATTCCCCGTCCGTGCACCGAAGGCATTTACCTGATGCGAATGAACGGCCGCCGGTATGATGCTCCATGTCGAGAAGTCTATCTTCGATATGGAGCCTGACAATTCTTAATATCCGATCTGCATCGGTAAATGGAATATCTCGACGAGAAAGGCATACTTTTGTTACCAAAATACTTATCCGGCTATAAGAGAGCCAAAACTTATCTGTTTTGAGGTCTAATGGCGGACAGGTCCATCTTAGACCGTAGTCCGGACACTTCCGGCATAGATCTTCAATCCGTTTTTTATCGAGATACCGGGCAGTGAAGACATCTGTAGACATCTCGGATGTGAAATGTTGTAACGAATATTCGGTCAACTCTCCCATCGTTCCTTCCTTATATTTCGATACTTAGAGTCAACCTGTAGTTTCTCTTCGGCATGGGATAATTGAGAATTACATCATAGTCGCGGCTAAACACGTTGTTGACCTCAGCCAAAACTCTGAATGAAGTTCGGTTGAAGCGGAAATCGCGGCTTGCCGAAATATCGCTCGTATACCAGGGTCGGGTATAATTGCTGCGTATATTTTCTTGCTGATTATATCGCTCTCCTACATAGATATAACTGTAGTTGAGATTCCAATCTTTCCACGACAGATTGACAACTACCGACCAGGAGTGACGCGGAACATATGGTATTTGGTCGCGGTAATAGCTGTCTGAAGGGTTTGTAACATCGATGGCGCGTTGAAATGTATACTGTCCTCTGAGTGTGACGGATAAATCTTTGATCGGGTTTACGTTTATCAAAGCCGACAGGTCCATACCCTTGATGTCTACCTTACCCAGATTGAGCATAGTCCACCTGAATTGCTGCCCTTTTGGATACGCTATAATCTTGTCGGTTACATTATTGTAGTAGACATCTGCCGAAAAACGCATCTCGTTCACAAATTTTTCGGTTCGCCGATTAAACATCAATCCGATATTATATTGTGTCACACGTTCCGGATCAAGACTCGAATTGCCCATATCTGCGTAGTATAGATCGTTGAATGTAGGCATCCTGAATGATTGTTTTACAAAAGCTCTAACCGACAGCCCTTTGGTAAGAATATATGATACAAAGACTGCCGGGCTGAATGCCTGTTTGTTGTTTTGTGAAGACCTTCCTTTCAGTACATCATGGATAAAAGTACCAAGCACACTGCCTTGGAATTTAAAACGCTTGAAGTCTAAAGCTGTCGCAACCGACACCATATTTGTGAAGCGGTCTGGCTTTGCAAATCCACGGATGTCGGCATCGAGAGAGTTCCACATGAAGTCGTATGCTGCTGAGACATGCCACCAGGGAAACAGACTGTACTGGTTAGCCGATGAAAAATATACTTCCTGCTGCCTATATGTGTTATCTATCTTTATCTGTTTGTCATCATTGTTGACATAGTGGGTACGGTAGAAAGCATATTTGATATTGTTAAGGGTCGAAAATTTTCCAGATGTCAGGCGGTAACTTCCTTGAGCAAACGAATTCGAGTCTTTAAGCCGTTCGCCGCGCCGCCACACATTGTTTACTATTGCTCCAGGAATGCCACGGTTGGATATATAGTTGTATACTTTGACATGCCATTGACCTGTCGCAAACGACCCGTTCACATTAGCTTCCGTCCGCAGAGCATTTATATCTCCGTTTTGTCTTGTTGCGGTCGTATCATAAGCTACTTCTCCGTTAGTATTCAACCGACGGTAACGGAATTTGTATTTTCCGCTCGAGTTTACCCACTCAGTACTGAGAGAGGCGTTAACGTGCTCCGATAGCTTGACCTCTGCCAAGACAGAAGGATTGATTAAATCGAACGAACCTGTACGAACTTTTCCCCTGAAGTGAAAACTATCATTGCTGTCGAAGTGTGGGCTACGGGTGCGTATATATATCGAACCGGCCGTGCCGAAATCTTTTGCCGGTTGTAGGATTTCGCTTTTCTGCCCGTTGTATAAAGAAATACCCTCTATATTGTCGAGCGAAAACTGACCCAGATCGATCTGCCCGTTCTGGGCATTCCCAAGTTCAATCCCATCGTACACAACTCCGGTGTGGTGGCTTCCCATTGAACGGATATTAACCGTCTTTATACCGCCTACGCCACCATAATCCTTGACTTGAACCCCAGAGAAGTATCGCAGGGCATCAGCTATGGTATTGCTGTTGAGGCGTTGCAGTTCTTTACCTTTGAGAGTCTGGGCCGGTATTGTCGCGACAGTAGGCAGCGATGCTGTCACAACCACTTCTTTCAGACGTTCAACCGATGCCGTGTCGGAGACTTCCTCGGCATAAGCGGTTATAAACGGCATTATGGGTAAAAAATAAGCTAAAAACCTCATCAGATACGGTACGTGTTGTCAAATAATAAAACTCCCGTTCCGATTTTTGTCGAAACGGGGCTATAAAGGACAAGGAGCGTATATCGTCCGGACAACCTCAGCCTATAGTCCCGTAGGCAATATAAATCGGGAGAAAACGGCAGGTCTTCTGACTTATCACATCCCATCCGCGTCTTCCCGGCCTTGTGGCCAGTGACTTGTTGCGGCTGGAGCAGGGGAGTGCATACGTATCATTCTGATTTGCATCTCCACGTGAATTACAGCAGCGGGTACTGTTGAGGATTTGCACCTCATTCCCTATTGACGCCATAGAGGCCTTGACTACTCAAAGCCCGGCGACCGTTTCGCTCACAAAGTTAACTAAAAAAATCTATCTGCAAAAATTTTAATATTGCGTCTGCGGTGGTTTTATTTTTTTGCCATTTCGGGGATAATGCGTAATTTTGTGGTGTCAAACCAAGAGTCGTTTCTCAATGAACTCACACAGTCTTGTCGCAATAGACGACCTTAGCCGCAACGATATTCTCGACCTGCTCGATCGGGCGCGGTATTTCGAGCAAAATCCAAACAGCCGTCTTCTCGACGGCCGTGTCGTAGCCACCTTGTTTTTCGAACCGTCAACACGGACACGTTTAAGTTTTGAAACTGCCGTAAATAGGCTTGGCGGTCGTGTAATAGGATTTTCTGATGCTTCAACATCAAGTACTTCCAAAGGAGAGACCTTGAAGGATACTATCAAGATGGTCAGTAACTACGCCGATCTCATCGTGATGCGTCACCACCTCGAGGGTGCAGCTCAATATGCTACCGAAGTTACCGGAATACCTATCGTGAATGCCGGTGACGGTGCAAACCAACACCCTTCGCAGACATTACTCGACCTCTATTCGATACTCAAGACCCAAGGTAGGCTCGATGGCTTGACAATCACAATGGTCGGAGACCTTAAATATGGCCGTACCGTGCACTCCCTGCTTATGGCCCTGCGGTTCTTCTCCCCGAAATTCAATTTCGTCTCCAGTCATGAACTGCGTATGCCAAGGCAGTATGTCGAGTTGTGCGATAAACTTGGTATCGAATACCACGAATACACTGATTTCTTGCCTCAGGTAATAGACCAGAGCGACATAATATACATGACGAGAGTGCAGCGCGAACGATTCTCTGATATAATGGAATACGAACGCGTCAAAAATCTCTACACCTTACGCCGGTCGATGTTGGCCAACGCAAAACCATCGATGAAGATACTTCATCCTCTGCCAAGGGTCAACGAAATAGCGCAAGACGTCGACGACGACCCGAGAGCTTATTATTTCGAACAGGCCGGAAATGGACTTTTTGCCCGTCAGGCTATTATTACAAACGCATTAGGCATAGACCCTCTGAGCAATGAACGAAAGTAAGACAAGCCTTGCTGTTGCGGCTTTGCGCGGCGGCACTGTAATCGACCATATTCCATCTGATGCCCTTTTCCGCGTGGCCCACATCCTTGGCATCGAGAACATGCCAAATGCTGTCACCATTGGCAACAACCTTCCCAGTGCAAGAGGCGATAAAAAAGGAATTATAAAAGTGGACGGCATAGAATTCGACCGCCCGACTCTCAACAGGATCGCGGTGATAGCGCCCAAAGCGACTGTCAACATAATCCGCGACTATGAAGTGGTGAGCAAACACACCGTTGAGCTACCGTCCACCCTCATGGGTATCGTCAGGTGTCCAAATCCAAAGTGCATCACCAACAACGAACCTATGGCGACACGTTTCGACGTCTCCGACCCCGATACACCTACATTGCGCTGCCATTACTGCAACCACACGGTTGCTGGCGCCGATGCCGAAATAATATAAAAAGACACCGTCTTGAAACAATCCTGGAAGCCCGGAACATTAGTTTACCCAGCCCCGGCAGTACTCGTGAGCTGTAGCGATGGCCGACGTGACAACTTGTTTACTGTTGCGTGGACCGGAACAATATGCACCAATCCGGCCATGCTGTCGATTTCGGTGCGCCCCGAGCGGTTTAGCTATGACATCATCCGTAGCTCGATGCAGTTCACGCTTAACCTAACTACCGCGGCTATGGCGCGAGCCACCGACCTCTGTGGTGTACGTAGCGGCCGTGATTGCGACAAATGGCAACTGTCCGGTCTCCACCGATATCCGGGTGTTGCCGTATCTTGCCCGGCTGTCGAAGAATCGCCTTTATCGATAGAGTGCAGAGTGAAATCGATACTTCCGCTCGGTAGTCACGACATGTTTATCGCCGAAGTTGTCAATGTTCTTGCCGACGAGAGATATCTCGATCCTGAGAGTGGTCGTTTCGAACTACGGCAAGCTGGACTCATGAGTTACAGTCACGGAGCTTATTATATGCAAGGCGAACAGATAGGTACCTTTGGATTTTCAGTAAAAAAGAAAAAATAACTCACATATAGAACTATGCAAAAAGACACAGCCATTTTTGATCTCATTTCTGCCGAACACCGCCGTCAGGTCGACGGTATCGAGCTCATCGCTTCCGAAAACTATGTAAGCGACGAAGTATTGCGTGCAATGGGCTCTTGCCTTACCAATAAATATGCCGAAGGATATCCCGGCAAGCGCTATTACGGTGGTTGCCAGGTAGTCGACCAGATCGAAGATCTCGCGCGTGAACGCGTGAAGCAACTCTTCGGCGCAGAGTACGCAAATGTGCAGCCCCACAGTGGTGCTCAGGCTAATATGGCGGTATTCATGGCTTGTCTCAATCCCGGCGACAAATTCATCGGTCTCAATCTGAGTCACGGTGGACACCTCAGTCACGGAAGTCCAGTCAACTTCTCCGGTCTCGTTTATCAGGCACTCGAGTATAACGTCGACAGCGAAACTGGTTTGGTCGATTACGATGCATTCGAAGAAACATGTCGCCGCGAGCGTCCCAAATTGATTATCGGCGGCGCAAGCGCATATTCTCGTGAATGGGATTACGCACGTATGCGCCGGGTTGCCGACGAAATCGGTGCTATCTATATGGTCGACATGGCTCACCCGGCAGGTCTTATCGCCGCCGGCCTCCTTGAAAACCCCATTAAGTACGCACACATCGTCACATCGACTACCCACAAGACCCTCCGTGGTCCGCGTGGCGGCATCATCCTAATGGGCAAAGACTTCGTAAACCCCTGGGGTAAGAAAACTCCCAAGGGCGAAGACAAGATGATGTCTGCAATTCTTGACTCTGCCGTATTCCCCGGCGTTCAGGGCGGTCCGCTCGAGCATGTGATCGCAGGCAAGGCTGTTGCTTTCCACGAAGCTCTTCAGCCTGAATTCCGCACATATCAGCAGCAGGTTAAGGATAATGCCGCAGCTCTCGCCGCTGCAATGGCCGACCTCGGTTATAAAATCGTTTCGGGCGGAACTGACAACCACTGCATCCTCGTTGACCTGCGTACTAAATACCCCGAACTTACCGGAAAGGTAGCCGAACGTGTTCTTGTCGAGGCCCACATCACAGCCAACAAAAACATGGTCCCCTTCGACAGTCGTTCACCCTTCCAGACCTCAGGTATCCGTTTGGGCACCCCGGCGATAACCACTCGCGGCCTTACTCCCGACCTCATGGGTGGCATAGCCGAAATGATTGACACAGTCCTCGCCGATCCCGACAACAACGCAGCTATAGCTGCCGTAGGCGAATCGGTAGTCAAGATGATGTCCGACCGCCCCATCTTCGCATGGTAATTGAGAACACTTCCACTGCCGGTAGCAACCTCTTTGTGATAATAGTTGCTGCCGGCAGCGGTACTCGTTTTGGCTCCGACATCCCCAAGCAGTTTTTGCCCCTCAAAGGCAAGCCTGTGCTTGTTCATGCTTTGGAAGCCTTTGCCGCCGAGTTCCCGGCGGCAAATATAATTCTTGTCCTCAGTCCCGACGGAGGTATCGACCATTGGCGTGAAGCCTCTCGGTTTTATTCGGGACAACAACCTCATATCGTCTATGGCGGCGACAGCCGCACTGCTTCGGTGGCGAATGCACTCGATGCAGTCGGTCGTATAGGTATCGATGGCAGCAGTGTTGTGATGATTCACGATGGTGCACGTCCAATTGTAAACCGCATCATGATACGTGGGCTTTACAATATGCTTGCGTCTGACAGCGGAGCGAAAGCCGCTGCACCGTGCTATGCGCTCACTGAGGCATTGGCCGCGAATGAGGACGGTAATATCACTCCAACACCGAGAAGTGGATATTGCGCCGTACAGACACCACAGACATTTAACGCCACCATGCTGATTGAAGCATATCGGTGCCTGAAGTCTGAAACATCAGGCAATACGGTTTACGACGACGATATTGCCGTATTCAAAGGAAATTTCCCGGAGGTTGCAGTCTCTTCATTCGAAGGCGACCGCAACAATATCAAGATAACCCGGCCGGCCGACATTCGCATAGCCGAGATACTCATGGAGATGCCTGTGCCGTACTCGCCGCAGTATGTCTCAAATCGATAACTATGCTTGCCACCGGGCGTTGCATACTGAAATATGTCAAAGGCATAGGTCCTCAGAGGGCGCAGCTCCTTTCGTCAGAGTTGGGATTGGAGACTGCCTTCGACCTTCTGCGTCACTATCCTGTATCATATATCGACCGTTCGGCTGTCCGTAGCTTGCGCAGTCTCCACGATGCTGTAGCAGCCGATGTCGCTATGGTTCAGGTAAAAGGCCGTTTTATCAGTTTTAACGTCATTGGCGAAGGTGCCAAAATGCGCCTCACTGGCTTGTTCAGTGATGGTTCGGCAACTATGGAAGTCGTGTGGTTCAAAGGGTGCAGGGCTGTTCGCAACCGTCTCAGGGCCGGTGAAGAATACATTCTGTTCGGAAAACCCGGTAAGTTCAATGGCACTCTTCAGATGGTCCATCCCGAGGTCGATGCTCCCGATAGTGTAGCTGCTGCCGAGACTGTGAGGGCTGTCTATCCTCTTACCGAAAAGTTGCGCCGCCATAACATCACAAGTCGTACCATCCACACCATTATCCTCCAGTTCCTCTCCTCCTTACGGATGCCCCTGCGCGATACAATGCCGCCATCTACTGTAGCTGCCTGTCACCTTATGGACCTCGACACGGCTATACGCATTATCCATAATCCCTCCGGTCCCGATGCACTTGCTAAAGCTCGCTTCCGATTAAAATTCGAGGAACTATTCTATATACAGGTCGACATGCTGCGCCGTTCGCGTAAGCGCAAAGCTGCTACCCAGGGATATATCATGCCTCGTATAGGCAAGTGGTTCAACGACTTCTACTCTCTCTGTCTGCCATTTGAACTTACCGAGGCACAGAAACGTGTCATAAAAGAGATACGGGCCGATATCGCCGGAGGAAGGCAGATGAACCGTCTCGTTCAGGGTGACGTCGGTTCCGGAAAAACTCTTGTGGCGCTTATGGCCATGCTACTCGCCCTTGATAATGGCTATCAGGCATGTCTCATGGCTCCGACCGAAATCCTTGCTGGTCAACATTACGAGACAATCCGCTCCATAGTTGCCAAGATTGGTCTCAACGTCAGACTTCTAACGGGTTCGACAAAAGCAAAAGACCGTCGGTTGATTGACGATGAGTTGCGCGACGGCTCTCTCCACATACTCGTCGGCACACACGCCGTTCTCGAAGACCGGGTCGAGTTTCATCGTCTCGGTCTCGCAGTCATCGACGAGCAACATCGTTTTGGTGTCGCACAAAGGGCAAGACTATGGAGCAAGAGCGCCGTTCCGCCTCATGTTCTGGTAATGACAGCCACCCCGATTCCGCGAACACTCGCTATGACTGTCTACGGCGATCTTGATGTTTCTGTCATCGATGAACTACCCCCTGGTCGAAAGCCTGTAGCGACAGTCCTTCGCTATGACGATCAACGCGTCAAAGTCCGGGATGCCGTACGCCGTCAGCTTGATCAGGGACATCAGGTCTACATCGTCTACCCACTTGTAAAGGAGAACGAGAAACTCGACCTCCGGAGTGTCGAAGAAGGATTTGCCGATGCCGAAGTAGCATACGCCCCTTACAAAGTTGCCCTTGTCCACGGTCAGTTGAAACCGGCGGTAAAAGACGAGCAGATGGAGCGATTTGCATCAGGTGAGGCATCGGTCCTTGTCGCAACAACGGTGATAGAAGTCGGCGTTAACGTCCCCAATGCCACCACCATGATAATCGAAAACGCTGAACGTTTCGGCCTTTCCCAGCTTCATCAGCTAAGAGGTAGGGTAGGGCGTGGCGCCGACCGTAGCTATTGTGTCTTGATGAGTAAGCATCAGATAAGTTCCGACACGCGTAAAAGGCTCGAGATAATGACATCTACCACCGATGGTTTCGTAATCGCCGAAGCCGATATGCAGATGAGAGGCCCTGGTGATATCGAAGGTACTGCCCAAAGCGGTCTGCCGTTCGATCTCAAGATTGCCGATATCGCGCGCGACGGACAGATAATTCAGCTTGCGCGCAAGGCTGCCGAAGCCTTGCTTGATGCCGATCCCGACATCGTGGCGCCCGAAAACGCAACTTTCGCAGCAGCCTTGGCTGGTACGTTGCAGCGTACCGTCGACTGGTCAAGAATAAGCTGATCGATATGTTTCGGACTCGCTATATCATATTTATATTGATACTCATTCCATTCTGTGTAATGGGGCAGGCCGGAAGTGTTGTCCTTGATTCGATTACACTCGAGCCTCTCCCTCGAGCCACGGTTTTGGATAAAGACAGCAGGGTGGTCGCAGTGACATCCGACAAAGGTGTTATCCCTTATATTTCTGAAACATCATATCCCATAACCATCCGATATATGGGGTATCGTACAGCAGAATTGCGGCGTCCTTCCTCTGCTCCGGTGCTTATGAGTCCGGATATTGCCGGTCTGCCTGAATTTGTGGTTGAGTCGCGTAAAAGCAAAATATTGCACATCCTCGCCTATGTCCGCGAATATTCGACTCTAACTACCTTTTCCGATACCGTATTTCTATTTAGGGAAAAAGTAGTTGACTACATGCTACCCGACCGCGACGAGAAGCGTTTCCGCGGTTGGGACATTCCGCGTATCATTGCAAGCAAATCATACTACCGTTTTACAAACTCCGAGGGGCTCGACAGCGTGAGCGATGCTTTCCCCGAACATTTCTCTTGGTGCGACTGGATTGGTGTGGTAAGAGAAAACGCAATACCGCTGAGTTTGAGAGAAAATACCGTCGGTACAGATACCGTCAAGGCTCGATACGGAAACTCTTCAGTATGGCGACGCGACCGCGACAAAGCATTCCTTGATGTTGACATCTTGGCTGACAAAACCAATTATGCCTATGTGCCGGCTCTCGCTGGGTATCTCGATTCGGGTATAGACTTCAGGCGTCTTAACCTGAAATATGCATTCCATAATGTGAGCGATACCGTCGTGACAGCAAAAAACATCGCCGGATACTCCCTACATATAGAGTCGAGTGGACGTGGTCGAAACCTCAAACGCCTGTTCAGGTCGTCAGGGCCGGACTATGTCGAGACATATGCCGAAATATATGTTGTTGATTCAGAATATATCTCGCGGAAGGAGGCAAAAGCATGGGAGACAAAAAATATAATAAGCAACGATATTGATATCGAACTACCGGCCGATGTCCCCGAACTCGACCAGTCCATCAGTCTGCTTGTCAATAGGGTGGCTGAGGTCAATCATGGCGACGCTCGTCTGTTCGTAAAACCCGACCGACGATTGGGGCGTGAACAGAAAAAGCGAAATGCTCTCCGGTATCTAAAGGCGCTCCTCGGTATTTATTCGTCAAAAATCAACTACGAAACCGCAAAATCACGACCCGGCAACAAGTAGACCAAGGCTGAGCAGCAACACTCCGAGATCTATCAGTTTCTCTCGTACGTGACCCTCGTGAAGCACAAGTACACCGTAGGCAAACGAGACCAGTACGCTGCCGCGGCGTATCATCGACACCACCGAAATCATCGAGTCTGGCATCGACAATGAATAGAAGTAAGCCAGATCAGCTGATGTAAGAAAAATACTAATACCCAATATCGACCAGCGCCACTTGAAAGGAGTCGACGGGTCATGCACCCTTCGCAGTACAAACACAATTATCGACATAAGCACCATCTGGTAAAGCGAATACCATGCCTGAACCTCAGTAGGCTTGTAAAAACCGAGCAGATACTTGTCGTACAAAGCGCTTATCGCTCCGAGGCAGGTCGCTCCAATTGACATCCATAGCCAACGGCTGTGACGCATCGAAAAGCCTTCCTTAGCTCCTATCCTGCTGATAAGGAATAGCGAAGCGAAACCAAGCAGGATACCGGCCCATTGTATAAGGTTGAGACGCTCACCGAATACAAGTAGAGCACCTACCAACACTATCACTGGGCGTGATGCGTTTATCGGTCCTTGTACTGTAAGTGGTAGATGTTTGATGGCGAAATAGCCTAAGATCCACGAACTGAGTACTATCACAGCCTTAAGTCCTATGAGCATATGACCAACCAAAGTATTGTTGAACCCAAAATATCCGTGAATAAGACCACCGACGATTACTGGCGACAACAATAAAGTTCCGAACACTGTATTGAGCAGAAGCACTGTCGGCACGTTATTGCCACGCACCGAAATCTTCTTCATTATATCATAGAAACCCAGCCCAAGAGCCGAGCATAGAGCAAGTATCAACCACATTTCACATGCAAAATTAGCTAAACCTCCGTTCTTTTCAAAAATTTTCTCAAGTACACCATATCTTTTAACCTTACCCCTTCTTCTACAATAGTCTTATCGTAATTATCTGTAAAGAAATCTGTTATGCGATGTGAATATTCAAATCCCAGATTGTAATAAAACCGTAAGGTTGATGGCGTTTCTCCTGTTCCAAGTTGCAGTATCTTGCCCGGAAGCAGATATTCTACATATTCAAGCATACGTCGTCCATAACCTTGACATCTGTAACACTGTTTGACTGCGAGATTTTTAACCTCGAAGACATCATTGCCTTCATCTGTAACCACACATACGGCCATCGCTTTGCAATCTTTGTCAAGCCCGACAAACAATCGGCCACGCTCAAGATAGCGGTCAATCATACTTTCTTGTTCATCACCGATAAGAAGCAAGTCCAAAAACTTCTTTTTATCGCATAAAACCTCAGTAACAACCATTCTGTCAAATTTCCATTTCGTCTGCAAAGATACAAAATTCATCACCATCCTAATGCATAAATTTTTGAAATGCGCTCGGAGTGCGGACCGAAAGCACCCAGAGCGCTCGACTTCGAAGGGAAGGAGGTGGCGCGATGAATGCGGCCGAGACCATGCCGAGCCTTGCTGAGCTTATCAAGGACGGGTATTGCAACGAGATAGTGAGGGCGCTGCTTGATGCGCTGACGGCCTATGGCGACAAGCTCGCCGGCGATAACTGCTGTACAGCTGCCGACAGCGAGAATATCTATTTTCTGGTGGCTCTTGTGCGCTCTATCCTGCAAGACTGCCACGGTATAAGGCTTTGATTGCCCGGGGCGATATGCTCCTGATGAAGCCGGAGAGGTGGGGCTGATGCCCGTCTCTCCGGCTTTTGTTGAGGGTTGTGTAAATTATTGGTGCAAAGTTGCTAATCAGAATTTTGCCCTTGAATTGAAAACAAGGGATAGAATTAGTCGCAAGGTAATTGTATATGGAAGCCCTGCACACTCCGAGCAATCGGGCACATTGTGCCGGAGTGATGAATGGACTTTTATCAGTCGGTACTGGGGTATTTGCTTTCTTCTGTTCACGCGCTACATGCTCTTTTCGCTTGGTATCCTTATAGGCGTGTTCTGCACAACGTTTGGAACAATACCGCGTGGTGCATTTGCGGGCGGTGAAAACAGAATGACACCACTCGCAAGTCTTGGTGATTTCAATAGTGCTACTCATTCGATTTACGCTGTTATTTCTGTTAATATTCTGTTAAAAGTGTGCAAGGGCGTGAAATAGTGTGCAACCATGTGCAAATCATCCACGACCTTACAGTCGAGTTAGCCTCGGTTGAGTGTTGAGATACAACCGAGATACAAAAATGGGCGTAAAATCGAGCAAAAACGATTAAAATCGAGTATTGCGACAACAAAAATGGTATCCCGTAAAGAGTGCCATACTAATAGATTATGCTAAATTGTGATAGTTGTTGATAACTAAGTCATTTGTCGATGCACACTATATAATCA
>DKVO01000027.1 GCA_002491245.1 Porphyromonadaceae bacterium UBA7176
CCGCCGCCAAAAGCCAAACCGTCGACAAAGCGTACTTTGATTTATTGGAAATATATGTGTTTCGCTCGGCAAACCAAAACTTATTCGTATCTTTGTAGTCCGATTAATTTACTATCAAGTCACATTACGCTGATGAGAAAATGGCGCATTGAAGACAGCGAGGAGCTGTATAATATCCCCGGTTGGGGCCGCAATTACTTTTCGATTAATGAGAAGGGACATATTGTAGTTACTCCCCGGTCGGGTTTTGCTTCGGTCGATTTGAAGGAGGTTATGGATGAGTTGCAGGTGCGCGATGTGTCGGCTCCTGTGCTTCTCCGTTTCCCTGATATTTTGGATAACCGTATCGAGAAGATATCGAATTGTTTCCAACAGGCTTCGGAGCAGTATGACTATGAGGCGCAGAATTATATGATTTATCCTATCAAGGTGAATCAGATGCGACAGGTGGTTGAGGAAATCGTGAGCTATGGCAAAAAGTTCAATATAGGTCTTGAAGCAGGTTCTAAACCTGAGCTTCATGCTGTGCTGGCTACCAATATAGCAGAGAATGCTCTCATTATCTGCAACGGTTACAAGGATGAGAGCTATATCAATCTGGCGTTGCTGGCCCAGAAGATGGGCCGCAGGATCTATATCGTGGTAGAGAAACTCAATGAGCTTCGCATGATATTCGAGCTTGCCAAGAAACTTAATGTGCGCCCGAATGTGGGTATACGCATAAAGTTGTCGAGCACCGGTTCGGGCAAGTGGAGCGAGAGTGGTGGTGACCAGAGTAAATTCGGCCTTAATTCGTCGGAGCTTATCGAGGCCATCGGTATTATTGAGCGCCGCGACATGATGGATTGCCTCAAGTTGATTCATTTCCATATCGGCAGCCAGATCAACAAGATAAGGGTGATAAAGAATGCGCTCCGCGAAGCTACGCAGTTCTATGTACAGTTGTCGAAGCTTGGTTTCGGTGTGGAGTTTATCGATATCGGTGGCGGTCTCGGAGTAGATTACGATGGCTCGAGGAGTTCGTCGAGTGAGAGTTCGATGAACTATTCGATACAGGAATATGCCAATGATGCGGTGTCGGCGATTGTCGATGCATGTCAAAAGAATGAATTGAAGCAACCTAATATCATCACGGAGAGCGGACGCTCATTGACGGCTCATCATTCGGTGCTTATTTTCGATGTGCTTGAGACGACCCAGCTTCCGGTGTGGAAGGATAATGAGGTGCTTGACGACAGTGCACATGAGCTTGCCCGTGAATTGTATGACATTTGGGACCGTCTTGACAGCAACGGCATTTTCGAGAGCTGGCACGATGCGTTGCAGATCCGCGAGGAAGCTCTTGACCTTTTCAGCCTCGGTATGCTCGACCTCAAGACCCGGGCACAGATTGAGAAACTTTTCTGGAGTGTGGCCCGAGAGGTAGGCGATATCGCCAATTCGATGAAGCATGTGCCTGATGACCTGCGCAAGATTGCAAAGATGGTGCCTGATAAGTATTTCTGTAATTTCTCGTTGTTCCAGAGCCTTCCGGATTCTTGGGCGATAGACCAACTGTTCCCGATAGTGCCGGTGTCGCGTCTTGACGAGAAGCCGTCGCGGACCTGTACGATACAGGACATAACCTGCGACTCTGATGGCAAGATTGCCAATTTTATATCTCCGATGGGCACGTCGTCGTCTCTGCCGGTCCATGCTATCAAGCCCGGTGAATCGTATTACCTTGCAGTATTCCTGGTGGGTGCTTATCAGGAGATATTGGGAGATATGCATAATCTCTTTGGCGATACGAACGCGGTGCATATCAGTGTGTACAAAGACCACTATGAGATAGACCAGATCATAGAGGGCGAGAGTGTTGATGAAGTGCTCGATTACGTGCAGTATAATCCCAAAAAGCTTGTGCGTAATCTCGAGACATGGGTTACACAGTCGATGAAGGCCGGCCATATTACTCCTGAGGAGGGCCGTGAGTTTATCAGTACTTACCGCTCGGGTCTGTTCGGATACACTTATCTGGAGAAGTAGGTCATGCGTTGGTTCATGCATCTTGCCTACCGCGGCGCCGCTTATCATGGCTGGCAGGTACAGCCTGGAGCCGTGACGGTGCAGGGTGTGCTTGAGGATGCTCTTTCTACTCTTTTGCGTCGTCGTATTGCGTTGACAGGTGCCGGCCGAACGGATGCCGGGGTGAATGCACACTCGATGATCGCGCATTTCGACAGCGATACTATGCTTTCGGATGGTTTCATCCGGAGTCTGAACAGTATCCTGGGGCGTGATATCGCGGTGTATTCACTGCGTCAGGTCAGAGACGATGCCCATGCCCGGTTTGACGCTATCGAGCGCAGCTACCGCTACTATGCTACGACGCGTAAAAATCCTTTTGCCGGAGAGCTGGCGTGGCGGTGCTCGCCGACAATCGATTTCGATGCGATGAACGAGGCTGCCGCATTGCTTGTGGGTCGGCGCGATTTCACGTCGTTTGCGAAACTTCACAGCGATGCGCGTACCAATATCTGCGACCTGCGCCGGGCCTGCTGGCATAGGCAGGATGACGATACATGGTATTTCGATATTGCCGCCGACCGATTTTTGCGCAATATGGTGCGTGCTGTTGTGGGGACGCTTGTCGAGGTGGGCCGCGGCAAGATGAAGCCCTGCGATATTCTTGAAGTACTTGCGAAGGCCGACCGCTGTGCCGCCGGCACATCGATGCCTGCCGGAGCTCTCTATCTCTGGAGTGTTGATTATCCGAAAGAAATATTCAAATAATCGGTGAGAATATATAAATAACTGATACCATGAAAGATAATTTCGATTTTGCAGCGATACTCGCCGACTTTGGCATCGGCAGCGGATGCGAGGTGAAGCCTCTCGGCGACGGTCTTATCAACCATACCTACTGTGTGTCCGACGGCGATAAGCCCCTCTATGTGCTGCAGCAGATCAATACTGATATTTTTACAGATGTCGATATGCTTCAGGATAATATCGGCAAGGTGACGTCGGTGCTCGCAGCATCGGGTAAACTTACGTTGCATTTTATTGCGGCGGCATCGACCGGGAAGACATATGCACGTCACGGAGGAGCAGTATGGCGAGTGTCGGATTATATCGCCAATTCGCGGACGATAAGTGAGGTCACGCCAGAAACAGCCCGGATGACAGGACGGGCGATAGGCGAGTTTGAAGCCCTGTTGGCTCCCGTGGCATCAGATCTTGGAGAGACCTTGCCTCGCTTCCACGATATGGAGTACCGTCTGGAGCAGTTTGAGGAGGCAGTCAGGGCGGATGCTTGCGGCAGGGTAGAGGAGCTTAGCGATGAGATAGCCTACATCCGCTCCAATGGCGACCGTGCAACGGAGCCTGAGCGTCTCTTCCGAGCCGGAATGTTGCCCAAGCGAGTGTGTCATTGCGATACGAAAGTGTCGAACCTGCTCTTTACTCCTGACGGAACGGAAGTGAAAGCTGTAATAGACCTCGACACAGTGATGCCTTCGCTGGTGTTTTCGGATATGGGCGATTTCTTGCGTACGGCGGCATGCAGCACGGCAGAAGACGAGCCTGACCGGTCTAAAATCTCTTTCCGCCGCGATATTTACGATGCTGCGATGGAGGGATATCTTGAGTCGGCGACGTTCTTGACCGACGACGAGCGACGTCTGTTGCCAACGGCGCCGTGGCGTTTCGCGTTCATGCAGGCAGTGCGTTTCCTGACCGATTATATCAATGGGGATACTTATTACCGCACGTCTTATCCGGGGCATAATCTTGTAAGGGCCCGTGCCCAAATCAAATTGGCCGAAGAAATTAACGTTAAATAATTAGAAAGATAGCAGCCGAATGACGGCGATTTTGTAATTTTGCCCCATTATGCGAGCCAAACTCACAATCGACCGCGGCAACACCGCAATCAAGGCCGCCGCCTGGGCTTCCGACGGCAGTCTTCTCGACACCTTCAAAGGTGATGAGAGCCTTCCGGCCGGCGCTCTTGTTGAAGCGATGGAGAAACGCGTGCTCGGAGAGGGCGAACATTTTTCGGCCATATCGTGGTGTACGGTTGTCGCATCGGAACATGCCGATGATTCATCATCACTCGAAGGCCGCAGCCCCAGAATAGTGGAGCTGACATCAAGCACGCCGATGCCGCTGACGATAGCTTACCGTACGCCCGGAACTCTCGGGGCCGACCGTGTGGCAGCCGCTCTCGGAGCACATCATCTTACGGGTGGTTCGCGTCCGCTGCTTGTGTCGGACATCGGCACTGCTGTGACATATGATTATGTCGACGGGCTGTGCTATGTCGGTGGCAATATAGCGCCAGGCATTGATCTTCGTCTGCGAGCGTTGGCTGCTTTTACCGATGCATTACCGGCCGTCTCGGTACAAGGTGGCGATCTTCCGTTATGGGGAGGCACTACTGCCGAGGCCATGCGCAGCGGTGCGGTACGCGGTATCGCCGCCGAACTGGCTTATTATCATGCCGCGGCAGGCGAAGGTGCACTGGCAGTGCTTACGGGTGGCTCGGCTGAGCTGCTTGTCAACGAGAACATTCTCACATTCGACTATATTCACGACCCTTATCTTGTTCACAAGGGTCTCTACAGTATCATTAAAGATGAAAATTAGCAAGATATTACTTTCGGTAGCGCTTTGTATGTCGTTCGTAATGCCGTGTGCGGCACAGAACGGAACGATGACCCCTTATTCCGGTTATGGTTTAGGCATGTTGCGCGACCGGGCCACTTCTACCCAGCGTGCTATGGGCGGCGTAGGTTACGCGATGAATTCGGGCCGACAGATCAATGCGATGAATCCGGCCTCGTATGCGGCCATAGACTCACTGACGTTTCTTTTCGATATCGGTCTTGACCTGACGTCGCTGAGCCAGAGCGAGACTCAAAATGATGAGCTGGTTAAAAACAATCAATTCGGTGGCGGTCTCGATTATGTCACCTTGCAGTTTCCGCTCGGCAAATATATGGGCGGCTCTGTCGGGTTGGTGCCTTTTTCGTCGGTAGGATATTCTTTCGGCAACAAGATAACCAACGGTATCGATTCGCGTCAGGGATCTGGTAGCCTCAATGAATTGTATCTCGGTATTGCCGGTCGCCCGTTCAATGGCTTTACTGTCGGCGCCCATGTTTCATATCTTTTCGGAACGATACTCAACGAGACCTATGCCATGCTTTCATCGGAGCAGAGTTCGTTGTTCCAGAAGCAGCTCATCGTGCGCGACTACCGTCTGAACTTCGGCGCCCAATATTCGTTTGCCCCTGTAGCTGGCGACCGTCTTACTCTCGGCCTTACCTACAGCCCTGAAAAATCGTTGCTCGGCACTGGCCGCAGTGTCAACTATGACACAGCTCTCGATAGCGAGCCTCAGTTTTCTGACGAGCATAAGCTCAAAGGCAATTATTCGATTCCCGAGACTTGGGGCGCAGGTATCAATTATCAGTTTGGCCGTAAAGTGATGGTTGAGTTCGACTATACTTACCAGCCGTGGAGCAAAGCGAAGTTCCGTCCGTCCGAGGGTGTGGCAGAGTCGTTGCATAGTTATGCCGACCGCAGCAAGTATGCTCTTGGTATGCAGTTCGTGCCCAATTTCCGAGGCGGATATTTCAAGCGTATCAACTATCGTGTGGGTGCTTATTGGTCGGACGATTATCTTAAGCTCCGCGGCAACCAGTTGCGCGAATATGGTGTGACTGCCGGTTTCGGTTTCCCTGTACCGGAATTCAAGACGACAGTCAACCTCGGTTTTGAATGGAAGCATCGTCAGGCTCATCCCAACCCTCTTATTAAAGAGAATTACCTGTGTATCACTATCGGTGTCAACTTCAACGAAATGTGGTTCCAGCAGAGCAAGATATATTAAGGCGCGTGTGCGGATTGCGTACAATCCCGTCGCTTATAGCTGTAGCTATGGCGGTGTTAAATCTGCTGTGCGGATGCGGACAGGAGCATAAGCGCTATGTCCCCAACGCCGGCGACGGATACACGACACCCACGATGTCGACCAGCGATGTCTCTACCCTGATCAGCGACTCGGGGTATACGCGCTATCATCTGGTAGCACCGGCATGGCTTATGTATGAGGATGCCGAAGAACCTTTCTGGCGTTTCCCTGATGGTCTGGAGCTGGAGCAATATGATCTTGAGATGCAGCCGTCGGCAAATGTTGTGTGTGATTCGGCAATCTATTTCTCGCGTAAACGCCTTTGGCAACTCGACGGGAACGTGGTGATGGTGAATACAGAAGCCGACTCTTTCCTTACGCAACAGATGTTCTGGGACCAGAACTCACGCAAGATTTACTCAGACTCGTTCATCCATATTGTCCGTACCGACCGTATCATAGAAGGATATGGTTTCGAGTCGGACCAGAGTATGCGTTACTTTACAGTAAACCGCCCGACGGCAATACTGCCCGTGGAGCGAGGAACGAAAAAAGGAAGCGTAGCCACCGACAGCGCCTCTACCGACACTGCCACTACAGGCCGGGAGCGCCGACAGTCGCGTCGTAGGCCATCGGAGACTGTCTCCCGGAATGACAATAAGTCAGAAGTTCCGGAGGCGATGAAGGCCGATTATTCTGCCTCGGCGACCAAGGCTGAGGCTGACACAGGACGGAAGCAGCCAATGAAACGATTAACCACACAAAAAGTGAAATGACCTGGATTATCATCACCCTTGTATCTCTTGTGCTCTCGGGGCTCTTTTCGGGCGTCGAGATGGCTTTTGTTACCTCCGACCGTGTCCGGGTGGAGCTTGATGTGAATAAAGGCGGAATAGTAGGGCGTATCATCAACCGTTTCTACAGCAATTCGGAGCTTTTTATATCGACGATACTTGTCGGTAACAATGTTGTGCTTGTAATCTACGGTATGGGAGCGGCAGCCCTTATCGAGCCTCTCCTTGCGCAGGTCTACAACAATGAGGTATTCATACTTATGGGCCAGACGCTTATATCCACGCTGGTAATCCTGCTGACGGGAGAATTTTTGCCTAAGACTATTTTCGGTATCAATCCCAACAGTTCGTTCAAGATAATGGCGATGCCGATGTATCTCTTCTATATCATCCTTTATCCGGTGTCGGCCTTTACTTCGTGGCTTTCGAAGATGCTCATGCGCCTTGTCGGAGTCAAGGATGCCGATAAAAAACTACATCTCATATCGATAGGCGACCTCAACGATTATCTTGAGGAGACTATCGATGATATGGAAGAGCAGAAACAGGAAGTCGACCATGAGGTGAAGATATTCCGCAATGCGCTCGATTTTTCGTCGACACATGTACGCGATTGCATGATACCGCGAAATGAAATTGTGGCAATCAATATAGAGACGGGCACACGCGAGCAGTTGGTAGAGTTGTTTACGACCACGGGCCGGTCGAAGGTTATAGTTTACAGCGGCGATATCGACACTATATCGGGATATATCCATGTGAGCGAGCTGTTCGATGTGTCGGTGGATTGGAAAGAGCGTATCAAGCCTGTGCTTTATACTCCCGAAAACCTGTTGGCAAATACGATGATGCGCCGTCTGTTGCAGCAGAAACGGTCAATCGCTATTGTTATAGACGAATTTGGAGGCACGGCAGGAATGCTCACGCTTGAAGATCTGATGGAGGAGATCTGCGGCAATATCGAGGATGAACACGATAATTCAGGCCTTACCGCGCGTGAGGTCGCACCGGGGATATATGAGTTTTCCGGGCGTTGCGAGATTGCTGACATTAATGAACGCTTCGGTTTCGAAATTCCGGAAGATGACAGCTATCAGACTATTGCCGGTTATATCCTCCAGACGACCGGAACAATTCCGTCTCAGGGTGCTACGGTTATGCTCGGATCCTTGCGCTTCGATATTGTGAAGAAATCGGCCAACCGTCTGGAGTTAATCAGGGTGGCTCGGTCGGCTGATGACCTGGATGCCGCCGGCCAAGAATAAGATCTAATCCTGATTAATTAATACAAAAAAACAAGGACTATCCTCACGGACGGTCCTTGATTTCTTACACATAGTACTTAATGTTAGATTTATATGTCTATTCCAGATTTGTTTAATATGAAAAAGCATTCAATATGCTTGTCGTATCATTTCCGATACAAAAGTAGCAAATGTTTTGCTGTCGGCAAAATTTTTTCCAAAATGTAATTGATGTGATTTTGTTGATTATGTAAATGACGTTGTGCTATATTGATGTAAAATGAAAGGGTAGTATGGGTTTTTGTTTATTTGTTTAAGTGTAATCGTATATTGTGTAGATTTAGTTTACAATATTAAAATATATTAAAATCGAGGGTTGGCGTGTCGTTGTGTTTTATAACATATTTATTCGGCATAAAAAACTACGGGGGTGCGCCATAGTTGGAGCACCCCCGTAGTTTGGGTTCAATGAAGTCTTTATCAGTCGAAAGCTCCCGATATTGTCTCTTCTACAGTTTCCTGTACGTCGTGGTCGGGTTCTTCGCCTTCGCAGATGTTTATGCCTGCCGGTATGTCGAATTTGGCATTTTGAGAGTAGTGAAGCGTCGGGTCGGCATATACCTTGGCTATATAGCGGCCGTATATCGGCAGAGCCATCGCAGCACCTTGTCCGTTAGCCATGCTGTTGAAGTGGATATAGCGTTCTTCACCGCCCACCCATGTGCCGCTTACAAGGTCGGGTGTGAATGCCATGAACCAACCGTCGGCGTTGTCGTTGGTGGTGCCGGTCTTTCCTCCTGTCTGAGCAGTGATGCTGTAGGGCGGACGGCGCAATCGGTTACCGGTACCGCTGTCGACGACGTTGAGCAGTACAGACAGGATACGGTAATATCCCTTCAGAGTTATCACTTCCATCTGCGATGGAGAGAAATCGCTTATTATGTTTCCGTTGGCATCGGCAATCGCCGTGACAAACATCGGGTCGGACTTCATACCTTTGTTTGCAAAAGCACTGTAGGCTGTCACCATTTCTTTTACCGATATTTCAGCTGGGCCGAGGCATAGCGATTTTACAGCAGGCAGTTTTGATGTGATGCCATAGCTGTGCATACGTTTTACGAGTTCGGCCGGGCTAAGGCGGTCCATTATACGGGCCGATATCCAGTTGTTGGAGTTTGTCAAGGCCCAGTAGAGGTCTACCATTTCGCCTCTTCGCGCGCTGCCTGAGTTGCGAGGTTGCCATATCCTGCCGTTCTCGTCGTAGAATGTAGGCTGGTCGTTGAGCAGTTTGCTGCAGGGTGTGAATTCGTCGGTCTCGAAAGCGTAGGTGTAGAGGAAGGGTTTGATTGTGGAGCCAACCTGGCGTTTGCCGGTAGATACCATGTCGTACTGGAAAAATCTGAAGTCCGGTCCGCCTACGTATGCTTTAACAAATCCTGTAGCCGGGTCCATTGACATAAATCCCGTGCGGAGGAACGATTTCGTGTATAGCAGGGAGTCCATCGGAGTCATGACAGTATCGACAGGGCCTTCGTAGCTGAATACGGTCATCTCGCACGGAGTGTCGAACTGCCGGCGCAGTTCGTCGTCGGAAAGGCCAGCTACACGTGCCACACGTCCGCGTTCGCTTTGCTTCATGGCGGTGTTGATGAGCCGGCGGCGCTGTTCGTCCGACAGTTCTCCACGGTTGGAGGTGTATGGAGCTGTCGATGATCCACGTTTCTCGCGGAAGAATGCTTTCTGGAGCCCCGACATGTGTTCTTCGACAGCTTCTTCGGCATAGCGTTGCATACGGGAGTCAATAGTGGTGTATATTTTGAGGCCGTCGTTGTATATGTCGTACTTTGTTCCGTCGGGTTTGCGAGTTTTCTCAATCCATCCGAAGAGAGGGTTGTTGGCCCATGCGGTTGAGTCATCGATAAATTTTTGGTCGTCCCATTCGGGGTATGCAGAGCGTTCAGGCCGTTTAGCCGACAGCATACGACGCAGTTCTTCGCGGAAATATGGGGCAAGACCTTCCTTGTGGTCGACGCGCTGGAAGTCGAGCGTCAGCGGACGTTGCTTGAGGTCTGCCAATTCCTCTTTAGACAGTTTGTCGTCTTTATACATCTGCTCAAGCACGACATTGCGACGGGCACGGGTGCGTTCGGGGTGGCGCACCGGGTTGAAATACGATGGGTTCTTCACCATGCCAATCAAGGTCGCGGCTTCGAGAGTGTCGAGGTCGGCGGCGTCTTTGTTGAAGTATACCTTGGCGGCCGATTTTATTCCGACGGCGTTGTAGAGGAAGTCGAACTGGTTGAGGTACATCTTCAGGATTTCTTCTTTAGAGTAGAAGCGCTCGAGTTTGATAGCGATCATCCATTCGATAGGCTTCTGGACGGCACGCGACAGGAACCCGTTGCTCGGCGGAGTGTAGAGCTGCTTGGCCAGCTGCTGGGTTATTGTTGAGCCGCCGCCGGCATTTTTCTGTCTTAGAACGACTGTCTTGAGCAAGGCTCTCGCCACAGCTTTGACGTCGATGCCGGAGTGGTCGTCGAACCTTGCGTCCTCTGTCGCAATGAGGGCGTTGACAACCGTTGGCGAAATTTCATCGAAGTCGGCATATACGCGGTTGCCAGTGTTGCGGAAGTAGCGGCCGAGCTCTTCGCCGTCGCTGCTGTATATGACAGATGCAAATTTATCCTGAGGGTTCTTGAGTTCTTCGATAGGGGGCATGTATCCGATCACGCCGTTGTATACCAGAACGAAGAATACCCCAGTGAAAATAATGAAAGCTACGAAACAAATCCACAGCCATTTTATAGCGGCCGAAACCCAAGGCTTGCGTGGACGGGGAGATGTATGTCGGTCTGTAGGAGTCATTTTTTTACCTTGAATAAGAAAAATTAGAATACAAAAGTAGTGTTTTTTTGTCATATCGGCAAAAATTACTAATTTTGCAACCGTCGAGCGCCCTGATGGTGGAATGGTAGACACGAGGGACTTAAAATCCCTTGGCCATTAGGCTGTGCGGGTTC
This sequence comes from Porphyromonadaceae bacterium UBA7176, assembly GCA_002491245.1. Classification (GTDB taxonomy): domain Bacteria; phylum Bacteroidota; class Bacteroidia; order Bacteroidales; family Muribaculaceae; genus CAG-873. The sequence goes on from DKVO01000027.1 coordinate 10,961, forward strand.
GAGTCCCGCTCGGGGCACCGTTGACTCCTTGCAACTGTACGGTTGCAAGGAGTTTTTGCTTTCAGACCTGCAAAGATTATTACACCCTCTAAATAAAAAAGGCCGCCAGAACTTGTCTGGACGGCCTCTACAGTATGGAGAGAGAAGGATGAGAAACTAATCTTCTTTGTATTCTTCGCGGTGGAAATGCGGATTGATCACTTCGTCGGCCACGCGGTGCGGATAGTCGTTTTCGGTGGAGATGAATACCCAGTCGATGTCGTCGAGCCGGCGGAGGTCAGTGACAAAGTATGCCGACGAAGCCGGAGAACCGACCACCACGATACGGGCTACACCGGCTTCGCGTGCCGCGTGTACGGTGTCGATAAAATATTTTAGCGTACGCTCGTTAGTGTATGTGTCTTCGAGATTGTCGTTATATGTCAGTACGGCGTCGTGATAGCCGCTGAGGGCTTCTCTCACACGTTCGTGGTCTTCGATGGGCAGGTGCATCACGGTCAGCCGGGAGTCTTCGATCATGACTTTTTCGGGAAAGTCGGTCATGGCGTTCACGCTGATGCCCCGGGCCAGAAGTGCGCCCATTACGTCGCCCATCACATGTCCGTTTGTGCCTATAAGTGCTATTTCTTTCATTTCGGGTGTTTGTTTTGATTTTACTTTATAACACCCGTGTGAAATATAAAGTTCAGAAAAGTACGCCTAAAAACGAGGCAAATATATAGAGGCCATATATGAAGAAGCCAGATGCGAATGAGGCGATAGACCAGTCCTTCGCAGATTTTGAAGCTCGCATCGCTCCATTATAATCGCCTTGTTGCCACTGGCTTTGCACCTTGGAGGACTGTATCAATGCAATGACTCCAAAAGGTATGCAGCATAGGATTGTGGAGATGAGCGCCCATGCGAGATATGTGGGAGGGCAGGGTAGTGTGTATTGATTTTGCTGATATTGGTTCTGAACCGGGGGAGTCCAGCTTTGGGTGGATTGGTTCCATCCGTTGGGTGTCTGCCCCCAGGCTTGGTTCTGCTGCGGTTCGATAGGCGGCGGAACCACCGGTGGTACAGGAGGGACGAAGAGATGCTTTAGCTCGGGTAGCTCCGAGGCTTGTTTCCATTCCGCCATGCCTTCGCGCCACACCAATGTCGATGCGTTGACACCATAGTTTGGGAACAATACTTCTGAGATAGGACCTATCTGATTACCGTTGTTGTCGATTATATAATATTCAGTCATCTGTGAAATCGTAGTTATATGCAAAAGTAAGAGTTTTTTAGTAATAGGCTTTTGTTTTTAACAAAATTTAGAGGTTGATGTCTTTCAAAAATACATAATAGGATATTTTATGGACCTACAGGGCTTCGGGTCACGAATTTTTTGCTAATTTTGTAAGATAATAGATGTTTTCAAAATCATGAGAAAAAGATTATTCTATATATTTTTAAGCCTCGTGGGATTGCTTGGCGTCATGCCGGCTATGGCCCAGAACGATGGCAAACTGGTGTCGTATCCGATGCCACCCGATTCGATGGCAAGCCTCCAGGCGCGTTGCGACTATATTGTGAGCCGTTATTGGGAGCGTTGCAAGTTCGATTATGCAATGCTTCATCCTGATAAGTTCAACGCGGCTTTCGGCGAGTGGCTTTCGATAATGCCTCACGCATCGGCCGACAGCGTCCATGCGGCGGTAGATAACCTCCTTGCCCGATTTAAGAAAAAAGGCCCCGAGACTCTTGCGATAGCCCGGATGGCCCGTGAGTGGCTCCATTCAGATACAGCTGAAATGCACAGCGACGAGCTGTATATGCCATTCGCCCTCGCTGCCTCGACGCACAAGAAGATAAAGAAGGAAGACCGCGCTCTATTTGCTGCCGACTACAAACGCTTGTCGTCGAGCTCGATAGGACAGACGGTTCCGCCGGTAGAAATGATTTTGCCCGACGGGCGACGTATGAACCTGGGCGAAATCAAGGGTGCTTCGGTGCTTCTGTTTTTCGATGCCCCCGGGAATGTGGACAGTTCTGTGGCTCGTATACGTCTGCAGACCAATCCTGATGTCCGCGATTTGATCGACAGAGGCGAGCTTGCGATATTGTTTGTCAATCCGGGAGAGCCTACCGAAGAATGGAAGGCGGAGTCGGCCAAGCTTCCTGAAAAATGGATCAAAGCCGCTATGCCCGATGCCGGCGATTATTTCGACCTCCGCGTGATGCCGCAGTTCATGTATCTCAACGAGAAACACAAGGTGTTGGGAAACAATATGGACTATGTCTATCTGATTAATGCTTTCGAGGTGGCCAACAAGCTTCAGAAAGTTAAACAACAGAGAAAAAACAATACAAATGAGTGAGCGCAAAAGTGTCGCGGTGTTGGTGTCGGGCGGAGTAGACAGTGCAGTGGTTGTGCACCGACTCTCGCAAGACCCCTCGCTCGACTTGCATCTGTTTTATATCCGCATAGGCATGGACGATGGCCGGGGCGATTGCTCGGCCGAGGAAGATATCGAGATGTGCAGCCTTATCGCCCGTCGCTACGGCCTGCCGTTCGATGTCGTGTCGCTACATCAGGAGTATTGGGATAATGTGATGGAATATGCCCTCCGCACGGTAAAGGCTGGCCTTACACCCAACCCCGACATAATGTGCAACTCAATCATCAAATTCGGTTACTTCGAAGACCGTTGGGGGCGTGATTTCGACCTTACAGCCACCGGCCATTATGCTTCGACGGTGTTCGACTCTGAGGGGCGCAAATGGCTCGGTACGGCAGTCGACCCGGTGAAAGACCAGACCGATTTCCTCGCGCGCATCAGCGGTAGCCAACTCGAGCATCTTATATTTCCTTTGGGCGAATTACCCAAGAGCGAGGTGCGCCGTATAGCATCGGAGGCAAGGTTGCCTAATGCTTCGCGACGTGATTCGCAAGGGATCTGTTTTCTTGGCAAGATCAATTATAATGACTTTATCCGCCGTCATCTTGGCGAGCGCCCCGGCCCGATAATCGAAATCGAGACCGGACGGAAGCTTGGCGAGCACAGGGGATATTGGTTCCATACCATAGGCCAGCGCAAAGGGCTCGGTCTAAGCGGCGGCCCGTGGTTTGTGGTGCGCAAGAATGTGCGCGACAACACGATATATGTCTCTCGCGGTTACGATACCGACAAGCAGTATGGCACAGAGCTCCATCTTGCCGAGATGCACTTCATCACAGCCGACCCCTGGGGCGACGCAGCTCTCGATGGAGTACGGCTGACGTTTAAAAACCGGCATACTCCCGACTTTTTCCCCGGTACGATGCGCAAGCTTGCCGATGCTCCGGGCGAGTATGTCATCGAGTCCGATGTCAGGGTGCAGGGTATAGCTCCGGGACAATTTACCGCGATATACGACCCCGACAGCCGCATATGTTATGGCTCCGGTATCATTTCCGGCGCTTCTAAAATATAGTCTCGTATGGAAGATAGAATAAGTCTGAGCGTCATGGGTCTATCCTACAGCCAGCTTCAGTCGGGAGCATATGCACTCATCCTCGCCGAAGAGCGCGGTCCCCGGCGTATACCGGTAATAATAGGTGCAGCCGAAGCGCAATCTATTGCCATCACACTCGAGAATATACGTACGCCCAGACCGCTCACCCACGATCTTTTCGTGTCGTTTGCCCATGCGTTCGGCGTGAAACTCAAGGAGGTTTTCATCTACCGTTTTGAGGACGGTATATTCTCGTCGGAGCTGACTTTTAGCGACGGTAGCCGTACGGTGCAGATTGATGCCAGGACAAGCGATGCAATCGCTTTGGCGCTACGTACTCATACGCCTATCTTCACCACACGCCAGATTATAGAAAAGACAGGCTTCATAATCGACGAAGAAGAGCTGAAGCGCGACAGCGACGATACAGTGGAGGACTCCGTCGCTCACGATAGTGACGAGGAAGCGACATATGCCGACCGCGACGACTACCATGCCGAGCCGCGGCCCGAAAATTTCACCATAGAAGAACTCGAACGCACACTTGCCGCCCTTATCGACAACGAAGAGTATGAGGAAGCAGAGCGGATAAGTGTGATACTCAAGCGAAAAAAAGACAATAACAACTCTAATACAGAAACATAACTAATATCATGGGAGCTAAAAATTTACAATTAAAGGTGCGGATGGCGGCGTTGCTCTTCCTCGAGTTTGCCGTCTGGGGCGCTTATCTCACTTCGTTAGGAGCATATCTGGCTAAAATCGGGCAAGGGGAACATATCGGATGGTTCTATGCCGTGCAGGGCGTTGTGTCGATATTCATGCCGGGCTTGATAGGCATTGTCGCCGACCGTTGGGTACAGGCACAGAGGATGCTCAGCATCTGCCACATCATGGCCGGAGCCTTCATGAGTGCTGCCGCGTGGTATGCCTTGACGGCAGATGTTGTCGAATTTGCCCCTCTGTTTACATTTTATACATTATCGGTAGGATTTTTTATGCCTACCATAGGTTTGACCAACTCCGTGTGTTACGCGGCATTGAGCAAATATGGCCTTGATCCGGTAAAACACTTCCCCCCGGTACGTGTTTTCGGCACAGTCGGTTTTATAATCTCGATGCTGTTTGTCAATTTCACAGGATATCAGAACACCGCAGCCCAACTACTCACCTCAGGGGTGATAAGTTTCGTCATGGCCGCCTATGCCCTCTCAATGCCGTCGTGCCCGACAGCTCCCAAGGGACAGAAGAAATCGGTGTCGGAAGCTCTCGGCCTCAAAGCCTTCTCTTTGTTCAAAGACAAGCAGATGGCAGTCTTCTTCATATTCAGTATGTTCCTCGGAGTGTCGCTTCAGATTACCAACGGCTTTGCCAACCCGTTTATCCAGAGCTTCGGCAGCATCGCGGAGTATTCCGATACCTGGGGCGTGCATAATGCAAATGCGCTGATATCCATCTCGCAGATGAGCGAGACTCTCTGCATCCTCCTCATTCCCTTCTTCCTCCGTCGTTATGGCATAAAGGTGGTGATGTTGATGGCTATGACAGCCTGGGTTTTCCGCTTCGGATTTTTCGGCCTCGGCAATCCCGGCTCGGGTGTGTGGCTGTTCATCTTGTCGATGATTGTATACGGTATCGCGTTCGACTTCTTCAACGTCAGCGGCTCGTTGTATGTCGACAAAAAAACGACCCCCGACATCCGCTCCTCTGCCCAAGGCCTTTTCATGATCATGACCAATGGCATCGGTGCCACATGCGGCACTCTTGTCGCGCAAAAAATAATCGATCATAATGTGTTCAGCCGACCCGAAGGCATGGCACAGATTGAAGGTTGGGAAACATCATGGTTCATTTTTGCAGGCTATGCCGCTGTAATCGCCGTCCTCTTCCTGCTTATTTTCAAAGATCACGACATCAAGCCGGGCGCACCGGGCAAAGCCGATGCTGCCACAGCCGGCGATCCCGAAGGAATGGCCGGCGGCGATATGATTTAATGTAATAAAAAAGAAAACGAGGTGATACGCTTTTATGCTCCCGATATAGAGACAACGGCTAAACTGCCGGCCGACGAAAGCGCACATGCCGTCAGGGTGTTGCGCCGTCGTCCCGGCGACGAAGTCGAGGTTGTCGACGGCCGCGGCACGCTCTACCGCTGCCGTCTTGTCACCGACGACCACCGCGGAGCCGTGGTCGAGATAGTCGGGCGAGTCCCGTTGCCCAAAGTGTGGAAACCATATATCACGGTAGCTGTCGCGCCCACCAAGCATCTCGACCGCATGGAGTGGCTCGTCGAGAAACTTGTCGAAATTGGCGTCGACCGTATCGTGCCGCTCCGTTGCGCCCGTTCAGAGCGCAAGGAAATAAAGGCCGAACGCCTCGAGCGCATCGCAGTCTCGGCTATGAAACAGTCGCTCAAGGCCGTCATGCCGCGTATCGACCCCATGACAAGCCTCTCAAGTTTCCTCTCGGAGACCCGTTGCACCGGCGAAGAATGCTATATCGGATATTGTGATGCCGAAACCCCTCGCCTCCTCTTGGCCAAAGCGTATACCCCGGGTGCCGACGTCAAGATACTCATCGGGCCCGAGGGCGACTTCTCTCCCGAAGAAGTTGCGTCAGCACGTGCCGCCGGGTATATTCCGGTCACGATGGGCGACAACCGCCTCCGCACAGAGACAGCTGCCTTGGTCGGGTGCGACACCATACAGATTTTGAACCAGCTCGATGGCTTTTGAGCCATACAACGAATAATCCTAAGAAATAAATGTCAACAATATTCAACCAATTGGGCCAAGGCCCCAACTTTTTCTTACTGGCAGGTCCATGCGTCATCGAAGGCGAAGACATGGCATACGAGACCGGTCGTGAAATTGCCGGGATATGCCGCCGGCTCGATATTCCGTTCGCGTTCAAAGGCAGCTACCGGAAAGCCAACCGAAGCCGTCTCGATTCGTTTACCGGTATCGGAGATCTCGAGGCCCTGCAGATCCTCAATGCAGTCGGACGCGAGCTCGGTGTCCCTGTCGTCACCGATATCCATACGGCACAGGAGGCTGCTATGGCGGCCGATTTTGTCGACATACTGCAGATACCTGCATTCCTGTGCCGGCAGACCGATCTCCTTGTCGCCGCTGCCCGTACTGGCAAGGCCGTCAATATAAAGAAAGGTCAGTTTCTTGCCCCCGAGTCGATGCGTTTTGCCGTCGAGAAAGTCCGTTCTGGCGGTTGTGCGGATGTCGCCGTCACCGAGCGTGGCACAACATTCGGCTACGGCGACCTCGTCGTCGATTTCCGTGGAGTGCCGAGGATGCAGTCGGCCTGCGGATGTCCGGTGATTGTCGACTGTACTCATTCGCTGCAACAGCCCAACACCGCCGGAGGTGTCACCGGTGGATGCCCCGAACTCATCGAGACCATAGCCCGTGCGGCTGTCGCCACCGGCGCCGACGGTCTGTTCATGGAGACACACCCCGACCCGTCGAAGGCCAAGAGCGACGGCGCCAACATGCTTCGCCTCGATTTGCTCGAACCATTGCTGACACGTCTGGCCGCTATCCGTAAAACTATCAATGCTTTCAAGTAAAGTTGCTATGAAACTCAACAGAATACTTTTTGCCCTTGCCTTGGCTGCCGCGTCGAGTGCCGCCGGTTTTGCCCAGTCGAGCATACAGAACCCCATAACACAGGCCGTGTTGGCTGTATATGAGGAAGAACTGCGCGAAAATCCCAACGATTATAACGTCTTGATGAGCCGTGCCGACGAATACTACCGCCACGACGAATACATCCGCTCGCTCGCCGACGTCGACCGCGTCCTCCAGCTTGCCCCCGAGTCCGAAGAAGACGTTCGGCTGCGTGCCTACGTCCTCCGCGCAGGCATTTATAACGAGACCAAGCGCACCGCCGAGGCGCTCGACGACCTCATAAAGGCTGCCGCTATGGCTCCCGACTCCTACAGCATCATTTACCAGAAGGCCAACGCCGAGTTCTCGCTCGGAAAATATGCCGACGCCAAACTCGATTTCCAGAAACTGCAGCGGCTCAATCCTCGTGGTGCCGAGGCATATATCGGCCTCGCGCGTGTGGCTGTGAAAGAAAACAATCTCGGCATGGCAAACGAGCTGCTCGCTTCGGCCGTCAACCTCGACCCCAATAATGCCGAGACCTACGTGCGCCGTGCTTCGGTACGCCGTCTGATGGGCGACCACAACGGCGCTGTCGACGATCTTATACTCGCCATTTCGAGCGATAACAAGCATCCCAAAGCCATGCAGGAGCTTATCGACTACGGCAACACCAACTATCCGGCTACGATGGCCGGCCTGAGCAACGCCGTCTCGCAGGCTCCGCAGGTTGGTATGTTCCGCTACATCCGCGCGGTCATAGCCCAGGCCCACTGCCATTATCTGGCTGCGATCAACGACTATCAGACAATTCTCGACGAGCGCCTCTACAACTACCACGGCATCTATGCATCTATCGCCGAGTGCAATTATTGTCTCGGCAACTACTCCGACGCCCTCGACTACATAGACCGTGCTCTCGGCATGGTCCGCGATAACGCCGGTCATTATGTGCTCCGTAGCCGCATCCTGCGTGCTATGGGCAATTACGACGAAGCAGTCAAGAGTGGTGCCGCCGCTCTCGCTGTCGACAGGCAAGACAACGACGCTCTCGCCGAAATGGCCCTCGGATATGTCGGTGTAGGCAACTACGCCGAAGCCTCAAATCTCCTTGGCGAGGCTATTCTCAACGATGCCGAAAATCCTCACTACATGATGCTCAGGGCATGGGTAGCCGAGAAATATCTCAATAAACCGTCTCTGGCCGAAGAACTCTACAACAAGGTCGCCGATATGGAGCACTTCTATGTCGACAATCCTCGCTCACTCAAAGGTTTTGCCCAGCTCTTCCTAGGTCAGACCGAGCTCGCTAAGCATTGGATGGAAAATATCCTCGACACCGTCACCGACTACGACGGGCTTATCCACTACTACGGTGCTTGCTTCTATGCCCAGGCCGGCGATATAGAGCGTGCTATGGAACTGGCCGACAAGTCGCTCAACCTCGGATATGCAAACTATCATGCCTGGACCGAAGCAACCGACGGGCGCGTGAATGTCGCTCCGCTGCGCGACGACCTCCGCTTTCTCAACATGCTCCACCGCCACGACTCCATTTTTGGAAAAGAATTAAAAAAATAGTTAAAAATTCGCCCCGATGTGTAACCTTGCGCATTTTAGTGCGTCTTATAAGTGACTTACACATAGCAATAGCTTTTTGAGCGAACAACTGTTTTCATAATTGATTGACTTAAAAATGCCGGTCAGGGGCGCGATGCCTTAAGCCGGCATTCTTTATCAGTCTCCATTAAAAAAAATAACAAAATGATCATAGCATCGCAAAAACGAAAAGAAAATATCGCCGAGTATCTGCTCTATATGTGGCAGATCGAAGATATGATAAGGGCCAACAACCTTGATATCGACAAGATACGTCACAACGTCATTGACCGTTTCCCTGTAGCCGAAGAAGTGAAGTCGCAGATGGTCGGCTGGTACGAATCGCTCATCGACATGATGCGCCGCGAGGAGGTCGTCCAAAAAGGACATCTCCAGATGAACCGCAACATCATCGGTTCTATCGCCGATCTCCACCGCCGGGTGATGGCCGACCCCCGTTTTGTCGATTATCACAAAGAATTCTACGCCACCTTGCCATATATAGTCGAGCTGAGGGCCAAGGCTGGCGACGAACCTGCCGGAGAAATAGAGACATGCTTCAATGCCCTCTACGGATGGTTGGTAATGAAACTAAGGCATGACAGCATATCCGACTCCACAGCCAAGGCTATGGAGCAGATTGCACGCTTTACAGCCTTGCTGTCGAAATACTTCCACCTCGATGAGCAGGACAGACTCTTCAAAGACGATAAAGACGATTGATCGCTGGCCGGGCGGTTTTTGCCGCTTGAGATTTTTTTCGTAGTTTTGCATATCGATTTATACCTAAATAATATAGACACATGCGTTTATCCCGGTTGATGAGCTTCGTGGCGGCGTTGATCGCGGCAGCTTTCTGTGCTGTGGCTCTCGATTTGCCCACAAAGACTCTCAAAGGCACTAAATATTACTACTACAAGGTCAAAAAGCACGAAACCGTCTACGGCATATCGAAAAAACTTGGCCTTACTCGTGAAGAGATAATTGCCGAAAATCCTTCGGCCGACGACGGAGTCAAGAAAGGGATGGTGCTCTATTTCCCTTACGACAAGTATTCCCCCGAAGCCGAAGAAGAGATGGCGGCTGTCGACACCACCGAACTTGTGCCCGTCGATACTGTCGTCGAGATCAGCAGGCCCTCAATAGCGCTGTTGTTGCCCTTCGGGCTTGGTAAAGAGGAGCCCTCGCGCGACAACCGCCTCGCACTCGACTTCTACAAAGGGTTTCTTATGGCCGCCGACACTCTCGCCGAACGTGCCGGAGAGCTCGACATATATGCCCTCGACTCCGATGTCGACAGCATTCGGATCCGTGAATTGCTCGACTCCGACGCCGTTAAGAAATCGGCGGTCATAGTCGCTCCCAACGACGAGAATGTCTACAAAGCCATTGCCGCCGAAGCGGCTGTAAACGGCAACTTCGTCCTCAACACCTTCATCGTTGCCGACAGCCTCTACCTCACCAATTCTCAGGTGCTGCAAGCCAATATCCCCCATGCCGGTATGTACCGTCTCGCAGTGGATGCCTTCGAGAGCGAATTCGACGGCTTCACACCCGTCATCATACGTAGCAACACTGGTCGCAACGAAAAAGACGCCTTCGTAGCCTATTTTGTAAGCCGATGCAATGCCCGGGGAGTAGAGCCGGTAGTGATCAACTACGAGAGCAACCTCGTGAGTGCCGACCTCGACAAACTCGACTTCAGCCCCGGTCGCAAATATGTCATCCTGCCATCATCAGGATCCTTGGCAGAGTTCAATAAATTTGCATATGTGGTGAAAGCCATGCGCGACCGCATAGCATCCGCTCCAACCGCCGATGGCGAAGCGATAGAGCGCGCAAGGCTCGAGATATTCGGCTATCCCGACTGGACTGCTTTCCGCGGCGAAGCCCTCGATATTTTGCATAAGCTCGGAGCTATGGTGTATTCGCGCTTCTACGATGATTTCGAGAGCTTCAACAGCCGTACATTCAACACCGATTTCAAACGTTGGTTCGGCACCCCCGTTATCGAGAGCATTCCGTCGCAGGCATTCTTAGGCTACGACACCGGCTGCTACCTCATTCGCAACCTCACGGCAAACGATGGTGTCTTCGACCCCCTCGCTCCAAGGTCATATACAGGCATCCAGTCAACATTCGACTTCGATAGAATTAACGGATACGCCAACTCCGCCCTTTACATCATTAAATATCTTCCCGACGGGTCGACGTCGGCTCGAGTCATATGAAACGTATAATCTTTGCCTTGGCAGCCTTGGCGCTCGCTCTGGTTTCGTTTGCCGAGACACATTATAAACCGAAGATTAGCATCGGAGGTCGTGCCGGTGCCACTATGTCGCAGATGTCATTTTCTCCATCGGTCAAACAATCATGGAGCAATGGAACCACCGGAGCCGTAACATTCCGCTACACCGAAGAAAAACTCTTCGGTCTCATTTGCGAACTCGGCTGGGTACAACGTGGGTGGAAAGAAAACTTCGAGGAAGCGCCGCTCAACTATTCCCGGTCGCTCACATACATAAATCTGCCCCTCCTCACCCACATCTACTTCGGCGGCCCCCGGTGCAAGGCATTTATCAATCTCGGACCGCAGTTCTGCTATCTTCTTTCATCCTCTGTAAAAGCCGACTTCGACTATAAAAAGCCCTTGGAGAACGTCGATTTTCCGCGCAACAGGCAGACAGAGCAACTATGGGCCGACGTAAAGAACAAATTCGACTACGGCATCTGCGCATCCGTCGGCTGTGAATTTTTTGTCCAGCCGAGGCATTCAGTCCTTATTGAAGCCCGATACTATTACGGCCTCGGCAACATATTCCCATCCTCAAAAGCCGACACCTTCAGCGCCTCGCGCAACATGTCGCTCGAATTCTCCCTCGGATACTTCTTCCGCCTAAAATAAACCGGCACCCCCTCCGCCTCATAGGAGCGCGACACCATTATAGAAAGAAAAAGCTCCGCACTCCCCCCCACAACCTCGCCTTCGCAAAATAGGAGCGCGACTCTCCGAGTCGCGCCCAAAGGCCAGTAGCGCCTCCGCGAA
>DKVO01000011.1:0-7511 GCA_002491245.1 Porphyromonadaceae bacterium UBA7176
AAAGTTTAGCGGACAGTAATAAACTCAAATCGGAACTCGCCGCCCTCGACCGCAAAATCACCGCCGCTCTCGCTCCCAAGAAAAAGGAAGATGACGGCGAAGAGAACAAGCAGGTCAACACCATCGAGTCCCCTGCCACAGATGCTAAAAAAACAATGGTTGCCGAACCCATAATCCGGTATAATCATAACCTGATTTATGAAAGAAGTGGATCTGGGTTACATCTCTGACAAATAATCAGAAATAAATATCGCCCGTCTTCACAGCAGGCGGGCGATATTTTTATTATGACAAAAATTAGTACCCGGGGTTATTTATGCCTTTAAGCGCGGAGTTACTTTGAATTTCCTTGAGTGGTATAGGCTGGAGTTCGCTGTGACCCGGCAAGAAGTTTTTGTAGCCGGGATAAGCAAGATTTTTCTTGTTTACGACGCTTGTCTCTCCGAAAAGTTTCAACGCGTCATGTAAGCAACCCCATCGCAACAAGTCATATTTTCTTACACCCTCGAAGCATAGTTCGAATGCTCTTTCAAAATAGAGTGCCTGACGCACTTTGCCCTGTTCAGTCCCGTCATCTATAAAACTGGGGTTACGGGTTGACTTTGCCTTGGCATATACTTTAGCAAAGGAAGATGCGTCAACCGGGGATGCCATTGCCCTTGTGCGTACACGGCTGATAAGTTCCCATGATTTTGCTGGCTGACCTAATTCATTATAGGCTTCAGCGGCCAAAAGCACCATGTCGGAATAACGAAGGGCTACGAAGTTGATGTCACCGTAGTTGATGTTTTTATTCCATACGGTTGGATTCATCCATTCACGCCGCCATTTACCAACATACCACCCGGTGTTTCCACGCTCGTTTTTGGTATGCTGGCGTGTCTCAGCGTTCCAGCGATACTGATAAGTACAGATATTGATGTCGCGGCGAACATCTGTAGCCTCATAGAAATCTTTCCATTCGGGTACTACAATGAAAAATGCGTTTGTTCGTCCCATATATGCCGATGCCTCATTGCTTGGTATTCCAGTAGGCTCTGCGACCGAGGGGCCATTGTAAATACCCCAGGCGCTGCCGTTACGACGCCCTTGTTCTTGAAGCATGGCTATCTCCCACAAACTTTCCTTGCTGTTGAGCGTCCCGTATGACAGAGCTTTGAAAAATCCATCGTAGCCACCGTCGAAAAACCCATGATAGCCCTGCTCTTCTATTGCCTTCCAGTGTTCTGTCACTTTAGTAAACAGTTTTGTCCGCTCATTGTCAGACGGGCGAGATATCGTACCATCCATTTTAAGGGAATATCCCGCACGTTGCATCAAAACTCTCATCATTAAAGCATGAGCAGCTCCGGCAGTTACTCTTTCGGGCGAGGTTGAAGCTGAGGCCCACGGTAAATATTCGATAGCAGCGTCAAGATCCTGTTCGATATGGTCGTAGATAATTTCGCGATCAGTACGGGGACAAAAAGCTTGTTCGTAACTGCTTGTACTCTCCGTTGGATAAGGTACATCTCCCCACGCTTTGACGAGATCAAAAGCTATAAAAGCACGTAGAAACCGAGCCTCACCGGCAAGGGCTCTCACATTAGAATTGGAATTGAAATCCGACATACTTTCGATTCCGTCGATAGTGCGTATAGCTCTGTCAAGAGCCTGATACTTCATCTGCCACAACTTTTCTATTACAGAGTTTGTGGCGGTAGTGTTATAATGCACAATGTCGTGGATGCCATTGTCATTATAGGTTCGCGATGTAAAGTAAGTATCATCACTTGCCGGAGTGGCCATTTCATACCATCCGTAATGGGTGTTTTCGCTCAATGAACTCAGGATGCCGTAGATCGCCATTTCGGCGTGCTCCTGAGAGTCGAAATAAGTTGCCTCATCGTAGCTTCCTTCAGGATGCTCGCTCAGGGTATCCTGGCATGATGAAAATGCCAGAAGTATAAGGCAGGAAAGTATATATTTAATTGTTGTTTTCATCTCAATGAGTTCTTTAGAATGTTATATTGGCACCGATAATAAATGTTCGGCTTAAGGGGTAGGCGCCGAAATCCACGCCGGGGGTCAATGGACTGCTCATAGTTGACACTTCCGGATCAAATCCTGAATAACGTGTCCATGTGGCGATGTTATTACCTGTAAAGTAGACCCTCATTTTGCTAACACCTAATGATTTCAGGCATCCATCAGGCAAGGTGTAGCCAAACGTCAAATTTGCGAGTTTAAGAAATGACGCATCTTCTACGCCCCAGGAGTGAACATACATATCACCCTGTTCCATATCATAATATGCTGCAACGGTCTTACCTGCATTCAGGACTGTGAGTTCGCCCGGATCAGTTACTATCTGGCCTGCAGTATTTATTGTCATCCACCTGTTGGCTGAGTTGGCAACATTAAGTACATTGGAATTCTGTGTGCCGACTTTGGTGCTGACCAGTTTGGTTGCATTAAGCACCTCGCCTCCGATGCTGAATCTCAGGAAAACACTAAGATCAAATCCTTTCCATGTGAAGGTGTTGTTAAGACCTCCATATACCTTTGGCTGCGCATTGCCGATAACGGTCTTGTCGGCTTCTGTGATAACCCCATCACCATCAAGATCACGGAATCGCCACATGCCGGGACGTACATTGTCGCGATTGCCGCTATAAGGCACACCATCTTTAAGGGAGTACGTCTTCGAGTTTTGATTGTAATTAAAATCATCAACCTGATACAGGCCATCGGTTATATAACCATAAAATTGTCCGATTGGCTTGCCTACCTCAAGAACGTGAGTGTTTTGATTGTATCCGAATTTTGCCTCATAATACTGAACATCACCGCCAACAAGCCCGGTGACTTTATTACGGTTATGGGTTAGAGTCAATGTTGTAGTCCAGTCAAAACCGGGAACGTTGAGGTTGTGAGATGTAATGGTCAGGTCAAGACCTACATTACGGGTCGAACCGGCATTTATAATCATATATGAGAAACCGGACGACATTGGCATCGGGGCATTCAGCAACAGGTTGTTAGAGTTATTTACGTAGAACTCAGGGGTAACAGTGATTCGCTGATTGAGGAAGCCCATATCGAGGCCCACATTCAGGGTCTTGTTCGACTCCCATTTAAGCTCCGGATTAGGAATTTGTTTTGCCGCAAAGCCGGGTTTCAACGCATCTCCCATAGCAGTGAGGCAGGATTCCATGAGTGCCAATGAGTTATACTGTCCTATACGGTTGTTGCCTGCAAGACCATATCCGGCTCGAAGTTTCAGGTCAGAGAATACATTGAGATCCCTTATAACCTCTTCCTCTCCGATTCGCCAAGCTGCGGATACAGCCGGGAAATAACCCCATTTGTTATTCTTGCCAAACTTGCTTGAACCATCGGCACGTATGGAGAAATTAAATAAATAGCGGGATTTATAGTCATAATTGAGTCGACCGAAGAATGAAAGAAGTTTGTCATCAGGACTATAAGCCGTGTTAACATTTGAAGGTGTACCAAGTCCGGCATTATTCATACCGAAATCAGCAGTCGGAAGATTAGTCACCCCAGCCTCAAGGCGGCGAGTCCAACGTGACACATATTCCTGACCGAGCTGGAACATCACATGATGTTTTTTCTTGAGCCGTCGGTCATAAGTGATAACATTACTGATACTGAAGCTTCCTGTCTCAGTGTTAGAAATTGAGCCATAAATACCATTGCGGCGACCCATTATGGAATTGGGGCCATAGAAAAGTTCGCGGCGATAAGATTGATATCTCATACCGGTAGTATTGCGGAATGTCCAGCCACGGCCGAGTTTGAACACAAGTCCTTCGTTAGCTTGCAAAGTCCTGATTTCACGATTGTCCTGTTCCTCTGCCGCATTTATTACGGGATTCACGAGTACATTGCCGGAGTCATCGGTATATATTTCATCATCGCCAAGAAGCAGGTCGGTGTCTACACCTCGGATACCGGTAGTTGGACGATACTGGAATATCTGCACTAATTTATTGAAACGAGCGTTGGTATTGGATCCACCGGAATTTGTGCCATTGCCGGCCACGCCTGCTCCAAAAATCTTCTGAGTATCGTAGTTTATACGTCCGGTGATACTGAGTCTCTTACTTAATTCTCCTTTTAAATTGGCCGAAATACTATGCTTAGTGCTTCCCGAATGTACCATAGCACCATCGTCGGATATATAGCCGTAAGAAGCGTAGTAGTTGAATTTATCGTTACCTCCTTGAATAGCTGCTCGATAATTCTGAGTCACCGTAGTTCGTCCCATTGTTTCATCGAGCCAGTTGATACCGGGACGATTTGCATAATTCTCAGGGATATCAATAAAACCACCATATCGGTTCTGCCAGCCTCGCATGGTACCTTCTACATCGGTCGCCCACCCAAGAGTGCGCTCATAGTCAGCAATCACAAATTGCTCTACAGACAACTCGTCGAGCCGTTTTGCAAGGTGACGCACACCAACATAAGCATCAAATGAGAGTTTTGCCTTGCCGTCGTTTTTTGATCCGCTTTTAGTAGTAATCAGGACAACGCCATTGGCGCCTCGTGCACCATATATTGCAGTTGCAGACGCATCTTTAAGCACATCGATAGTTTCTATATCGGCAGGATTCAGATTTGACATTCCGTCTTCTGTAGGGAAGCCGTCAATGACATAGAGCGGAGAATTGTCTTGCGTGATAGATATGCCACCTCGCACACGTACCTGCGGAGTAGCGCCGGGTTGGCCGTCTGATGTAATAATCTGCACACCCGACATACGTCCGGCAAGCGCCTGTGTGGCGTCACCGCCCGGAGTCTGGGTAATAACATCACTTTTGACGGATGCGACTGACCCTGTGAGTTCTTTACGGGTCTGCGTGGCATAGCCAACGACAACCACTTCGTTAAGAACATTAGACTTAGGCTTCATCATGACATCGATTTTATTACGCCCATCGACGGCAATCGTTTGTGGCTCACATCCTACATAGTTAAAGATCAATTTGTCTGATTTCTTAGGGACATCGATTGTGTAATTGCCGTCCAGATCTGTCACAGCAGCGATTTTAGTATCCTTTACGGTTACCGTAACACCAATTGCAGCTTCTCCAGTCTCATCAAGAACAGTGCCCTTTACAATATCTGCAAACGCCTGAGAAGAGACAGATAGCAGGATAGCGGTTACTGCTGCTTTTGTCTTGTTTAAGAATCTCATATTTTTGTCATTTTCATGGTTTATCTACTTCGCGAACTCTGAGGTTTTGTGTCTATAAGTTCGTCAAACGCTCCGTTATCTTTAATTATTGTGGATTGAGCATATTTATGTGGATATACAACCCCATTTAACTCCGTCGGCTCAGTACCGTAATCGAGTAATGTGTCTTTTTTACGGTTTGTAATCGTGAGACGTGGCGCTACGGTTGCGTCAAGTTCAGCGGATATGCTCCAATTGCCTACTGTGATATTTTCGGAGTTGCAGTTGATTTCTGCAAAGCTTCCACCCTTGCCTGTGACACGAATTATGGCAAGATACCTGATTTTATCAGTCGATGCAGAAGCCTTTAAATGCCATTGGCGCGGGTATTGCTCGTTTTCAATAGTCGGCGCAACAGTCCATTGATTAGTCTTGGTTATTACCGGCTGAGAAGAACACAGCAGTGTTACATTTGCATTATAAGTATTACCCTGCATCAAAATCTCAGCAATCGAATTATCGGTCACGATAGTAAATTCCTCACGTGAATGTAGGAGCCAGTCGATTTGAGCCGGTTCTGACGCTTCGATTTCGTCGTAAATTACAATGGCATCCGATCCCAACATGGCGATATGACGTAGATACCTTGTCAGGGGAGTGGCTCCAAACCCGAATTGAGGAGTCTGTTGTATACCGGCAGCTTCAAAAGCGGCAATCCACATTGGGTCAGAGGTAATACCGCAATATGCATGAGACGCATCGCCAAGCGCATAGGCTATATTGGAGCTGCCTCCGGCCCGGAGAATACGTCCCCAGCCCTCGGTGGAGTATGGCTGACCTATGCCATTGATGAGAATGGAATTGTGCGCACGTGTATGGCGGTATGACATTAGGTTGTGGGCATCGCTGAAGTTCTGATAATAGCCAGATGAGCGGAACACATCGTGTCCGGCATAGGTAATATTGAATGCATTCTGACTTGCCGTAGTGTGGCTGCCTGAACCAAAAGTGCTTGACCTGAATCCTAAAGCAAGGTCACCGGACGACTCAAACAAATTGCTGTGCATAGCTACCTCGCCACAATCCTTGTTCCATTGCAGCATTGATATATCGTCATTGGGTACAAAATAGCTCTGAGGTCCGCGACACACTCGATATATGCGCATTTCATGATCTTGATTGACAAGATTACCACATTGACCGGCGTACCACGAAGCATAAGAATCCCCCGTCTGATAAGCGATAAGGTCGGCAAAAGATGCAATCTGACGGTTGGGCTCCTGACGATCTTCACTGCCATCTCCAAATCCGACATTGGAACCATTTGGGGGTGTAGTGAAACTCAACGCTCTGCCTGCATTCTGGTACCACGGGTGACTGAAAAAGTCAAAACCTGTGATATACGACATCATCAATGGTATATAGCAGAGTGTCTGAATATTTGCATTAAAATAGCCTGTGCCGTTATGCCATAGCCCGTCGCGATTGAAGCCGCCTGCCGGAGCCCTTGATGTCCATAATTCATAGAGATATTCCAGCATAGAACTTACACGCTGCCCCTGAACAGGATCATCAAAAAGCACTATGCACGCCTGGAAGAAGTGGCGGTAGTTTTGTTGCCAGAAATGGTTGTCGAATATATGATTCTCCTCATAACCCCTGAAAGAGTCGAAACTCTTGCATATTACATCTGCCATCCACTGTGCCGCAGACATACGTGTAGTTTGATCGGCCATAGTATAGCAAATATCGTAACATGCAGCAAGTGAATAAAGGAGGTTTGAAGTAGTGAAATTATCAGAATAAAGTATATCGTCGGAGGGTAAAGAACCAACAAACGATTTAAAGATACGGAGTAACTGGTCAGCGTACTCCTGACGCTGTGTAAGATAATATGCCTGATAGAGCCATGTGATCTGTTGAGTAAGATTCTGTGCATCGCCATAGAAGCCGGTTATATTTGAATAATCGGTGGCGAGAGGTGCCGATGCCCGTTGTATCAACGACTTATATTCAGCATTTGATTCTATGTTTTCGCGAGCTTGTTCAATTGTCGCAGAAGTATAGCAATGCAGACGGGGAAAAATTTTGGGAGCCCGGCTTATGAACGTGTCATATGAAGGTGTAACAAACGTCGGTACGTCGTCACCTACCTCAAAATCAAAGGTCTCACTCCACTTGCCCTGATTGCCGGATGCATCTACATTACAAAAGCGCCAATACCAACGGCCTGTCGACAATTGCCGGTGTGCATTGAACATATTCCACTTCTGCGGTTTACTGGTGATTGTAATGTCTGAGGGGAAATCGGACGAAGTAGAGAGCT
>DKVO01000011.1:7821-39109 GCA_002491245.1 Porphyromonadaceae bacterium UBA7176
CTTAGCCATATTCTGCGGCACAATCAGCGGAGCGGGATTTATAAATATCTCGTTGGATGAACGCGGATATGGTACTGTACGAATCTTTTGCTGATATTCTGCCGGAGAGTCAATAGCAGGAGCCTCAATTGGTTGTTGAGGTTCCACCGGTATCGGACTGTCGTCGCTGCATGCAGTCAAAAGTAGTGCGAGTATGGGTAAGGCCAGGTATTTCATGGGTATTTGTTTAAGGATCACGGTGTCGGCTCACCGACACCGTAATCCATCGGTTGATTATTCAAAAATAGTGAACATTGGGCGGACGATAGCTGTCTGATTTGTGCGGGTAGATATGGCTATACCGGCTGCCTGCCAGTTGTAGTCATCACCGGTAACATTAAGACGTACGCCAGAGGGATTTCCCTGATCGTTGATGGTGGTAGAGAGATAGTTTACAGTAGAAATAGGATCGCGGTCGAAGATATTTGTCGCGGGGAAGAGAGCCTTGAAGGCATCCGAGCCAGTGGCTGCATCGCCGGTGTTTGACGGTGCAATCATCCCCAGCCAGTAAGAAAGCTGGTTGAGCGAGGGTACATACCAGGCGGTAACGTTGCTGCCCGAAGTCTGGTTGGCGGCGCTCCAGTCAGCCCATGTCTGACCGATGGGGGTAATCTTCACGAGGTCGTTGGTGAGGAGAGTCATCTGCGAACCGTTGGTGGCCTGAGCAGCTTCGAGACCGGTAATCATAGCTTCACCGAAGGAAAGACGGCTGCCGATGTTGCTGAGAGCCACGGCGTAGCCCTTGATGGTTTTGCCTGCGAAAGCAGCAGGATAGGCATCGGTGTTGTCGTCTTCGAGCGCACCGAGAGCGTAAACTACGGCTACAGCGTCGCTGGCTGAATTGACAACCTTACCTTCGGCGTTGACATAGCTGCCTACCTTCATTTCGGCGGGTTTGTCGGGGTCGTTAGCCCAGCCGTTGTCGATGTCGATGCTAACGTTGATATCCTGGGTGGGAGCGTCGCCGAGTTCGCCGCTGACATTTACGAGATAGTTGGCGTCAGTAGGAATCTTGCCTGCTGGGATGGTAAGATTGAAAGTCTTGGCGCCGGTAACGTCGACGGTGATTTCCTCATCAAGCATCGAGCTCGACTGCGAGCCGAAGATATAGTTGACGAACCAGGGAGTCTTGGCGGGGTCGAAGCTGGCGTTGGTGTAGGTGACAGCAGCCTTGGCAGCGGTATTGCCCGTAAGCACACTGTAACCGGCGGGGGTGTTGTATTTCACCTCGATCTTGTTGCAGCCTTCGGCATTTTCGGGGTTAGATGGAGCGAAGCTTACACGGGCGAACGGACGGGAAAGACTTACGCTGGCGTTGGCGGTGAGCGAGGTCAGCTTACCGGCAAAAGCGTCGCAGGCAGCGATGGCCTTCTCATCGGCGAGATTGAAAGCGGTGGTGTTGTAGGTGATGTCGGTAAGGTCGGCGGTATTGTAGACCTTGAATGCGTTAGCGGCCGTGGGCTGATATTCGGCCCAGAAGAGAGCCTGCTTGGCACCAGCTTCCTGCTCGGCACCGGTAATAACGAAAGTAGCGTTGCCCGAAGCAGCCGGCATAGTCTTCTGAGTGCCGACTGTTGCGCCGGTCTCATCGATGAGCTGCATGATGCAGTTGAGTTCGTATCCTTCGATAGTCTCCACGCCTGCACGGCTTAGCGGCTCGGTGGTCTTGACCGTTACTGTGATATCCTGCGACTGGATGGGCTCGTCGACCAGGACGTCGTTACTGCAGCTTGCAAGAGCAGCTGCGGCTGCCATAGTGATGGCGGAATAGATGAATCTTTTCATTTTGGTATTTTAATTAGGTATGATTATTTTTCTGTGTTTTCAGCATTTCAGAGTTTGCCAAGGTCGACATCGACGGTGCCGTCGTAGTCGGGGTCGATGTTGAGGCCGCCGTCGGTTGTTGCAGTAAGGAAGCGGCCCTTAACGGTGGTATTGTAGCCAGCCTGCAGGGGAATGTTTACGGCGGTGTTGGATACTACTTCATTCTTTTCGTTCACAATCTCTATTTCGACGGGAATCTCAGTCAGGTCGGGTTGGCAGATGATGAAGTCAAAACCGATTCTGAGCTCCTTGTTCTCAGTGGTTGAAAGATTGTTGAGCGAGGTATTGTAGCTGAGGAAGCTGAGCATATTCTTGGGAGTCTGCTCGGCTACGTTGAATCCGGTAGCGACATAGCCGCCGTAACGCAAGCGGGCAGTGAAAGCGCCACCCTTGATTGTACCGTCGTTGAGTTTGCGCTGGAAAGCGGCGACATCGGTTGAAATCAGCTCATATCGGCCAACCGGACGCGACAGGTCAAGAGTTACATTGACTTTTGACTGCCATTGGTCTTTATAGGGTCTGAGATCAAGCTTACCGCAGGCTGAGAAGGCATCTTTATACTCTGTATTTGCCCTATAACCATTATTAGGCATTACAGGCGTAAGTGAAGTCGCGTTGTAGAATGTAACTGTCTCAGACTCGGTGACATTGACGTAGTCGCTCCATACGAGGATACGATAATTACGGGCATGGAGTCGCATATTAACAGGCAGCATAACCGTTTCGGCACCTTCTTCTATTGGGACAATGCACTCTCTACGGTCGTGTACGCGTTCGTCGTCGCCCAGCGCCTCAATGACGAAACGATGACTATATCCGGTTGCAGCCCGTGCTGCTGTTGTGACCGCATCTTCTCGCTGAGGCAGTTTCAGACTGATGTTTACATCGGCGCTGATAAGCACTTCAGTGGGATCTTCTCCAAAACCATCGGGCTCCTGATGCAGAGTGCAAGAATTGAATATCAAGGCTAACAAGCCTGTGATAGCATATATGATTGATGTTTTCTTCATGATCAGAGCTTATAAGATAATGAGATGCCTATACGGGTAGGCCCGAAATAATTGCGTTGATTCTTTGAAATCCATGCGCCATTGTCAATGTTGTAGTATGTGTTATAAGACATATTCACATAACCTACACCGAGGGCAAATTCAGCGGCCCATCCACGGCCAATGGGCAATGTGTATGAGTAGTTCAGACTTGCGCCCAACATCGGGCGTCCGCAATCCTGATAACGCTTCTCATTGTAGCGCATATTGAACCATCCGGCAATAAAATCGGCACCGATAGCGTGGCCTTGGCCGGGATTGTTGAAGCAGTATTTCACACCGGGCTGAAGGGTTACAGTCCGCAGGCCTTTGTCGGTATTCCAGTCCCAAAGGCTCCACATAACGGGAATTTCAACACTCCACTTGGGTGCAACCTGTATTTCGTATGAAAGGTTAAGTACGGCCAGCGCATCGTAGGCGATGTTGGTTTTTACAGCCATATAACGTTCTTGAAGCCCGTTTGAACTCTTATCGGACTTTTCAGTCGGCTTTGTAATCTTGGCCGGTGCCTGTTTCTGCTCGGGGGTGTTATTTACAGGGACAGTTGTTTTTTCAGCAGGCGCCGATGTCTGTACCCGTGGCATTTGGGCATAACCGACCATAGGTATGGCGATGAGCCCCGAAAGCGCAATGATTAGTTTATTAACGTATTTCATGTTTGTCAGATTTCTAATTCGGGTAATACATCCTCGAGAGTTGTACGATATCCATTTTCGTTAATAATGGTTTCCTCTCCCTTGTATGAGATGTTGACATCTTCCTTGGTGCTTCTGATATAGAATGATGGAGTGCCATTTTCTGAGAGATTCACACTTATCAGGTAGCCTGCAAACTTGATGCGGCCGTCGGAGAGAATTTCGGGATCTTTGGCGGGGTATTTCAGAGCGTGGGTGTTGATGCAGGTGGCGAAGCGGTAAGTCTGGGCCGGCTGGGAAGTGGCGTTGAAGTGCCAGTGGTTGGCATAAGGCTTGAAATTGCCGTTTTTGTCGGCGCGGAGCCAGTTGATAGCCGGCTCCTTGAATACGGAGGTGGTATCGGCCTGTACAGCGCCGGTCGAGAAAATGTATGCGTCTGACGCGCCGCCCTTGCCTGTGGCCGTTACGTGTACGAACCTATCGTTCGAAGTGTTCAGCTGCATGGGATTGGTGACGGTGTGGAGCTGAAAGGTCCAGGGTATGGGCTTGTCTGCGACGAGTTCATCGTAAATGAAGATGCATCCTGTGTTGCCTAGAGTGACGATATGGCGGCGGAACTTCTTGACATGGTTCTCGGTGTCCCAACCGTTCTCCGGCGTGTAGGCCACACCCGACTGTTCTCCTCGCTCGAGCCACAGGGGCGATACCACGGGGCCATAGGCGTTGGAGGCGTCGCCGACAACGTAGCCGAGTTTGTCGCTCATATAGTAGCGGGGAATCCATCCGTAGCCCTCGACGCCGATTTTCTGGCCGCAGCCGTTGGCGAGGATGGTGTTGTGGCCGAATGTGCCGCGATGGCAGATCATCGAGTGCTTGTCGGTAAACTCGATGTGGTGGCCGGAGCTGTAGAAGAGGGGCTTGCCGCCGTAGAAGGTGTTGAAGGCGTTCTGGTTGGCAAGAGCGTGGGAGGTGGAGCCGTAGGGGGATGAGCGGAAGCTCCACATTGCGTTGCCGCCTACGCGGTCCCAATTGGTACACCACGAAGCCAGACCGGTGGCGGGGAATACATACCCGTGAGGCAGGTCGATGAGGCCGGGACCTTCGGGGAGAGGTTTGTCGCATAGCAGACGGAACCAGCCGAGGTCGCTGGGTTTGGCAAGCACGGCCTTCTTGAGATATTCAGGTTCGACATTGAGAGTACGGCGCACGAAGTCGGCGGCGTAGGTGTTGCCTGTCAGACGGGCCATCGCGTCGAGCTGACCGATGCGCGCGGCGTTGGGACGGCCTACGTTCTGGTGGCTCGACCCGTTGCCGCCTGATTTGGAGAAGGGGGGCTGCTGATACATCATATAGAAGATGTTGCCCTGATACCAGGGGTCAGTGAAGAAGTCGAAACCGGTGATGCGGCCGTAGAGATAGGGGAGGTCGACCAGAGTCTTGGTGTTGACGGTGAAATAGGAGTCGCCGTTGTGCCAGCCGCCATCCTTGTTGAGCCCCGGGAAACGGGCAAGCCAGAGATTGTAGCAGTAGTCGGCCCAGAGGTCGGCATCGGGGAGCTCGCCGAGAGTGGCGAGAGCGGCCATGGCGGTGATGCGCATTGTCATCTGCCAGATATGGTTCTCGGCGATATGGTTCTCGACGTTGTTGTTGAAACGGGCATACATCTTCGATCCCTTGTCCTTTATCTCGTCGAGGAGAATCTTCTTCTGCCCGGGGTTGAGCAGATGGTAGAAGGAGTCGTAGGCAAGCGAGGAGAGCGAGAGCATGGTGCCGTCGTTGAAGTCCCCCTTCACATTCTTGTTCCGCGACCAGCCGCACATGGTAGTTATGCGCTTGATGGCTTCGTCGGCATACTTGCGGTCCTTGGTGAGCAGATAAGCGTAAATCAGTGCCGTGCAGTTTTTCTCCTCTGCATCGATTATGAGTCGGCTCTCGCGTGTGAGATATGAGTTGCGCTGCATCTCGTTGGTGAGATTCTTGAGATTGTCGGTGCGGATGTCCTCCACTCGCTTCATGGGAGTGGCGAGCACCTTGTCGGCGGCCTCGATGTACCAAAGCGCGTCCTGCTTCCCCTTGGAACGGGCGATGAAGTTGTCCCAGTCGGCTACGTCTACGAGTACACGCGGATGAGTCGCAGGAATGCGTGATTTAAATGAATCGTAAGATGGCGGGCAAAATTTATGGCCATTATCGGATATTGTGACCGAATATACAGGGCTCCAATTGTCGGAACCGTCTTCACCGACATAGGAGTATTGCCAATACCAGACACCATTGCTCAAATCATTGTCGGGATTGTGCATGGGCCAGATGGTTTCTACAGTAGTCACTCCGGTTTTGAAATCCTTGTCTTGTGAATAGCGCAGTCGATACTTCAACTTCGACTTGTCTACTTTCTTTGCGGTATGCTCGTAACCGTCAAGTGGAGCTCCCGTGCCACGAGCTGCCATAGGCAGAGGCCACTGGAAAGAGATTTTTCGGTCATCAAGAGTAGACCCATCTGCCGGGAACGGAGTGTCTCGACTCTCGTGCATCAGACTGATATCAGTCAGACTGATATTTGCGCCGGCCATAAGTGACAAGGCCGGGAGAATCAGCATTACGAAAAGAATTAAATAGTTCTTTCTCATGATACAAGATTTAGTGTTTAAATTTTCTGATGCAAAGTTAGTTAATACGCCTTGCAGACTCGTTTATACATGTTTTGGATGGTTTAAATATTCGGAGGCAGTGTTTAAAATTTGTGCAAATTTAGTCAAATTCTGTCCAACAGCTTTACTAAGCCCTATCTGTATCGCTGATTTACAGACTTTCATGCCATTTCATGACATTAGCCGGAGCTCTATTGGAAAGGTATTCTGTAGCCATAAATTCCATATAAGGTCTTACATGAACAAAATATTTTTTATAGCCTTCGCATAAGAAGTTCTGCCTCTCTCCGCTGTCGATTACAAAACGGTTTTTGGGACATTCCCCGTAACAGGCAAACAAGAAGCCGCACTGTCGGCACTTCGATGACAGACTCCCGGTTTTCATATTCGCAAACTGCGATTGACTCGCTCCATTCATTATTTCACTGAGAGAATCTTTATGAATATTGCCAAGCAGATAATCAGGAAATACAAAATGATCACAACTATAAATATCGCCATTTCGTTCCATCACACCGGCATGTCCGCACACTGCACTCATCGAACAAAGTCCGGGTGCTTCTCCGAGCCAGCTGGCAAGTGTAGCATCAAACAATTGAACGAAAATACGGCCTACATCTTTACATACCCATCTGTCAAAGACACGGCAAAGAAATTCTCCCCAATGTTCGGGAGTTACAGATTCTGCGGTCAATATTCCTGATTGATTATATGATGCGAGTCGTCCACTGTCGGTAATCCGTTCAACAACAGGAGTAAATTGCAGATATCTACAGCCTATCTGACAAAAGAAATCATAAAATTCATCCGGTTTCACAACATTCAGATTATTTACAACAGCCATTGCATTCCATTCTATCCCGTAGCGTGACAGAAGTTCAATGCTCTTCATGACTTTTGAAAAAGTACCCTCGCCTGATTTGTTCCGACGATATGTATCGTGAATTGTTTGTGGCCCGTCAATAGAAACACCTACAAGCCAATTGTTGTCTTTGAGGAACCGGCACCAGTTTTCATCAATTAGAGTTCCGTTTGTCTGAATACTGTTGATAACCTCAATCCTATTAGCATATTTGTATTGTAAATCAACGACTTTTTGATAAAAATCAACACCGGGCATGAATGATTCTCCACCATGCCAGATAAAATGCGCAAACCCTCCATTTTGTGCCTCAATGTAATTTTTTATGAATATTTCAAGGGTCACATCATCCATAATACGGGGTGCGCTATGCAGCAAGGACTCTTTTTCAAGATAATAGCAGTAACTACATTTCATGTTGCATTGAGCCCCTACGGGCTTTGTCATCAGTATAAGCGGCTTTGCGGTTTTATATTCATTCATAATACATTAAGGCTGAAATGAGGCTGCCTTGCATATGAAGGCAGCCTCAGGAAACCAATCTAATTTACCTTACTATATCAATCATCTCAAATTAAAACATATCCTGAACAATGGCCTCACCCTTGAACGCTCTTTTATAGCGCACCAATGCTTCCAAAAAATAATAATCGGCATAATTCAGAGGGGTGTCTATTTCCGAAGCATGAGGCAGCGACCCGGTGGAATGCATAAGGATGAAATTTTCATTAGTACCTTTCTCCGCAAGATATCGCGGTGAAGCAAGCGTCTTCAAGATTTTCTCGGCATAGTCAAAATATGGTTGCCCATTGTCTACGATGCCACTCAATTCGAGCAGGGCTGAGGCTATCAGAGCGGCCGCCGAGGCATCTCGTGGAGTTGATTCAGACTCAACGGCATCAAAATCCCAATAAGGTATCAGATCTTTTGTCTTATTTTTACTCATTATCATGGCAGCCACTTTCACAGCATGATCAAGATACTTTTTATCACCTGTATTGCGATAGAGCTCGGTGTAGCCATAAAGCGCCCATCCCTGACCTCTCGACCACGAAGAATTATCAGCTTTGCCCTGAAAGGTCTGACGACGTTCTACGCTGCCATCAGAATTATAACTTACGACATGGAAGCACGAATTGTCATCGCGGAAGTGATTTTTTAAAGTTGTGTCGGCGTGACGCCGGGCAATATTCATAAAAGTGGAGTCGCCGGTGATTTTTGTCGCATTGGAGAGCAAATCGAGATTCATCATATTGTCGATGATAACCGGATAGTTCCACGGGCCAAAATCCCATGAACGGATACACCCGATTCGATCATCAAAACGCAAGGCCAGATTTCGTGCCGTCTTCACAACCACATTCTTGATAGTATCATTGGGCGCAAGGCGATTAGCGTTGCCGTAGCTACAGTTCACCATGAAGCCCAGGTCGTGCGTGTCGGTCATGTCAGAGACCGGGAGCAAACGGTTTGTGTATTTTATGGCCTCTTCTTTCAATCGCTCATCGCCGGTCAATTCGTAGGCATACCACAGTGAGCCGGGAAAGAATCCGCTGGTCCAGTCGGCATAACCAACAAGATATGGTTTGCGGAAGTCTTTTGTTTCAGGATGCTTTAGCAGTTCAATCTCAGGCTTGAAGCTATCGACCGGAATCTCCATCTGTGCTGTCAGCTGCTCGAGCGAATAATCTGTTTTTAAAGAGCGCGGGAATAACATTGTGGAGTCAAAGCGCTCGGCCGCGCTAAGCAACTGTGCAGTCGAGACTTCTACTGCATTGTCAATCCAGTCGGTGTTGCCAGCAGTCTCTGATTTCTGATTACTGCATGAGCAAAGTGCAGCTGCTAATAACAATGGTGTATATCTTTTCATTTCTTTATTGAGAATTTAAATGCAAACGGTTCGTCATTCATTACAGAGGGGAGTACGACTGTAGTCTTGCCCTCTTTGGTGGTATATTTGAGTTTCTTGCCATTGGCGAGCAGGGTCATTTTGCCTGTGGGGACGTTGCCAGTCCACTCTATTGTCTGAGGCAGTTTCTCGCCGTCATTGAGAGTGAATATGCCGTAGATGGTCTTGCCGTCCTTAGAGGCATTGAACCATATGGGGCCGTCGTTATAGATTTCGGTGGCACGTGTAGCGTAGATTGCCTCGCCATTTTTATCGAGCCAATTGCCAATATAATTAAGGCGGTCGATGGCGGCCTGCTCTATGCGGCCTTTACCGTCAGGACCCACGTCGAGCAGGAAATTACCCCCCTTGGCTGTAATCTCGGCCAGCATATTGATGACATCAAAGGCCGACTTGTATTTAGGGTTGGGTGTCCAGCCCCAGCGGTTGGTGAGGGTTGTGTTGGTTTCCCATGGATAAGGCAGTTGCTCCTTGGGAATACGCATCTCGGGGGTGAGATAGTTTTCGTTACGGCCTTTCACGGTGCGGTCAACGGCTATCAAGCCCGGCTGCTTTGCGCGAGCATTGTCAATAATTGTGTCAATGCCAAGGTCCTCAGCGGGAGCCTTTACCCAACCGCCGTCAAGCCAAAGGATGTCGATTGGTCCGTAGTTGGTCATCAGTTCGTCGACCTGACCATTGGTGTATTCGCAGAAATTTTTCCACCAATCGGGATGCTTTTTGATGTCGTAATTGACGCCGCGTGCAGGCGTGGCTTTGTCGGGATTCCAATACCAGGGAGAGTGCCAGTCGGCTTTTGAGAAATATGTACCGATCATGAATCCGTGGTTACGGAATTCGTCAATAAGATTTTTAAGCGGATCGATGCCAGTCTGGTTTGTGATTGTATAATCGGTTAGCTTTGAGTCGTACATGCAGAACCCGTCGTGGTGCTTGGTAGTGAATACCATATATTTCATGCCGGCGCTCTTCATCAGTGCAGCCCAGTCTGTGGCGTTGAATTCGGAGGGATTAAACTGCTTGGAGAGGTCCCAATACCATTTTTTGAATTCGTCATAGTTCATGTCGGGCTGAATCTTACGACGACGCGCCATGAATTTATCTTCTGAGCATAATGGCCACGATTCAGAAATGCCGGGGATAGAATATACTCCCCAGTGAAAGAATATACCGAATTTGCGGTCCTGCCAATCTTCAAGCTTAGCAATCACTGCCGAGTCATCAGGCGTTGTGTACGAATCAGACATGTCGTGTACAAACCCCTGCTCGGCCATATCCTGCGACACCTTCTTGTTTTGTCCGAAGGTGTTCAGCGTAACCGACATTGCAATCGCCGATAGTAATATAAGATTTTTCTTCATGGAATTAGTTTTATTTTACAGCGCAAAATTAGCATGATTAAGCCATTCATCAGTTTTGGGTTGTTGTTTAATTTCATAAATTCAACGAAAGCCCTTTCAATTATGTTGAAAAGGCTTTCGTGATTGTTTAATATCTATGTATCAGTCTTTTTTTACCAGTTCAGAGGGCGAATATCCGAAGTGTTTTTTGAAGCTGGTAGTGAAATAAGAAGGAGTGCTGTATCCAACCATTGCGCTTACTTCCGACACATTGTATCTGCTTGTCTTTAACAGTTCCATGGCTTTGTTCAACCTCACACGACGGATAAAATCATTGGTTGATTCTCCCGTAAGAGCCTTCATCTTCAGGTGAAGATTAGAGCGGCTCATACACATCTCCTTTGCAAATGCGTCGGTCGAGAATTGAGAATCGTCGATGTGCTCGTTCATCACTTTTATGGCTTTGCTGAGGAACTCCTCGTCCAGCGGGTTCATTGCAACCTTTGAAGGCTCAATTTCAGTGCAGTGTGAATACATATCAATCAGTCTGGCGCGTGTGCGCAACTGATTCCTGATTTTAGCCTTGAGCAAATCAAGTGAGAATGGCTTGGGAATATAGTCGTCGGCACCACCCCCCAGGCCTTCCATTTGATCTGAAATGTCAGACTTGGCCGAAAGCATTATCACCGGGATATGAGAGGTTCGCAAATTGCGCTTAACGGCTCTGCACAACTGCACGCCATCGACATCGGGCATCATCACATCCGTCAGAATCAGGTCTATCGGTTCAGTGGAGAGAAGTTCAATTGCTTTTGCGCCGTTGGCGGCAAGTAATACATTGTATTTCTCTGCCAAAGAGTCACCGATGTATTTAAGTATCTCGGAATTGTCATCAACAACCATGACTGTGGCTTTGTGGCTTTCAGCCACATCCGTGCTCTTGCTTAACTTGTCATCTGAATCGTCCGGATCGCTCATTTCAGGGATGTGGATGTAGGGCTGATTATCGACAGTGATGTTGTTTGCCGACTGCTCTTTGCCTGCATTGAGCTCCTCTGCTGAATAAGCGTGTGCCCCCGTCGGCAGCGTGACGTAGAATGTCGTGCCCCGGCCAATCGCGCTATCCACTGTGATTTCACCGTGATGTAACTCAACAAGACGTTTTACAAGCGAAAGGCCGATGCCGTTGCCACTATTTGTGTCGTTCACCTGATAAAAGCGGGTGAAGATTTTATCCAGTTTATCTGTCGGGATGCCACAGCCGGTATCCGACACAGTAATTCTAAGTTCCTGTCCGTCAGACTCAAGACCTATAGATATCGATTGCCCTTTTGGAGTATATTTAAAGGCGTTTGTCAGCAGATTGTTGACAATTAGCTCAAGGTAGTCACGGTCAAGCATCATGTCCGGATTTTGGACGGTAGAGTCAAGGGTATAATTTATATTCTTATGACGAGCCATCGCCTCATAGCTATTGAAAATCTGTTTTACGAGGACGTTGATATTCACTTTCCTTACTTTGAGCTTGAACATTCCCATTTCAGCCCTGCGGTAGTCAAGCAATTGATTTACAATGTGGAGAATACGGAGTGTATTGTTCTTGACCGTTGTGAGTTTATTCGTTACTATAGGATCGGCATTACGAGAAAGAAGTTCATCAACCGGCAGCATCATAAGTGTAAGAGGAGTGCGCAATTCATGTGAGAGATTTACAAAGAATCTCACTTTCATTTCCTCGGCTTGCTGTTGCCTCTCAAAATCGGCCTTCTGCATTAGTATCTTCGCTACCATCATTTTTCGGTGCCAGATGGTGCGTGTAACGTATGCTACAATCGCAATTGCTATCGCAATCCAAAGAATTATCCCCCACCATGATTTATACCACACAGGAAGTATCTTTATACCCAGTGAAGCTATCTCGTCACTCATAACTCCATCGTTATTGGCTGCTTTGAGCAAAAACCGGTAGGACCCCGGCGGTAAATTTGAATATGTCACAGCCCTTACTCCCGTGGTCAGCGGTATCCACTGTTTGTCAAGGCCGTCGAGCATATAATAGAATGTATTATAGCCGGCCGATGGGTAGTTGCAGACTGTAAATTCTATTGTGAATGATGTCTGATCAGAGTTTAGGGTGATGTTATCAGTCACCTCAATACTCTCTGAGAGTATTCCCGTAACGTCACCGGGCCTGACAGGCTTGTCAAATAAGCGCAATCCGACAATTTGAGGTCTTGGTGCATAGGGGTTTGATTCAAGTATAGACGGATTGAATATACGTACTCCGTCAATGCCACCGAAAAACATTTTACCGTTGGATGTGTTTAGTACACTTCTGACGGCCAGTAGATTGTTGCCAGAATTATCATAAGACGAAAAACTTTCTGTCTGGTTGTTTAATGGATTGACTCTTACAACTCCACGATTGGTAGTAGCCCATATTTTTCCTGACGGGTCTTCGGTCAAAGCATTGACGATATGGCTCGGAATACCATCGGCTTCAGTTAGATGCCCCAACTCTTTCCCGGCGGAGTCAAACGCCCACAGTCCATTGTTCGTCGCAAGCCATATTCTGCGTCCGGTATCTTGAAATACATCCAAAATTCCCGGCATATTATCGAGAAAACTATCCGGTAAAAATTTTATCGCGGTCAGTTGCCCGTTATGTTCCTTGAAAACCGACAATCCGTCCTCGCCATAGACCCACAGACGTTTTTCGCTGTCACGGTATAGTCCAGTAGAGCGCTTCAGCTCTTTTCCTCGAGACATTATGTCTACAGATTCCGAAATCTCACCGGTCGCAGGATTATAGATGAACAGACAACTGAATGCGTTCAACCATAGACGACCGTCGAGCGTGGGCTCTATGGCAAAAACATTACGAGAAGGGACATTGGCCGATTTCATCTTACCGGTCGTTATATCAAGCACAGTCATGGCTCCGATATGTGTGCCTATATATGCTTTACTCGATTTTTCGTCAAGATAAATTGCCTTTACATCGTTTGAACCAAGCCCGTCGGCAGTAGTGTAATATTTGAATGTTCCGTCAGAAGGGTCATAGATATTGACACCCCCGTTGTTAGTACCAATCCATATCCTTCCTGCCTTATCCTCCACCATTACCGACACGATATTGTCATTGAGTGAACGCCCGGACTGAGAACCCTTGCGGAGTGATGTTACCTGATTGTTCAGCGGATTATAATAATTCAGGCCGCCGAAGAACGTACCGAGCCAAATTCCGCCTTGACTGTCGGGGCAGATTGCCCTTACAGAGGGGTGGGATATGCCATCGTCACCAACCTGCACATCTTTACGCATCTTGCCGTCAGGAGCTATCACATATAGACCTTTGAAGGTGCCAACCCATAGATTACCGACGTCATCGTCTGCCAACGCCCTCACATGACTATCGGCCGGTATTGCCTGAAAGCTTGTAAGAGACCCGGTAGCAGGTGTGTAACGGAAAATTCCATGACCCTCCGTTCCTATCAACATCGTGTTGTCTTTTACAAACAGGGTGTTCACATCGGTGTTTGGCGGCAATGACAGATTTTGAACGCCACCATCTTTATCGGCTTTGACCAATCCCTGTCTCCCAAAACCAAAATAGAGACATCCATCAAGTATTTCTATATCATTGACTGCTCCTGTCAGCTCGGGTATAATTCGGCGGAAACTTTTATTCGTGATGTTATATTTGAGAACTCCTTTGTCGGTCCCCAAAACTATCGTGCTGTCGGAGTCATTGATAAACGTGCGTATTGTAATGTCTCGTTCAGGCAATTGATGAGCTTCAAAAGCATCCATGCGCCCGTCATATCTGAAAAGCACATTGCCGGCCCCGGCATAAATGTCGTTTCCGGCCATAGCAACATGTTTTATACCTGATTGATTGCTTGTCAATCCTGCGAAGGGATCATAATTGGTAAATGTATAGCTGTCAAATCTGCTTATTCCATCAGGAGTGGCAACCCAAAGATTTCCTTTCCGATCAAAAGCGATGCTGTTGACAGTCGCATGAGGGAAGCCCTGTTGCAGTCCGATTTTATTGAATGACAGTCTGGCCGGAGCGGCGACAGCGATAACGCTCCATAACGAAACGGTCAATATCGTTAAGAATTTCATGGTAGAATAAATGTAGACTAATGATTGACAGGTGCAAAATTACAAATTTTTCGTGAATAAACAGAGAATTCCAAGTGGAGACATGCCACGAGATTGCATATCTCCACTTGGATTTAATAAAAGATATTTGGTAATACTACATTTTCATTCTGCCAGCAGTGATCCGGGATTGAGATTTGGCCCCTCAATATCCTTGAAGTATCGGTAAGTCTGTACTTTTAGCTCGGCACAAGCTGCTTCGTCAGCCACTATTATCGCGTGTGGGTGCATCTGGAGAGCTGAGATGGTCCACATCTGCGATATGGCTCCTTCAACACCATGTTTCAAGGCGCGGGCCTTGTTATGACCGTTGACCATCAGCACAACTTCCTTGGCCTTTGTTATCGTTTCCACTCCTACGGTGAGGGCTGTTTTAGGAACTTGATTGACATCGTTGTCAAAGAAACGTGAGTTGGCGATGATAGTATCGCGGGTAAGAGTTTTAACACGAGTGGTTGAGAAGAACGAAGACCCCGGCTCGTTGAAAGCAATGTGTCCGTCGGGGCCTACGCCACCCATAAACAGGTCAATGCCACCATAGCTTTTGATTTTCTCTTCATAACGCGTGCATTCTGCCTTTACGTCAGTGGCATTTCCATCGAGAATGTTCACGTTCTCCTCAGGGATATCAATGTGGTTGAAGAAGTTATTCCACATGAAGGTGTGATAACTCTGCGGATGGTCGGCAGGTATGCCGCAATATTCATCCATGTTGAAGGTCACAACATTTTTGAACGAGAGCTTACCCTCCTGGCAGAGTTCGATGAGCCGTTTGTACGTTCCCAGCGGCGAGCTTCCTGTAGGACAGCCAAGTACAAATGGATGCGCGGCTGTCGGATGTGCAGCGTTGATACGGGATGCTACGTAATTCGCAACCCATTGTGACATTTCATCGTAGCTCTTCTCTATTATGAGTCTCATGTTATCGAACCTGGATTTTAGTTTTTTTGGTACCCTTTATTTCGATATACAGTCCGGCAGAAAGAGTATTGGCCGGCACCTCTATACCCTGCAAATTATAATAGCGGGCAGGAAGTGTAGTATCATTGGTGATTCCGGCTATACCGGTAATCGTTTGATTACCAATCTTAAGGTTGTTACCCTCTGTGATAAATACATATCCATCATTTGCACAAGAGAACTGGCCAGCGTCAGAACATCCGGTAAAAACCACACGGTCAACTACGGGGGTGACTCCAAGTGTAACTGCTACGGCTTCAGTATTTGCGACGCCTTCGGCGGCAACTGTCGTTTCCGCACCATTTATGCGAAGAGTCAAAGAGTTGTCGCCGCTTATTGTGCAACCGGCTGAGTTATTGGTGGTAACATCTTGGTTGGCGACAGTGCAGTCGACAAATTTTACCCCGTCAAGATGCCACTTGCCCCCGTTGGTCGCATCAATGATGCCGCGTGCATTCGTTGTGTTGAAGTTGGCAAATGTTACATCTTTGAGTGTCAGCGAAGCAGAATTCGAGGGCTGGAATGCAGCTACAGTCAACTCGGCATTGCCTCCGTCGAGAGTCACATTGTTGAAGGTGAGTGAAGTGGTGGCAGTGTTGGTCACGGCCATGAAGCGAGCACCGATGTCACCACGACTGATAGTGTAGCCGTTGCCGTTCACGATAATCGTTTTGCCTGCTGTGCGCGAAAGATTACCGGTCAGTGTGATGTCCTCTTTGAGCTCGATAACGGCTTCGCCTCCGTCTTCAACTGCTGTGATGGCAGCGTTCAGAGTTTCATAGCCTGTTTCGCCTATATACACCGGGAAGTTCTGTTCAGGTTTTTTCTCTGCGATAACGAGATTTGTACCGTCGCTTTCGAGGGTCAGATTTTCATCGGAGAGAGTGAAAACATTTGCGTTGGTGCAGTTACGTACTGCGATGTTGCCGATCTCTGTCTTAGCAAACATCAGGCTTACGTTGCCTGCAATGTTGCTGCCCGCAGAGGGTGTAAACAATGTATTCGCATTGTTTACATAGAGAGAAAATGCACAGTCGCCATCAATAGAGAGATTGTTGTTTGCCAAAAGCACCTCGGCATTTGAGGTTGTCGTGCAATTTACCATCTTCACGCCATTGAGGCTGGCAGAGGGAATGTTGCTATTGCTGTTGTTGAGGCTGATGACGCTGGAGCTCGAAGATACGTTAAGGTTAGAAATGGTGACATCGGTAAGCTTGATGCTACCACGACCAACATTGATCGCACCGCGGGTAGAGGCGGTCTCACCTTTGGTATAGTTAAGTGTAAGATTATTCACGTTAAGGGAGCCTGCGGCGTCCATGAGGTTAAACACGTAGAATGTGGCGAAATCAATAGTGTAACCATTGCCATTGACTGTGATTTTCTTTGCGCCCACAAGCAGAGCAGCGTTCTCGTTTGACGTTCCGTCGGCTTTCTTTGCAGGAGTTGCGGTGAAATCCTGGAGCACGTTGATTGTACCCTCGGTCTCGATGGCGTTGAATGCATCCTGAAATGTTTTGAATTCACCTTCGACGCCCTCGACGCTGAGGTTCTGCGCAACTGCCGCAGGAGCTACGGCTATGGCTGCGGCTGTGAGGAAATGTAAGAGTTTTTTCATTTGGTTTAT
The DNA here is from genome assembly GCA_002491245.1 of Porphyromonadaceae bacterium UBA7176. Lineage (GTDB taxonomy): Bacteria > Bacteroidota > Bacteroidia > Bacteroidales > Muribaculaceae > CAG-873. Next base: position 24,888 of record DKVO01000011.1, read on the forward strand.
TTTTATGGTATTGTTGATGTCGGTAATTTTCAGGTGCAAAATTATGTTGTAGTATTCTAATAACCAAATCGTTATGCTGTAATTAAACAAATTCAAAACAGAATTAAACAGGAGTGAAACAACCGTTCACTGAACTTAATACACCTGCAAAAGTGCTTCATTATAATAGTATTTAACTTTGCAGTGTCAAATAAATCCTGAATTTAATAAATGAAAAAACGATTCATTCCAGCCTTGATTTTTCTGGCATCTACATTCTACGCATTCGCGTCAAAGCCAAACATTATTTATATTATGACCGACCAGCAGAGCGCAAATGCCATGAGTTGTGCCTCTAATGCCAATCTCTCCACGCCCAACATGGACAGACTGGCCCAGCATGGCGTCCGATTTACTAACGCCTATTGTGCAATGCCGCTCAGCGGACCGTCGCGTTCGGCAATGTTTACCGGTTACACCCCTTCGGCTACCGGTATGCAGGAGAACGAAACTCCGCTGCCCGACTCCTTGCGCACACGAACTTTGGGTAATCTTATGGAACAAGCCGGGTATGACAACGGATATAGCGGCAAGTGGCACGTCAACACAAATTCGTTGCCGGCTGACACTGCCTTCGGTTTCAGAAATCTACACGGACATAACGATATCGGTCTGGCCGAGGCTGCCATTGAATTCATGCGCGAAGACCACGGCGACAAACCGATGTTTCTTGTAGCGTCATTCGACAATCCTCATAACATCTGTGAATGGGCCCGCGGACAAAAACTCCCTTTTACAGAAGTAAAAGATGCCCCTATTGACAGTTGCCCGAATCTGCCGGCCAACTTCAATCTTAATCCATACGATGCCGACATTCTGCGTTGGGAGCGCGAGAAAAGCTACAGATTATACCCCTCCAAGGCATATACGCCCGATGACTGGCGTCGATACCGCAACGCCTATTTCCGTCTGGTAGAGCATATCGACGGCGAAATTGGCAAGATTGTCGATGAGATTGACCGTCAGAATCTGTGGGACAACAGTGTGATAATATTTACGTCTGATCATGGTGATGGTCAGGGGGCACATCAATGGAACCAAAAAACAGCCCTATGGGATGAGATTGTTAATGTTCCGATGATTGTCTGTCTCCCCAAAGGGAAAAATGCCGGAGCGGTCAGTGAGGTACTTGTTAACAACGGCATAGACCTCATGCCAACTGTTCTCGATTATGCGGGCGCTGGAATACCGTCATGGTGCAAGGGTATAAGTTATAGATATGCAGCAGAGAATCCTTCTGTTGATAACAGGAACGACTATATCGTTGTGGAAACCAACTTTGCCCAGACCGGTGGAACCCGCGGATGGGCCGTCAGGACCCCACAATATAAATATGTATTGTATGAGGCCGGCAAAAACCGTGAGATGCTTTTCGACATGGAGAATGATCATCTTGAACAGACAAATCTTGCGATAGAAAGCCGATATAAAGACGAGCTCATTAAGCATCGTCAAATGCTGCGCCAGTGGATGGATGAAAATCTCATTGGCGAGCAGTATCCTTCCACAAGATTTATTCCGATTAACTAACATCTCAAAATATTATGACCATGAATACAACTATGTTTTCGCTTGAGGGCAAGGTCGCTCTCGTAACCGGCGGTGTGTACGGAATTGGTTTCGCAATAGCAAAGGCTCTTTACGAAGCGGGTGCCAAAATCGTTTACAACTGCAATACTCAGAAATCTATGGATCTGGGTATCGCCAACTATAAGGAAGCCGGCATTGACGCCAAGGGGTACCTCTGCGATGTTACCGACGAAGAGGCCGTCACAGCCATGGTAGCCGACATTGAGAAGAACCTCGGGGGCGTTGACATTCTGGTCAACAATGCCGGTATCATCAAGCGTATCCCCATGACCGAAATGGAAGCTGCTGACTTTCGCAAAGTCGTTGACATAGACCTCATTGCCCCGTTCATCTGCGCCAAGGCTGTTATCCCCGGCATGATTAAGAAGGGGCACGGTAAAATCATCAACATTTGCTCGATGATGAGCGAGCTCGGGCGTGAGACCGTAAGCGCCTATGCCGCAGCCAAGGGTGGTTTGAAAATGCTCACCCGCAACATCTGCTCGGAATATGGTGAAGCCAACATCCAGTGCAACGGCATCGGCCCGGGCTACATCGCCACTCCACAGACGGCGCCCTTGCGTGAAATCCAGCCCGACGGCAGCCGCCATCCCTTCGACCAGTTCATCATCGCCAAGACCCCCGCAGGACGCTGGGGTACACCCGAGGACCTCATGGGCCCGGCAGTGTTCCTCGCATCTGACGCTTCTAACTTTGTGAATGGTCATGTGCTGTATGTCGACGGAGGCATCCTTGCATATATCGGCAAACAACCTCAATAAATACTCCGGTGAAAACTTTTAACCTCAACAGAACTATTTTATTCCTTGCAGCATTCCTGACAGTGTCTATGCTGAAAGCAGCTGATGCCCGCTCGGTAATCGGGCTACTCGACCTCACACGCCCTGGGCTTGATAAAGTCGCCGGGTACTACAATGCCGGTAACGACTCGCTTGCAACCGTGGCTCTGCTCGATTACTATCGCCACCGAACGGGTGTGAAATCTATCGGTGTAGATCCTGACAATCCGCAATTGACCGACCGCGAGCGAAAATGGGCCGATGATGGATTAGAGCATAAGTTCTATGTCCACGAAGGCTATCAGCCTTCGTATTTCTACGGCGAAAACATCGACTGGCAATACTGGCCGGTGAAGGACAACGAATTGCGTTGGCAGCTCCACCGCACCAAGTGGTGGGTGCCCATGGGCAAGACCTACCGTGTGACCGGCGACGAGAAGTACGCCCGCGAATGGGTGGCCCAGTATCGCGACTGGATCCTCAAGAATCCGCTTACCGAATTCAAAGAAATCAAGGACAAGGCTATGGAAGATGTCGACAATGTCTACTTTGCCTGGCGTCCTCTTGAAGTCGGCGACCGTCTGGAGCACCAGATTGAGCAGTTCGCCCTGTTTCTCCCCTCGGAGCACTTCACCCCGGAGTTCCTGATTGAATTCCTCGACAACTATCACCGCCACGCCGAGTTTGTCAACAGTCACTACTCAGCCGAGGGGAATCATCTGCTTTTTGAAGCGCAGCGAATAATTTTCGCCGGAACATATTTCCCGGAATTCAGGATGGCTGCCGACTGGCGCAAAGCCGGAGTGGATATCCTCAATCGCGAAATTGGCAAACAGGTGTATCCCGACGGCGTTCATTATGAACTCGACCCGCGCTATCACCCCGCGACAATCGACATTTTCGCAAAAGCGCTCGACATGCTCGACTCCAACGGTTATAAAAATGTGTTCCCGCCTGAATATGTCGGGACTCTGTGCAAGATGATTGAGTTCAACTACAACATCATGTTCCCCGACTACAGCATGCCGATGTTCAGCGACGGCAAAAAAGTTGGGAAATCGAGCACAATGCCTCGCTACATATCATGGCTCGACATCAGCCCATCCGACGGAGCTCTGAAATATTTCGCATCCGAAGGGGAAAAGGGCCTGTTGCCCGTGTACGCGTCCCGAGCCTTCGAAAACGGAGGTTTCTACATTTTGCGCAACGGCTGGGATCCGCAGGCGACCGTAATGATTCTCAAAGCTGGTCCTGCAGGTGAATGGCACAACCAGTACGACAACGGCACATTCGAGCTTTGGAGCAAAGGTCGCAACTTCTTCCCCGATTCAGGCAGCTTCATTTATGGAGGCGATGAGGAAGTGCTCAGCCAGCGAAACTGGTTCCGTCAGACTGCCGTGCACAATACACTGACTCTTGACAATAAGACTCTTGAAAACCGCGTGTCGAATCTCAAAAAATGGGAAACCAACCCAGATATGGACCTCCTTGTAGTCGAGACCCCGGGTTACAAAGGTCTTACTCACCGCCGTGCCGTATTCTTTGTCGATAAGAAGTTCTATGTCATAGCCGACGAAGCTTATGGTGACGCAGTCGGAGATGTCGCTATACACTATCAGTTGCTCTCGTGCGACCCTCTTGAAAACACTGTCAACAAATCGGTCACAACCGCTTTTGCCGACAACAACAACATGACAATCCGCGTTTTCGGAGCTGACCGCATGTCGGCCGAGGAAGGTTGGACTTCTCCCGACTATCGTGTGAAAAACAGTCGCCCAGCTTATGCTTTCAGCTCCGGCAAGAAATCTGACGAGACTGCAAGATTTATCACCGTAATATATCCTGTGGAAACTAAGAATCCTCTGTCGCCAAAGATTTCGGCTGACTACAAAGGTAAGTTTTCGGTCGACGGCTCGTCGCTCGAAGTAACGGTCGACGGCAAGAAATATAAACTTGGCTACAGATTATGAAACAATATGCAATAGGCATCGATCTTGGAGGGACCATGATCAAGTATGCCATAGTCAGCTCCGATGGTGAGATAATATATCAGAGTTCTACGCTCACACCGCTCGACAAAGGGGTCAACGGCATTGTCGACGCTTTTATCGTTGCGGCAAAAGCTGCCATTGACGAGGCTTCGCAACGCGGTGTGGAAATCTCGGGCATAGGTATCGGCACACCCGGTATTGTCTCGAAGGACGGGCGCACCGTTGTCGGCGGTGCCGAGAATCTCCCCGAATGGCATAATCTGCCGCTGGCCGACAGCCTGGAGGCTTCTCTGGGGCTTCCGGTGGCAATTATGAACGATGCCAACGCCATGGCATTGGGCGAATCGATTTTCGGCGCGGCACGTAATGTCAGCGATGCGGTATTCGTCACCGTCGGCACCGGCATCGGTGGTGCTGTTATGATTGACGGCTCGCTCTGGCGCGGATATAACGGCCGGGGCATGGAGCTGGGTCACATTTCGGTAGATGCCGGGGAACGCACCTGTGCGTGTGGTGGTAAAGGCTGCCTGGAAATGTATGCCTCGACAAGCGCTCTTGTAAAGCGCTTCAAGGAGCTCACCGGCAATGATGCCGACGGTAGAATCATCGTGAGCCTTTACAACAGCGGCGATGAGAAAGCCATCCAGGCTATGACCGAGCACTGGAGATACCTTGGCCGGGGAATTGCCTCATTCATCAATATATTCTCGCCACAGATGGTAGTGGTAGGAGGGGGTATTGCCGAAGCAGGTTCTTTCTATCTGGAAAATTTGAGTAAGGAGGTTCTCTCCCGCGCGCTCCCCGTGAGTGCCGCTGAAACCAGGCTCGTCGCCGCCAGATTAGGCAACACGGCCGGATGTCTTGGAGCTGCAAGCCTGGCTTTCAGGAATAAGGAAATTTAATTGCTGTTAATCTCAGAATTTCAACATGAAGCACAGTATTATTATCACCGCAGTTTTTGCCGGACTTCTGTCGGTGGGCTGCAGCCCTCAGCATAGCGTGACGGTGGAAAACAGTCTCGGCGTTGACCGCAATGACGAAATAGTCGAGATTGATGCCGCTGCTGTCGATTCTTTGATGAATCACCGTCAGTTTCGCATCATCGACGACAAAGACCGCGAAGTACCTTATCAAGTGACCTACGACGGCCGACTGATATTCCCTGCCACAGTTGCCGCCAACAGTATTACTGTCTACACTCTCGTGGAGGGTGAGCCAGCGGATGTCGATACGATTGCCACCGGAGCTTTCTATCCCCGCCGCAAGGATGACTTCACCTGGGAGAACGACCGCAGCGCCTACCGCGCCTATGGCCCGGCTTTGCAGCAGAGCGGCGAAAGGGCTTTTGGCTACGACATCTGGACCAAGTCGGTTGCTCGCCCGGTTGTAGCCCAAAGATACACCGATGCTTTCGCCGAGGTAAAGAATTTCCATCACGACTACGGCGAGGGGATGGATGTCTACTCCGTAGGGCCTACCCTCGGGGGAGGCACCGGTGCCCTCATCGACTCTGTGGGCACCATCGTATATCCCCGCAGCTTCAGATCGTTTGAGATTCTCGACAACGGCCCCCTGCGCTTTACCGTAAAACTCGAATACGGCTCCGACCTCGGCGATGCGGTCAGTGAGAACCGTACGATTAGTCTCGATGCCGGCTCATTCCTCAACAAGACAACGGTCAGCTTCAGCGGCCTTCCGGCAAATATAAAATATGCCCCGGGAATTGTAGTGCACAGGCAGAATCCCGATGGCTATTCCCTCCATCCCAAGGAAACGGTAATGGCCTACGCCGATCTTACCGACAATGAGAATGCCGGAAATGGCGTGATATTCATCGGTGTGGTCGCACCTCAGGCCGACACTCTTTGTGTCAGGAATATGCCGGAGCCCGAGGGTGACGCAATCGCCCATCTACTGGCCAAAAGCATGTATGCGCCTGACAGTGAATATACCTATTTCTGGGGCTCGGGATGGTCGAAAGGCTCCATGCCCGACTGGCAGACTTGGAAGGAGTATCTGCTCAATTATCGCCGCAGACTTGACAATCCCCTTAAAATAGAAATAAAGTAATGGAAGAAGTATTTAAATATATAATAGGACTCGGCGCCGCCGTGATGATGCCTGTCATCTTCACCATCCTTGGCATCTGCATCGGCATCAAGCCGGGCGACGCTCTGAAGTCGGGCCTGAAGGTGGGGGTCGGTTTCATCGGTCTGTCAATCGTGACGGCACTACTGACATCGGCTCTCGGCCCTGCGCTCAACACCATAGTAGACATCTACGACCTCCAGCTCAAGGTGTTCGACATGGGCTGGCCTGCCGCGGCTTCGGTGGCCTACAACACCGCCGTGGGAGCATTCATCATCCCCGTGTGTCTGGCAGTGAATATCCTGATGCTTGTCACCAAGACCACCCGTACGGTCAACATCGACCTGTGGAACTACTGGCACTTCGCCTTCATCGGCGCTGTAATCTACTTTGCCTCCGACTCGCTCGCATGGGGTTTCTTCGGCGCTGTCATCTGCTACATCATCACGCTCGTAATCGCCGATATGACTGCCCTGAAATTCCAACGCTTCTATAAGGATATGGATGGTATATCCATTCCCCAGCCTTTCTGCGCGGGTTTCGTCCCCTTTGCCTGGGCAATCAACAAGGGGCTTGATAAAATCCCTGGCCTTAACAAAATCGACATCGACGCCGAGGGAATGAAGAAGAAATTCGGCCTGATGGGCGAGCCTCTTTTCCTTGGCGTTGTTGTCGGCCTTGGCGTTGGCTGCCTCACCTGCTCATCGTGGTCGGAAATCGTCGATAAAATCCCTTACATCCTCGGTCTGGGTATCAAGATGGGTGCGGTGATGGAACTTATCCCCCGTGTGACCGTGCTGTTCATCGAGGGCCTGAAACCTATCAGCGAAGCTACCCGCAGCCTCATCGCCCGCAAGTTCAAGGGGGCCGACGGTCTGAACATCGGCATGAGCCCGGCGCTTGTCATCGGCCATCCGGCCACGCTGGTTGTGTCGCTGCTGCTCATTCCCGTAACATTGCTGATAGCCGTAGTGTTACCCGGCAACGAGTTCCTTCCTTTGGCGTCACTGGCCGGCATGTTCTACATCTTCCCTTTGGTGCTTTCCTATACCAAGGGTAATGTGTTCAAGACCTTCATAATCGGTCTGGTGGTGATTGTCATAGGACTATATATGGTAACCAATCTGGCTCCGGCCTTCACCCTCGCCGCCAAGGATGTTTTTGCCGCCACAAGCGATGGTGCCGTGGCTATTCCCGAAGGATTCTCGGGAGGCAGCATTGACTTTGCTTCGAGTCCTCTGGCTTGGATGATTTATCAATGCTCTATAAATCTCAAATGGATTGGAGCCTCAATTCTTGTTATTGGCAGTATGGCTCTGATGTGGTGGAACCGCGTACTCATCATCCGCAACCAAAAGGCCATGATTGCCGCTAATTCCGATAAAATTCAAACGCCCGAATAAAATATATGAGTAAGATTGTAACATTAGGCGAAATTATGCTTCGCCTCTCGCCTGCCGGCTGCAAGCGCTTTGTGCAGGTTGATAATTTCGATGTAATCTGGGGTGGTGGCGAAGCCAACGTCGCCGTCAGTTGCGCCAACTACGGTCATGATGCCTACTTTGTAACAAAACTTCCCGAACACGAAATCGGTCAGGCTGCCGTCAACGCCCTGCGTCGTTTTGGTGTTGACACGCGTTTCATCGCCCGCGGCGGCAACCGCGTTGGCATATACTACTGCGAGATCGGTGCCTCGATGCGCCCCTCCAAGGTAATCTACGACCGTGCCGGCAGTGCCATCGCCGAGGCCGACCCCACTGACTTTGATTTCGATGCAATCATGGAGGGTGCCGACTGGTTCCACTGGAGCGGCATCACCCCTGCCATCAGCGACAAGGCAGCCGAACTGACCCGACTTGCCTGTGAGGCCGCCAAACGCCACGGCGTAACCGTCAGCGTCGACCTCAACTTCCGCAAGAAACTGTGGACCAAGGAAAAGGCTCAGAGCATCATGCGTCCGCTGATGAAGTATGTCGACGTCTGCATCGGCAACGAGGAGGACGCCGAACTCTGTCTCGGCTTCAAACCCGATGCCGACGTTGAAGGGGGCAATACCGACGCCGAAGGCTACAAGGGAATCTTCGAGGCCATGATGAAGGAATTCGGCTTCAAGTATGTCGTCTCGACCCTGCGCGAGAGCTTCTCGGCCACCCACAACGGCTGGAAGGCAATGATTTACGACGGCAAGGAGTTCTATCAGAGCAAACGCTACGACATCAACCCCATCATCGACCGCGTAGGTGGCGGTGACTCTTTCTCCGGCGGCCTCATCCACGGCCTGCTCACCAAGCCCACCCAGGGCGAGGCACTCGAGTTCGCCGTAGCCGCATCGGCCCTCAAACATACAATCAACGGAGATTTCAACCTTGTTTCCGCCGCGGAGGTAGAGGCTTTGGCCGGCGGAAACGCTAATGGAAGAGTACAACGATAATGGCACGATTCGATAAACTTGAGGTACTGAAAAAGATGGGCGAGGCTCCCATCGTACCGGTATATTACAATAAGGATGCGCAGACAGCATGCGAAATTGTCAAAGCTTGCTACGACGGCGGCATCCGCGCCTTTGAGTTCACCAACCGCGGCGATTTCGCCCACGAGGTTTTCGCCGAAGTTGTTAAATTCGCTGCCAAGGAGTGTCCCGAAATGGCCGTTGGCGTTGGTTCCGTCGTAGAAGCCGCCACTGCCGCTCTCTACATACAGCTCGGTGCCTGCTTTGTGGTAGGTCCGCTGTTCAATCCCGGCGTAGCCAAGACCTGCAACCGCCGAGGCGTTCCCTACACCCCCGGCTGCGGCTCGGTAAGCGAGGTCGGTTTCGCCCAGGAGGTCGGCTGCGACCTCTGCAAGGTGTTCCCCGGCGACGTTCTCGGCCCGAAATTCGTCAAGGGTCTGCTCGCCCCGATGCCATGGTCGAAACTGATGGTCACCGGCGGCGTCGAGCCCACCGAGGAGAACCTCACTGTATGGTTCAAGGCAGGTGTATACTGCGTGGGCATGGGCGCTAAGCTCTTCCCCAAAGGCGCAACCCCTGCCGAAATCTCGGCCAAGTGCGCCGAAGCATTGTCAATCGCTAAAAACGTGAAAAAATGAAGAAATTGATATTTTCTGTGGCTTTGGCGCTCGCAGTTCTGAGTGCTGATGCCAAAACCAATTATACCATCCTGCGCGCCTGTCATCCCGACGACGTGGAGCAATACAACACCGAGCAGCTGCGCTCGCACTTCATGATGCCCAAAGTCATGGAGCAGAACGTTATCAACCTCACATATTCGATGTACGACCGCATCATCTATGGCGGCGTTATTCCCGTTGGCGAGACGGTTGCGCTCGAGACAATCGACCCGCTGAAAGCCAACTACTTCCTGGAGCGTCGCGAACTCGGCGTGATCAACATCGGCGGCGACGGCATCGTAAGCGTCGACGGCAAGGAGTACGAACTCCATTTCAAGGATGCTCTCTACGTTGGTCGCGGCAACAAAGAGGTGACTTTTCGCAGCAAGGACTCCGCCAACCCCGCCAAGTTCTACATCAACTCCACCCCCGCGCATAAAGAGTACAAGACCCAGCTCATCACTATCGACGGCCGCAAAGGCAGTATCAAGGCCAACCGTATGCACGCCGGCAGTCTCGAGGAGAGCAACGACCGCTATATCAACCAGCTCATCACCAACAACGTGCTCGAAGAGGGCCCTTGCCAGCTACAGATGGGCCTCACAGAACTGATGCCCGGCAGCGTCTGGAACACCATGCCCGCCCACACCCACGACCGCCGCGTGGAGTGCTACTTCTACTTCAACGTGCCCGAGGGCAACGCTATCTGCCACCTGATGGGAGAGCCGCAGGAGAACCGCCTCATCTGGCTCCACAACGAGCAGGCCGTAATGTCGCCCGAATGGAGCATCCACGCTGCTGCCGGCACCTCCAACTATATGTTCATCTGGGGCATGGGTGGCGAAAACCTCGACTACGGAGATATGGATAAGGTTACTTATCTTGAAATGAAATAATTGACAGTCATGGAATTCAACTATACAGAGAGAATTACCGAGGCACCCAAGTTCGATGCCTCCAAGATGCCCAAGGGCGATGAATGGACTGACGAACTGGCCTTCTCGGCTGTGGTATGGCTCAGTCAGAAATTAGGCAAGCCCATTCTGCAACTGACCTCGGCAGACTATGATGAGGCCGGGCTGAAAGAACTCGCCGATTTATACGGCTCGGCCTACGAACTGAACATCAAGCTTTTCAACCACCTGCAGCATACCATCACGGGCTGGCCCGGCGGCAAACCCAACGCCGACGACACCAATCGTCCCGAGCGCGCCACGCCTTATCCGAAGCGTGTGATTGTATTCTCGCCACACCCCGACGATGACGTTATCTCGATGGGAGGCACCATCAACCGTCTTGTCAACCAGGGGCACGAGGTGCATATAGCCTACGAGACTTCGGGCAACATTGCCGTGGGCGATGAGGAGGCCACACGCTTCATGCACTTCGTCAACGGTTTCAACCAGATTTTCGACATCGAGAGCGACAAAATCTCGGATATGTATCGCGAGGTTAAGAAATTCCTGGCGGAGAAAAAAGAAGGCGAGTCCGACAACCGCACCATCCTCAATATCAAGGGGCTCATCCGTCGCGGCGAAGCCCGCACGGCCTGCACTTTCAATAATATTCCTCTTTCGAGGGTTCACTTCCTCGACCTCCCCTTCTACGAGAGCGGCGGCGTGGAGAAGCTGCCGATGACCGAGGCCGATGTCGATATTGTGGAACGTCTGATTGATAAGGTCAAGCCCCACCAGATTTACGTTGCCGCCGACCTGACCGACCCCCACGGCACTCACCGCAAATGCACCGAGGCTGTACTCGCCGCCCTCGACAAGGCCAAGAACGCCGGAGCCGAATGGCTCAACGACTGCCGCGTGTGGATGTACCGCGGAGCCTGGGCAGAGTGGCCCGTGGAGGATATCGAGATGTGCGTGCCCATGAGCCCCGAAGAGCTGATGCACAAGCGTAAGTCGATTCTCAAACACTCTTCGCAGATGGAGAGCGCGCCTTATCTTGGCAACGACTCGCGCCTGTTCTGGCAGCGTGCCGAGGACCGCAACCGTGGCACCGCACAGCTCTATGATGCCCTCGGTCTGGCCTCCTACGAAGCCATGGAAGCGTTCAGAGAATACCATATCTGATGGAAAGCAAGTCATATACAATGGCCGAGGCCATAGCCGAAGCCAAACGCTGCCTTAACTGCAAGGTGCCGCAGTGCCGCAAGGGCTGTCCTGTAGGCAACGACATCCCCGATTGGATTCACGAGCTTTCGATGGGCAACATCGGCAATGCTATGAGCATTATCAATGCCAAGAGCAACCTGCCCGCTGTCTGCGGCCGCGTCTGCGCCCACGAGCGTCAGTGCGAGGGCAACTGCGTGCTCGGCAAGAAAGGCGCGCACATGAATATCGGCAAGCTCGAACAGTTTGTCGCCGATTTCGACACTCAGATGAAGCTCACCCGTCAGCCGCTGGTGCAGAAAAACCGCGGACGTGTGGCCGTCATCGGCAGTGGCCCTGCCGGACTGACCGTTTCAGGCGAACTGGTGCGCGGCGGCTTCGACGTGGAGATTTTCGAGATGGAACCCCAGCCGGGTGGTGTGCTGATGTTCGGCATCCCCGAGTACCGTCTGCCAAAGGCGATTGTCAACAGCGAGATTGACAAAATCCGTCAGCTCGGCGTGCGCATCAACTGCGGTGTTACGGTCGGGCCGGAGGTCAACATCGACCAGCTTTTCGCGAAAGGGTTCGACGCCATTTTCATGGGCACCGGCACCGGCAAGCCCCGCAAGCTGTCGATTCCCGGAATCGAGAACGACAGCGTGCGTCAGGCCATTTACTTCCTGCGCCGCGTGGGCCTCTACAACGCCGGACTGATTAACCGCGACGAAGTTCCCGTGAAAGAGGGCGACAAGGTGTTTGTTGTCGGCTGCGGCAACACCGCCATCGACGCCGCCCGCACCGCCCTGCGCCTCGGGGCGTCGGAGGTGACGATAGTCTATCACCGCGACATCGAGAAGATGAGCGCCCTGCGAGCCGAATACAACGACGCCGTGGCCGAAGGCGTGAAATTCCTTTGGAACTCCTCCATCACCAAAATCAACGGCGACGGGGAGCATATCGCCGACATCGACATCGAGACCGAGGGCACAACCGCGACCGTTGCCGCCGACAAGGTAATCCTGGCCGTCGGTAGCCGCCCCGCAAGCCGCATCGTGTCGACCACCACCGGCATCGAAGTCGATGAGAAGGGCTACGTGCTCACCCGCGAGACACCCTACGGCATGACTACCCGCAAAGGTGTCTTCGCCGGGGGCGACGTCACCGGCAACCAGGCCACCGTAGTCCACGCCATGCAGGACGCCCGCGCCGTAGCCGCCGGCATCGCCGCCTACGTCGACGCCCTGACCCTCATGCGCACTATCGACAACGCATGACCCCTTTTGAGGACTAACATAATTTTGAAATCTGCCGGAGCCTGACTTTGGCAGATTTTTATATATTTAGATATGAATAAAATACTTATCGTAGATGCCTTAGAATCTGACCGTCGGCTTATGGCGGGCTTGCTTGTCAAGCACGGATATGAGCCGATTGCCGTCGAGACGATGGAGGCTGCAAAGGACGAGGTGGCGAAACTGCCACCCGGCGCAGTGATTGTCGCGGACGCTTCACTCCGTGACAGCTCTGCGAAAGAGTTAATCAACTGGCAGAAGGCTGAGGGATTCACTTTCCCTGTCATCGCCATAGTGAACAACCTGAACGGGCCAGACCTTCTTGAAGTGATGAAAGGCGGCGGAGCGGTAGATGTGGTGCAGCGGGCCGGTATTGACAAGCAGGTCGTTGAGACGGTAGGCAAATACGCCAAACCGGAGAATATCGTAATCCAGCTTGACAACGCCCTGATTCCTCGAAGAAGCAACAGCTTTCGTGAAATCGGAAAGGCAATCGGACGAGTTGCGACCACTAACGCCAACTGTATCATATTTGGCGAAAGCGGTATGGGGAAGGAACAGATTGCACGACAGATCTATCTTCAAAGTTCGCGTACACAGAAGCCGTTGAAGATTCTCGAAGCCGGAGGCGCGCCGCTTGTCGGCAAACATGATCCGGAATCAGACCGCAGCGAAATATATAACCGCATCGAGGGCTACTTTCAGGAAGTGAAAGGCGGCACGCTGATAATCAAGAATATCCAGTTGCTGACATTCGAGACCCAATCAGTGCTGTTGCACATTCTTGAACAGGAACACCCCGATGTGAGAATCATCAGCACTGCAAACGGAAATCTGTTGAAGATGGTAGCCGACGGCAGCTTTCGCGACAATCTTTTCTATATGCTCCGCCAGAGGAGCATTACTGTACCATCTCTCCGAGAATCTACGGAAGATATAGCTGATATTGCAGACTATCTTCTTCAGAGATACGCACAGAAGAAACAGCGACCGAAACAGCATCTTGACGCGTCTGCGATAAAGGCGTTGAAACTGCACCCGTGGCCCGGCAACGTCCGAGAACTGAAAGACACTGTTCTTTTCGCCGCCTTCCATGCAAAAGAGGTTGCCATTACCGCTGAGGACATCAGATTTGATGACGCCACACCCGATACAGCGGAGGATTTGACCCATCGCAATCCCAAATATGAGCGGGACAATATCATCCGTGCATTCAAAAGAGCCGGCACATGG
>DKVO01000040.1:0-15284 GCA_002491245.1 Porphyromonadaceae bacterium UBA7176
CGACGCCAACTTCAACCGTATGGACGAGAGCGGTGTACGCTCCCTTTATGTGGGTCAGAACATAGCGCAGCTCCGACATTCTATCGACTCGATAAGCCATCAGGTCGACTCGATCGGCAACGAGTATGCACGAGAATTGCTCCAAAACGGCTCGTTTGGTCTTTCGCCGACGAAAGTGGTTGTCCGCGACGGAAAATCGGTTTCGGAGCCACGTCGCGATGTGATTATGCCCGAGCCTCTCGATATCGACTCTCTTTTTGTGTCGCCTTCGCCAGCATCGGCCAAGACATACATCTCGCAGGCCCTTGCCAGGGCAAAACGGCAGAAACAGGATTATGCCTACCGTAGCCTTGTGCTCGAAGAGCAGGCCAAACTCATGCGCCGTCACGACATCGAGATGCAGAAAAAATTCACACTCTCCTTCGCATGTCTCATATTCTTCTTTATCGGAGCACCTCTGGGGGCAATTATCAAGAAAGGCGGCATCGGTACTCCTCTGATTATCTCGGTGCTGCTTTTCATCGTCTATTTCATCATCGACAACGCCGGTTATAAGGCCGCACGCGACGGGAAGCTCGAGGTATGGCAAGGTATATGGCTCAGCACGGCGGCTTTGCTGCCTCTCGGAGTATTCTTTACCTATAAGGCCGTGGGAGATTCGGCGGTGTTCAATGTCGACTCTTACCGTAACTTCTTCATGCGTCTGCGTGGCAAGGGACTTGAGCGTAGTCTCACCCTCAAGGAAGTACGCATGGCGGAAGTAGACCGTCAGACGGCCCTCGACATGCTTGGCGATTTCCTCTCCCTGTGTGAGGTGGCTAAAGAGAGAACTGCCAAAGCTCCGGTATTCAAAAGACTTTACTGGCGCATCTCCGGTGGCGGCTGTCCCGAGCTGCGGCGTCCGCTCGGAGCACTTGTCGATTACCTGAGCAACAGCTCCGACATCTACGTGATAAATTATCTCAACCAATACCCCTTTATCCCTTCGCCACGCCGTCTGGACAATATCATCGACACCACCCGAAAACTTATCGGGCGACTTGAGTGAGTGGCTTACGGGGCATAATAAAAGAAACATAATCAAACCGACAATGATAAAGCTTGACAGCATCGAAGAAGCTCTCGACGATTTCCGCCAAGGCAAAATGGTGATTGTCGTCGACGACGAAGACCGCGAGAACGAAGGCGACCTTATCGTCGCCGCCGAGAAAATAACGCCCGAGCAGGTGAATTTCATGCTCAAGAACGCACGTGGAGTCCTCTGCGCGCCGATTACTCTTTCGCGTTGCCGCGAACTTGAACTGCCCCATCAGGTAGACCACAACACATCGATGCTTGGCACGCCTTTTACCGTAACCGTCGACAAACTTGAGGGATGCACCACCGGCGTGAGCGCCGAAGACCGCTGCGCCACAATACGCGCTCTTGCCGACCCGGAGTCGACTCCCGAGACATTCGGCCGTCCGGGCCATATCAATCCTCTGTACGCTCAGGATGCCGGTGTGTTGCGCCGCTCGGGGCATACCGAGGCAGCCGTCGACCTTGCCCGTCTGGCCGGGTTGCAGCCGGCAGCGGCGCTTATGGAGATAATGAGCGACGACGGTTCGATGGCCCGTCTGCCCGAGTTGCGGCGCCGTGCCGACGAGTGGGGTATGAAGCTCATCTCGATACGCGACCTCATAAGCTACCGCCTTGCCGCCGAGCAACTTGTAGAGCAGGGCGTGGAAGTCGACATGCCGACGGCATACGGACATTTCAGGCTCATACCGTTCCGTCAGAAAAACAACGGCCTCGAACATATCGCCATAATCAAGGGCGACGTTGCCGACGGCGAGCCGGTCCTTGTGCGCGTGCATTCATCGTGCGCTACCGGCGATATATTTGCATCCAAACGCTGCGACTGCGGCGAGCAGCTCCACAAAGCACTCGAGATGATCGAAGCAGAAGGACGTGGTGCGGTAGTTTACCTCAACCAGGAGGGCCGCGGCATCGGACTTATGGATAAAATCAAGGCATATAAGCTACAGGAAGAGGGCCTTGATACTGTAGAGGCAAACATACATCTGGGTCATGATGCCGACGAACGCGACTATGGCGTGGGTGCTCAGATACTGAACTTGCTCGGCATACGTAAGATGCGTCTTATGACAAACAATCCGGTAAAACGTGTCGGTCTTGAAGGATACGGTCTCGAAGTTGTCGAAAACGTACCCATTGAGGTAGCCCCCAATCCCTACAACCTCCGCTACATGCACACCAAGAAGGAGCGCATGGGCCACGATCTGCATCAGGTGGAGTGATGACGGTAGAGGAAACCAACAGGTATCTAAAGACATACGAAGAAGAGCTGAACCGTATCGCCGCTACAGGCGATACACGGTTGCTCTTGTCGTGGAGTGGCGAACAACTTGCCTTTGCCGCCGAAGGATTGCGGACTGCTTCTGCCGGAGACCTCGCAGGGAGAGAGATGATACTCCTGCAGGTTTCAGAACCTCATGTCATGGCTTTATGCAGGGCCGGAATGGGGGCAGATGCACTTGCAACGGCATGTATGACAGTGATGACGTGTATAGCCGGAGGCGGAAAGCCAGATGACTTCCCTGATGTATATGTAGGATATTTACAGAATATATTTTTACTTGCCCTGACGCTTGCCAACGACATGCAGTTGGCCCGGGTCGATGCCGACGGTCATCTGTCACGTATCGCGGCCCTCGCCGGTGCTTTGGTTATGGCTCTTGCTAAACGGTTTGAGGACTCTTTATCACCGGAGGTGCGTGATAAAAACACTATGATACACGAAGACCTCGCCATGCTTGCACCGTCGGAACTGACATTCGGTGGTAGAGAGGTGGTGCCGTCTATGACAATCGATATCTGCGCCGATATAGTGGCCCGGCTCAAGGCTCTCGGTCTTGAAGAGTGAACGCTACCTAATTAGTCTTGTGTGTGCGGTTGTGGCAGATAGTCAATAGTGTAGTGTAGTCCGCGTGACTCGCGTCGTTCCTTGGCCTGGCGCATGATAAGGTAGCCTACGTTGATGATATTGCGCAGCTCGCATATCTCGCGCGATGCTTTGGAGCTTTTGAAGAGACGTTCGGTTTCTTCATACAGTATGTCGAGCCTGTTCCAGGCCCTGTCGAGCCGCAGGTTGGAGCGCACTATGCCTACATAGACTCCCATGATCTGGTTGACCTCGCGTATGCTCTGTGTGATGAGCACCATTTCTTCGTTGTGGCTTGTGCCGTCGTCGTTCCAGGCCGGGATGTCGGTGCGGATTGCTATGTGGGGGAGTTCTGAGGATGCATGCTTTGCTGCAGCGTCGGCATATACGACCGCTTCGATCAGCGAGTTCGATGCCAGACGGTTGCCTCCGTGGAGGCCGGTGCAGGAGCATTCGCCCAACGCATACAGGTGGCTGATGGAAGACTCACCGTTGAGGTCTACGCGGATACCGCCACAAAGGTAGTGGGCCGCCGGAGCAACGGGGATATAGTCTTTGGTTATATCGATACCCAACGAGAGGCATTTGGCATAGATGTTGGGGAAGTGGCGTTTGGTCTCCTCGGGATCTTTGTGAGTCACGTCGAGATACACATGGTCGTCGCCGTAGAGTTTCATTTCCGAGTCAATGGCCCGTGCTACGATATCGCGTGGAGCAAGTGAGAGACGGGGGTCGTACTTATGCATGAACTCCTCGCCTTTGAGGTTGCGCAATACCGCGCCATATCCACGCATGGCCTCGGTGATGAGGAACGACGGGCGGTCGCCGGGATGGAAAAGGGCTGTGGGGTGGAACTGGATGAACTCCATGTCGCTCACGGTGCCTTTTGCGCGATAGACCATCGCTATACCGTCGCCTGTAGCTACAAGAGGGTTTGTCGTGGTCTGGTACACAGCTCCGACGCCGCCGGTGGCCATGACTGTGATTTTAGAGAGGAAAGTGTCGACCGTACCCGTGGCTACATCGAGCACATATGCGCCGTAGCATGTTATGTCGGGTGTGCGTCGGGTCACTATCTTGCCCAGATGGTGCTGGGTGATGATTTCGATTGCGAAGTGGTTTTCGTATATGTCGATGCCCGGATTTGATTTTACGGCCTCGATAAGGCTTTGCTGTATCTCGAAGCCAGTGTTGTCGGCATGGTGGAGAATACGGAATTCGCTGTGTCCGCCCTCGCGGTGGAGGTCGTAGGCTCCGTCGTCGTTTTTATCGAAATCGACACCCCATCCGACAAGCTCGCGAATTTGCCCGGGAGCGCCTTTCACTACTTTCTCAACAGCCTTGGGGTCGCTGAGCCAGTCGCCGGCCACCATTGTGTCGTGGATATGTTTGTCGAAATCGTCGACTTCGAGGTTGGTCACCGATGCAACTCCGCCCTGGGCAAGGGCTGTATTGGCCTCGTCGAGGGTGGTTTTGCACACCAGAGCCACGCGAGCACCGTTGCCGGCGACTTTGAGGGCGAAACTCATGCCGGCGATGCCGGATCCTATCACAAGATAGTCGTATTCAAATGTCATTTCCTCATGCTTTTTTGATAGTTGCAAAATTAAAAATTTAATTCAACTTTAGCAAACAAAAAAAAGCAAACGGTTATGGAGCATCTGACTGCTTCATAACCGTTGGACTGTATGAGGCTGAATTGTGTTGGCTTAGTCTTCGAGATAATAAGTTATGTAAGTCACCACGCGGATAGTCTTTATCTGCGGAGTGTACTGGTCGCGGTCATTGATTGAGAACTGGCCCTGCGACGCTGTCTTTATTTTACCGAGTTTGCTGTCGCTGTCCTGTGCGAATTTGTCGGCGGCTTCGCGGGCATTCGACGTCGCTTCGGCAATCATCTCGGGCTTGACGCTGTTAAGGTCGGTATACTCGTAGGTGGTCTGATAGTTGTAGTCGCCGGCCACGATTGCTATGCCTTGCCGCAAGAGGTCGGTCTGCTTGTCGATGAGTTTGCGGACGAGGTCTACCTTGTCGCTGGTCACAACGATGACGTTTGTAACCTGATAGCGGTATGGGTTATCAGATCTGCCATAGCGCTCGGCGGCAGCGTCGTATACTTGAGGAGGATTGACGCTGATCTCATTCTCAGAAAGACCGTTGCCGGTAAGGAACGACATTATGGCTTTGTTGTTGGATTCTATTACACGGTAGATGTCGGGGAGGCTGTTTCCCACTTCCTTGGTCACGATAGGCCATGTCACTTTGTTGGCCTGCACTTCTTTTTCGCATAAGCCGCGGACAGTCACCACTCGGTCGCGGTCGCTGAAGCGGTCGATGCCGCTTTTAAGAGCCAGACCCAGTAGTACCAAGCCAAGGGCTACGATAGCTGACGAGATAATAATCGAAGGTTTCATTTCTGTATGTTTTTGTTTAATTGGATTATAGGATATGATATAAAACACACGAACGCCGCCCTTTGCTCATTCTCTAAGCCTGGAGTCGGCTATTATCGTCACCGGACCGTCGTTGACAAGGCTCACCTGCATGTCTGCACCGAATATGCCTGCGGCACAGGGGCGTCCTGTAAGTCTGGTCATTTCGGCCTTGAATAGTTCGTAGAGGTGTGTGGCCGTTTCATGGCCGGCCGCGCGGATATAGCTCGGCCGGTTACCTTTGCGTGTCGAGGCGGTGAGGGTGAACTGGCTCACAGCCAGAACTTCGCCGCCTATGTCGGTGACTGAGCGGTTCATCACGCCGGCATCATCGTCGAATATCCGCATGTTGGCAGCCTTTGCCGCCAGCCAGAGACAATCGTCATCTGTGTCGCCGTTTTCGACGCCCACAAGTATCATCAGGCCTCGGTTTATGGAGCCTGTCGTTTCGTCGCCGACAGTCACAGATGCATGACTGACGCGTTGTATTACTATTCTCATCTTGTAAAGAAAATTGTATCGACCGTAATCTTCACTTCATAGGGTGTCGCCTGCTGTGCTCGCGACGGTACTGGTGAGTTGATGTGGTAGAACGCCTGTTGTGTATCCCATGATTTCAGGACAGCCTGACGCGTTTCACCGGCCGGTATGTCGATCCTGATATTTGCCGGGCGTTGGTGGAGTTGACGCCTCGAGCGGTCGAAGTATGTGATTGTGATAGCCATGCCCTCGACGCTTTTGTCGGCGTTGTTGGTCACGAAGAATGTCTCGCGGCGTGAGCGCAGAGGTTTGTCGTAACCGGCGATGTCGACGGTATGAGCCTGAGGTGCCACCAATGTGTCGGTGGTGGCCACGGTGTCGGCCTGGGATACGGCGGTAGTGACAGTCTGTTTGGTCAGCGGCCGTAGTCCGCGGCGTGTGGTGGTCTGCGCGTTTGCGGCGATGACGAGGAGACCGCAGGCGGCGAGGAGAAAGTGCGTTTTCATAGTTTTACTGGGTAGTATTGGGCTGTGGCGTCGCATCGGGTTGCCCCTACTGTTCCGTCGGGGTTATCATCGTGGCGCGTTATGCTGGCCCTGAAGAGATATGGCACGAGCCTGAATATATTGACTGTTATACCTTTGCGGTAATGCTTTATTTTTAGATTGGCGAAAGTACTGTCGAATGTAAGCACAAACTGGCGCATGTTGCGTTTGCCGCCCGGTGTGCTCACTTTGGGGTCGGCGACGAGCCTGGCATCGAAAGTATGTCGGTCGGCTCCAGTGGTCATGGTGCCGAAATATGCTCCCGTAGGCACCGACAGATCGGCGCTCTGTACGATGGTGAGGTCGTATACACCATTCTGTCCGTTACGGGCTTCGATGCGGAATATGGTCCCTGCGGCGATGCGCCACACCCCTTCGGGCGTCGATGGTACAGTTTCGACGCTGTCGAGCTTGATCCAGTGCGGTGCGGCTTGTACGCACGTGAACGACAGGAATAGCAGGACGATGCTTAGGTAGTGGCGTATCAAATGGTACTGAACCTATAAGCGAAACCTATCGACAACACCTCTTTGAGCTGTAGTTTCTTCCACGACGGGTCGTCGCACGGACGGGTATTGGTGTCGTAGCGCATGTCGACTTGGATCTGCGAAGTGAGGAAACGGTTGATTTCAAAATTGATTTTATTCTGCCAGTCGGCATGGGCGTTCTCGTAGTCGGTGAAGGCGAATAAGCGCGAGTTGAACGTGATGTTGTAGGCCAGGCGCCAGAAGAGGTTGAACTCGGCGGTCGAACCAAAGTGGTGCGATGTCTTGTGACCTTCGTCGATACCGAAGTTGCCGGGATTGAGTTTCTTGTTGATGCAGGTCTTCATCGAGTACGACAGAGGGGCCAGCGACGCGTTGAACGAGAATGTGCCCTTCTTGTTGCCGTAGTTGTAGGTCATACCGATACCACCCGTGAACTCGCCTGGCGACATGAACGCCGACCGGAGATTGTTGGAGTTGGTGTGGTACGAATTGAGCAACTGGGTCTTGAACTGGCCCGTGAACGAATAGTACCATCGCTTGACGGCTTTCACACCGAAGTTTGTGTTGACCTGGAAAATATCGTTGGTGATATTGTAGTTGTGTACAGTGTCGTTGGGGGCATTGTTGAGGCCGAGGTTATACTGCGCGGTGGTCTCGAAAATGATGTTTGGGTGGTATTTATCGTTGAGCTTCACATTGTAGTACAACTGTGCGTTGGCGTTCAAGGCGTTTTCACCGCCCTGATACCAGTTGGGCGAGATGTATGCCTGCGAGAATTGCAGCGAAGCCGTGAATGTGCGTATCCAGTGGCGTTTTCGTCCGGGTTTTAGCTCGATAGGAGTGGCAATCTGCGCCTTGTCGATTGTTTCTTCGATTTTTATGGTATGCTTTTCGGGGTCTACTACGGCGTGGTATTCCTTAGGAGCTTCGGGCAGGAGGTTGATGTTGTAGGTCACACGTTCGGGATGTGTGGAGAAGAGATAGTAGTTTATGGCGTTTATCTTACGCTGCAAAGCGTTTTCTTCCTCTATCCATTCGAAGCCCGGGTTGCCCGACAGTTCTGGAGTGAATGCCGATGTTGTGTCGGGGAACTGGTGGGCGACAAATACCGAGGGCAAGAAGAAGGTCTTGGGCAGCGGTTTGGTGCCCATGAGCCTGTCGTAGCGCCATGTTTCGAGGGTGTCGAGATATTCGTCAAGCTCCTCGAGGGTTCTGGGACGGTAGCGGAGGCTGTCGGGGAGTTGTTCGGTCACAGCGACGGTGTCGGTGCGCCATACAATAGCTCGCGTTTTTGCTTTTGGCTCTTCGTATATTTCTAATTCTTCTTCGGCGTCGTCCGATACTGTTTCGGCAGGGCTTGCGATAACTGTGGTGTCGTCGTCTTCCTCGGCAACTTTTGCAGAGCCGAAGTATTGAGCTTGTGCCGAAGCGCTTATGCCGGCGGCCGCCATTATTGCGGCAACGAATATGCGTAGTGTCAGTTTCATTTTTGAGGCTTTTTTGCAGTGTAAAGCGTACATACGCCGAAAGTGAGTGGCCTGAAGGTGGCTTCGGCCAGGCCGGCGGCAGTCATCACGCCGGTCATTACCTCCCGTTGAGGTGCGGCGGCTATGCTTTCGGGGAGGTAGGAATATGCCCGGCTGTCGCCCGAGATGAGGCGGCCGGCAGCCGGGATAAGGGTACGGGTGTAGAGTTTGTAGAGCGGTAGGATGACAGGCGATACCGGTGTCGACAGCTCGAGGACAAATACCGAGCCTCCGGGACGCAGTATGCGCATCATCTCGCGGTAGCCGGCTGCGATATCCGCGAAATTGCGGACGCCATAGGCCACTGTCACAGCATCTGCCGATTCGTCGGCGAGACCAGTGACAAGACAGTCGGCCTGACGGAACACTACCGCCTCGCTGCCGGCTTTCTCGCGAGCCTTGGCAAGCATCCCCTCGCTGAGGTCGAGGCCGGTGACGCGAACGCCCGGTATGCGACGGGAAAGTGTCAGGGCGACATCGCCTGTGCCGGTAGCCATGTCTACGATATCGCGTGCGCCGCTGTGTCGGACAGCTTTGACAAGTGTGCGGAGCCACAGACGGTCCAGCCCGGCCGTCATGGCCCGGTTCATGAAATCATAGGCCGGAGCTATGGCGTCGAACATCGCTTCTACCTGCTCCGCCTTGTCACGGCTGTCGCCGTAAGGGTTTACGCGCTCTACTTTCAAACTCTCAAGCGTTTATATTTGCCAGAAAATCGAGCACGCCGGTTTCGATGCGCTTTTGGGCATCGGTCTCGTCGGCCGGCACGAATTTGCGGCCTGTGAGGTGCTCGTAGAGTTCGATATAGCGCTCGGAGATGCTGGTGCATACTTCGGGTGTCATCTCAGGCACGGTTTCGCCCGGACGGCCCATAAATCCGTTTTCAATAAGCCATTGGCGAACGAATTCCTTCGAGAGCTGGCGCTGGGGTTTTCCGGCGTCGAAAAGCTCCTGGTATGTGTCGGCATAAAAGTAGCGCGACGAGTCGGGGGTGTGTACTTCGTCGATGAGGATCACTTTACCGTTGTGTTTGCCGAATTCATATTTTGTGTCGACCAGCACAAGTCCTTTCTCCTCGGCCATGCGTGTGCCGATGGCAAAGAGGCGGCGTGTATAATCTTCCATCACTTCGTAGTCTTCGGCGCTCACGATACCCTGGGCGATGATGTCTTCGCGCGAGATATTCTCATCGTGGCCGGCGTCGGCTTTGGTGGTGGGGGTGATGATAGGTTCAGGCAGACGCTGGTTCTCACGTAGTCCCTCGGGCAGTTTTACGCCGCAGAGCTCGCGTGCTCCGGCTGCATACTCGCGCCATGCGCTGCCGGCGAGGTAGCCGCGGATAATCATCTCAACGCGGAAGCCTTCGGCACGGACTCCGGCAGTAGCTGTCGGGTCGACCTCGGCGAGTTTCCAGTTGGGGATCTCGTCGGCGGTAGCATCGAGGAAGTAGTTGGCGATCTGGTTGAGTACCTGTCCCTTATATGGAATACCCTTGGGCAGCACTACATCGAAGGCCGAAATACGGTCGGTAGCAACCATAACCAGAAGGTCGCCTGCGATAGAATATACATCGCGCACTTTGCCGTGGTAGACGGGTGCGTCTTGATTAGGAAAATGAAAGTCGGTGCTTGTAAGGGGCATAGCTATGATAAATGATAATGAGTGGTTTATGTTTGGTTTAATTGTCTGTTTCCCTATCGTCGGCAACATCTTCGGCCTTACGTGCGGCCTCGGCAGCCTCATGTTGCTCGTAGGCCTCCACGATACGTTGTACGAGAGAGTGACGCACGATATCTTTCTTCCCGAATTCTACACGGCCTATCCCGGGCACCTTGTCGAGGACCCTGAGGGCTTGTACGAGACCTGATTGCGTCGATCGGGGAAGGTCAATCTGCGTCACGTCGCCGGTGATGATCATCTTGGCGTTCATGCCAAGGCGCGTCAGGAACATCTTGATCTGATGCACGGTGGTGTTCTGTGCCTCGTCGAGCACGATTACGGCATCGTTGAGCGTGCGGCCGCGCATGAAAGCGAGCGGTGCTATCTGTATCACCTTGCCCTCCATGTATTCCTTCAGTTTCACCGAAGGTATCATGTCTTCAAGGGCATCGTAGAGTGGCTGGAGGTAAGGATCAATCTTATCTTTCATGTCGCCGGGCAGGAAGCCGAGCTTTTCTCCGGCCTCAACAGCCGGGCGCGAGAGGATGATCTTGCGCACCTCCTTGTTTTTGAGCGCGCGTACGGCGAGGGCAATCGCTATGTAGGTCTTGCCGGTTCCGGCAGGACCGAGGGCGAAACTGAGGTCGTTTTTTGCAAAATTCTCAACCATAGCCTGCTGCTTGGCGTTACGGGCGCTGATCGGCTTGCCGTTGATGCCATAGATAATCACGCCGTCGCGTTTGAGTTCCTTCGGGGCCTCGCCTTTGACGATATCGAGGATAGCCTCTTCGGTCAAGGTGTTGTAGTGCTCTGCATAAGCGCTGAGCTCCTTGATTTTAGCTTCGAAGTCGGCTGTCTCGCTTTCCTCGCCGATAACACGTATCACCGAGCCTCGCGCCGATATGCGGAGCTTGGGATAGAGATTTTTGATCAGCTGCATGTTGGCGTTGTTGACGCCGTAGAAACACAGCGGATCGACACTGTCGATAATAACTATTCTTTCGATCATAGACTTAGACCTCTGAAGGCTTGGTGCTCGGTAAGGAAGATGATGCAAAGTTAACAAAAATTCGCAACATGAGCGCCTTGCGTTTATACATTTTATATCTTAACGCCCGAAATACCGTCGCTGTTCATGTCGACCGAACAATTCGTGGATGAAAAATGTTGCAAATAAGTAAAAAAACGTCTAAATTTGTGACCCTCCTTAAAATTTTGTCCTGAAATATGAAAAACTACATATCACGCATCGCGGCCGCAACGCTGGCTTTCGCAAGTTTCTCAAGTATGATGGCCGATGCTCCGGCTGGATATTACAGCACTCTCAATGGAAAGTCGGAGGCCGAGCTCAAGACTGCAGTCCACAATCTGATACGTAATTTCACCCTCATTTCATCATATAGCGCCTTACCGTCGTATTTCCAGAAGACCGACGTATATCCCAACTCGCGCCGTTGGTGGGACATGTATTCCGACATACCTCTCTATGCCCCGTCGTTCAATGGGCTCAATCGCGAGCACTCATTTCCCAAAAGCTGGTGGGGTGGAAGCACTTCGGTGAGCGCATATGTCGATCTCAACCACCTGTACCCATCCGAGATGAAAGCCAACTCTGCAAAGAGCAACTATCCCCTCGGTGAAGTGGATATGGGTAAAGCTTCGTTCAACAACGGCGTGTGCTATGTCGGCCCGGGCGTAAGAGGACAGGGTGGCGGCGCCGCAAACGTGTTCGAACCCAACGAAGAATATAAAGGAGACTTTGCCCGTACGTATTTCTACATGGTCACATGCTATCAGAACCTGAAATGGAAATACACCTACATGGTCGAGCAAAACACTTACCCCACGCTCTCTCCCTGGGCCATAAGCCTGCTTATGAAGTGGCACCGCGAAGACCCCGTGAGTGAGAAAGAGCGCGACCGCAACGACGAAGTATACAAAATCCAGGGCAACCGCAACCCCTTCATCGACATGCCCGAGTTGGCCGAATACCTTTGGGGTACCAAGAAAGGCGAGAAGTTCACTCCCGGTGGAGTGGTGGTAGAGCCGGTTGGCGAACCGGAGCTTGTTGCTCCCACAACAGGAATGGAGCTGCAGTTTGGTCAAGTGGCTCTTGGCAAGAGCTATACATCTCAGGTGTTCGTCAAGACAAAAAACGTGAAAAGCACCGATGTTGCCATATACAGCGGCGACAACACGATGTTCGTTGCTTCTGCCAAGAAAGTCGATGGCTCAAAGAGCAACGCTGACGACGGCTACTGGTTGCCGATACAATATAAACCCACAGCTCTCGGCGAACATACGTCCAAGGTGGTCTTCGACTGGGGTGATGGCTCGCGTGCGGTAGTACTCAGGGGCGAATGCCTTCCCGTTCCCGTCCTGACAGCATGTACCGCAACTGCTCCATCCGACATTCAACCCGACCGATATACTGCAAACTGGACAGCTCCATCCGGCGAAGTCATCGACTATTATATGGTGACACGTACACGCTATGTCGGTGGCAACACCTATGAAGAGAAATTGCCGGCCGAAAACACTTCGCTCGAAATCACCGGCTTCGACGAGTCCGACTCCGAAGCATACTATGTAGAGTCGGTGCGGCTCGAGACCTATTCTCCTAAATCAAACGTCGTGTTTGTCAACCACTCCGGCATCACCGGAGTCGAGGCCGACGAACCCCTTGTTGTCCGCGGCTACGACGGCTTCATTCGCTTCGACTGCGCAGCTCCCCAGACCGGATGCCGCATATTCGACATGAGCGGACGCGAAGTGCGTTTCATCGGCGAGATTGAGTTTAACCTCGATGTCGAGATGCCGGCAGGTGTATATCTCATCACAACCGACCGTCACTCAACGCCGGTAAAAGTTATAGTACGATAATGGCTCTTATCATACCGCGTTCTTACCGGCACAAGCTGCTGCCCGAAACGACCGAACAGGCGATAAAACTCATAAAAGACACATTCGAGAAGTGTCTTGCCCGTGACCTCTGTCTCCGTCGTGTCACAGCGCCGTTGTTCGTCCTCGCCGGAACTGGTCTCAACGACGACCTCAATGGTGTCGAACATGCCGTCAGCTTCCCTGTCAGGTCGTGCGGAGGGCAGACAGCCGAGATCGTCCATTCGCTCGCCAAATGGAAGCGGACAAAACTCGCTGCGTACGGTATCGCGCCGGGATATGGCCTGTACACTGATATGAACGCTATCCGGGCCGACGAAGAGCTCGATAATCTCCACTCGCTCTACGTCGACCAGTGGGACTGGGAGAAAACAATCACTCCCGACGACCGCAATGTCGGATATCTCACCTCCACGGTCGAAAAAATCTACGGTGCTATAAAAGAGACCGAAGCAGCAGTCTACAAGCTTCACAACCATATAACGCCGTCTTTGCCCGATAAAATAACATTTGTCGACGCCGAAGACCTCAGGATGGAGTTTCCCCAAGCCTCGGCAAAAGAGCGCGAGGCATACGCCGCGCGGCGTCATGGAGCCGTATTTATCATCGGCATAGGAGGTAATCTCGGCGATGGTAAACCCCACGACCTTCGCGCTCCCGACTACGACGACTGGTCGACCGAATACCGCCCTGGCCGATATGGCCTCAACGGCGATATTGTCGTGTGGAACCATGTCCTCGGCTGTCCTTTCGAACTTTCATCGATGGGCATACGTGTCGACCCCGACACCATGCTCCGGCAGCTCGAAATACGCTCATGCCCAGGTCGTGCTTCTCTCCCCTTCCACCGGAGTTTGATCGAAGGACAGTTGCCCCCGTCGATTGGTGGTGGTATAGGGCAGAGCCGTTTGTGTATGTTGCTCCTCCAGAAAGCCCACATAGGCGAGGTTCAGGCATCTATATGGCCGGCAGAGCAACTCGACGCCCTCCGTCAGGCCGGAATAGAATTAATGTAGCAACAAACCACAAACTTCAAACTCCCTAACTACATCTACCGTACACCCTCGTATGCAGAGTGTGCTCCACTTCTTCCGGATCAAGGGTCGTATCGGTAGTCATGAGGCACAGGCGCACTTCCGGCAGCCCTGGTGCATATGGTGGCTGTATGTAAGGATAGTCGAGCAACGCAAAGCCGCAACGGCCGTAAAACGCTATACGCCGTGCCGACATCGGGTCGGGATGCTCCGGCGGCTCTACTTCGAGTACTACAGCCTTGCCAAGCATATCGCGCAAAGCCGCAATAGCCTTGCTTCCTATTCCTCCACCACGGCGCGAGGAGTCTACGGCGAAATGCTCCACATAGGCATATTGCCCGAAATCCCACACCGTTATAAAGCCGGCAAAACTGTTGGCTTCATCATATAGTCCGTAGAGAAATGGATCCGATGCATTGTCGGCCACCTGTGGCCACGGACGGCGCTCTTCTGGTGGAAACGAAGCAAGATAAAGAGCCTCGGCGGCACCGAGATCGTTCTTGTCGAGTGGTCGTAGTTGTATCATTTTCCCGTAAGTATGCCACGGATATCGTGGAGCTTGGTAAGTGCTTCGAGCGGTGTGAGGTTGTTGATGTCGACTTCGAGGAGTTCGTCGCGTACCTGTTTGAGTACCGGGTCGTCGAGCTGGAAAAACGATAGCTGCATACCTCCCGAAATCTCTGGTGTCCGCACTTCAACCTTAGGCTTGCCGCCGGTAGCCGACGAGGCTTCGAGCTGTGCCAGCACTTCATCTGCGCGTTTCACTATGCTTGCCGGCATACCGGCCAGACGTGCCACATGGATACCGAAACTGTGCTCGCTGCCTCCGCGTGCGAGCTTGCGGAGAAATATCACCTTTCCGTCAATCTCCTTCACCGACACATTGAAATTGGCTATCCGTCCGTAATTCTTTTCCATGTCGTTGAGCTCATGGTAGTGTGTGGCGAAGAGCGTCTTGGGCCTCATGTCGCCGTATTCGTGGATATACTCCACTATGGCCCATGCTATCGATATTCCGTCATATGTCGAGGTTCCGCGTCCCAGCTCATCGAAGAGTATCAGTGATCGCTCGCTCATATTATTGAGGATCGATGCTGCCTCATTCATTTCTACCATGAACGTCGACTCGCCAAGGCTGATGTTGTCGCTCGCGCCGACACGGGTGAATATCTTGTCTACCACACCGATTTTTGCGCTTTCAGCAGCTATGAAACAGCCGATTTGCGCCATGATCACATTGAGGGCCGTCTGGCGCAGCAGCGCCGACTTACCCGA
>DKVO01000040.1:15578-40983 GCA_002491245.1 Porphyromonadaceae bacterium UBA7176
GCCGACTTACCCGACATGTTGGGACCTGTGATCATCATAATCTGTGTCGTGTCGTTGTCGAGCTCCACACTGTTGGTGATATACGGTTCGCCAGGCGGCAGTTGTTTCTCTATCACCGGATGCCTGGCCTCGGTGAGACGCAGTTCCAGAGAGTCGTCCACTATCGGCCGGTTGTATCGGTTCTCTATCGACACTCGCGTGAAAGCATTCAGCACATCGAGACGGGCCAGCATCGAAGCATTTAGTTGCAGTGCCGGTATATAATTTGCCACAGCAGCCACAAGGTCGCCGTAGAGCCGTGTCTCCAGAGCCTCTATTTTTTCCTGAGCGCCAAGTATTTTTTCTTCGTACTCCTTAAGCTCCGGAGTTATGTAGCGCTCGGCATTGACAAGGGTCTGCTTGCGTATCCACTCGCCGGGCACCTTCGATTTATGAGTGTTCGTAACCTCTATATAGTACCCGAAAATATTGTTGTACCCAATCTTGAGCGACGTTATACCCGTAGCCTCCACCTCGCGTGCCTGAATTTTCGCAAGGTAGTCCTTGCCCTCATAGGCCAAGGCGCGGAGTTTGTCGAGTTCTTCGTTGACGCCGGCCGATATAATCTCGCTGCGTGATGCCGCTCCGCCAACATCCTCGCTTATCTCTCGGCTTATCCTGGTGCATATCTGCTCGCAAGGGTTAAGTTGCTCGCCGATGGCAGCGAGTTGCGCCTGGCCGGAGTTCATGCACTGGCGTTTGAGAGGCACTATCGCCTTGAGGGCATTCCGCACCTGCAGCATTTCGCGTGGCGCAATCCGTTCGCAGGCAACCTTGCTCACAAGCCGCTCGAGGTCTCCTATGGTCTTGAGGTGTTCAAGCACATCGTCCCGTCGGTCGGGGTGGCGGAAGAAATGCTCTACTATATCGAGGCGTTCGTTGATTGCCTTGCTGTCTTTGAGCGGCATCTGGAGCCAACGTCGCAACAGGCGTGCCCCCATCGGTGTCACAGTGCGGTCTATTACACCGAGAAGACTTTTGCCGTCAGGGTCGAGTGGCTCGAAAAGCTCAAGGTTGCGCATCGTGAAGCGGTCGAGTCGCACATACTTGCTTGCCTCTATCCGACTTATCGACGTGATGTGCTGTATGCGTGTGTGCTGTGTAAGGTCAAGGTAGTGCAACACCGCACCTGCCGCTATGATGGCCGACGGCATACGGTCTATGCCAAAACCCTTGAGCGAAGCCGTCGCGAATTGCTTGCGCAACCTCTCGTCGGCTGCGGTAGATGTGAAAAGCCAGTCCTCAAGCTCGAACACCGGGCACTGGTGGGCAAACTCCACAGCCGCTCTGGCCTTGCTGCCTCGCTGCACAAGAAGCTCCTTTGGTGCCATCGACGTCAAAGTCTTGTCGATATAGTCGGGTGTACCCTCGGCCGCAAGGAACTCGCCCGTGGAGATATCGAGCAAAGCCAGACCCGTGAAAGCCTTCCCGAAATGGACGGCCGCAAGGAAATTGTTCTCGCGCCGCGAAAGCACTGTGTCGCTAAGCGCTACTCCAGGGGTCACAAGTTCCGTGATACCACGTTTTACAAGCTTCTTGGTAAGCTTAGGGTCCTCGAGCTGCTCGCAGATTGCAACGCGCTTACCGGCACGCACAAGCTTGGGCAGATAAGTATCGAGGGCATGGTGCGGAAAGCCGGCCAGCTCCACATATTGCGCCACTCCGTTGGCTCGCCGCGTAAGAGTGATACCGAGTATCTCCGAAGCCTCGATAGCGTCGTCGCTGAAAGTCTCGTAGAAATCGCCCACACGGAAGAGCAATATTGCGTCGGGATGCTTGGTCTTCATCTCGGCGTACTGCTTCATCAGCGGAGTCTCCACAATCTTCTTGGCCATAGCTTGCTTATTTGGTCTTACTTTCCCTGTTTGGTATAGCTATCGACGTATAAGCCTGCAATGCCGCACCGGCGAGGGTAAAGGCAATCCAGTCGCGCAATGCCGCGCCGGGGTAGAATAGAAAGAATGCAGCCACGCAAAATATCACAGCCACCCACACCTCAAGGCGGTAGAGTCGCCTCAACCGCAGGTCGTCGGTTTTTGGGTGTTTCTGAAACAGACGCGACACAAGCAATATCAGCGCTCCGGCGATGTAGACATAAGGATATGCTTCCTGCGCCCAGTCATGGCCGCTGAGGAAAAACGGTGCGGCCGTAGCCGCAAGTATTAGCAAAAGCCCTGTGGGCACAAATATATTTTTCAATCCTATCGGGGTTTGGGTTATTCTTATTCGAACAGATACACATCCTCGCTGGCACGTTTCATCCCGTATTGCTCGCGTACAACCTGCTCCATAAGCTCAGGATCGCTCGCCAGACGCTCATTGAGGCCCTGGTAGTAAAGCATCGTGTCGCGTTCGGCCGCAAGACACTGCTCAAGGCTGTCGATTTGCCTGTCGTAGTCGATACTCCTGAACACCGTATTGTCGCCCGAAAATATTATGAAAGCCACAGCGCCAAGACATAGCAAAGTCGATACCGGCATGAAACGCCGCAGCCAATCGCCCATCGATTTGAGTCGTTCGTTCATATAGGGAGAGATCATTATTTGAGGAGGTCGGGGCGCAGACGAGCCGTGCGTTCAAGCGACTGCTCGTGACGCCACTCATCTATTTTGGCCTCGTGGCCCGACAATAGTATCGGCGGTACCTCCCAGCCATTGTAAACCGCCGGTCGGGTGTATATGGGTGGCTCGAGCAGATTGTCCTGAAACGAATCCGACAGCGCACTTTGCTCATCACCTATCGCTCCGGGAAGGAGGCGTACGATGGCGTCAGTGATGATGGCCGCAGGCAGCTCGCCGCCCGTAAGCACATAGTCACCTATCGATATTTCTTTGGTAATCAAGTGCTCGCGTATGCGATAATCGATACCCTTGTAATGGCCACAAAGGATTATGATATTGTCGAGCATCGACAGATTGTTGGCCATCCTTTGGTTCAACACCTCTCCGTCGGGAGCCGTGAAGATAACCTCGTCATAGTCGCGTTCCGAGCGCAGTGCGGAGATGCAGCGGTCAACAGGCTCAACCTGTATCACCATGCCGGCCTCTCCGCCAAAAGGATAGTCGTCAACCTTGCGGTAGCGGTTGGTCGTGTAATCGCGCAGATTATGTACCGCAATAGTACACAGCCCCTTGTCCTGGGCGCGCTTCAATATCGAGCATCCAAGCGGAGACTCGAGCATATCGGGCAAAACTGTGATTATATCTATGCGCATTTCAGTCCGGTTTTACTATGCAAAGGTACGAATAAGTCGAGAGCAAAGCAAATTTATTTGATTTGCCGAGCGAGAGTACCTAATGCAACCCTTGTAAGGCCCAAACTTTTTTCCCAACTTTGTGTTATAAATTTAGGCCGGACGATGTTATGTCGGCCCTTGAGGAGTTTAAACCGATTGACAATGAAAAAGATATTGCTCTTTCTGCCATTTATCCTACTTGTCCTTGCCTCTTGCGGTAAGGGTTCTCTTGCCTTCACCGGTGGTTATGATGCCGGTGAATGTGCCGCCCTGGCGGTGAAAATCGAGCGCCACGACAGCCTGACTCAGGACGACTATGCCATAATGATAGAGCAGAACGAAGCTATCTTGCAATACCTTATCGACAGGGCCTCGGAGATATCCGAGCTTCCCGATTCGTGCCGGTATGGTGCATGGCGTGTTCTTGTGGCCGAACCCGAATATCTCGAGCGTTTTGGTTACATGTTCACTCTTGGATCGGCACTCTACCAAGCCGAAATACGAGGCCGTCTCAACGAGGACAACGCCGAGGCATACGGGGCCCTCGACGACTATAACTCTCTCCTGGCCGACTATACCGACCGTTTCTGACCCCCGTTTACACTCTGGCACGTCATGAGGCAATTCCTATACTGCGACAAAGGGTACCGGCCGATCAAGACTTGGCAGGACGATTGCTGGGTCGACATGGAGTTGCCCGACGAAGCCGATATCAATTTCCTTGTCGACGAACTCGGTGTGCCTCTGACCTTTATCGAAGATCTCAGGGATATCGACGAGCGGCCACGCGTCGATCAGGAAAGCGGATGGATATTGACCATATTGCGCATCCCGATGCCCGAGGAAGAAGATGTGATGCCATATACCACAGTTCCCTTGGGAGTCATGACAAACGGTCAGACCGTCGTCACTGTATGCTTCTTCAAGACCGGACTGCCGCAGGACTTCATCGGATATTCGTGCCGCAAGCAACTCACGGTCACTCGCCGCACCGATTTTATCCTTCACATCCTCTTCAATGCTACATTTTGGTTCCTTTCGTATCTCAAACAGATGAACGAGGAAGTGACCGGGGCAGAGCGCGCCATCGAGCGCTCCGTGCAGAACCGCAACCTCATCGACCTGATGCACCTCCAGAAATCGCTGGTACTCTTCAACACATCGCTGCGCGGCAATCAAGTGCTGCTCGGCCGGTTATACCGCGTATTCGGAAATGATTTCGACCATGACCTTTACGAAGACCTCGAAATCGAGATGAAGCAGGCCGACAATACCGTGACGGTCTACTCCGATATCCTCGAGGGCACGATGGGGGCACTCGGCTCGATTATCTCCAATAACGTCAACCAGATAATGAAGCGCATGACCGGCATCACGATCATTCTCATGGTGCCGACGCTTGTGGCGAGTTTCTACGGCATGAATGTCGGAGGCCTCACCT
Organism: Porphyromonadaceae bacterium UBA7176; assembly: GCA_002491245.1. Lineage (GTDB taxonomy): Bacteria > Bacteroidota > Bacteroidia > Bacteroidales > Muribaculaceae > CAG-873. The sequence goes on from DKVO01000040.1 coordinate 20,294, forward strand.
TGGCCGATCTGCCCTTCTCGTTCTATATCGTCATCTTCATAGCGGCGCTGCTCACCGTCGCTACATACCTTTGGTTGAGGCATATCAAATGGTTTTAAACCAATAAGCCTCGCGGCGTGTTAATATATAAATTTACAGCCGCATTATGTCATCTTCATCACGCCCCTATACTTTCGACCGCGTAGTCCGCATTCTTGCGGGTCTGGCCGTTCTCGCCGCAGCTGTGTGGCTCGTGAACATGTTGCGTAATGTTCTGCTTCCTTTTGCTTTGGCGTGTCTGATTGCCTATCTGCTCGATCCGCTTGTTGGCTACAACATGCGGCTTCTGAGATTGAAAGGCCGCGGCCTGGCAACCATTCTCACCCTTGTGGAGGTGGCTGCGGTCCTCGGAACGGCCGGATACTTTTTCGTCCCCTCGATAATAAATGAGATAAACCAGCTCGACGAGATTATGCGCCACAGCACATCCGGGTCTTCGATACCTTTCGTCCCGGCCGATATAGCCGGACCGGTGATAAAATGGGTTGAAGATTTTAATATCGCCAGCTTCATAAAGAGTTCGCATTTCATGCAGCTCGTCAACTCCGGCTCATCATTACTGGGTGCGACAGTCGATTTCTTGCTCCATACCCTTGAATGGCTGCTGACGTTTATCTATGTCATTTTCATCCTTATCGACTACCCCTCGCTGATGAGCGGTTTCCGTATGCTCGTACCCCATAAATATCGGCGAACTGTATACCGCGTCGAAGACGATATCAAAGATAACATGAACCGGTACTTCCGCAGCCAGGCTCTCATCGCCCTCTGTGCTGCGGTGCTCTACTGCATCGGTTTTTCGATTGTCGGCATTCCGATGGCTATCGTGCTTGGCGTCATTGTTGGCATTCTGTACATGATCCCCTACTTTCAGTATGTCACTCTCATTCCGGTGGCTGTGGTCTGCTTTGTCGACTCGTCGTCGGGTGCGGCAAGCTTCTGGCCCGAACTCGGGGCTTGTCTTGTCGTCTATGCCGTGAGCCAGTGTATATGCGACTATATCCTCACTCCGAAAATCATGGGTCGCTCTATGGGGCTCAATCCGGCGATAATACTCCTATCCCTATCTGTATGGGGTTCTCTAATGGGTATTCTCGGCATGATCATAGCCCTCCCTGCCACGACTCTGCTCCTATCGTACTACCGTCAATATGTGGTCAATATCGGCATGGAAGCTAAATCGCGCACCACGACCGACATGTAGCATCCGAAAGCCTCGAGATGCTGTGAAGCCACGATCCTGAACCGGGTGGCTTCCGGTGTCATTACAGTGGCGGACTTCGACCCGTCGAGAGGCAGGTGTATGTCGCGACGGAAGTCGAGTCCGGGCGTGAGAGCGGCCTTGTAGAGCGCTTCCTTGAGAGTCCAGGCTCCCACTATATTATCTTCGTAATAAACTATTTCCTGCTCAGAAAGCACTCTCGGCGCCACCCTGGCAAGCTGTCGTTCGCGGTAAGTTTCCACATCGATGCCTACCGGAACTCTTGCGAGAGCTATCGCGGCGCATCCGCGGCAATGGCTCACCGAAATGTGCATGCCCGGCACATCTACTGTCGGGCTTCCATCGGGCCGGTGGGATAGTGCGACGCCGTGCCCCAAGGCCTCGCTCACGAGCGAGGCTACAGCGGCGCGTTCGGCCGCGCGGCCCGTACCGTCAGGGACGGTCAACCATATATCGATATTTTCTAATACAAGATGCATGGCCGGTATCTCGTCTGTTTTACCTCTCGGTCGGAATTATTCTCAGGATATCTGCCGTAAGAGCTTCCACTATAGGCCGGATAGAATCTGCCGGCACTGTGCGGCCCGGTATGTTTGCTGTAGCGTTTACCATAATTCCGTCGGCCGACACTGCGAGAAACTGCACTGGCGTTGCACCGGCATCGACGCTTTCTACAGTTAGGCAATCATAGCCGCCTTGTTCGAATTCGATTGTCTTTGCTTTTGTTCCGCCCAGATTTAGCGATATGCGTTGACGGCGGTTGGCTATTGCCTTGTCCATATCATCGGGCCGTGAAACGCTCACATATATCTTGGCGCCGTAGCGAGGATAGTCTATGTCGAGCCAACCGGGTCGAGGCGACGACGTCTCAGCTCCTGCATTGACGCATATCTCTGCCGGCCCGACGGTTATATGTCGGTAAATAGTGTCGTATGTTTCTATCCGGGGGAAGCCGTAGCGTCGTGGAGTGGCATTTCCGTCGCTGTGTTGCCGGCACGAAAGCAGTGCAAGCGCTAAGATTATCGCGGCGAGCAGCAGGCGTGTCATGCCACGATATCGTCGGGCATCACCTTGACGCGGACCTCGGTGATGCGATGGTCGGTGATTTCGAGAATAAGGAAACGGCAACGGCCGTAGACAAGCGGCTCCTTGTCTTTCGGAAAATCACCTTTGATTGCCAGCAACATACCGGCCAAGGTTTCGGCATCTTCTGTCACTTCCTCGTAGTCCTCGTCGTTGAGACCGGTGATGCGGAAGAAGTCGGTCAGCGGCGTGCGACCTTCAAAGACGTAGGTGTCGTCGCGCAGTCGTTTGTATGTGGTGTCGGGTTCGTCGTATTCATCGTCGATGTCGCCCACGATTTCTTCGAGCACATCCTCGAGAGTGACCAGACCTTGGGTGCCTCCGAATTCGTCGACCACGACAGCCATATGCAGTTTGAGCTTGCGGAAATCTTCGAGCAGGTCGTCGATCTGTCGGGCCTCGGGCACGAAGTATGCTGTCCTGAGCAGTTTGGTCCAGTCGAGGTCGTTTGCCTCTGGTTTGCCGATATAAGGCAACAGATCGCGAGAGTAAAGTATGCCTTTGATATTGTCCTGAGTGTCTTCGTAGACCGGCAGACGCGAGTATCCGCTTTCGAGAACGATCTTCATCACTTCATCAAAGCTCAGGCGCATGTCGAGGTCGGTTATCTCCACTCGCGGAGTCATGATTTCAGCTGCAGTTGTGTCGCCGAACCTGAGGATGCCTTCGAGCATCTGCTTGTCGTCGGTGCCCTCGGTGATTTCGAGTGCACGTGAGAGCTCGTCGGTGCTGATGTCGTTTGTCTGTTTGGTGACAACTTTGCGTACTATTGTGCCCGATTTCACAAGGATTTTCGACATCGGGCTCATGATTTTGTATATAACCGACAGGGCCGGCTCGGCAAACTTTGCCCAGGCAGCATTATAGTTGCTCGAATACAATTTGGGTATTATCTCGCCGAAGAGCAGGATGAGGAAAGTGAGTATCACAGTCTGCAACACGAAACTCCACACCGCGCTCATGCCCGAGAATACCGGACCGAGGGCATAATTGCAGAGTACTACGATTGTGACGTTGACGAGGTTGTTTGCAATCAGTATGGTTGCCAGCAGACGCTGGGGGTCGGCAAGCAGTTTGCGGACTCCCTCGCCGCAGGCATCCTTGTCGAGTTCGTCGCATTGCTGCTCGGTGAGCGAGAAAAAAGCCATCTCGCTGCCGCTGACAAAGCCCGATATGAACAGGCACAGCAAGGCGAGTACAAGTGCCGTTATCTGCCCCGGACCGAAAGTCTGCATATCCAAGGCGATGAAAGAAGGTATATTAAGCAGTAAACTGAGCGGCTCTGTAGCCGGCAAAGGGTCTATATCCATGTCTTGTTTTGATTGTGACTACAAAGGTACGAATAAGTCGAGAGCAAAGCAAATAAATTTGCTTTGCTCTCGACTGTTCACGCTTTATGCCTCTGTCAATCTATGTTTGGATTGAGGCTGTGCCATTGTGCGATAGGGGGCAGGATGCCCATTTCGATCACTTCGTCGCGGAGGGTGCACAGGTGGCGGTAACTTTCGTCGAGTTCCTGCTGCTCTTTGGCCGTGCCGGCGACTTCTGTGAAGTGTGTTCCGGTAGAATCTACGGTCGTTTCCATCGCCATCATGATATGGCTGTACTTGCCGTTGTCGACATATGTGCCGACAGGCCAACGGAATGGTTTGCCGCCCATAGCTGCTGCTATCATTTCTATCGAGAGGTAGGCCGGGCTCTGGAACGAGGAGCGGCCGCGAAGCTCGATGATGTGTTTGCCGCCTTGGATTACACGGCCCTTGATTGCTTCCCATTCGCCGTCGGGGAGTTCTGCTGTACCGATTATGTCGGTAAGAGGTCTGCCGTCGACGGTTGTGGTGGAGGCGAAGACGGCCATCTGCTCGCCATGACCGCCGTAGGTGCGAGCGTTGACCACCTTGTCGGGGCAAATGTTGAAGTGTTTCGACAATTCATAGCGCAGTCGGGTGCTGTCGAGAGCGGCGAGGGTTGATACCTGCGAGGGTTTGAGGCCGGAGTAGAGCAGGGTGATAAGGCCTGTGATGTCGGCAGGATTGAAAATCACCACTACATGCTTGACATCGGGGCAGTATTTACGCACGTTTTTGCCAAATTCTTCGGCTATGGCGGCATTACCTTTGAGGAGGTCTTCGCGCGTCATGCCGGCCTTGCGTGCGGCTCCACCCGACGACACGATATATTTCGCGCCCGAGAAAGCTTTCTCCACATCGGAGGTGAAGCAGAGGTTGACACCCTCGAATGCGCAGGCATACAACTCCTCTGCCACGCCCTCGAGAGCCGGGGCATAGGGATCGTAAATAGTAATGTTGGGGGTCAGATGCATCATCATGGCTGTCTGGGCCATGTTTGAGCCTATCATGCCGGCTGCACCGACGATGAGCAGCTTGTCGTTACTTAGAAATTCCATGTATGTATGATATTTGTGTTTTTGTAGGGTTCTTAAGTACAACAATCACGGAAAGCATAGGTTGATGCTCTTCCGTGATTGTTTGTTTAAAAAACTGAAATTTCTTACTTTTTATCCTGCGATTTCATCAGTCTCAGCCATTTGCGGTAGCCAAATATGGCAATGACGGTGTAGATTGAGTAGAGCACAGGGTAGAAGACAAGCCCTTTGTAGGCGTATAGACCGACACACACGATGTCGACCAGCATCCATGCCAACCACTGCTCCGCGAATTTTCGTGCCAGCATCCATGTCGCCACAATCGACAGGGCAGTGGTGAATGCATCGGTTACAGGTACGGTTGAATCGGTGTAATTACCAAGAAACCAAGCCAGCAAAGCCCATATTGCTCCGAGCGCTCCGAGTGCGGTACACCATGCCCAAAGAGGTGTATGGGTGATAGGCTGTGGCTTCTTGGCCTTGCGTAAACCTCCCGTCCGCCACACTGCATAGCCGTAGACAGCCATGACCAGATAGTAGATGTTGATACCGAAGTCAGCGTAGATACCTTTTGAAAAGTATATCCACATCGATATTGCCGGCATGACCATAGAGGCCAGCCAAACACGGGCATCGGCGTGGTACTCCCACCAGAGGTAGAGCAGCCCTACGCTAAATCCGAGTATTTCGAGAAAATGGTCCATTGCTTACGGGAGGGGTGTGGTTGCGTCAGAAGCTCACGGCGATGTTGGCCATCACGTGTGTCGGAGCCTGAGCGGCATATCCGGCATAGCGGTAGATGACTTTTTCTCCGCCGTCGACATAATAACCGGCGCCGCAGTAGCCGTTGTTGAAGTATTTTTCGTTGAAGAGGTTGTATATCGAGAAGCCCAGGCGGAGGCTTTTGCAGGCGCGTAGCTTCTTGAATGTATAGCCGAGATGCAGGTCGGTGACAAAGTAGGCGTCGAGCACGGTGTCTTCGGTCTTGGCATTATTCATATATTGCTTCCCGACGTAGTGGCTGGCGAGTTGGGCTTCGAAACCTGCAACTTTGAAGTTGAAGGCGTTGTTGAGGATAAAGCCGGGAGAGAAGGCTATGGGGGTGTCGCCTCGGTCAAATGCAATTGGGTTTGTCCACTCGTCCTCATAGATGTATTCGGTAAAGTTTTTGATGCGGTTGCGCGACAAGGTGGCGTTGATATCCCAGTCGAACCAATTGCACGGACGCAGTGCACCCTGCAGTTCTATGCCCATGCGGTATGATGACGGTGTGTTGACACTGAGGGCATTGCCGGTATCGGAGAGTTGGCCGGTGACGACGAGCTGGTCTTTGTAGTCCATGTAGTAGAGATTGATGCCGGCGCTGAAGAAACGGCTATCGTATGTGTAGCCGAGTTCGTAGTCGAAGAGCCTTTCAGCCTCCGGACGATGGTTGGGGTCGCCGTCGGTGAAATTGTCGCGGACAGGTTCTTTATGTGCCACACTCCACGATGCGAATGCCCGGTGGCCACCATTGCGGTAGTTGAGCCCGACCTTGGGATTGAAGAAGTCCCATCGGCGGTTGACATCAAGAGCCATCGGTGCGCCCGAATTCCAGTCGTAGTTGTCGCTGGCTCCATCGATAGTATAGTGTATATGACGGTACTGGAGGTCTGCGAAAGCCGAGAACTCACGGCTGATGTCGTAGTTGGCACGCCCATAGAAGTTTGAGTCGAACTTTTTGCCGGTATTGCGGTAGTATTCCTGCATGGGGTCGATCGGGCCAACGTAATTGCGCACCCAGGCAACCTGCCCGTAGTGCTTGCCGTGGAAGTAGTTGGCGGCTCCTCCGAGTGTCACATCCCAGCGTCCGTATTCGTAATTGAAAGACACCATGCCTCCACCGAAACCGTTGTCGTTCTTTTTGAGTCGGATAAGATCGGATTTTTTAACCTCCTCACCATCTTCACCGATGAAATTCGACAGTCCGTATTCTACAAGAGTCCTTTTTGTCTTGTATTGGTTGTAATAGCCGAAGTCGTCGGTATAGTGGAGGGCTGCATGCATCCGCCACTTGTCGCCGAGTACTTGCGACAGGTGCACCTGGAAGTGATGTTGGGTAAAGAAGTCTTTTTGGTCTTTATAGTATGCCGTATTGCCTTTGCTGTCTGTATACTCTCCGCATGGATTGTAGCGGCGCCCGTATTTCTCCATGTCTTCCTTCGAGGCATAGTCCCAGGCCATGTAAGTCTCTTCCTTGCCGCCAAAGACGATGAAGCGCAGCATCGTGCCGGCGTTCTGGTATGCAGCCTGGGTGAAATAGCTCCATAGTTTCGATGAGGCGCGGTCGATGTATCCGTCCGATCCCATATGGCTTATGCGTGCGTCGAAGCTCCAGTGGTCTCCGAGCAGGCCTGAACCGATGCGCAGGGTCTCGCGGTTTGTGTTGTACATGCCGTATGCACCCGATATTTCGGCGTAGGAATCATGTGAGGGGGCATCGGTGAGCATGTTGACGCTTGCACCGAATGCACCGGCTCCGTTTACACTTGTGCCGGCACCGCGCTGTATCTGTACGTCGCGCAACGACGAAGCCAGGTCGGGCATATTGACCCAGTACACGTTGTGACTCTCGGAATTGTTGATAGGGATACCGTTGGCGGTGATGTTTATGCGCGAGCCATCGGTGCCGCGCACGCGCATCGAGGTATATCCCATGCCTGCACCGGCGTCGGATGTCGTTATCACCGACGGTGTCATCCGCAGGAGATACGGAAGGTCGCGGCCGTCGTTGAAGCTTTCGAGCTCGGCTTTTTTGACGTTTGTGAATGCTACGGGAGTTTTGTCTGTGGCACGGTTGGCTACCACTTCGATTTGCTTCAACACCACTGCGGTGTCGGCATCGGCCTGCGCATATGCAGGCACGGAAGCGCATACAGCTATTGCTGTAGCGCCTGCGGAAAGAAGTACTTTCTTCATCGCTATTTTTCTCTACGCCGGTATTACCCGGATCAGGTTCAAAGGGTATAATCTCAGCCTTGGCCTTTGGGCCAGGGGGCACCCCTAAATATGTTAATTATCTCTTTCGGCGGCAAAGTTACGAAATTTTTCCTGATAATTCGTATTTTTGCCATCATGAAACAAAAATCGATATCCTGAGCCAAAGTCGATTGGCCGGATGAAGTTTTTTGTAAATCGGCTCAAAACAATGCTTTATAAAGTAAATATCAGCTCAATTTGAGCCGATTGTTCGGCGTTTTTGTGTAATTTTGAGCCGATAACTGATGAGATATGACACCGATAATAGAAATTCTTCAATTTTTATTTGCGGTCAAGACATATTTTTGATTCAAATTTGAAGCGATGGAGCAAAAATCGATATTCATCACCGGTGGCAGCATGGGAATAGGTGCCGCTGCTGTGCGTAAATTTATAGCAGAGGGTTGGCGCGTGGCTTTCGCTGATATCTCCGACTCCGACGGCCGGGCTCTTGCTGAGGCGACCGGTGCTCTCTTTTTTCATGCCGACACTCGCAATTCTGCGGAGGTAAAAGCAGCAGTCGCTGCCGCCGTCACGGCATTCGGTGGTTTGACGAGTGTGTTCTGCAACGCCGGTATCCACCGCCGCAACACTATGCTCGATACCTCTGAAGAGGAGTTCGACCTTGTGGTGAAGACCAATATCTACGGTACATTCCATACCCTCAAGGCCGCTGTTCCGCATATTATAGCTTCCGGTGGCGGTTCGGTGGTTATAAATGCTTCCGACCAGTCGACCATCGGTAAACGGGCATCATTTGCCTATGGCTTGACAAAGGGTGCGCTCGGGCAGATTGTAAAGAGCCTCTCGCTCGACCTTCTTCCCAAGGGAGTGAGAGTCAATGCTGTATGCCCCGGCACTGTGCACACTCCTCTGGTCGACAGACTCTTCGAGAAAGTCGAAGCCGAGGGTGGTGCAACATTCGATGAGCTGTGGCGAGCTGAAAACGCCGACTATCCGCGTGGTTATGCCGGCAAACCCGAAGAGGTTGCCGATCTTGTCTATTTCCTCGCATCCGACAGTGCATCGTTCTGCTCCGGAGGCCTTTACTTAATCGACGGTGGCCTCTCCGCCGGATAAATATGAAATATATATCATTCAAAACCGGAATATGCCTGGCCATCGTCGGGCTGATGTTCATTCTGTTTTATTACTATACACCGTGGTTGCTGGATGATTACTGGTTTGCAAAATCATATATGAACCATAATGGAGGTTCATCATCTTTCTCGTTTCAGGCTCTATATCAATTTGCCAAGACAACACGCAACTTTGAAAATGGGCGTCTCGCAAATGTACTGGCTCCGGTGTCAACTTTGATGATATCTCACTGGTTGTTTGCGGTGTTGGCTGGCTGCTTGTGTTCATTATTGATATATCTCATCGTCCGTAGCGCTTCTGTCAAGGCTCATATGCCGTTGGTTATAAGTGGAACTGCATTGGCAAGTATTGTATGTCTACCCTGGCGCGACAGCATGTTTGTCGCCGACTTTTTTCTCAACTATGTGTTGAGTTCGGTTTTGGTGTTGACGTTGCTGTTGATATTAAATCGTGTAGCGAAACGAAATATATTGGGTCCGGTGGTGTTCGTCGTTGCATGTATTCTTGCGCTTGTATCCGCTTGGTTGCATGAAGGCTTCTCAGTCCCTGTCTGTGTAGGCCTTGGGCTTTACGCCATAATTCATAGGTTCAGATTGACATGGCAATGGTATATGATTGCCATGTTTTTCATCATGGGGACCTTATGGGTGATTACAGCGCCGGGAATGTGGGTCAGGGTAGAGAATGTGATAGGTAACGGTGATGAAGTAAATATGGCCAAGCGTATAATACAATTCACTCCACTCCTGCTTCCTTTGTCGGCAACTTTTGCCGCAATATGTATAAGCCCACGTGGACGACGAAAGCTGCATGTACTCTTCTATCGCACTTCGCTTGCCATATATGCCGGAGCGGCCATTACATCTGCAGGAATAGCTATTTTCATGTGTCCCTGGGCACGGGTTGCATGGCCTGCCGAAATGTTTATGATGATAATTGTGTTGATGCTTGGACGCGATGTCTTGCGTCAGATGTCCGGTAAAGTGGCGCGAATACTTTCGGTTGCATCTTTGCTTGTGTTTGTGGCCATAATGGGATACGCCCTTTTCTGGCAGAAGAAATTCTATGACGAAAACCGGCAGATAGTAGCTGATATGGAGATTGGGAATGGTACGGTATATCGAGATTTGCTTGTCGATAGCCTTATTCGCTGGCATGTGTTATATCTTCCGACATACAACGCTTATATTAATAATTTTCAGTACTCAGGGATGAGCGATTGGTATGGTAAGACCTGTGCTGTAGTTCCTGCTGAGATGGCGGAGTTCGATGCCGCCGAACTTGTTCCTGTCGACGGTACTGTAAGCAAATGGAGATCGTATACTATAGCGCCGCCCGACACAGACCGATGTGCCAGCTTCATAATCGAAAATGGAGAGATGTATCTACGGCTCAACTTCACCGACCCTCAGGGTGTACTCCGCAGCTATTTGCGTAAAATATAGAGCCTTATTTGAATGTATAGATAATCCGGGCCACGGCTTGCTCGGGGGCGTCGTCGTCGGTGCGGGTGAAGCGGCGCGAGCGTACCTCGGCTTTGCATTTGGCTACTAATGCAGAGTTGGCCGCTGCCGGTGCCTTGCCTCCAGTCTGCTCCACCGTTATCACCCGGCCATCTTTACCCACCACAGCTCGCAACTCGATACGTCCCGTCACTGTAGCGGCGACCTTTGCATATCGTGGCATAATCCATCCGCCTCCTACGCTGCCTGTACCCGTACCGTCGAGGGCGCTGCTCTCGCCTTCGGGTCGGCCGCTGTCGCCTTTGTCGCGCCCACGGCTATCGGTGTTGTCTTCGGCTTCGGGAGGTGCCGCAAAAGCATCGCTCACACCCTTGCGTGCGCGGCGACGAGCCTCTTCTTCAAGTTGTTCTTTGCTCGGACCTGTCTTTTCGGGTTTATCTTTTTTCTTGACCTGCAGTGGCGAGGGCCTTTCAGAGGTGACGTCGGGTACCGGCGCTCCGGCTGCTCCGGCATCGGCAAGGTCGCTTCCCGATGCTGCGGCCGCACGCGAGTTGCGCCTCACGGGTTTTTCGGCATACGCCGGGGAGGGTGTCGACGGGCGCACGGCTTGATCGAGTAGATCGACAAACTCCTCGTCTATTTCGGTAAGCTCGGTCACAGGTCGTGGTGGCTGTCTCAGCTCATCCGGGTCGAAAACAAGGCGGCACAGCAACAGGACTACTATCACCACCACAGCGGCGGCTACAGTAACGGCTGCAGCTATGAGACGCGGTCGGTTCATTGGCGGTCGGGTTCGGCGGCGGTATGTGGCGACGATGGTTTGGTCGCAAGCACCATTTTTACCGAGTTTTCGGCGCCGAGGTTGAGGAGTTCGACTATCTTACCGTAAGTGGCGGCGGTATCGGCATATACGGCTACGGCTCCGAGCGAGTCGGCCGGAGCAATTCCGGCGAAGAAAGCCACAAGAGAGTCGCGCGGCACGGCAACAGGGTCGGCATCGGGAGCGGCGACATAATATGCTCCGGCAGCGTCGACAAAGACTCTTGTCGATGGCTTGAGGGGTGTCTGTTGGCTGCTCTGCGGCAGGTCAATCTCAAGGGCTGTGGGGAAGACAAACGAGCTCGTGACCATGAAAAACACAAGTAACAGAAACACGATGTCGGTCATCGACGCCATCGAAAACGTTGCCAGCATCTGTTGTTGACGCTTGAGTGCCATTATGCAGCCGGTTCGTTGAGGAGGTCCATAAAGTCCATCGTACGGGCCTCCATGATGTTCATTATTTTATTTATCCGAGCCACAAGCCAGTTGTAGGCGAAAAGAGCAATAACACCCACTATAAGTCCGGCCACGGTGGTGACCAGGGCGGCATAGATGCCCGAGGCAAAAGAGTCGATGGTGGCCGAACTGCCCGACTGTGCTATTGCATAGAAAGCCTCCACCATGCCGATCACAGTGCCGAGAAAACCAATCATGGGTGCGCCGGCGGCGATGGTGGCGAGCCAGGGCAGGCCGCGGCTGAGGTCGGCCACCTCGAGGTTACCGGTGTTCTCGATTGCTACAAGCACGTCGTTCATGGGTCGGCCGATGCGCGATATGCCTTTCTCGATGAGGCGCGCATAAGGTGTGGAGGCGTTGCGGCATAGGTTCAGGGCGCTTTCGATCTCGCCCTCGTGGATATAACCTTTGATGCGGAACATAAAGGTCTGGTCCTCTTTCGAGGCCTTGTTGATCACAAGGCTGCGCTCGACAGTCACATATATGCACAGCAGCAGCAGCGCGGCGAGCGGCAACATCGTCCAGCCTCCCTGGAGGCACAATTCCCATAGACTCATATCGGTAGGTGCTAAGTGTTATGAAGCTCTAATTAAGGCATTTTTTATATCGGGCCACAGTCTCCTTGAGTCCGAGATAGAGGGCATCGCAGATTAGCGCATGACCGATCGACACCTCGTTGACAAAAGGTATGCGGCTGTGGAAAAAGGCAAGGTTGTCGAGGTTGAGGTCGTGGCCGGCGTTGACTCCGAGGCCACATTTACGGGCCGCCATCGCTGCTTCGACAAATGGCGCTACCGCCCCTTCTGGGTCGGCGGCATAGCGGTCGGCATAAGGTTTGGTGTAGAGCTCGACGCGGTCGGTGCCTGTAGCGGCGGCGGCACGCACCTGCTCCACATCGGCGTCGACAAATATCGACGTTCGCACGCCGGCTTCCTTGAAGCGCTCCACCAGGCCGGTGAGGAATTCGGCGTGGTCTGTAACCTTCCATCCTGCGCTCGAGGTCAGGGCGTCGGGGGCATCGGGCACAAGAGTCACTTGCGTCGGACGCACCTTGAGCACAAGGTCGACAAACTCCTCGGTCGGATACCCTTCGATATTGAACTCGCATTTAAGCTGCGGACGCAACTTGTACACATCGCTGCGGCGTATATGGCGTTCGTCCTGCCGTGGATGCACAGTGATGCCGTCGGCACCGTAACCCTCGATGTCGAGCGCGACAGCTTCAACATCGGGGCGGTTCTCGCCGCGTGCGTTGCGTAATGTCGCTATTTTATTTATATTAACGCTTAGGTTGGTCATATTTTGCTCTTATTCGGAGAATATTCACTATATTTGTAATCTCTTTTGCCTCCGGGCCGGAGACTCCGACCCGTTTTTATTCTGCAAAAGTACTCAGAAAATAATAAACCACGAAAGATTTTGAGTATAAAACCGACAATGTTTCCCGAAAACGACTATCTCTTTCCCCACGTCGACGAAAGTTCGAGGCTGCTGGTAGGCTGCCGGCGCGAAGACTACAGCGCGTCAAGGATAGCCCATGCCGTCGAGGATTGCAACGCACATCTGCTCAATCTCAACGTGACGGCGATGGACTCCGACTCCGGTTACGACATTGACGGCGACGGTATACCCGATGGTAAATTCCCCGTTGTATGCGACCTGAGGGTAAGCCACCGTAATGCCGAAGGCATTTCGAGGTCGCTCGAACGCTACGGATACACCGTCCTGGCTGCGTCTGCGCCCGAAAAGCCCGACGACAGCACCTTGAAGCGCCGTATTGACGAACTCTTCCGTTACCTCGAGATATAATGACAGCAATAGCCATCTTCGGAAGCCGCAGGCAACAGCCGTTTGTAAGTTACATCCAGACTTTCATCGCCGCGATACACGGCAAGGGCATACATATCGTGATGCACCACAAGCTCTACGACCACCTCGCCGGTATCGTCCCGGCGGCTCTCGACGGTGTGGAGCGACATTCGGGCGATAGTACTGTCTCGGCCGATCTCGCTGTGAGTCTCGGTGGCGACGGCACATTCTTGCGGACTGCACAGTGGGTCGGACCTCAGGGAATACCTGTCGTCGGCGTCAATACCGGCCATCTCGGCTATCTGTCCGCCCTGCCGGTCGACCGCCTGCCCGAGCTGCCCGACCTTATTGCCGCCGATGCATTCGCCATTGAGCGCAGACCGATGCTATGCATCGACTCACCGGCCATGCCGCCTCAGGTTGGACGCTACGCCCTCAACGAGATCGCTCTGTCGAAAGAAGAATCGGCCTCGATGATATACGCTGAGGTATGTGTCGGCGGCACACCTCTTGCCGACTACAAAGCCGACGGCCTAATCATAGCCACATCTACCGGCTCGACGGCATACAACCTCTCTGTCGGGGGCCCTATAGTGCAGCCCACAGTACCGGTATGGATACTCTCGCCCGTGGCTGCACATTCCCTGTCGATGCGGCCGATGGTCGTCGATGCAGCGTCCGACATCACTGTCGTCCCCTCGGGCCGTGCTCCGCACGTGAGGCTCGCTGTCGATGGGCGCAGCATGATTATCGACTGCGGCACAGAGATAAAAATCTCCAGAGCGCCGTTCGACCTCGCCGTGCTCCAGCTCAAAGACCATACCTTCGCCGACACTCTCCGCCGTAAACTGCATTGGGCCGAATAGACAACACTTCTCTTCAAAAACTCTCTTCTCAAATCCAATTAAGCGATGCAGATTGTAAAATCTTGTACATACACCCACCCCGGCATAGGGCCGATACATGTGCGCGTCAACGCCAACGCCCGTTCAATCCGTGCCCGTTGGGTCGGGCCGGAAGTCCACATCACCATACCCCAGGGTTTACCTGTCGACAGCTACGACCGGTTTATCGACGATTTCGGGGCGCGTATAATATCGGCCAAACCTCGCTCGCGCTTTTATCCGGGGCAGATTATCGACGGCAACTATGTCGATTTCGAAATACGCCTCTCCGCAACAGCTGCAGTCCCCGGCACATACCTGTCTGAGCTCAACGGCGACGATGCCGTAAGAGGAAAACACCGCAACTATATCATCAACATCGCCACTTCTCACGATGGCCTCTGTCCCGATTTCTCGTCGCCGCGCATCGAGACGGCTTTGAATAAACTGCTTATAGCCACGGCAACCAAAGCCACGGCCGACTATATCGTGCCACGTGCGCGTAAGCTCGCCGCACAGATCGACCGTTATCCGCTTGGGTGGGATATAAAAGACTCCAGGACACGTCTCGGCTGTTGCTCGTCAAACGGCATTATCACGTTGAGTCCGAGGCTCATATTTCTGCCACTTGATCTGGCCGACTATATAATCTACCACGAACTTGCCCACCTTAGCGAGATGAACCATTCCGCCTCGTTCCATCAGCTCTGCGACGCCTACTGCAACGGGCGCGAAGCTGAGTATCAATCCCGCGTCCGTGCTTTCAAATTTCCTGTCTTCTGATTTGGAGATTTCCCCTCGGACAAAGCCAAACACCCTCTAAAGTATATCTGCCTTCTGCCAGTTGTCGGGGCCGTATGCTTCTGGGCTGTCCGATGTCTCCACGGCTTGCCCGTGACTCTGTGCGCGCATCGATATCAGCTCGCCTATTTTGATCTTGCTCTCCATGCGTTCACGCAGGGTCTTCACTGCCTTGATGTCGAGTTGATCGAGGCGTTGACTGCCGTTGGCCATTTCGAGCCATAGTATTTCGTGTTTTATGATATCGAGAATACCGAAAACCATTCCTCGCGAGGCATTGAACCCGGCCACCGACACCATATGCTGCACATCGGCCGGATTATAGGCTACGCCGGTCTCGTTGTCCGACTTCATCGGCCGTCTGCTGCTCATCCAGCCCACCACCATATCGCTCGCCAACTTCGGCACAGAGTATGCGTTGGCCGTAAACACCGCGTACTCATAGCCTTGCTCCAGAAGCACTGGCAGATCAAGCTCTATATATTCGGCCGCTCCTTTTTTCTCGGGAATGCTTTGGATATCACCGCTGTGCGAGGCCCCGTTCGTGTCCAGACTATAGTATGCTATGTCGGTGCGCTGATGATTGCCGATAAGCGCACAGCTCAGGTCCATATCGTAGTGCTGGGCCTCCATTCCTATGCCCCAGTGAAGGAACAGTCTCACCTTGTCGCCGGCAACTTTGAATGTCTGCCCCGGTATGGCATAACCGATACCGTTCACCGACCGGCCGCGGTCGCCGACAGGCACAGGGCAATCCCACAGCGTCCGCTCGATATACACCTTGTCGCCGGGCAGAGCCTCGCGCCGTGAGTAGATATTATAAATACACTTCAACACAGCAATCTGTATTTTCGATGCTATGTCCACTCGCTTCCGGCCGGGCAAAGCTGCGAGGCCCGGGTTTAGCGAAGCTTTCACCATCTGACCCTTGGGCAGATGGATGTATCGGTAGTCGGCTTCGGGCAGGAAATATGCCGCTGCGCCGTTCGACAGCGACACAAGCAGACGCACCGGCAGACGGTCGGCAATGGACGAGAACGCCTCAAGTGTATCGTCGGCGCCGAAATCAAGTATAGTGTCGTACAGACATCGGGCAAACGCCCCAGGACGTTCGCTCAGAAGACTGAAAAGACCGGCGCTGTCGTGAGCCTCCCGTGCTGCCTCCACCTTGCCGCCCCACACGCTGTAGTCGCTCCGGTAGAAACGGTCGAGCACTCCCGTAAGTTTGGCCGACCTATGGCGACGGGCATAGTCGTTGAGGCGCAAAGCACGGATAAAGCGCACCCACATCTGGCGGTGGCGGTGCATGTCGGCGCAGATCTCCTCCTCCGTCATCGGCAATGCTTCAAACCATCGGGCGACGGCGCCGCAGAACGTACGGCAGTAATGCAGTTTGAAGCGTGCTTCGGTAGCTTCCTTAGCCTCAACCATACCTGATTTGCGGAGTATACCAGTGAAATATCTGTCTTTGACGTCTTTGGGGCGGTCTACAGTAAGCTCGCCCGTCTTGCCGTACCACAACATGCGCAGCAACTCTCCCGGCGCTTTCAAGAACCGTAGACCCTCCTCTCCTCCGACTGTAGCGGCGGCGAGCACACGTGTCTCAACACAGGCTATATTCCCTATCCCGGCAATAAATTCAGGCGGAAGACCCTTCAGCAGACGCACTATATGGTCGGCCTGCGTGGCATCGGGCGGAAGTGGCATCGACAGTAGCTCTGTGGCATAAGCCTCGGCATCTTTCCTGCTCCACATGCTCAGTATCTTCAGTTCCGCCGTAGTGTCCACACCGGTATTTGCCGGAGCGGTCTCAAACTGTGTACCGCAGAAAGGACAACCGGTATACCGCCTCAGGTCGAACACCCCATCGGGGATAAAATGGCCGCAGGGCAAGATTGTACCCTCGCCTCGAAGTTCCGGGCAGATATTGACTATAAAAGTATAGAAACTGTCGGCGAAGCTTTTGCCTGACGGACGCTCCGCCCAGTCGCGTAAGAGAGCGGCCCAGTTGGCATCGGTAAGGAAAACCTTGCCGACAAAGTCCGAAATCTCCTTTACGTCGGCTTCGCTGAGCGCATTGAGATGATGAAGACAATCCTCGTCTACAGTGTATCCGTGCTTCCGAAGCGCGGCAAGCAGACCTGCGGCCGGAGCGCTGAGCTCGGCCGAAGTATGGTCGTCGGGCAGATAAAGGGCACCCTTGCCAAATGCTACTGTCAACAATTCTGTATTCATCTGAAATTATAAATAGGAACGCGACTCTCCGAGTCGTGCCATACCATATAAAGAAAGGGCAATCGAACGGCTGGTTTTCCTATATGCAAAATATGAAGTAAGCCGTTCTTGGCCCTCTGTTACTTTTACGTAGCTCCGGATTTTTTTCGCTTACGGAGCCTGTCTTTCTTGAGAAAAAATTTCCGCTATGTTGCCGCAGGCATCCTCAAGGAGGTCAAGAACAAGCTCGAAACCCTCAGCTCCCTCATAATATGGGTCAGGGATATGGTCATACCGTGTGGCCATGCGGATAAACGCCGCCATCGGCACCACCTTGTCGCGGTCGGCCAGTGTCGGCGCCATCGATCGCAGGTTTTGCTCGTTGTCACTGTCCATAGCCACGATAAGGTCGAAATCCTCAAAGTCGCTTGGATGCACCTGACGGCAGATATGGTCAAGGGTCAGGCCACGGCGCAGGGCATGCACTCGCATCCGCTTGTCGGGTAGTTGACCTACATGCCAGCCGCCGGTGCCGGCCGAGTCTATCTCCCACCGCTCGCTCTCGCCCCGTGACGCTACAATCGATTTGAGCACACCGTCGGCTGCCGGCGAGCGACAGATGTTGCCCAGGCACACAAACAATACCCGTATCTTATCTTTTCCGGCGACAAGACGCCGGCAGTGTTCTATTATTCTTTCATCCATGCTCTTGTTGTTTTGCATACCCGAGCACCGTGGGCGACTCCACATCAACACCGTATTCCGCCGCCCGGTCAAGGATGGCGCGTGCGAGACGCGGCTTCAGTTCCTCGGGGCAATAGCGGAAATATGCCTCTGCAGCTCGCACATGGGCAGCGTCGGGCATCGGATATTCGCGGCGTTCGGGGAGTCCGAACACACTGTCGGGCAGCTCCTGTTTCTCTCCGTAGGTCAATCTGTCGTTCATAGTTGAGTCTTTTGTTTTGTTCTCAACTATAAACAACCGTCGGGCTTCCGTGGTTTACAGCACGTCGGCGAACTCGCGGCGGATATCGTCCACAGCGTCGAGTTTCTCCCAGGTGAAAAGCTCTACCTCGCGCGTGAACGGTGCTTCATAGTGGCTCGAGAATGTCTTGGTCACAGTGCGTGGAGTGCGGCCCACATGGCCATACGATGCCGTCTCTCGGTATATCGGGTTGCGGAGCTTCAGGCGCTGCTCTATGGCATAGGGGCGCATGTCGAAAAGCTTGCCGACCCGGGCCGCGATCTCTGTGTCGCTCAGCGCAACATGGCTGCTGCCGAAAGTATTCACGAAAATATTCACAGGCTCAGCCTTGCCTATGGCATAGGCTACCTGCACAAGCACACGGTCGGCGATGCCGGCGGCGCAGAGGTTTTTGGCGATGTGACGTGCCGCATATGCCGCCGAGCGGTCAACCTTGCTGGGGTCCTTGCCCGAGAATGCGCCGCCGCCGTGGGCGCCGTGACCTCCGTAGGTGTCTACGATTATCTTGCGCCCGGTCAGGCCGGTATCACCGTGAGGGCCGCCGATCACGAATTTACCCGTCGGGTTCACATAAAGTTTGAAACCACTGTCAAACATATGCTGCAGCTCCTCTGGTAGCTTCGCACGGGTACGGGGGATAAGTATTGTCTCTACATCGCGGCGTATGGCCTCGAGCATACGCTGGTCTGCCTCTTCCTGACTCACACCCTCGCCGGCGGCGATGAACTCGTCGTGTTGGGTCGATACAACGATAGTGTCCACCCGTACAGGCCGGTTGTTCTCGTCATATTCTACAGTCACCTGACTCTTCGAGTCGGGGCGAAGATAAGTCATGTCGACGCCTTCGCGGCGTATTTCGGCAAGAGTCATCATCAGCGAATGACTCAACGCGAGCGTCAGAGGGATATAGAGAGGTGTTTCATTGGTAGCGTAGCCAAACATCATACCCTGGTCGCCGGCTCCCTGCTCGGCGGCAAGGTCGCGCTCAACGCCGCGGTTTATATCGGCGCTCTGCTCATGCACCGCCAGAAGCACGCCGCACGAATTGCCGTCGAAGCGAAGCTCGCTGCGGTCATAACCGATTTCATTGATCACACGGCGTGCAGTTTCCTGCATGTCGATATATGCATCGCTCTTGATTTCGCCGGCGATCACTACCTGGCCCGTCGTGACCAAGGTCTCGCATGCGACTTTCGACTGTGGGTCACGGGCGAGAAATTCGTCGAGGACCGCGTCGCTGATCTGGTCGGCAACCTTGTCGGGATGCCCTTCCGATACTGATTCTGATGTGAAGAGATAGCTCATTTATTGTAGATTTAGAGATTTTAGGAGGTATACAAAAAAACGCGGCAGCGCACCCATTGACGGAGCGGCGGAGCCACGAAAAACCTGAAATCTAAAAAAGCGACTCAGAGGGTTACGCCACTATGTGACGACTACCTCGAGTGATTTTAGCATTTTTTCGAGTGGTTGCAAGCAGCCAAATCTGTCCACCGAGACGTCCGGACCGGAGTCCGCGCCGTTTTCATCTGCAAAAATAACACATTTATATCTAATCAGCAAATTTATTTTTATCGCAACCGGAAAAAGCTTTGCAGTTGGACGCTCTGGTAGTAACTTAGTAAGAAAATGCTCCGCATTTTCACCCCACAGCAACGGGTGAAGCATCGTTAGGAGCGCGACTCTCCGAGTCGTGCCAAAAATACAGGCTCAAAAACAACGACTGCCGCATCACATGCGGCAGTCGTTAAAGTCTTTTTTAGAACTCTGCGTTGTTCGGTGTACGGGGGAAGGGGATTACATCGCGGATGTTGGCCATGCCTGTCACAAACAGCATCAGGCGCTCGAAACCAAGACCGAAGCCCGAGTGAGGCACTGTGCCGAAACGGCGTGTATCGAGATACCACCACATATCCTTCATCGGTATGTTGAGCTCTTCGATTCGGGCGAGCAGCTTGTCATAGTCAGCCTCGCGCTCGCTGCCGCCGATAATTTCACCGATTTTCGGGAACAGAACATCCATCGCACGGACAGTACGTCCATCATCGTTCTGCTTCATATAGAAAGCCTTGATATCCTTGGGATAGTCGGTGAGGATAACCGGTTTCTTGAAATGCTGCTCCACAAGGTAGCGCTCATGCTCGCTCTGAAGGTCGATGCCCCATTCTACCGGAACCTCGAACTTTTGGACCGATGCCTTCAGTATCTCGATGCCTTCGGTATAGGTCAGGCGCACGAAATCGTTGTGCAGCACAAACTCCATGCGGTTTACAAGCTCCGGGTCGAAGTGCTCTGACAGGAAATCGATATCATCGCGGCAGTGGTCGAGGACATATTGGATGCAATACTTCACAAACTCCTCGGCCAGGTCCATATTGTCGGTGATGTCGTAGAACGCCATTTCAGG
>DKVO01000007.1 GCA_002491245.1 Porphyromonadaceae bacterium UBA7176
TTTGTTTAGGTTTTATTGTCGGGGCAAAGTTAACAAAAATATGTGAAACATTAAAAAAGAAGCCTTACCAAACGGCTAACGGCACTTAATAGTGTTGCCCGGCCAGGTTTCATATACAAATTAAATTAAAGAAGCGATGCGAGGTCAAAGTACATGACTCTTGTGCGCTTGTCCTCATCATCATTGTTGAGGAACTGATAATTGTTCTTGATGTAGAATGGAATAGCATCCACGTAGGCATCGACCGTAACAAAACGACATCCGGATTTATTGTCAACGATGAAGAAGTCTTCAATAAACTCCAATAGATAAGTGCCTATGGATTGGTGTTGGACAGACTTGGCGATTGCCAGACGACCTATCTTTATGGCTGGATAGCTTCTAAGCCTTTTCTCGTTTGTAAATTTATGTTTTCTGAATCTGTTGAACTCAGTATTGCTTTCAAAATCAGAAATGGATATTTTATCGTTCGATAGACTGAAGTATGCTAATACCTCTTCCGAACTCTTATCTTCAACCATATATGTCACGGACAATAGAGCATTGCGATAAAGCCCTGCTTCATTTAGTATGAAGTCGTTTAGGTCCTCATTGAGACAGTCGAATGCGCCAACGGTGTCACCGATATTGAGACGGCGCACTCTGCATCTTGTTTGAAATTCTTCTCTTGTCATTTCTCTTAATTGACCATCATCTTCATGACAGTCTCGTAAGACTTCCGGATTTGAGCACGTTTTTCAGAAGATACCTTGGGTGGGTTCTGCATACGTTCTTCAAACCGCTTGGCATCCGAACCAAAGAGAATGGGTGTTTCTTTAATAGGTCTTGCCATATATTTGTGGTTTTAGTTCTTTACTACAAAGGTACAACATATTTTCGATATAATTTGATTTTGCTGGTAGGAAATTTGCAAAAGCAACCTCCAAAGTTTCCAATAAGAAGTGCAATAATCAACTAATCACTCCGTCACGCTCGGCAAAACACAAATAAATTTGGTTTTGCTCTCGACTTATTCGTATCTTTGCAACCTGAAACGAATAATCTGACGGACATGAAAATCAGAATACTTATATTGGCGGCGGCCGTATGCCTTGCGGCTAACGCCGACGGGGCTGTTACGCGGCGCAGTGCTGCTGTTGGCGAACTTGCCCCTTATTGTGCTCCGGCGTCGGTGCCGTCATATGCAGATGTGCGGTTTATGCCCGACGGCAAATCGTATGTCGAGCGCAGCGACGATGGCAAGAAACTTATTGTCAAGGATATCGCGACAGGAAAAGAACTGTCGACTCTCTTTGATGTCACATATACCCGTGAGACAGAGCTTCCCAACTTTGAGGGCTATATCGTGAGTCCTGATGCGAGCAAGGTGATAGTATGGCGCGATTCGAAGCCAGTGTACCGCCGCTCGTCGACGGCAAAGTACTATGTGTATGAAGTGCGGTCGCGACTTCTGTGGCCATTGTCGAAAGACCACGAACGCCAGAGCAACCCCCTCTTTTCTCCCGACTCTCGTATGGTGGCATTTGTTGCCGACAACAATATCTATGCGGCCAAACTCGATTATAAGACCGAGGTTGCAGTTACTACCGATGGCCTCAAGGATAGCATCATCAATGGTGCCGCCGACTGGACCTATGAGGAAGAATTCGGAGTCACTACGATGATGAGCTGGGCGCCTGATAATCTTACGCTATGCTATGTGCGTTTCGATGAGTCGGTTGTGCCTCTCTACACACTTCCTCTCTATCAGGGGACATGCCACCCGATGGATGAATACCGTCTCTATACCGGTCTGATGAGCTACAAGTACCCTGTAGCCGGCGAGCCTAACTCGAAGGTGACAGTACACAGCTACGATGTCGAGACCCGAAAGACCAAGCAGGTTGAATTTCCGGGTGGAGATCCGTATTATATCCCCCGTATCGAATATGGCCCGAGCGCCACACGTCTGATGGTGGCTACGCTCAACCGCGACCAGAACCGTTTCGAGCTTTTCTCAGTCAATCCCAAATCGACGGTTTCGAAGTCGGTATACACCGAGGAGGCCAAGGCTTGGATAGAGCCCGAGACGTACGAGCAGTTGCAGTATGGCGAAAATTCGTTTGTGGTGGCTTCGTCGCAGGACGGATATTGTAAATATTATGAATATTCTTATGCCGGAGCCAAGGTGTCGGTAACAGGGCTCGATAATGCCGATGCAACTGCATTCTACGGCAGCGATGCCTTGGGCAACCGCTATTTCCAGGCTGCCGCTCCGACTCCGAAAGACCGTACGCTCTACCGAATCAACCGCAAGGGTGTGGCTGAGGTGATAGGCGAAAATCATGGTACGACAGATGCTGTGTTCGCCCCCGGTTGCGGAGCTATGAAGATGACTTACAGCAACGTGACCACACCACCGGTGACGACGCTCCGCCGGTCGGATGGAAAAGAAATCCGTGTGCTTGAGGATAATAAGGCTTATGCCGGTCGTGTTGCATCGCTTGTTTCTCCCAGAGAGTTTTTCACCATGCAGGCCGAAGACGGTAGCGAGCTCAGTGGCTATGTCGTGAAACCGGCCGGTTTCAGCTCTTCCAAACGCTATCCTGTGATAATGAGCCAATACAGCGGCCCCGGATCGCAGCAGGTGCTCGACCGCTGGACTCTCGATTGGGAGTCGTATTTCGCATCGAAAGGATATGTGATAGTGTGTGTCGACGGACGTGGAACCGGAGGTCGCGGATATGCTTTCCGGACATCGGTTTACCGCCGTCTCGGCGAGCTTGAGACGATCGACCAGCTTGCCGCCGCACGCTATGCTGCATCGTTGCCTTATGTGGACTCTTCGCGCATAGGTATCTATGGATGGAGCTACGGTGGTTATCAGAGCCTGATGTGCGCGACTTCCGACGCGTGTCCGTATGCTGCGGCTGTGGCTGTGGCTCCTGTGACCGACTGGCGCTACTACGATACGGTGTATGCCGAGCGCTATATGCTCACACCGCAGCAGAATGAAACGGGCTACAACAACTCGTCGGTGCTTGGCCGTGCGCTTCATCTTGGCTGCCCTACGCTTGTAATGTACGGAACGGCTGATGATAATGTGCATCCGGTGAACAGTCTCCAGTTTGTGTCGACACTCCAGAGCCTCGGCATCATGTGCGATATGTTTGTGTTCCCCAACATGAACCATTCGATCAACGGATGTAATGCCCGTCAGGTGGTGTGGGCGCGGATGCTCGACTATTTCAATCAAAACATGCGATAATATGAGTGGCGGACCGCAACAAGGGAACGGCGCCGATCAGGTGTTGGGAGCTTTATGGCGAAATTGGGCTGCTGCGTATGGAGCTCTTACAGTGCCTCTTGTCATGGCATTGTTCGTGCCGCGGCTGTGGCTTCCGTTTATCTGCCTTGTGGAGGCCTGGGCTCTCGTCGCGTTCGGCAGAGCCGGGTCTACGGCTGTCAGCACGTGTTCGCTGGTGCTGAGGGTCGTGTCGCGGAGTCTGCTTGTATCGGCGATAGCTATGTTTGGCATCGCGATATTGTGTACCGACTGGCTTGTGCCGACGGTTCTTCATCTCAACCTGTATAACAGTGAGATACCTTTTATCACGTGCCTTGTAGTGTTTCCGGTTACCGCAGTCATGTGCGCAGTGTGGCTTTATGCCGGGTTGGCCGACAATTTTTGCCGTCGTTGCCAGCATCTCAACGGTTACTATGCCGGCGACAGTATTGTGGCGACACTCTATTACCGCGAGACGAGGTATCAGATTGCGATATTGCTTATCCTGTCGTTGGTGATAGGAGGAGTGGAGTATTGGTACTATTTCGCGCGTTATATCAATTCGGACCTCAATAACCCCGACCGTTTCTTTTTCAATTACATTCCGTTGGCGATGTATGTGTTGTCGCTTCTTTTTATGGGTGGCCGCTACGGCAGTATGCGTGTACTTTACCAGACCATAGAGCAGCAGCACGACAATCACCGCAACCGTACGGTTGTCCGCTTCCTTGTTTTCTGCGCTGATGAGTTGTTGCTCCATTCAGGTGCTGACGGACTTTGGGATACGCCTGCAGAGGCTACGGTCTCGCGTACGGAGTCGCTTGGTGATCCACGAGCCGGACTGTTGTTCAGGGAAATGACCGGATCAGCGGCGCCATCGATGCGTTACTGCTATACCAACGAGGGTTTTGCCACGGGGTCGAACATGATCCATTATGCTGTTTTTGTCACTCCGGAGCAGAAAGGAGCCTTCACCAACGGGGATGTATGGTTCAACCCCTATATGCTCGACAGTGCTCTTGCCGGGAATGCTCTGTCTCCGATTTTGGCCAACGAATTATTCCGTATCCATACCATGACTATGGCTTGGAAGACCTACGACCGCTCTGGCCGTCGTCTTTATCCGATACGCCATTACCGTCCGACGTTCCGTTTCAGGGATCTGCCTGACTGGAATGTTGATTATGACGACGAAACGTGGTTTGATGTTGCCCATAATAACGAAGACCGCTATTTCTTCCGTTTGCGAGCGTTCTGGAACCGTCTCACCGGCGTCTTCAGCCGAAAAGTCAGAGTAGGGGAATGAGGGCGATAGCCGTAGTCGGTCCGACGGCCAGCGGCAAGACACGCCGTGGTGTGGCGCTTGCCCAGGCTTTCGACGGCGAGATACTCAGCGCAGATTCGCGTCAGGTGTACCGTGGAATGGATGTCGGAACGGGAAAGGATCTGGGCGATTATCCCGAAGGTGTGCGTTATCATATGATAGATGTCGCACCAGCCGGATACCGCTATAATCTTTACGAATACCTTCGTGACGCTCGCCGTGTGAATGACGAGATAGCCGGGCGAGGCAAACGTACTGTCATAGTCGGCGGTACGGGTCTATACGTTGAGTCGTTGCTCAAGGGTATAGTGCTGCCAGAGGTGCCTGAAAACCGT
This sequence comes from Porphyromonadaceae bacterium UBA7176, assembly GCA_002491245.1. Taxonomy (GTDB): domain Bacteria; phylum Bacteroidota; class Bacteroidia; order Bacteroidales; family Muribaculaceae; genus CAG-873. The sequence goes on from DKVO01000007.1 coordinate 4,925, forward strand.
GAACTCCGTGCCGGCTTGGCCGGAAAGAGTCTCGATGAGCTTGCTTCAATTCTTGCCGGTATGAAGACGCTCCATAATGTCACCGATATCGATACGGCCCAACGGGCTATACGTGCAATCGAAATCGAAGAGTACTATCAGTCGCATCCTGAAGCCGCCATGCTGGCCCGTACGCCACGACCGCTCGATGCATTGATAGTGTGTGTCGATATTCCGCGCGACGAGCGCAGGAGGCTTATAACCGAACGTCTGCGCCGGCGTTTCGAACAGGAGGGTATGCTTGACGAGGTACAAGGTTTGCTTGCAACCGGAGTGAAGCCCGACGACCTTATTTATTACGGACTCGAGTACAAGTATCTCACTCTTTATGTTACCGGACAGATAGACCGGCCGACGATGTACTCCGAACTTGAAATTGCCATACATCAGTTTGCCAAGCGGCAGATGACATGGTTCCGCGGTATGGAGAGGCGCGGTTTTGTACTTAACTATCTTCCCTACGACATGCCGGATGATGAGTTTAAGGATGCCGTCGGGATATTGCTTGAACGATGAGGTGGAGCTGTATCACATCGTTGTTTCTTTTTCTCTTGCCTGCCGCGCTGGCTGGAGAAGTTCTGCCGGGAGGGAGTGCCGACATAACTATGCTTGATGCTCCGGTGGCTGAGTTATCGTATCATGCCAGGGTGAGACCGGATAAGTATAATGACCTGAAGCTGTCGATGTATTGGGATTATGATGATGACAATAACTGCCGGGTAGCGGAAATCAGTGTGGCTCCTGCGTTGGAGGCCGACAATACCGACAAGGTGCGTGTGGAGTGTACGGTATATCGCCGTAGCTGTGGACGCGACAGCTCGGAAGCTAAGTTTTCATCATTTATAAATTATAGCCGCGGCCGCGATGCCGGTTTTTCGGCTGTGTTGAGGATCAACTCAGCCGGTGCCCGTATAGACTTCGGCGACCGGGTGGCGGAAACCGGTCTTGATGTCATGGCCGACAATGCCGGCGGTGGAATCGGTGTCATGTCCGACAGGGATGTGGAACTGCTCGCGCACACTTTGCTCACACGATATAAGAGCCGTATTTATCGCTATGAAGGAGAGGTGGTCGATGCAAGCAGAGATGGCCCGACGGGCTACTGGCGTTATCTTGACCGCGATACCGATCCGGAGAAAGTAGCTACGGCGATAGACTATGGTATTGTTGTTGTGCCGGATGCTGAAGGCGGATATGTGTTGATATATCAAGGTAATCCGTCAGATGACTGGAGGCCTGGAGATATCAAAGGGCGATTGACGCCTACGGCTTTCGAGGGACACTACGATATGGAATGGTATGATGCCTCGGGGCAACTGCACAGGACCGATACAAGTGCCGACCTTGAGGGTGACGGGCAAATATTGAGATTGAATTTTCCGTTGCTCGACGCGACTGTGCGCCTCAGGCGCATTTGAACTAAAAAAATAATGTATTTGGCCGACGAAGTTTGGCCGTTTGAAACTTTTGTTGTAATTTCGGAGTTAAATAACATAGAACATATTTAAGCCAAAATAATGGACTCAAAACTGATGACTAAAGCAGCCGACAATATCCGCATTCTGGCTGCGACAATGGTAGAAAAGGCCAAATCAGGCCACCCCGGCGGAGCAATGGGCGGAGCGGACTTTGTCAATGTCCTCTATTCGTCGTTTTTGGTAACCGACCCCGACGACCCGACCTGGTTTGCCCGTGACCGATTTTTCCTCGACCCGGGCCATATGTCGCCGATGCTGTATTCAGTGCTCGCCCTGACCGGCAAGTACACCGTAGCCGAACTGCAGCAGTTCCGCCAATGGGGATCAGTTACTCCCGGACATCCTGAGGTCGACCCTTCGCGTGGTATCGAGAACACTTCGGGCCCTCTTGGCCAAGGCCATACTATGGCTGTAGGTTGCGCTATCGCTGAGAGGTTTCTGACAGCCCGTTTCGGCGATGTGGTGAGCCATAAGACTTATACATTTATCAGCGACGGAGGTGTGCAGGAAGAGGTTTCGCAGGGTGCCGGACGTATCGCCGGATATCTTGGCCTTTCAAATCTGATAATGTTCTACGACTGCAATAAGGTGCAGCTCTCCACTATGGTCGATGCTGTGGATACCGAAGATTATGCAGCTAAATACCGTGCCTGGCACTGGAACGTGATTGAAATCGACGGCAACGACCCTGTTGCTATCGCCGGTGCCCTCGAGAAGGCGAATGCAGAGACGGAGAAGCCTACCCTCATTATCGGTCATACCGTAATGGGCAAAGGTGTTGTGACAGCCGGTGGCGAGTCGTTCGAAAATCAATGTTCGACCCACGGGCAGCCTTTGAGTAAGAGTGGCGCCGATTATGCCGCTACAGTGCGCAATCTTGGGGGCGACGTGGAAAATCCGTGGGCTATATCGGCCGAGGTCGAAGAACTCTATGCCCGTCGTAACGAGGAGCTGCGCAAGATTGTAGCTTCGCGCCGTGCCGCGTATGCAGAGTGGGCTAAGGCTAACGCTGAAAAAGCTGCCGAACTCGAACGTTATATTAAAGGTGAACTTCCGCATATCGACTATACTGCAATCGAGCATAAGGCTAATGTGGCCACCCGTACAGCATCGGCCGACGTTCTCGGCGTCCTTGGTGAGAAGGTCGGCAATATGATAGTGTCGTCGGCCGACCTTGCCAACAGCGACAAGACCGACGGTTTCCTTAAGAAAACACATGCTTTCGCGCATGGCGATTTCAGCGGAGCATTCCTCCAGGCCGGTGTGAGTGAGCTTACGATGGCTTGTATCATGAACGGTATATCGCTCCACGGCGGATTGTGGTGTGCGTGTGGAACGTTCTTTGTCTTCTCCGATTATATGAAGCCGGCGATACGTATGTCTGCCCTCATGGAGCAACCGGTTAAATATATATGGAGTCACGATGCATTCCGTGTGGGTGAAGATGGTCCTACCCATGAGCCTATCGAACAGGAGGCGCAGATACGCCTGCTTGAGTTGATGGATAATTTCGAAGGCCGTCAGGCAATGCTTGTGCTACGCCCGGCCGACTCTGCCGAAACTTCGGTCGCTTATCAGATGGCTATGGACAACCGCCATGCCCCGACAGGCATCATCCTTTCGCGACAGGATCTCAAGGATCTTCCTGCTCCGGCAGGCGAAAGCAGGGCCGAAGCCGCCAAAGGGGCTTTGCGCGGTGGCTATACCGTGGTCAAGGCCGCCGGGACACCAGATGTGGTCCTTGTTGCCAATGGATCGGAAGTGTCGTTGCTTTGCGATGTTGCCGTGCTGCTCGAGGCTGAGGGTATAAAGGCTGATGTAGTCTCAATGCCTTCGATAGGTCTTTTCAACCGCCAGAAACAGTCGTACCGCGATAGCGTGTTGCCTTGTGGAGTGCCCCAGTTCGGCCTTACCGCAGGTCTGCCTCTTACAATACGTATGATCAAGGGCTTCAACGGCGAGGTGTACGGTATGGAACGTTTCGGCGCGTCGGCTCCGTATAAGGTTCTCGACGAGAAGTTCGGCTACACTCCGGCCAATATACTTGGCTGTGTGCGTACCATGCTTGGTAAATAAGAGTATTAAAAAAACAGCCCGGGATTGGAGTTTGCCCTGTCCGGGCTGTTTCCGTAAGCGTTAAATTTTTTGGTAAAAATGTAAAATTTTTATCATTTTAAGTTATCAAATGAAAAAAAAGTAGTAATTTAGCGCTCAAATTTGTGCAGTAAAAAATAACATTCATCAATAATCAGCTAAACTCTATGAAAAAAGCTACTATCATCGCATGCGCGTGTGCCCTTGCTATGGGTATTGCAGCCGATGCCCAGGAGGCTGCTCAGGAGCTGCAATACCAGCCCGATCCCTCTCAGGGTGTTTTGCTTAATCGCATGAAAGACAATTGGTTCATCACCGCTGAAGGTGGTGCCAGCTTCTATGTGGCCTCCAACGGCGTACACCGTGCCGTTGCCGACCGCTTCATGCCCGCCGCTTCTCTCTATGCCGGTAAATGGTTCTCGCCCGTATTCGGCGGCCGTTTCGGTGTGAGCTACCTCGGCCTCAAAGGTCTTTCGAAAGACGGCAGTGTAGTCGGTGCCCAGCACGAAATGGTCAACGGTTACTACAAAACCAAATATGCCGAAGTTGGTCCGGTATTCGACCTTATGGTTAACCTTACCAACTGGTGGTGCGGCTACAAACCCGGCCGTGTCTACAATGCTACCGTATATGCTGGTTCGGGTGCTTACTTCACCTTCACCAAGCACTACGACAGCAAAGGTAACAGCGAGGGTTACAAAGGTGCCCACAACGACATCATCCCCCTCCGTGCCGGTATCATCAACTCTTTCCGCGTAAGCGACCAGATGCAGATCTCTCTTGATCTCCGCGCTACCGGTCTTTCTGACGTTGCCGCTACAACCATCAACCGCAAAGGTCTTGCTCTCCAGGGCTTCCTTGGCGTAACTTACAACTTCAAGAAACGCGATTGGGAAGCACCCGTTGTGCCCATCATCCCCGAGCCCGAAAACTGCGACGCACTCCGTGCCCGTCTCGCAGCTGCCGATGCACGTATCGCCGACCTCGAGCAGCAGCTCAAAGACTGCCTCAACCGTCCTGTTGAGACTGTTGCAGCTCCTGCTGGTCCCCTCGCTACTGTATACTATCCCATCGGCGTATCGCGTCTGAGCCGCGAAAATCAGCGCGTGGTTAAAGCCATCGCTTACGTGATGACTCAGAGCGGTAAGAAATACACCGTAACCGGTTGGGCCGATAACTACACCGGCAACGACAACATCAACATGCGTCTGCGCAAAAACCGTGCAGAAGGCGTTGCCAAACTTCTCAAACGCAATGGCGTATCTGAGAGCCAGCTTACCGTTACCACCAACAATGGTAACCTCAGCGACCTCGGTGAGAAGTGCGTAGCACTTGACCGTGCCGTAACTATCGAAGAGAACAAATAATCGTCTCCAACGATAACAACAAAAGAGCTGCTCCTTAATGGGGCGGCTCTTTTGTTGTGTGTCATGGTTTGTTAAAACAAATTCAAATCCACACACTTGGTCTTTTTTTAACGCTTTATTGCCGAAGTGGCGTGCTACGGTTTCAAAATTCATAAAAATTCACTAATTTTGCAGACTAAAACAAAGGCGAAAATGAAAATAGCAATTGTTGGCGCGTCAGGAGCTGTCGGCCAGGAGTTTATAGATGTATTGAATACAATCGACATGCCGGTCGATGAGCTTCGTCTTTTCGGTTCGGAGCGCAGTGCCGGCCGCACGTACGTGTTTCGCGGAGAAGAGACGCAGCCTGTGAAGGTATTGGGTGAAAATCCTCTTGATTTCAAGGATATAGATTTTGCATTCGTATCTGCCGGAGGCGATGTGTCTAAGGAATACGCATCTATGATAACTGCATTCGGAGCTACGATGATCGACAATAGCAGCGCTTTCCGTATGGATGCCGATGTACCCCTGGTTGTGCCCGAGGTAAATGGCGCCGATGCGCTGGATGCTCCGCGCGGCATTATCGCAAACCCGAATTGCACTACGATACAGATGGTTGTCGCCCTCAAGCCAATCAATGACTTGTCGGCCATCCGCCGTGTGCACGTGGCTACATATCAGGCTGCGAGCGGAGCCGGAGCTACCGGTATGGAGGAGCTGCGTCAACAGACCCGGCAGATTGTTGCCGGCGAAGAGGTGACCAATAAAAAGTTTGTGAGCCAGTTGGCGATGAATTTGATTCCCCACATCGATACGTTTACCGACAATGGTTATACGCGAGAGGAGATGAAGATGCATTTTGAGACTAAAAAAATTATGCATTCGCCCGGTCTCGAGGTGAGTGCGACTTGCGTGCGAGTCCCTGTCGAACGTGCTCACAGTGAGGCTATATGGGTTGAGACAGAAGAGCCGGTGAGTGTGGAAGATGCACGACGTGCCTTTGCAGCGGCAGAGGGAGTGGTGCTTGAAGACCGCCTTGAGCCGCTCGGCTATCCGATGCCTCTCTTCGTCGCCGGAAGCGACCCCGTGTATGTGGGCCGTGTGCGTGCCGACCTTGCAAATCCTAATGGCTTGTCGTTCTGGACTGTTTCTGACCAGATACGCAAAGGCGCGGCTCTCAATGCCGTGCAGATAGCCCGATATATACTCGACCATAGATGATTCCTCTCGCGCAAGCCCTGGTGACGCAGCCGGTGCAGATATTCTTTATCGTGCTGGCCATCATCCTTTTTGCGCCTTTGCTCCTCAATAAACTCAAGATACCGCATATCATCGGCATGATTGTGGCCGGTGTCGTGATCGGCCCTTACGGCTTCAATGTGCTCGACAACGACTCTTCCTTTGCCATTTTCGGGCAGGTGGGACTGCTGTACCTTATGTTTCTCGCCGGTCTTGAAATCGACATGTACCATTTGCGGCTCAATCTTGGCCGTGGTCTATCGTTCGGCATATTGACATTGTTGATACCTCTCGCGATGGGAGTCCTGTCGAGCGTGTATCTGCTCGGCCTCGATTGGGCGACATCTTTTCTTCTCGGTGCGATGTATGCCTCTCATACACTTCTTGCCTATCCGGTCGCAGCCCGTTTCGGCATTACCAAGGCGCCGGCTGTGCTCATGGCCATAGTCGGCACTATAATCGCCGTTATCGGTGCGCTGCTTGTGCTGGCGGCTACGGTGAGCGTGCGTAAAGAAGGGTATTTCAATGTCGCTGCCATAGGGCTTTTGATGCTACGTCTTGTAGTGTGGGTTGTGTCGTTGCTTTATCTCTACCCCAGGCTTACACGATACTTTTTCAAGAAGTCGGCCGACAAGGTGACGCAGTATGTCTTCGTGCTTGTCCTTGTTTTTTTTGCAGCATGTTCGGCCCAGTATATAGGCCTTGAGCCTGTGTTGGGTGCGTTCTTTGCCGGGTTGCTGCTCAACCGTTATATCCCGATCGCATCGCCCTTGATGAGCTCGATAGAGTTTGTGGGCAACGCGATGTTCATTCCCTATTTCCTTATCAGTGTCGGGATGATGATCAATGTGCGGGTCTTCGGTGATACTTCCACCCTTGGCGTGGCGTCGGTGATGCTTGCTGTCGCACTGGTGAGCAAGTGGCTGCCGGCGTGGATTGCCCAACGCGGCAATGGTTTCGGGGCTGAAAGCCGTAATGTGATGTTCGGTCTTACGGCAGCGCATACAGCGGTGGCTCTTGCCGTGGTGTCGGTCGGCTACCAGCTCGAGATGTTCGACGAGCGTATACTCAACAGTACTATCGCGGTGATTCTTGTCACCTGTGGTGTGGCACCATTGATAACATCGGGGGCTGCGGCAAAGTTGAAGGTGCGGATGATGGACGAGGATCCCGACCATGTATCCGGTAAGAAACAACGCAACAACAATACCCTTATCGGTGTGGCAAATCCACTGACCACTGCTGCTCTGGTGGAGATGGCAGTCTTGATGCGCAATACCAGAGGTACGCACCAGTTCTATGCCCTGCATGTGCGCAACGACAACAGTCCGGCGGCGAAGGCACTGTCGCGCAATTCGCTGGAAACTGCCCGTCGGACTGCCGCCGCCGCCGACACATATGTGGAAACGCTTGACCGTTACGATCTCAATACAGTTACAGGTGTCCTCAATGCAATCGAGGAGCGCGATATTACGGAGATTTTGCTCGGCATGCACCGCCGCGCAACGGTGATAGATTCGTTTTTCGGCAATAAGGTGGAGCAACTGCTCAGGGCTACAAACCGCATGGTCATGATCTCGCGTTGTTTTATCCCGTGCGGAACCATCACAAGAGTTGTGGTGTGGGTGCCGGCCGATGCTCAGTATGAGACAGGATTTAACCGTTGGGTGCGAGCGTTGTCGCGTCTGACCCGTCAGGTCGGATGTCGTATCATATTCTGCTGCCCGTCCGAAGTGCAACCATTGATCCGTGGTGTGATTTATTCCGAGAATTATGGCATAAGATGCGAATTCCGTACCACGGAAGGATGGGACGATATGATAATATTGTCGAATCAGGTCCTCGACGACGATTTGTTTGTCATCATCGGGGCACGGGCACAGTCAGTTTCGTACCGTTCGGAAATGGCCGAGTTGCCGTCGTTCCTCCAGCGGTATTTCTCGCGCAATAATCTCATGATGATTTACCCCGAGCAGTTCGGCGAGGCCCCGGTGCTGACATCGTTTACCGACCCGTTGTCGTCCGATATCGCCGCCGGATCGTCGGCTCTGGTATTGTCGCTGCGTAAAGTGGCGTGGCGGATTTTGCGAATTTTAAGATGAACAAAATAGAAATATCAAGTCTCGACGACGAACGCGTACTACCGTTCGCTTCCCTTACCGACAGACAGTTGCGTTCTGTTGCCGGTTTGATAATTGTCGAGAGTCCGAAGGTGATACTGTCGGCCCTCGAGGCCGGCATCGAACCTGTCGCGTTGCTGTGCGAGCATCGCCATATCGAAGGTGATGCGTCAGAGATAATTGCGCGTTGTCCGGAGATGCCTGTGTATACCGGCCCGAGAGAACTGCTGGCATCTCTGACGGGCTATCAGCTCACCAGGGGCGTGTTGTGTGCCATGCGCAGGCCGCAACAGCCAACCTTGGCAGATATCTGCAGAGATGCGAGCCGGATAACCGTAATCGACGGCGTCTGCGACACCACCAATATCGGCGCGATATTCCGTTCGGCAGCAGCACTGGGGATCGATGGCTTGGTATTGACTCCGACATCGTGCGATCCGCTCAACCGCCGGGCCATCCGGGTGTCGATGGGCACGGTATTCAAGTTGCCGTGGTGTATGGCATCTGGAGATACTTACAGTGCTTTGCGTGCACAGGGTTTTAAAATTGCAGCTCTTGCCCTGAGCGAAGATAGTGTGTCTGTCGACGACCCGGCGCTTCTGGCCGAGCCTCGTCTGGCTCTTGTGCTCGGCACTGAGGGTGACGGTTTGTCGCACCAGGCAATCGACGGGGCAGACTATGTGGCCCGTATACCGATGAGCCGTGGAGTCGATAGTCTCAACGTTGCGGCGGCATCGGCTGTCGCTTTTTATGTTGCCGGCAGGAGGTGATAATGTAAATTTTTTTGATTATGCAGAAGATAGTTTTACAGGATTTGCGTGGCGTGCATACCGAGTTGCTGCCCATTTCATATACACGGCGCGTCGCCGATATCCGTCTGGGTGCCGATATGTTGGCCGATAAATGGAAGGATATTTTCCCCGGAGAATATTATATCGAACCGGAGACGGCCTATCTCCGCGAATTTTTCGGTTCGGTGCCTGAAGCTGTTGTCCGTGATTGCTCCACTTTGTTTATCGCGTCGAATCTTGTCGCCGATTTCGGTTTGGCGTCTGCTGTCCGGGATTTGCGCCCGGGCGAAAAACTTATCGATGCCAAGGGGCTTGTCATTGCAGTGCGTGGAAACAGTCAGGATTGTGTCGCCAAGACTTACGGGGGCGATTACAAAGCCGTAGAGCATCTCTACGATATTTTCCTTGAAAACGGTCCTGCGATATGCGCCGACTTCAGCCGACTGACCTCCAGTCGTGAGTCTCATCCTCTCAGCGCCACCAATACTGTCATCGGCGATCCCTCGCTCATCTTTGTCGAAGAGGGCGCATGGGTCGAGGGTGCCTTTCTCAATACGTCGGGCGGACCGATCTATATCGGTCGTGACGCAACCGTGATGGAAGGCTCCATGTTGCGCGGCCCGATAGCGTTGTGTGAGCATTCGACGGTGAATATGGGCACTAAGATATATCCTAGCACTACAATCGGACGTTACTGCAAGGTGGGCGGCGAGCTCAATAATGTAGTGATGCACGATTATTCGAACAAGGCTCACGATGGCTTCCTCGGTAACGCCGTCGTAGGCTCGTGGTGCAATATCGGTGCCGGAGCCGTGGCGTCGAACCTTAAGAACGACTACACTCCCATCCGTCTGTGGAACTATCCCGAGCGTCGTTTCCTTCGTACAGGCCTGCAGTTTTGCGGCCTTATAATGGGCGACCACTCCAAAGCCGGCATCAACACGATGTTCAATACCGCAACCGTGCTCGGGGTCGGTGTCAATATCCACGGATCCGGCTTCCCGAGGAATTTCGTCCCCTCATTCAGCGAAGGGTCTACTGCCGGATACACCGATGTGTCGATGAGCAAGTTCTTCGAGACGGCATCGCGGATGATGGCGCGCCGTGGAGTCGAACTGACCGACGCACACCGTACTTTGTTCATGTCGATACGCGAGGCTGCCGAAGAATTTAAATAAACTAAAGCCCCTCGACGGTCGTTAGTATAATAAAATATAGATTATGGAATCAACACGTCAAGCAAAAATATCACGCCTGCTTCAGAAAGAGCTGAGCGAAATCTTCCGTCAGCAGACGGTTAAAACACATGGAGTCATCGTATCGGTAAGCACGGTGCGTGTGTCGCCCGATTTATCGGTGGCAAAAGCATATCTGTCGATATTTCCGTCGGAAAAAGCTCAGGAAATATTGACCAACATAGAGGCGTCTGCCAAGACTGTCCGCTACGAGTTGGCGCAGAAAGTGCGCTACCAGCTGAGGAAGGTGCCCGAATTGCAGTTCTATCTCGACGATTCGCTCGACTATATCGACAACATCGACAAGCTGCTCGACCGGTAGTCTGCGATGCTGGTTCTTAAGATTGCTCTCCGCTATCTTTTTGCGAAGAAGTCGCATCGGGCCATCAATGTCATAGCACTTGTATCGATGGTGGGTGTGGCTGTTGCCACTGCGGCGATTATAGTCGTGCTGTCGGTGTTCAACGGTTTTACCGATTTGGCATACGGCCATCTGGCGGCAATAGATCCCGATGTCAGGATATTGCCTCGTCAGGGCAAGGTCATCGAACGGGCCGACAGTCTGGCCGGTCTCCTTGAGGATATGGCTGATGTCGGAGCTGCTTCTGCCGTGTTGCAGGAGAGGGCGCTCCTTGTGTCGGGCGACCGTCAGATGCCGGTGGTCTTCAAGGGGCTCGACCCGGCAAAGGCTCGGGCTATGGCCGATTTCGATAAGATAGTCATCGATGGCATTTTCGCCGACTCCAATGGTTTGCCTGATAGTCTTGTTGGTGTGATGCCGTCTGTAGGTGTCGCTGTCAATCTGGGTATCAGGCCTTCGCCTTATTATGCAGGAGATATTTATGTGCCGCGTAGGGTTGGACGCATCAATCCTGCAAATCCGGCGGCTGCATACAGGTGTCTGCCGGTAGCTGTTACCGGTGTTGTGCAGGTCGACCAACCAGAGTATGATGCCGATTATGTATTTATCCCTCTCGAAGCGGCCCGGCGCCTGCTCGACTATAAAGAAGGCGAAGGCTCGGCTGTCGAAGTTGCTGCCGCTCCGGGTGTACGTGCCACTGATCTGGCCGACAGGTTGGCCGACGCTCTCCCCGGCTATATAGTGCAGGGACGTATTGAGCAGCAGGCCGATACTTTCCGTATGATTGCTGTCGAGAAATGGGTCACATTTCTCATGCTTGCATTCATATTGTTGATAGCTTCATTCAATATAGTGTCGACCTTGAGCCTTATGGTGATTGAGAAGCGCAGCGATATGGCCACACTTCGTGCTCTCGGAGCCCCGGCGTCGTTGACGCGTGGTATTTTTGTTGCCGAGGGCTGGCTGATAACTGCCGTTGGAGGTATTGCCGGCCTTTTGGCCGGTATTGCCCTTTCTCTTTTGCAGGAGCATTTTGGCCTTGTCAGACTCGCGGCAGATCCTTCGGCCTTGACCATCGACGTCTATCCGGTCCGTCTCGGGTGGAGTGATGTGATGATTGTTCTGGTGGCAGTCCTCGCCACGGGCTTCTTAATAGGGTTTATGTCGCGCCTGTTCACGCGTGGCGATAAATGATACATACTAAAATTAACAACAGATGCAAACGGTATTATTCCATTCCACCATATTCGGACCCATACATTCGCGCCGTCTTGGCTCGTCGCTCGGTGTCAATCTGATGCCCGACGACGGTAAGATATGTTCGTTCGACTGCCTCTATTGCGAGGCCGGTTATAATGCTCAAGGACCTGGTACATCGGGCTTGCCGACACGCAACAGCGTCTCCGAGAGCCTCGAGGCTAAACTTTCTCAGATGAAATCCAGTGGTGCTCCGCTCGATGTGATCACATTTTCGGGCAACGGCGAACCTACGCTTCATCCCGATTTTGCCGGTATTATCGACGACACCATAGCCTTGCGCGACAAGTACTATCCCGATGTAAAGATCAGTGTCCTTACAAATGCCACCCGTATCGGGCGACCGGCGGTAGCGGCCGCTTTGCGTAAGGTCGACAATAATATAATGAAACTCGACAGCGCTATACCTGCAACGGTAGAGCTTATCGACCGCCCTAATCCGGGATACGACCTCGACCAGACCATCGGGTATCTGGCCGGATTTGGAGAGCAGGGCATAGTGCAGACTATGATGTGCCGGGGCGAACACGAAGGCCGTGTCATTGATAACACATCCGATGCGGAGGTAGAGGCGCTCATCGAAGCGTATCGACAAATTCGGCCGCGTGAGATTATGCTTTATACCATCGATCGTCCTACTCCGGAAGTGAATTTGAAAAAAATTCCGAAAGAAGAACTCGAGGCAATTGGCAAGCGTATCGAAAAAGCTATCGGAATTACAGTTCAGGTGAGCGCTTGATGCTCAAAATGCCCAAATTTGCTATTTTATTGATTAATAGTGATAAAGCAAAAAAGGTGCAGGGTGCAATTGTAAACGAATGTTAAATCGATGTTATA
>DKVO01000014.1 GCA_002491245.1 Porphyromonadaceae bacterium UBA7176
GGCCATCGTGGCCTCGCTGTGAAGCCCGTACACGAAGCTGTCGCCCACACGGTCGGTGATGCCGTAGCGCCTCAACGAGGTCATGTTGCTGTTGGGGTCGTAGCCGTATTCCGTTGAGAAATTGGCCGATGCATCTGCTGTCAATCCGATATTGGCGGCCGACAGGCGTCCGTAACGGTCGTATTCGTTATGTTGCATTCTCATTTTCATCTTCTTGGTTGAGCTTATTTCCATCCCAATCGACAACTATAGGCTTATGGCGTTTATGCCATATTTCAACGGCTTCATCTATACGCCCAAAGTCTTTTGCAAGGAGATTTGTCACCTTGCGTATCTGACGCTGCTTGCCCCATTTGGTAAATCGGTATTTCAACCTGTATAATGGAGTCGGCAACCAAAACAACCAACAGCAGTGTGATGGATAAAATATCTGATATGCAAGATCTTCGCAACCATTTTTATCCATAAACATATAATCTCTACCGCCAACCTTTCCTTTCAGATCTTCTACTGTATTTGGAGTCGGCCTCAACTCCACTATATTAAATAGTATTGAGAACCATCCATGTCCAAATGAAATGCTAATATTTATTTGATCTAATTCGGAGCCTCGTAAACGGACTAAATCATATTCATAACCTGATCCTGCATGAAATCCAAATTCACTATACAGATATGGACTCCGGACAAATCCTTGTTTTTCAAGGATTGGTAGTACGCTCAATATAATCTCCTTTCTGATTATATTTATCGTTTTCTTCTTTGGTTTAGATTTTGTCATGTTTTATCTTTTTAGGTGGTCAATAAAACCATCCTGACCTACAACTAATATCGTTTGAACCCATGAACCTATTTCACTACTTGTGGTAGTATGCTTTATCACCGGATATAAAGCTCTATCCTTTGCAATAAATTGATTTATTGTAAATCTTGATGTATTAAACTTACTATCTACTATAATTCTGTTATTTGTCAATCTATGCTCAAAAAGAAAATCATAGCGAGCTTTCTCTGCCAGCTTTCTCACGGGTGTCAACCGTCCTGTTTCAACCTCAAAGTTTCTCTTAACTTGTTTATACCCTAAGGACGTATATTTAATTTTGGTCAAAGCTTCTCCTAACTTTCCTTTAGCTGCATTACTCATGGCATCCAACGATTTCCTGACTGCAAATCCTCCCGAAGCAGATAAACCTCCGATAGTCGCATCAATCAAAATATCGTCACTAATAACATCGTCTCCTTGTATTGCGCGATTTACACCACCTCCGACCATATTCGAACCCATTGATACACTTACTGTACCTAACAAATTCATACCTCCAGTTAAGCCCGTTACAGTACCTACTATAGAGCCTTGCGCTGCAGCTCCACCAACCGCTCGCCAATCACTTATCTTTCCGTCTTGTATAAACTGCATAAGCATTTCCATGCCGCCTCCTAAAGCTCCACCTACAACAAATCCGATAGCAGCCGTTACCAGTGTAGGTGATTCTCCACTTTCGTCAACAAAATTAACCGGATCGCAAAATGAGTTGCAATAAGGAGAATAACCATAAAATTCTTCTAATTTTTTGTCTTGCGAAGTCCAGTCGCAGGAGGCGGCGTTGCTCATTCGGGCGCCGTAGTCGTACCACTTGAGGTCGCGTAGGCGCTCTTTGCCGGTGAAAAGCCGGCGGTTGTCACCCTCGGGTTCGAGCCACGGCTCGCCGTAGGGGTAGTATTCCGCAGTCTGCACCACAGTGCCGTCACCGCGCATTACTGCCACAACATTGCCCTGATAGTCATGAATGTAGTAATACGTTTTGCCGTCAACATCTATATAACCTCCTGCGAAATTGACTTTGGGGTACTTATTGATTGTCAAATTTTTGATTGTCCTCTCATAAGGACCGTAGAAATTCTCGGTCCAACCTTTTCGATAGATTGATCCTGGTCGCGTGATTGATGTTGCCGCAAATCCAACAATCATTTTCTTCGATTCAAGAAATACCCGTTCAACCACATTACCAAGTCCGTCGTACCTGATCTTTAACGTATCCTTATTGTTAAATATCACCATCGTGGGCTTGTTGAGGTGGTTGTAGACAGTATGCTTTATACCGCGCGAGTCGTCGCTGTCGAGGTTGCCGCGGCTGTCGTAGCTGATGTTGTGGTCGCCGCTCCCGGTTATGCCGGCGGCGCCCTCGTAGGTCTCGCCGTAGTACTGCTGCGTGATGCCCGTGCGTTGGTTGCCGTCGTAGCGCATCGTGGCCTCGCTGTGAAGTCCGTACACGAAGCTGTCGCCCACGCGGTCGGTGATGCCGTAGCGCCTCAACGAGGTCATGTTGCTGTTGGAGTCGTAGCCGTATTCCGTTGAGAAGTTGGCCGTAGCATCTGCCGTCAATCCGATATTGGCGGACGATAGACGGCCGTAACGGTCGTATTCATAGCCGTAAGCCGCTCCACGGGCGCGTCGAGACAAGATACGGCCGCTCGGCCTCCGCTCGAGTGTGTCGCCAAACTCACTTAGCACCTTGTACACTCCTTTTATTATGTTGAACGGATCTATCAGGCGTGTCTCCGGATTTATTATAAAGTCTCCGTTTATAGTATCATTCGAAACGTATTGCCGACTTCTGAACGGAGCATTAGAATACTTGGTGTTCATTGGCTTTCGGCTGTATGAATCGACATCCCGTAGTGTTCCGTCCGTATTATAGCTGTAGTCTGTGACTATACGGTCGCCATACTGACGACAACTTATCCGGCCTATTTCATCGTATACTGTCTTGATTGCTCCAACGGAATCATAAGGAAAATCATATCGGTAACGCCCTCGGCTGAGATAGCCCGTACCGGCATCGGTCCACTCCTGATACAGGCGTCCACTGCGGTCGTAATGCCACTTGCTGTCAACAGGTCTGTATCCGGCTTTGTTCGACTCGATATGTTCAGTCTCCGGTTCGCCGTGGTAGGTGTACGTATAAGTATGCGTAACGACAATACCGTCATTGTAATTTTCCACAAGTTTTTCAGTCTGACCGAGCGCGTTGTAGCTGTAGCTGCGAGAGATTTCCCCGGCGTATTCCTTGACTACGCGTCCGGCAAGGTCGTGATGGCGCACGACAAGCGGAGTAGCTTCCTTGACAACTCCATCAAACTTAAGTTTCTGCGACGGATCGGTCAATCCATCCCATTCGTATGTTCGGACCTGCGAGGCGAACTTGCTGATGTCATCTTCTTCCTCCACAAAAATCTCCGATACGGCTGCTTCACGGCCGAGGCTGTCGTAGTGGTGAAGCAGCCACCGGTCAACTATCAGGCTCGAGAAAACCGGCTCTGATAGCTCCAGGTCCGACATATCAGTATTTCTGGTATTCGCGGAGCGAACGTTTATAATATCCTTGACAAAAATCTTGCCGATGGACTCCGCGGCAAGGCGGCCGGCTGGGTCGTAATGATAGCGGATGGCGTCGCGGCCGGGGAGTTTCTTCAATACGACGTTGCCTCGCACGTCGTAGTCGTACCAGTACGCGAGAGTTTCCATCTCGTCGCTGCTGCGCGAAAGGTCCGAACCCGTAAACTTGGGAGGAAGCACGTAACGCAGATCGCCGTAGTCGTCGTGGATATACCGCGTGGTGAGCCATGCTCCTGCCTGGCCGCGGCGCTCCATCACCTTCAGGCCGCGCCAGTCGGTGAAGACCTGCAGGGCTACACCGTCCTCGTCGGTGCTCTCGTCGACAGTAAGCGTACCCTCGGCATAGTCGCCGGCAGCCTCCGCTCCGGTGACGGTGACACGGTAGCGAGGACAGCGGTACGCCGCACCGTAGTTCGACAGGCGGCGCGCGGTGGCGCGGTGGCCTCCGTCGTGATGCTCGGCGCCGGCGCGTGTCACGGCAAGGACGCGCTCTACAGGCGAAGCCTCGTACTCCGTCCCCTCGAAGGGCGATGCATCAGAGTGGTACTCGGTGGCCGACGTCTTTATCTCGTCCGCGCCGGCGGTCTCCGACTTCATCGGTGCCGCGGCCCAACGCCGGTAAGGACGGCCCATGCCGTCGTACTCCGTCAGCGAACCGCTCCATGTGCTGCCACCCTTGGCCATGCTCACCATAGGGCGACCCAAGGCGTCGTAAACCTCCATAGTCTGCGCCCTCGACTTGCCCCCGGCATCGAGCCACCGCTCCGAGAGGATGCGGCTCACACCGCCATCGTTGATGGTATACGCGTATGTCGCCGTCGTGCCAAGACCATCGACAGTGCTCTCTGCGAGCCGACCGGCGGCATCGTAGCTGTATCGGGTCGTCACTCCTGCGGCATCACGGGCCTCCGTCACACCGACAAGTGGCTTGTAGATCCTACGGGCCACCGGCGCTCCGAGCCCCTCCGAGGTGAAACTGTACCCCTGCGCCTCTCCGCCGGTATAAGCCGAGAAGTCTCCGTACCGACGGCCGTCGATGCGGTACACCGGCAGGCGATACTTATATCCCCATAGCCACACCGTCCGCGTGCTGTCGGGCCGGCGGACATACGCCAGGTTGCCGCGGCTGTCGAAATCGTATTCGGCAACGGTATACTCCTCGCCGCCACGGCCTATCTTCACAGCCCCGGGACGGAAAACCTTATTCTTTATCAGTTTCATCTCATTACGGGCCGTCACACGCGAACCGTTGATTTCGCTTTCTGTCTCAATCGGTACTGCCACGACATTGTTCATGTACATGCGCTCCTCTACCGATGAATACAACGGAATAATTGCTTTGTCCAATGATTTAAGAATAAGATTTGAAGAGTCGGACAATTCGGGATATTTGATCTTCAACTGCGATTTGTCAGAGCCTACCGACGTGACCACTTCGTTGATGATGCTCCTTTTTTCGTGATAGCCATACTCCTCGCGACGGGTCACAGGTCCGTTCTCGGTATATTCCGTCACCGTCTTGCTCCGCAGACGCTCGCGCATCGGCACGACAGTATACTTCTTACAGGTGTATACATTTTCAAAGCCATAGGCGAATACAGGGTTGCCTATATTGGGATTTTCAAGATTTATGACTTTTGTATAGGTCACACCTGGAGGGATAGTGAGATACATAAGTTTGTAATGGTCATACTTCCATTCCATTGTGGAATCCTCTCCGAAGTCAGGAGCGAGATCGTCCTCGGTTTTCTGTGTCTGTACCCGGCGCCGCTTCAGGTGATAGTCGTTATAGCGCTTTCCCACCACCACCTCGTAGTCGTAGCTCTCTTTCAGCACCGGCTCATATTTGTAGTTGTCCACGCTCCTGTACACCGTTTTCTCCACAAGCTGCGGACCGCCCGAGAATATCGAGTAGAGCGAATCTGGGAAACTCGCCCCGAACTCATGGATGATGCGGTTGTCGGGAATAAAATCCTTGAACTTATACTCCGTCTTGCCCTCGGCCTCGATCTCCGTCACCTCATCGCACCACACCGGCAGCTTGCCGTCCTGATAATCCATATAGCGCGAATTCTGCTGTATCTCCAGCAAGCCTCGCAGGAGTGAGAAGAGCATGTAACCATCTCCATAAATAACGTCATAATAAAGACCGAAATGCTCCTTGCGGTCGATAAACGTATGAGGCCAAGGGATTGCGGTATACCTCGAATGTTCCATACCGGCACGGCCGTAGACGTAGCGCCGTATCCTCGGTTTACGGTCATTTGGCCCATTATATAGCGAGATGCTCCTCACGCACAGTCCTCCACCCGAGCTAAAATATTGTTCGCCGGTATGTCTGATGCCTATGCTATCGGTCAGTCTCGCGTTAAGAGAATGCATGGTATATTCCCACTCCACGATACCCCCGGTAGGATATGTCGCCCGTTTCAGGATATTTGCCGTGGCGTTGGTCATATTTGGTGTTCTATAGTTCCCGTATTGATTGAAGCTGTCATCTTCTCCATAGAGCTTTCTTATGGTCATTGCAGGTGTCGCTGTTTTCTCGTTCTGATACCCGTTGCAGTAGCCCCACCAGTCGCGCGAATTATTTGGAGTCCGCTCGTCATAATCAAACCGATAGGTACCCGTGCGCGAATCTTTCACCGTCTTAAGCAATAGGTTGTTGTTTGTATATGACAGTTCCACATGCGCAACCTTGTCGACCCCGTCTATCACATACACATCGCCGAGCAGCCGCTCCGGGTTATAGATAAGCGACACCTTACCTCCGGGAAACGCCACTCCGTCAAGATTCAGGGAACCTCCGGCATTTATGCGCCACGACTGGCTCTCGCCGCCATACAGCGTAGTCTGGTCTGTTTTTTTAAGACCAGATGTTGCAAGACCATAAGTCACCATTGAGGTCGATCGTCCGAAACTGCCGGCATATATATTCTCTCCGCCTGTATATGTGAAACTGATCTTGTCGCCCGAAGGCAGGTCGATATCCCTCAGCATCCACTCCACCACGCTCGTGTGATCTATGTCCTTAAACACTTTCGTTCCCTGCGTGGTGAAATTGTAGACTACACCTCGTGGGTCGGTCACATGGAAACCCGACAGGCCGTAGTCCGCCCTGATACGGTAATGCCCCATGCCGGGAGGAGCCACCACAGCACCGTCGATAATGACAAAATTGATTGTCGCCTCAGGCAGATAGACCGTAAACAGGTCATACTCGCTGTCGTAGCGCTCAGATTTCTTTTCCGTATAAGTAAAGTTATCAGTCATGCACCTGAAATAGCGCTTGTAGTCAATTCCTGTCGAGCCGGCCATAACATCCTCATCCGATCCGGATTGAAGCTCTTTGCGCTTACTGTAATTATCATTCAGCGTCGTTCGGGCAAAAGATCCGTCGGGTCGACCACGTACCTGACGCACAACACGAAACCCCGGTGTCAACGACCAGCCCAGTCCGGCCGGAAACTGGCTGTCGTCCTTACGTATTCCGTTCGACAGATACTTCAGGCTTATCGGCAACTCATACCCCTCGACCGAAACGGTATAAAGCGGAATCTCGAACGCCACCGCCCCTGTCAGAAGACTCGCCGACGGCATCTCGACAGCCTTCAACGCAGCTGCAACCGGAAGTGCCGGAAACTGTTCCTCCTTCAACGGCTCGATTTGAGGAGCCTCACTTTTCACCACTGCTGACGCGAATAAAAAGCCACACAAGGCTATGAAGATACGTGTTTTCATGGGCCGACAATTATATAGCGTTTATCATTCAGTACAGGATTCGAAAGCGACAGGCCGACGATATATTCGCCCGGACGCAAACCCGAAGTGGGGATACGTATCCGCACCTCGCCCGACGCCCGGCAAGTCTCGTAAGCGAACAGATGCCCTGGAACATCCGTCACACCCACCGTGAAGTCGCAACCATCGCCACCCGACGGAAAATCGCACTCCACCTCGATATAGCCTCCCGACACTTTCACCGTCGCCGAGGCAAGGCTCTCTGCAAGAATATCTGTCAGCTCATCCTCCGGCGGCAACTCCTCGCGCCGTCTCTCAAGGCTTTCCGAGCTTATCGCATGGCAATGCTCTTCCGACGCAACAAGCTCGCCGCCCTCCATGTATTTCTCCACTACATATATCGCCAATGGCCGACGGTCATTCGGTCCGAACCACCGCACCGTCTCGCGCACCCCTGTCGCAACACTGTCGACCGGCACTGTCAGCATCTCGCGTACAACAGTCACACCCCGTAGAGTATCACCCTCGGGCAACACCACCGCTCCGCGCCGGCCGGTCTCGCTCACATATCCGCATCCCGGCACACGGTTCCACACCTTGCTGGCCGTGCCGAGCATCGTAAACTCCACATCGGTCTTCTTCCCCTGGACAAACGACGGCGAAAAAGCCTCCACAAGCGTATCCGGCCACTCAATGACATCAAAAGTCTCGCCACCGGCAAAAAGAGCCGTGTCGCCACGCCACACATACCACCCCCGGCGGTCGCGGTAAGCCTCCACCGAAAGTGTGTCGCCATGTTGTCTCACCTTTATTACTCCTGCTCCCTCATCCGACAGACGGGAACCAAAAACGGTAATGCCAACCCCGGGCCAGGGCGCATCAGGCACCGTTACCGCTGTCAGAACATAATCCGAAGCGAAAACCGATACTGCGGCATACGCAGTCATTATAGCCCCTATAACCTTCCGCATATAGATAATTTGCCACCAAAATAATAACAAATCCTAAAATAATGAAACTTTTAATCAATATTTAACATCTTTTAATATTGCGGATTTATCTACTCCGCCCAACCGTTTCAACTATCGGCCCGATTTTTATCCGATTTAATCGTTGTTTTGACAAAAAGTCTGTAACTTTGCATACCCCATTATATATTATGACACACCAATTCGTATCTTCTTTGCGCACCATTGCCGCAATATTGCTTTTAGCCGTCACATTTGGAGCATCGGCCCAGGTGGAGCGCGGCCAGAAATCTTTCGGTCCCAAAGCCGGCTACATAACCAAAAATAACGGCGTCCTCGCCGGTCTCTCATTCGACTATGCCTTCAGTAGCCATGTACGAATAGCCCCGAGCCTCGGCCTCGTATTCCGCAACGAAGACCGCGACGCGATGCTCGTCGACATCGACATGCATTTCCCCTTCGCCACCTCTTCGAAAGCCGCATTCTACCCACTCGCAGGTGTGGCTTTCAACTCCTGGGCACTCCACGGCGTAGACCCCGACAGCCACGACGACGTGACATCACACAAAAACGGATTTGGCATCAACGCCGGCGCCGGATGGGAGATACGCCTCTCCGGAGCCTTGCGCATAGGCTTCGAAGCAAAATACACCTTGGTGAAACACTATCCCAACGCGCAGATTGCTGCACGGATTGCATATGTATTCTAAACCGACTCAAGATATGGTGACAATTCTCGGCATAGAGTCGTCGTGCGACGACACCTCAGCGGCAATAATCCGCGACGGCATCCTGCTCAGCAACGTAATCGCATCACAGGCCGTCCACGAAGAGTACGGAGGAGTAGTCCCCGAACTGGCTTCAAGAGCACACCAGCAGAATATCGTGCCGGTAGTCGACGCCGCCATACGCCGCGCCGGCATCGACCGCCGCGACCTGTCGGCCATAGCCTTTACCCGAGGCCCCGGACTGATCGGCTCGCTACTGGTCGGCACAAGTTTTGCAAAAGGCATGTCGCTCGGCCTCCGCATACCGATAATCGACGTCAACCACCTCCACGGCCACGTTCTGGCTCAGTTCATCCGCCAGTCGCCCGACGACAAGGTACCCGAATTCCCCTATCTCTGCCTGCTCGTTTCCGGCGGCAACTCTCAGATCATACTCGTCCGCGGCTACAACGACATGGAGATACTCGGACGCACAATCGACGACGCCGCCGGCGAAGCTTTCGACAAATGCGCCAAAGTGATGGGCCTCCCCTACCCCGGCGGTCCACATATCGACCGCCTCGCTGCCGAGGGCGACGCTTCGCGCTTCAAATTCGCCAAGCCTCACATTCCCGGTTTCGACTACTCTTTCTCAGGGCTCAAGACATCGTTTCTCTACACCCTACGCGACGGACTGAAGACCGACCCCGGTTTCATCGACAACAACCGGGCCGACCTCGCAGCATCGCTACAGAAAACCATCATCGACATCCTCACAGACAAACTCTCCAAAGCCATCGACGCAACCGGCGTCAGGACAGTGGCAATCGGAGGAGGCGTGTCGGCCAACTCGGGCGTACGCGCCGCCATTGCCGACCTTTGCGCCGCAAAAGGCATCGAAGCATTCATCCCCGAGCGTAAATTCACCACCGACAACGCCGCAATGGTAGCCATAGCCGGATACTTCAAATACATCGACCGTATATTCTGCCCCTACGACGCAGCGCCTTACGCAAGGGTAGAAATATAATCTTCCATCGAAATGAAACTCTCTATCGTCATCATAGGCGACGAGATACTCCTCGGTCGCGTCACCGACACCAACTCGGGACTCATCGCAAAAACATTCAGCGAATCCGGCTGGCAAGTCGCCGGTGTACGTACCGTTGGCGACAACGCGGCCGACATCAACGCCGCCATATCACAGTCGCTCGATCAAAGCGACCTCGTCATAACCACCGGCGGACTCGGCCCGACACGCGACGACATCACAAAAAGCGTCCTCACCGACATCTTCGGTGGCTCGCTCAACGAAGACCCGGCCGTAACTGCCAATATCGAAAAAATATTCGCCGGCCGTGGGCTTGTCCTCAACGACCTCACGCGCCGTCAGGCTTGGGTACCCACATCCTGCCGAGTGGTGATGAACCGTTTTGGCACAGCGCCGGTAATGTGGTTCGAGCGCAATAGCCACGTTCTGGTCGCCATGCCGGGTGTGCCTTTCGAAACCCGGGGGATGCTCGGAGAAGTTAAAGAACTCGTTACCGGACACTTCGGAACCGCCGACCATATCCGCCACCACGAATTCACTGTCACCGGCATCACCGAGTCTGATCTTGCCGAGCGCCTGGCTTCTTTCGAAGACTCCTTACCGCTCGGGTTCAAACTCGCATACCTGCCCTCGCCCGGAGAAATACTGCTTAGGCTCGACGGCGCTCCGGGAGCACCCGACAGCATATTCGACATCCACGCAGGAAATCTACGCAGCATCCTCGGCGAAAATCTCGCCGGAGAAGGCAAACTCTCGCCGGCCGAAATAGCCCTTCACAAACTGCGCGGACGCAAATGGACCTTGGCCACTGCCGAAAGCTGCACCGGCGGCAACATAGCCCACCTGTTCACCATCATCTCAGGCTGTTCCGACACATTCAAAGGCGGCATCGTATCATATGCCAACGACGTCAAGACAGGCATCCTCGGTGTCGACATATCCACACTCGCCACCGTCGGTGCAGTAAGCGACGACACCGTCCGGCAGATGGCCGAAGGCGCTGCCACGGCCTGCCATGCCGACTGTGCTGTAGCCACCTCCGGCATCGCCGGTCCTGGCGGAGGTTCCCCCGAAAAACCTGTCGGGACTGTATGGATTGCGGCACGCACTCCTCAGCGCTCAGCTACTAAACTCTGCCGCTTCACCGGCGACCGCACAGCAGTCATCGACCGCGCATCAGCTGCGGCAATAAACTTGCTATGCGACTTGCTCGACTGACAATCAGCCCTTCACTTCAAGGCGGATAAATCTTTTCGTACCCGGTCCTACTGCAAAGGCCGCAGTATTACGCAGTCCCGGCGCCCACACAATTTCACCGTTGCGTGTCAGCACCCACGCCCGACGTTTCTGCTCGGCGCTGTACTTGGCATTTGTAAAAAGGTCGCTCAACAACTTGCTCTTCACACTGCCGAACGGCACAAGCCTGTCGCCTCGGCGCACATGGCGCAGCTCCCACCGGGCATCGCCTTCAAGCGCCACGGCATCAAAATAAGCCACACCGGGCCCTACCCTCTCCGGTCTGAACGAAGCAACATCGCCATAGCTCACCGTTATATGCACCGGTGAAACGACGTCGTGACGCAGATTTACCTCATACACATCATCCTCACAAGGACGGCACCGCGAAGCATCCACCAATTCAAGAAAGCCGCGGTTCAACTCCGCCGCAGTGCGCCCGTCAGCCGAAAAGAAACGGCGCCCCGAAGCGGCCGACGCCCCCAGCATATCACAGATTTGGGTATAAGTAAAGCCATAAGGCTTAAGATATTCAAAAAGAAGAGTCGCGGCATAAGGCTGTTGAGCCAGCCCTTTGAGGTCAACTCCATCCTCTCCGGCAAAAACCTTGATGCGCTCAGCCACTGCCTCACGGTAGATCTCTGCCGTATCCTCCAGATTTCCCACCGTGCGCAACACTGCGTCCAACGCTCCAGGAAATTTCTCTTCAAGCAGAGGGAAGATACTGTTCCGCAACCGGTTGCGGCGGTGTGCATCCGATGCATTACTGCTGTCATCGACATACGTCAGACCCAGCGCCCCAATATACTCTTCGATATCCCTGCGGCTGAACGGCAACAACGGTCTCACCACAGATCCCGACCGGGGACGCATGGCCGTCAGACCGGCGATACCGGTCCCTCGTAGCAGATTGAGCATGAAAGTCTCGGCACGGTCCTCGCGGTGATGCCCGACAGCCGTAGCCTGAGCTCCATCACGGTCGAGAAGGTCGGCAAACCAATCGTAGCGAAGGCTACGGCATGCCATCTCCACCGATTCTCCCGTCGACGCCATCCGCCCGGGCACATCAAAGTCACGGATATACAGGTCCACTCCGAGCATGTCGGCCACCGACGATGCATGGCGCATGTCGCGCATCGACTCTTCCCCTCGCAAGTGAAAATTACAATGAGCCGCCCGGCAATCATAGCCGAGGCGCACTAAAACAGCAAGCAAAGCCACCGAATCGGCGCCGCCACTGAGGGCGACGACGACGGGGGCTTGCTTATGCAGTAGGCTTTTCGACGCTATATAATCAGCGGCAATAGCCTCAAATTCATCTATTTGCAACTTCAATCGATTATATCGAAGCCGGTATACTTACGCAGACACTCGGGAACAATGATACCCGACGGCGTCTGATTGTTTTCCAGCAAAGCTGCCATGATACGGGGCAACGCAAGCGCCGACCCGTTGAGCGTATGGCACAGATGAGTCTTCTTATCCTCTCCGCGATAGCGGCATTTGAGACGGTTTGCCTGATATGTCTCGAAATTGGATACCGACGAAACCTCGAGCCAACGTTTCTGGGCGCCAGACCACACTTCGAAGTCGAACGTTATGGCAGAAGTGAAACTCATGTCGCCGCCACACAGACGCAGGATATGCCAGGGCAGACCGAGTTTTTCGAGCAAGCCTTGCACGTGGTCCTTCATCTCTTCAAGAGCGGCGTAACTGTTCTCCGGTTTCTCTATGCGTACGATCTCCACCTTGTCGAACTGGTGCAGACGGTTAAGACCGCGCACATCCTTGCCGTAGCTGCCGGCCTCGCGGCGGAAACAAGCCGAATAAGCGCAGTTCTTTATCGGCAGACGCTCACCCGGAAGGATTACATCGCGGTAGAGATTGGTCACAGGCACCTCGGCTGTCGGGATCAGGTAAAGCTTGTCGAGGTTGACAAGATACATCTGGCCCTCCTTGTCAGGAAGCTGGCCTGTGCCGTAGCCCGATGCCTCATTGACAACATAAGGCGGCTGAACCTCAAGATAACCGGCCTTCGATGCTTCGTCGAGGAAGAACTGTATCAAGGCACGCTGCAACTTGGCGCCTTTACCAAGATACACCGGGAAACCGGCTCCGGTGATTTTGACACCAAGGTCAAAGTCTATGAGATTATACTTTTTGGCAAGGTCCCAGTGAGGCAGGGCATCCTCGCCAAGTTCAGGCATCGGACCTCCTGTTTTCTCCACCACATTGTCGGCGGCGGTAAGGCCGGCAGGAACTCCCTCGTAAGGGATGTTGGGGATATTGAGCAGTTCAGTCTCTATTTCCGATTGCACACGGGATAGCTCTTCTGCCAGCGCCTTCTGCTCTTCCTTCAGGACGGCAACGCCCTCCTTTGCCTTTTCTGCATCGTCTTTGCGTCCCTCTTTCATGGCCTTGCCTATAGTGGCGGCCATACGGTTGAGCTCTGCGGCGGCTGTATCGTTCTTAAGTTGCAGCTCGCGGCGCAACTCATCGAGAGCCAACACTCGGGCTATAGGTTTTTCTCCGTCGAAACCTTTCACGGCCAGACGCTCCACAATAAATCGGGGGTCGGCCTTTATCTGTTGTATTGTAAGCATAATCGTTTTTTTATCAAGCCCTCATCAACCTTATTTTGCAAGAAGAGCACGCACCATTGTCGATATTGCCTTGCCATCGGCACGGCCGGCAAGTTCTTTGGTCGCAACACCCATCACTCGGCCCATATCGCCGGGGCCCGAAGCACCTGTTGCTGCGATAATTCTCTCCAGCTCAGTCCTAAGTTCATCCTCGCTCAAAGCCTTGGGTAGATATTGCTCTATCACTTCACATTCTGCAAGCTCTTCTGCCGCAAGTTCGGGGCGGTTCTGCTCGCTGTAGATACGGGCACTCTCACGGCGCTGCTTGGCCATCTTCACCAATATCTTCATGGCGGCCTCGTCACTGAGCTCACCATTGGCACCGGGGGCGGTTTTTCCCTCTATAAATTCTTTTTTGATTCCTCTCAAAGCCTGCAACCGGATGTGGTCACGGGCAAGCATCGCAGCCTTGATATCGGCCTCGATTTGTGCATAAAGATCCATTGTATCTTATATCTTGATTCCTGATTGCAAAAGTACAAAAAAATAAGTAACTCAAGAAGAAAAATCTTCCGTATTTTCGCCCCGGGCCCCTATATGTAAACAAACTCAGATTTACACCGATGCCCTGCGGTAAAGCACCACAGCGATGATACTATAGATCACATTCGGGATCCACATAGCCACCATAGCCGACGTAAGCCCCGAAAGAGCGAATGTCTGCGTTATCGTCATGAACAGTATATAACTGAAACTCAACACAAGGCCTATGCCGATATTGAGACCCATACCGCCCTTCACCTTTTTCACCGACAGCGACATACCGATTATGGTTAGTATGAATGCCGCAGCAGTCATGGCATAACGCCGTTCGTTCTCTACTTCGAAACTCTGTATATTGGCCACTCCGCGACCCTTTTGGCGCTTGATATACTCTGCAAGCTCGGGGGTCGTCATCTTTTCGTGGTCGAGCGACGAAATCAGGAAATCTCGTGGTTCAAAAGCTATCGTCGTGTCAAGGCTGTGCCCCTTGTCTATATACTCGCGGTTGTCGCGGAAATCGCGCTTCACATAGTCGCGTACAGTCCAACTGTAGAGAGTATCCCAGCGTATGCTCTGCGATGTCAGACGCGACACCAGACGCTTCTCGCTGTCAAACGATTCGAGCGAGAACTTATACCCCGTCTTGGTGATATTGTCATACCTGTTCATATACGCTATCTGCCCCGGAGCAACCATAAGCATTATATTCGACCCGTAGTCGACCCGTTTGTTTTTCACGTACGTGTTGGTATAATCGATGCGCTTCACGTTGGCTGGGGGGATGATATAGGCACTCAGCACAAACGTCAGGCCTGCGATCACTGTCGCTCCGAAAAGATACGGCCGCAGAAGACGCCGGAAACTCATGCCTGTCGACAACATCGCTATTATCTCACTGTCCTGCGCGAGCTTCGACGTAAAGAATATTACCGCGATAAACGTGAATAACGGCGAGAACTGATTGGCGAAATACGGCAGGAAGTTCAAGAAATAATCGAACACTGTCGCCTTGAGCGGTGCCTTGATAAAGGAGTCGAATTTCTCGTTGACATCAAACATCACAACTATCGCCAGCAGTAGTATGATAGCGAATATGTAAGTACCCAGAAACTTACGGATGATATATTTGTCGAGAATTTTAAACACTGCGTATAAGGTCAAGAGTAAACATGTTCTCAGATACGACGGCCGAGCTTTGCCACCATCTCCGTCTTCCAGTCATGGAAATCGCCCGATATGATATGGCGTCGGGCTTCCCCGACAAGCCACAGGTAGAACGCAAGATTATGTATCGACGCTATCTGCAACGCCAACAGCTCATTAGCGATAAACAGATGACGCACATAAGCCTTCGTATACACGCGGTCGACATACGACGGGCCATCAGGCCATAAAGGGCTGAAATCGTCGGCCCACTTCGCATTGCGCATGTTCATCGTTCCCTCGGGAGTGAAAAGCATTCCATTGCGTCCGTTACGGGTCGGCATCACGCAGTCCATCATATCCACGCCGCGGTCTATGGCCTCCAGTATATTCACGGGCGTGCCTACCCCCATGAGATAACGGGGTTTGTCGGTAGGCAACTCCTCATTGACAACCTCTATCATCTCGTACATCACTTCAGCAGGCTCGCCCACGGCAAGACCACCGATTGCATACCCATCCGCATCAAGCCCCCTTGCATGTCGGGCAGCCTCGAAACGGAGATCGGGATACGTACAGCCCTGCACGATCGGGAAATACGACTGGTAATGACCGTAGACAGGCTCGGTCGACTTATAATGGGCCCAGCCGCGCTCAAGCCAGCGCTTGGTAAGGTCGAGAGAGCGACGGGTATAGGCACGGTCCGACGTGCCAGGGGCACACTCATCAAGGGCCATCATTATATCAGATCCTATCGTGCGCTGTATGTCCACCACATTTTCAGGCGTGAAGAGATGTTTCGACCCGTCGATATGGCTCCGGAAATGAGCACCCTCCTCTGTCAGCTTGCGGTTGCCGCTGAGCGAGAACACCTGGAAACCGCCGCTGTCGGTAAGTATCGGACGCTCCCAACCGTTGAATTTATGTAGACCGCCGGCCTTGCGGATTATATCCATGCCGGGACGAAGATAAAGATGATAGGTGTTTCCCAGTATTATCTGAGCCTTGATATCATCGCGTATCTCGTGTTGATGCACGCCCTTCACACTGCCGGCCGTTCCCACCGGCATGAAGATAGGTGTCTCTATCGTGCCGTGGTCAGTCTCTATCCGCCCGGCGCGCGCCGCACTGCCGGAGCATGTATGTTCGAGTGTAAACTTCACCTTAGCGATTTTCAGAACAATTTGTCAGGGTATACTCCGGCTTCATGGAGCGACTTGAGGTTCGCAACCACCGTCGGGCGGTCTTCCGGGTATGTCACACCAAACCAGCGCGAAGTAGTCGTCAACACATCCACCGTAGCCTCGCCATTCTTCACAAGCTTGTCGACAACCGAAGGGATGAAAAACTCGCTCTTGGGTTTGTTGCCATACTTTGCAAGGAATTTTCCGAATTCTCGTGCGCTGTAGTCGAAATAATCCGGAGTAAAGCCCCAGAAGTTCATCGACACAGGTGTATCGGCTGCGAGATGATGCGTCTCGCCGTCCGCTCCGGTAAATGTGATATTGCGGTCCTCGTCATAGCTGATAGCCGTGTGCTCTACAACATCGGTCAGTTTTCCGGCGGCATCAACAGCACATACTCCTCGGCTCACCGAACCATTGTCGGTCATCGTATTGCCAAGCTTGAAAGCCACCATACAGTAGCGGCCCTTGGCATCACTGGGCAGTGCCGACAGCTGACGGGCCATAACCTCGAAAGCATCGCGGCCATAGAAATCGTCGGCGTTTATCACCGTAAAAGGTTCATTGATGACTCCCGAACCCATTAGCACGGCATGATTTGTTCCCCAGGGTTTGGTCCGTTCCTCAGGTACAGCGAAACCGTCGGGAACGGCATCTACTGATTGGAACACAACCTCCACCGGCACATGTCCTTCGTATTTGCTCAATATCTTTTCGCGGAAGTCGGCCTCGAAATCGCGGCGGATAACAAATACAACCTTGCCGAAGCCGGCCTGCAATGCATCATAGATGCTGTAGTCCATGATTGTCTGACCTTGGGGGCCGACACCGTCGAGTTGCTTCAGTCCGCCATAACGGCTACCCATGCCGGCAGCAAGTACATATAATGTAGGTTTCATCAATTTATCCTTTAAAAGTGTGTTTTAACGACACAAAATTACACAAAATCCGCAACATATCAAAACCTCACTCCGACAACCGCCCCGGCAGTGACTGGCACTGTCGGGGCGGCTTCGCAGAAATATATAACATTCAACCATAAAAGGCTTTTACCCGATGCAATATCTATGCTATCGGATTTTCTAAAGGCAATAACGTCCGGGCACACCATCAGGTTTACCCGGACGCTCCTTTTTTTATAAAAGAATGTGTTCAGAACGAATACTGCACCATAGCCTCAAGACGGTTGGCATGACCACCCGATCCATCGATATTCTTTCGGGTTCCATGCACATATTCCGCGCCTACACGCAGGTCGCCAAGTATGTTATAGAATGCATTTGCCACCACATATTGTCCGTAGCGGTAAGTATCATCCGCCATACCATCGCTATTGTAGAGCTGTGCCCGGCTGTAAGAGGCCGATACAAAAAACTTCGGGCTGAAATCATATTGCAAACCGGCAGTCCATCCCGAAGAGCCTGGCGCTTTCAGTTTTCCGGCGCAATCAGGCACAAGGTCATAACCGATTCCCTCGAGATCATTGATATACGATGCTATACCTTTGCCATAAGTATAATGCCCGAAAATTTTCAGTCCTCCGGCAATACCGCTTACTGCACTCAACTGTACACCCCAGCCGGTGGCAAAACGGTTTGCACCCGATCCGCTCTCGTCGCGGTAGCTCAACTGACGGAGTATACCCGACAGGCGCACATGGCTGTCGCCGCCTGACCACCCATACTGTACATAGGCCGGAATATCCGGAAAACGCTGGTTTATCTCGCGAGTCTCGCTCCCCGTCGTATAATCGGCCGACGGTAACTCTGCCGAAACCGCATACGAAAAACCACCGTACGACGGACTCGCATACTGCACCGACATATTCTTTGCCGACGTCTGCCCCGAAGGTCCCTGGTCATCAACAGTCGGCGCCATAGCCGGACCATCGGCGAATGTGCTGCGCATCTTGCCCAAGGTTACATGCCCAACCGACACATATGCCTGTTTCAGTTTGAGACCATAGCCTCCATTGTCGCCCGTAAAATTAGTCTGTACATACACTATGATACGGCCGACACTCGTCTGACGCGTCACAAGCTTCAGGAATATCGACGAATGTGCGGCTGTGGCACCGAAACGCTGGCGCTGCGACGGGTCGAACGGCACAGGTATTTCGTTGGTCACAAAACTGTTGTTGTCAATCGCTCCACAAAAATCGTATTCTCCTACCGCTTTCACATAACCGCCGATACCAAGCGCCACAGCCCCTTTCTTGTCGAGAAACAGAAAACGGGGAGCTGCCGGGTCTTCAAAAGCTTGGTTTATATGCTTATACATCATGGCCACATTAGCAATATGATCGGGGTGCGACGCATCTCCCGACACTATCACTGCGCGGTCTGGTATCGAATCGGTAGGTTGTGCAACGGCAGCTACAGCTCCCAGCAGAGCAAAGCTCAGAACAGTCTTTTTCATTTTAGGCAGAGTCGTTTAGTGTATGTTTATTAAAAACCTATACGTAACAAACAACTCCGGTCCTGTTCATGTTCATGCACACTTGCCTAAACAAAAAGAGACAGGCCACTACAGCCTGTCCCTTTTTTATCTATAATATATGTCTGATTTAAGACACTTACTTCGAGCTTTCTTCAGCCACTCCTTCTGGATCAAGTACTACCACACGGTAGTTATCCTGATCAAGAACCTTACGCATGAAGTCCATGACTTCGGCCGGAGTTATCGACTTGATGGCCTCAGCCTTACCCATAAACACATTCACACCGTTGATGCCGGTAGCCTGCATCGAGCCGGCCCACTCAGTGTTGCTCTTCAGATCTTCATCGTTGGTCTTGAGCATATACTCTATCACCGGTTTGAGTTCGTCTTCCTTCACATCCGAGCCGACAGAGTAGAATATATCCTTGATAGCCTTGAGGGTCTCATCTTTCATCTCTACCTTATTGGTCGGGAATGCTGTCTGGAACATCACATTAAGCTCGCCGGTACGGCTCATATCGCCGCTTGCACCGATTGAATACACTGCACCCATTTCCTCTCGCACCTTGTTGAGAAGACGCTTCGAAGCTATCTGGGCAGCTACGTTGGCCAACAGTTTATTCTTCTGCGTGTAAGGCATCTTGGCAAACATTCCGATGAATACAAACGTCTGCGGAGTCTGCATCTTGGCGGTGTAAGAGTCTGTGCGGCTGCCGGGCTCTACCTCGAAGTCAGGATTGAGTTTGAACGATTTCGAAGCCTTCGACGCATTGCCGGGCAGACTGCCCAGATATTGGAGCATCAGAGGCTCAAATGTAGCCTCGTCCACATTACCTACAAAATAGAATGTATAGTCGGCTGCATTGCTCATCATGCCCTTCACCATATCCACGATCGCAAGGCGGTCTGCGGCCTTGAGGTCGTCGACACTGATCATCTGCTTGGCAGGAGCTTTGTACATGCTCTTGATCAAATCTTTCGAGAATATGAAGTTTGGCACACTCTCCTGATTGGCGAGCTGGGCTACAGCTGCGTCACGCGAGGCATTGAACTCATCTTCGCGCAGGCCGAAACCGGTAAAGAAGCTGTACACCATCTCCATCAGCGTCGGCAGGTCTTTGGGCGTCGTGTTACCGCTCATGGTTCGGGTATAGTCATCGAAGCCGAAGTCTACCGATGCCTGCTTGCCCTGGAGGTACTTGCGGATATCACTGTTGCTGTAGTCATTAAGGCTGCATCCATTGATTGCCAAAGGTGCATATTTGATCGACGACGCCTTGCTCTGGTCGAGGGTGCTGCCTGCATTGCCAAGAGCCATAGCCTCGAAGATGATTTCGTTCGACTTGAACTCAGTAGGCTTCACAACTACCTTCACGCCATTCGACAGCGTATACTCCTTGGCACCCCAGTCCTTGAGTTCCTTCACCGATTTGATCTTGCCGGGTTTGGGAAGCGACGGGATAAGGGGATCCTCGCGCATCTCATCCTTGTAAGGTTCGAGAGTCTCGGCGTCGACAGCCTCGATTGCAGTGGCGAATTCCTCTTCTGTCGGCACCTTGAAGCCTTCCTTCTCAGGCAGGAGCGCCATAAGCACGCGGTTGTCCTCGGTCACTACAGCCGGGAGAAGCTTGTTGATCTCCTCGATAGGGTACACCGCTGCAAGCTGATCATACACCTCTTTTTCGAGAGCGATGCCGGGAGCAGGTGTGTTGTTGAGGAAAAGGTCTACATACTCCTGTACATACGAACCGTTCTCTACATCGTTACGACCCTCATAAGCACGCTCTATCCGCGAGAGGAACTCCGATTTCGCACGCTCGTACTCACCGATGGTGAAGCCGCCGCGGACAGCGCGGAGAAGTTCGCGGTATGCCTGTGAGAATGCCGGGATCACATCACCGCCCTTGGGATCCACATCAAGTGTAAGGGCCGGCATGGTCTTGGAGATGAAGAAGTCGCCGGCATAGATTCGAGCCTTGGCAAACTCTGCCTCAGGGGTAGCGGCGATATCTGCGTAGCGGTTGTTCATCATCATGCTCACCATCACCTTCGGATAATTGAGCATGAAGTAATAGTTGGTATTGCGCATCTCGCGAGGCAGGTCGAGGTTGGGACTCTTGAACATAAGGGCCACGTTCGATGCCTTCACCTCCGGATCAGCCCCTATCGCATAGATGGTACCGGGAGTCTCCTCAACGCTCACATACTCACGGGGCGCCGGATTTTCGGGCATCTTGATACTGCCGAAAATCTCCTTGATCTTATTCTCGATATAATCGACATCGACATCACCCACTACGATAATACCCTGCTGGTCGGGACGGTACCACTTATGGTAATAGTCCACGATAGCCTGCGGAGGGAAGTTGTCGACCACTTCCATCGTTCCGATAGGCAGACGCTCGCCATACTTGTTGTCAGGATAGATAACAGGCAGCAACTTCTCATAAAGACGCATCTCGCCAACCATCGACTGCGACCACTCGTTATGGATCACAGGACGTTCGGCGTCGATTTCAGCCGGGTCAAGCGTCACTTCGCATGCCCAGTCGTGGAGGATGAGGAGACATGAGTCCTGGACGGCTTTCGATGCCACGGGCACATTGCTGATATTGTACACCGTCTCATCGATCGAGGTATAGGCATTGAGGTTCACGCCGAACTTCACACCCTTGCTCTCGAGCCAGTTGATGATTCCCTTGCCGGGGAAATTGGTCGTGCCGTTGAAGCACATATGCTCAAGAAAGTGGGCAAGACCGCGCTGATGCTCGTCTTCAAGAATTGAGCCTACCTTCTGGGCAATGTAAAAATCAGCCTGCCCCTTGGGCAATTCATTGTGACGGATGTAATAAGTCAAACCGTTGTCAAGGACGCCTGTTACCACGGCACTGTCCACCGGCAGCGGTTGCGGCTGCATCTGAGCCTTGGCAGGCAACGACAGACCGGCAAAAACAGCCAGGGCCATCACACTGCGCATAATCAATTTCTTCATAGTTATGAATATGTTGTTTTGTATTCGTTCGTCCTATATTTGACGCAAATAAGGAGCGATTATTTACAAAACAAGCGTTAAATTTAGTTAATACCTTGCGTTTTTGCCTCCTTGAACGGATCAAGAGCAACAGTCGGCGCCCCATTGTCGAAACACCCGAGCTGATAGCCTCCGTTATAGCCCGACGGCGCCTGTGGCTCCCAATAGAACACTCCCTCGACGTCTGCCTTCATCATCTTATCGATGAGCGCTTTACATTCTTCCGCTTCATTCCACTGCATACCTATCTCGCAGATCATCACCGGCTTGCCGTATTTCTCCTTGACATGGGCGATATTGGCGATGCAATCATCCGACACTTTCTCCCAGCCTGCAGGGCTACCATCCTCTGTCTGCACCCAGAAAGGATACAGCGACATGCCTATCATATCATAACGGCCACCATTGTCGCGGAGGATATCGAAAAAGCGGTCGTAGCGCCACTGGTCATTACCCTGATCGAGATGCGCTATCACCTTAGCTTCTGGAAACACCGCCTTGACCGCATCATAACCGGCATTGAACAGCCCCGTCAGTTGCTCCGGATTATCGACGTGACCAACCGGATGCATCATGCCTGGCGTCGTCTCGTTGCCGACCTGCACCCATTCAGGTGTCACTCCTGCACTTTTGAGCGCAGTAAGCACATCCCCGACATGAGCTGCAAGAGCTTTCTTAAGCTCGTCGTAGCTCAAATCCTCCCAAGCCTTGGGCATTATCTGCTTGCCGGGATCGGCCCAGGTATCCGAAAAGTGGAAGTCAATCATCGTGCGAAGGCCAAGTTTCTCAGCACGCACTGCCTTGGCAACCACGTCCTCAACACCGTTCCAGCCATCCTCCGGATTGACCCACACGCGCAGACGGATCGCGTTCACGCCGCAATCGTCGCGCAGCAGCTCCATACATTCTTTCTCTACCCTTTGAGTTCCAGGAGTGAAGAATTTAAGGCCCTCGGCCTCCATCTGCGTGAGCCAACTCACATCAGCACCACGGGCAAAGCCGGTCTCCTTAGCCGGATGCTTATCCGCAGGCTCCTCATTATCGGTCGCATGGTGCCCACCGCCACACGACACCGACATCATCACGGCAAACATGGCCGCACACATAATCTTTATCGTTTTCATCACAATATCAACGCCAAATCAAAATATTTATTGTAATTTTGCGCTTTGAAATGGGACGCATTTTATCTATCGATTTCGGGCGGCGCCGTTGTGGCCTTGCCGCTACCGACCCCTTGCGCATCGTTGCCTCGGGCCTGGCTACTGTTGCCACGGCCCAGCTTGTCGATTTCGTAAGCAAATACACTGCCGCCGAAGGCGTCGACCTTATCGTGGTCGGTGAGCCGCGCGACATGAAAGGAAACCCGTCGGAGTCTACGCGCTACCTCAAACCGGCGATTGCACGTCTGCGCAAAGCCTTGCCCGACATGGAGATAATCTCATTCGACGAGCGCTTCACATCAGTCCTCGCCCACCGGGCCATGCTCGACGGAGGACTTGGCAAGATGGCCAGACGCGACAAAGCCCTCGTCGACGAGATTTCGGCGACCATTATCCTCAACGACTACCTCCAGAGCCGAGCTTATCAAGAAAAAAACAACACAAAAATATGAAATTACCTGTATATCTCTACGGACATCCGGTTTTACGGGCCGCCAACGAGCCTCTTGCTGTAGGCGCCGAAGGCATCAAGGAACTGGTCGCTGCCATGTTCGCTGCCATGTACGAATCCGAAGGCGTCGGGCTTGCAGCACCTCAGATAGGCAAGAACATCCGTCTTGTCGTAATCGACGCCGACCCCGTGAGCGACACATTCCCCGAGTGTGCCGGCCGCAAGTTCACCCTCATCAACCCCATTGTCGAAGTACTCGACGGCGACACCGTGTCGCGACCTGAAGGATGCCTCAGCCTGCCCGGCATCAGCGAGAACGTGCCACGCACCGAACACATACGCCTCACCTGGCTCGACGAAGACTTCAACGAACACACTGAAGAAATAAGCGGCTTCCTTGCACGCATCGTGCAGCACGAATGCGACCATCTCGAAGGCACCCTCTTCATCGACCACCTCTCGGGCATACGCAAACAGCTCATCAAAGGCAAACTCAACCGCATCCTCACAGGTACTGTTCCCGTAGACTATCCGGTACGCTTCGGCCCCGGGGCAAAACGCCGCCGCTAACTAATCACAGACAACTGCATACCTTCAACCACTACCAACGAAATGGCTGACGATAAAAAAGTAATATTCTCGATGGTGGGCGTGAGCAAGATCTATCCGCCCCAGAAACAAGTTCTCAAAGACATATACCTGTCGTTTTTCTACGGTGCCAAAATCGGCATCATAGGTCTCAATGGCTCCGGCAAATCATCGCTTCTCAAGATCATAGCCGGCATCGACAAAGACTACCGCGGCGAAGTCGTTTTCTCGCCGGGATACTCTGTCGGCTATCTCGAGCAGGAGCCGCACCTCGACCCGAGCAAAACCGTAATCGAGGTCGTGCGCGAAGGAGTGCAGCCCGTCATGGACCTCCTTGCCGAATTCGAAAAAGTCAACGAAGCTTTCGCTGACCCTGATGTACTTGAAGACCCCGACAAGATGGACGCACTCATCGCCCGTCAGGCCGAACTTCAGGATAAGCTCGACGCTGCCGACGCCTGGAATATCGACTCCAAGCTCGAACGCGCTATGGATGCTCTCCAGTGTCCGCCCGACGACCAGCCCGTCGAGACACTCTCCGGCGGCGAACGTCGCCGTGTGGCCCTCTGCCGTCTGCTGCTCCAGCAACCCGATGTGCTCCTGCTCGACGAGCCCACCAACCACCTCGACGCCGAATCAATCGACTGGCTCGAGCAGCACCTCAATCAATACCCAGGCACTGTAATCGCCATCACCCACGACCGCTACTTCCTCGACCACGTGGCTGGCTGGATACTCGAGCTCGACCGCGGAGAAGGCATACCCTGGAAAGGCAACTACTCTTCTTGGCTCGACCAGAAGACAAAACGCATGGCACAGGAAGAGAAACAGGCCTCGAAACGCCGCAAAACCCTCGAGCGCGAGCTCGAATGGGTGCGCATGGCTCCCAAAGCCCGTCAGGCCAAAGGCAAAGCCCGCCTCAACAGCTACGACAAACTCCTCAACGAGGACCAGCGCCAGCGCGAGGAACGGCTCGAGATATTCATCCCCAATGGTCCCCGTCTGGGCAACAAGGTGATTGAAGCCAGCCACCTCGCAAAAGCATTCGGCACCAAGACACTCTTCACCGACCTCTCGTTCGCCCTGCCACCCAACGGCATAGTCGGTGTCATCGGCCCCAACGGTGCCGGCAAGACCACCCTCTTCCGCCTTATCATGGGACAGGAGAAGCCCGACAACGGCTCCTTCGAAGTCGGAGAAACCGTAAAAGTGGCATATGTCGACCAAAGCCACCACGACCTGCTGCCCGAGAAGAGCGTATATGAAGTGATCTCGCAAGGTGTCGAAAGCTTCCGAATGGGCGGACGCGATGTCAACGCTCGCGCCTACCTCTCGCGCTTCAACTTCACCGGAGCCGATCAGGAGAAGAAAATCGGCGTACTCTCCGGTGGTGAGCGCAACCGCCTCCACCTCGCTATGGCTCTGAAGGAAGAAGGCAACGTGCTGCTGCTCGACGAACCCACCAACGACATCGACGTCAACACCCTCCGCGCACTCGAGGAAGGCCTCGAAGATTTTGCCGGATGCGCTGTCGTCGTAAGCCACGACCGCTGGTTCCTCGACCGTATATGCACACACATCCTTTCGTTCGAAGGCGATGGCAACGTGGTCTTCTACGAAGGCTCCTATTCTGACTACGAAGATTACAAAAAGATGCAGAACGGGGGCAAAGAACCACCCCGTCGACGCTATCGTAAGCTGATGGAGTAAATACAAAGGCTTTTTCTTTGGCAATTTGCCGATTGTGACTATCTTTGCACCGGCGTAAGCCATATCAGGACTTTAATTTCTTAAATCATGTTGGAGAATACCAATATAAAAACTCTCGACAAGGTTGTTGTCCGCTTTTCCGGCGACTCCGGCGACGGAATGCAGCTGGCCGGCAACATCTTTACAAACGTGTCGGCCGGTCTCGGCAACCAGGTGTCGACATTCCCTGACTACCCTGCCGAAATACGCGCTCCACAGGGTTCGCTTGGAGGCGTGTCGGGCTTCCAGGTAAGCGTCGGCAAAGGTGTCCACACCCCCGGCGACAGTTGCGACGTGCTCGTTTCGATGAACGCCGCTGCCCTCAAGCAGAACCACCGCTTCCTCAAGCCCGGTGGAGTGATCATCGTCGATATCGACTCCTTCCGCGAAAGCGACCTCAAGAAGGCTCAGTACACAACCGACAATCCTTTTGAGGAACTCGGCATCAAAGCCCAGATTGTCGAAGTGCCCGTCACGACCATGACCAAGGCAGCCTTGGCCGACAGCGGCCTCGACAACAAGAGCGTCCTCAAATGCCGCAACATCTTCGCTCTCGGCCTGGTATGCTGGCTCTTCGACCGTCCGCTCGACGCCGCCTTGCGCCACCTCCAGAAGAAATTCGCAAAGAAGCCGGCCGTCTTCGAAGCCAACGCCAAGGTGCTCCAGGCCGGATACGATTACGGACACAACATCCATGCATCGGTCTCGACCTACCGCGTCGAGACCGAAGACCCCAAACCCGGTGTCTACACCGACATCAACGGCAACACCGCCACTGCATGGGGCCTGATCATGGCTTCCGAGAAATGCGGTCGTCCGCTCTTCCTCGGCTCCTATCCCATCACCCCGGCCACCGATATCCTCCACGAACTCGCCAAACGCAAGGACCTCGGTGTGAAAGCCTGCCAGATGGAAGACGAAATCGCCGGTGTATGCTCAGCCATTGGCGCATCATTTGCCGGCAACCTCGCCGTAACATCGACCTCAGGCCCCGGCCTCGCCCTCAAGAGCGAGGGCATAGGTTTGGCCGTAATGGCCGAGCTGCCACTTGTAATCATCGACGTGCAGCGTGGCGGACCATCCACCGGCCTGCCCACCAAAACCGAGCAGACCGACCTCATGCAGGCCCTTTACGGCCGCAACGGTGAGTCGCCGCTTGCAGTCGTTGCTCCGGCATCGCCCACCGACTGCTTCACGATGGCCTTCGAAGCCTGCCGCATCGCTGTCGAACACATGACACCCGTCATCCTGCTCAGCGACGCATTCATCGGCAACGGCTCATCGGCATGGCGCGTACCCGAAGCCGACGAATACCCCGAAATCAAGACTCCCAACATACCTGCCGAAAAACTTGCCGGCGGCAACTGGCATGCCTACGACCGCCGCGACAACCTCGGACGCTACTGGCCCATCGGTGGCACCGAAGGTGCCGCACACCGCCTCGGTGGCCTTGAGAAAGACTCTGTGACAGGCGCAATCTCCAACAACCCTGTCAACCATGAGAAGATGGTACTCCTGCGCCGCGAGAAAATAGCACGTATCGCCGACGACATCCCCGAGCTCGAACTGCTCGGAAACGCCGATGCCGACACCCTTCTCATAGGCTGGGGCGGTACATACGGCCATCTCCAAAGCGCCACCGAAGAACTCAACGCCGCAGGTAAGAAAGTGGCATTGGCACACTTCCGCTACATCAACCCACTGCCCAAAAACACCGGAGAGATACTCGGCCGGTACAAACGTATCATCGTGGCCGAGCTCAACACCGGCATGTTCGCCGACTACCTGCAGTGCCGTTACCCCGACGCACGCATCATGAGGATCAACAAGATACAGGGCCAACCATTTGCGGTTTCAGAACTCGTCGACCGCGTAACCAAATATATGGAGGAAGATTAAGCTATGGAAGAGACACAATTCACCCCTGCTGACTACAAGAGCGACCAGGCCGTGCGCTGGTGCCCCGGCTGCGGCGACCACGCCATCCTCAACACCCTCCACAAGGCTATGGCCACACTCGGTGTCGCACCCCACAACACCGCCGTGATTTCGGGTATCGGATGTAGCTCACGCCTGCCCTACTACATGAACACCTACGGTTTCCACACCATCCACGGCCGCGCCGCCGCAGTAGCCACCGGCTACAAAGTGGCCAACCCGGGCATGATGGTATGGCAGATCTCGGGCGATGGCGACGGTCTTGCCATCGGTGGCAACCACTTCATCCACGCCGTGCGCCGCAACGTCGACATCAACATAATCCTCTTCAACAACAAGATCTACGGTCTCACCAAAGGCCAGTACTCGCCCACAAGCGCACGCGGTTTCGTATCGAAGTCGAGTCCCTACGGCACTGTTGAAGATCCGTTTATCCCGGCCGAACTTGTCTTCGGCGCACGCGGCAACTTCTTCGGCCGTTCTATCGACGTGGAGCTCGCCACCTCGCAGGAAGTCCTCGTTGCAGCCGCTCGCCATAAGGGCACATCGGTGGTCGAGATACTGCAGAACTGCGTGATATTCAACAACGGCATCCACAATGCCATCACCGACCGTACGATCCGCGCCGAACGCACCATCACACTGCGCCACGGCGAAAAGATGCTTTTCGGAGCCAATAACGAACGCGGCCTCGTGCGCGACGGCTTCCTTCTGAAAGCCGTCACCGTAGGCGAAGACGGATATACCATCGACGATGTGCTTGTTCACGATGCCCATACCCAGTCGAACTTCCTCCACCAGCAGCTGGCTATGATGGATGGTCTGGGCGACCTACCCCTTGCCCTCGGTGTAATCCGCGATGTCGAAGCTCCGACCTACGAAGCCGGAGTGAGCGAACAGGTAGAGGAAGTGCGTGCCAAGAAAGGCTTCTCGACACTGCGCGACATGATACTCGCCGGCGACACTTGGGAAGTGAAATAAAGCACAGCACAACCGAAGAACAGCGAAAACCCGTTTTTGCATCAATTTTTTAAAAATTTTTGCATATTTCGAAATAAGTGATTAAATTCGTGCCACGCACAGTCCGGCAAAAACACTACCGGACTTGCGCGGCACTTTTTTATGCTTTATAACGCGTTTATCAACTATCTGAGGGCCGAGATGAACAAATCGGAGAGCACAGTCAGGGCTTACCGCTCCGACCTCGATGCTTTCCGCCGTTTCCTCGCCACAGAGTTGGGTAAAAGCGACGACCCTTCCGGTGTCACCCTCGCCGACATCAGGCTGTGGATAAGCTACGAAGCCGGCCGAGGCCTCAAGAACACCTCGCTCGCACGACGCGAGACCACCCTGCGCTCATTCTACCACTACCTTCTCCGCCGCCACGGCCTCCAGACCGACCCTACAGCAAACCTGCGCGGCCCCAAGCTCGACAAACCTCTGCCAGCATTCGTGCCTAAAGACGAAATCGGGGCCATAATCGACACATACGGAGAAGAAGATGGCAACGACTTCGACACCGTACGCAACGGCTTGATAGTGACCATGCTCTACACCACCGGTATGCGTGCGGCAGAACTTGTGGGCCTCAAGGACGTCGATGTAGACACCGCCAGGGGTGAACTAAAAGTACTCGGAAAGCGTAATAAAGAAAGAATAATCCCATTTGGAGAAGAACTGCGAGAAATGATCGAACGATACCGCCAATTGCGCTCAGCCGCCGTGCCCGATACCGGCACGGATGCTTTCTTCGTCAAAAAAGACGGGGAAAAGCTTTACTACGGCATCGTCTACCGCGCCGTACGCTCGACCCTCGACAGCGCCGATGTCAAAGCATCGCGCCGCTCGCCGCACACTCTCCGTCACTCTTTCGCCACCGATATGGTCAACAACGGCGCCGACCTCGCCGCCGTACAAAAACTGCTGGGACACGCATCTCTGGCCACAACCCAAAGATACACCCATCTGTCGTACCGAGAACTCCAACATAATTACAAACTCGCACATCCACGTGCACAAAAAAAGGAGAACTAACTATGGAAGTAAGAATTCAAGCCATCCACTTCGAAATCGCCGACCGCCTCACCGACTTCATCAACAAAAAAGCCGACCGTCTGGCCCGTCGTTTTCCCGACATAAACGTCTTCGACGTCAACCTCAAAGTTGTCAAACCCGAAACAGCAATGAACAAGGAAGTTGTCGTCCGCATCTCCCTCCCCGGCGACGATGTAGTGGCAACCAAGGTGGCCGACAGCTTCGAAGAAGCACTCGACACTGCCATCGAAGCCACCGAGCGCCAACTCGAGAAATACAAAGACAAAAAGTAACTGCATGAACCATCGGCAGAGGCGCGACGCAAAACGTCGCGCCTCATGCCATGCGGTAATTTTTCATAAACAAACATACTGAATGAAATATACAGCAACACTCTTAGCCTCCCTATTGGTGGCCGGTATCGCTTCGGCCGGCCATTACAAAGTGATAGTACCCTTCTCCAAAGACGACGACGGCGCAATGGCGCGGCTTGTCAACTTCGATACCGGTGCGACTGTCGACAGTGTACTCGTCGCCGACGCTGTCGCCACATTCGAAGGCGAGGTCGACGAGCCATATCTCGCCCGTGTGACCCTCGACGGTGGACGTATGCCCATATTCATCCTCGAGAGCGGCACCACATCGTTCAGCCAGAAAGGTGGCGCCTTCGGCACCATGCTCAACGACCAGCTTCGGGCCATGTTCAAAGAATTCGACGAACTCGGAGCCAAATTCCAAAGTGCCGACCAGGCCGGACAAGCAGCCATCAGGCAGCGCTACGACGCCGTCCTCGACAGCGTCATGAACGCCAACCGCGACAATGCCCTCGGCTTCTATGTATTCCTCAACGGCGATGCAAGCCAAGCATCGGCATCGGAGCTGCGCGACATGTTCAAGAAATATCCCGACTTCGCCAAATACCAGCGCGCCAAAACAATGCTTGCCGCTGCCGAAAACCGCGAGGCTACACAGCCGGGCAAGAAATATGTAGATTTCGCAATCACCTACGATGGCACCACCAAACGCCTCAGCGACTACATCAAACCAGGCAAATACACTCTGGTAGACTTCTGGGCAAGCTGGTGCGGCCCGTGCATGCGTCAGGCTGCAGTGCTCAAAGATCTCTACTCAAAATACCACGACAAGGGCCTCGACATCGTCGGTGTAGCCGTGTGGGATGAGCCGGCCAACACTCTCGAAGCCATCAAGTCGCATGGTCTCGAATGGCCCAACATCCTCAATGCTCAGACTATACCCACCGATCTCTACGGTATCACAGGCATACCCTGCATCATGCTCATCGGCCCCGACGGCACAATACTGAGCCGCGACAAGCAAGGCGACGAACTCGTTGCCGATGTGGAGAAATATATCGTAAAGTAAACCACGACGCAACCGGACAATGGACTATAAGCAATTACGCAAAACCCTGAGCGAAAAGACCGGGCGCACGACCGCCGACATCGATGCCCTCACCGAAGGTCTGGCGATGATACTGAAGCAGACAGGCTCAGACCTCGACAGCGTGGCCATACCGACTTTCGGAACCTTCAAGGGAGTCAAACACGACGAGACCGTCAGTGAAGACCTCGCCACCGGCAAACGTATGCTGCTGCCTCCCGAGATAGTGATGGAGTTCGAGCCCGGAGCCTCCCTGCTGCGCCGCATCAACCCCGTCGACGAAATAATACCAGACAAGAGACCGTGACAGCAACAGTCATCCTCGCGGCGGCACTTGCCGCCGCGCTTGCTTTGGCCGCCGCATTGTGGTCGCGCCTGACCAAGGCTAACATCGAGAACGCGCGGTTGGCCGAGCGCTGCGCGGCTGCCGACGCGGCCATGACGCAACAGAAAGCCGACATGGCCAAAATCAACTCCGACTTCGAAAAACGTTTTTCTGAGTTGGCAGCCAAAGTATTAGCCGTCAACTCAGAGTCACTCCGAAGGCAGAACACCCACGGACTTGCCGAAGTACTTGCCCCGATGCGCAACGACCTCGAGGCCTTCCGCAAATCTATCGTCGAACGCTACAACGAGGAAGCCCGTGAGCGCTTCTCGCTCGGCGAGCGCATACGCGACCTCATGGAGCTAAACAACACCGTGAGCCGCGAAACGCGCAGGCTGACCGA
Organism: Porphyromonadaceae bacterium UBA7176; assembly: GCA_002491245.1. GTDB lineage: Bacteria > Bacteroidota > Bacteroidia > Bacteroidales > Muribaculaceae > CAG-873. Next base: position 32,075 of record DKVO01000014.1, read on the forward strand.
CGCTCTCAAAGGCAACTCCAAGCTCCAGGGCGACTGGGGAGAGATGATCCTTGACAACATCCTTGAGCAAGCCGGCATGAGGCGAGGATATGAGTACACCGTGCAGGAGACAGTCGCCGCGGCCAACGGTGCCCGTCTGCGCCCCGATGTGGTGATAAACTACACCGAGGGCCGGAAGATCATCATTGACTCAAAGGTATCGATACAGGACTACATCAACATGCTCAACGCCGACAGCGATGCCGCCAGAGAGCAATATGCCAAGGCTCATGTAGGCTCGGTGAAGAAACACATCGCCGAACTGCGCACGAAAGCATATCAGGACTGTGTCGGCGACGACTGCTTCGACTACGTGCTCATGTTCATCCCTCACGAGGGCGCGTTCCTGGCAGCCATGAACCTGGACGCCAAACTTTGGCAGACGGCCTGCGACAGCCATGTACTCATCATATCGCCTACACATCTGATGTCGGTTGTCAAGCTCATCGAGCAGATGTGGCGCCACGACAAACAGAACCGCAACGTCCTTGCCATCGCCGACGAGGCCGGCAAGATGCTCGACAAATTCCGTGGCTTCCTCGATGATATGAATCGCATCGACAAAAGCATCAACAGCGCACGTGAAGCATGGAACGGCGCCTTCGCCAAACTCACCGGCGGCCCGGGCAACCTCGTGGCCCGGGCACAGAAACTGGAGCAATTAGGAGCCAAATCGAAAAAAGGCCTGCCTTACTGACAAAGCTACAATCTCCGCGGAAATGTTGGACGCATCATCAAAAATAATTGGCTTCCGAACAAAAACACGACCCATAAAGTTTCTATATATGTAGATTTATTTGTAACTTTGCAATACAAACAAGCAATGACATGGATAAACCGCTTTTCAAACTCGTTACTCTCCAAGAAGCAGAGGACTTCATCAATAGCCTTGCCCCAGCAGTAGTACGTAAGATGTTCTACAACATCGACAAGGTTATCGGAGGAGTCAAAGACCAGGAACTATTTAAGAAACTTGGAGATACCGACATTTGGGAGTTCCGCACATCGTGGCAAGGTATGGCATACAGATTGTTCGCCTTTTGGGATAAGGACGGCGAAACCCTTGTAGTTGCAACTCACGGGCTTGTAAAGAAAACGCAAAAAACACCGAACAGCGAAATCAAGAGGGCTCTGATGATAAGAAAAGAATATTTTGACAACAAATATAATTAAAAATATGGCACAGATGAAAGTTACAACCTTTGAGGAACTGAAAGACCGTCACCTCGGCAAAGTAGGCACTCCGGAGCGTGATACTTATGAGGCAGAAGTAAGAGAAGCTATTCAATCTTACCATATCGGCGAAGCCATCAAAGCGGCCAGGAAAGAGCGCAAAATGACACAAGACCAATTGGCGAAACTCATGGGTGTAAAGAAAGCACAGATAAGCCGCATTGAGCGCGGTTACAATCCGACTCTCAACACCATCACAAGAGCATTCAACGCCCTCGGTATGGCGGTTTCACTCACTTGTGGCAATATGCACATAACACTCGGATAATAAGTAAGTGGAGTGTAAGGTATATTATACCGTATTTGCAAACAATTGCCTTGCTATACTGCCGATAATTCCGAACCATAATCTGTAGTCGTTGTTTATATCTTAGAATATTAAACAACGATACGATATGAAAACAGGTATATTCTACGGCTCGGCCACAGGCACGACAGCCGATGTGGCCCGACGCATAGCACGCTTGATGAATGTGGGCGACAGCGACGTCCACGATGTTGCCGGCACACGCCCCGACCTTGTCGGAAACTATGATTTGCTCATTTTAGGGTCTTCGACATGGGGGAACGGCGAACTCGAAGACGACTGGTACGATTTTGTCGCCGGACTTCAGGTACTCGACCTGACAGGCAAGAAAATCGCGCTTTTCGGCTGCGGCGACGAAACGATGAGCGACACCTTCTGCGATGCTGTCGGCATCCTGTACGACAGGCTCAAGGACACCGGAGCCACATTTGTGGGTGAATATCCGGCCGACGGGTACACCTTCGAGCGCTCAGCCGCCTCCGATGGCGCGACTATGCGCGGACTCGTCCTCGACGAGGTGAACCACCCCGAAATGACCGACCTGCGCCTACGTGCATGGACCGACAAAATAAAACAAATGGCTGATTAAGCCTTCGCCGCACCACATTCGGATTTATATCATCAAACGCCCTCTGGCAAACTGCATTAAGCGGAGCCAGAGGGCTGATTTGCTATATCCAAGTATTATAAATTTATATTTTTATTAATTAATATTAAGCAATTTTAACAACGGGGGGGGGTAAAAAACATTACAATTTATCATAACTTTACGGCGTATTTTTACGAAATGTTACATTCCCGACTCATTTAGAATACAAACGTTATCATATCGCCGAACTATTTAATCAATTCATTATCATATTAAGCCAATCTTTATGAAGAAATTTTTACTTCTGGGGCTTATGCTCAGCACAATACCTATGGTATCGTCGGCTACGCCCAAAACTTTCGGCTACAACGTAATCGGAACTTACGACAACACCAGTTACGACGTGCCCAATTACTTCGTGCAATTATCTGACAGCGAAAGCGCCAAATACGATCCGCGCAAAGGTGAGATAACAATAAACACCGGCTATGTGCTCCAGCTCGACATGTACAACACGGCCACCGACCCGATTGCCCTGCAGCCCGGAACATATACCGCCTCGTCGGACAACACCGCCGGTACTTACGACCCCGACTACAGCATGCTGCGCTATTATGAAAACGGCAAGCAGAAAGGCGGAGATTCAAGCCTCACCTCTCCCATCACCGTGACACTCGATGCCAACGGCACATACACCGTGACCACCACTGCCGACGACCCTGCCGGCAACGGACAACTCGAGATCACCTATACCGGTCTCATGCCCTTCAACAACAGCAAGGACAAGCCCTCGTCGTTTGTCCACCTCCGCAAAGACATCGATGTAACACTCGACAAGGGCGGCATAGCCTTCTATCAGGGCACAAGCGATTTATCAAACAACGGCGTGACATACATCAACCTCTATTCGGGTAAATTCAACGACGGTGGCGGAATGGTAGAAGATGGCGTCAACCTGGCCATGATGGTAGCCCATAAGCGCTTTGCCAAAAAGAGCCAGTTCGACGTAATCCCCGGCACATACACATCGTCGACCAAATTAGACCGCGACACATGGTATCCGTGCCGCGAAATAGAATACTCACTCGGCAACGAAAGCATCGCTATGCCTTTCGGCTCATTTATCCGTATCCGCAGCAACGGCGAGTATGTATACGGCTATCTCAAGACCGGTACATTCACCATCGAGAAAGACGGCAACGGAAATGTGAAAGGCACCCTCGACGCCTACACCGACCTTGGCTACCATGTGACCGCCACTTTCAACGGCCCGATGGCTCTCGACGCAAGCAACGCATCGTTCAAGACTGGTAACTCGAACCTCATCGACGATGTCGACCTCGACTTCTCCAAAATTGAAAAAGGCTACATCAACCACGAAGGCCTCAAAGGCGGCTGCCGCACATTTGTAGTTGACCTCGGCTCGTGGAACGACGAGAGCATCGCCCGTGGCGGCGACATGATGCGTCTCGAGTTCCTTGCCCCGACAAACACATCGGTCCTCAAACCGGGCCTCTACACCGTAGTACCCCAGCGCTGGAACAGCAATGAACTTCTGGCCGGCGGCACATACGAACCCATGAGCCTCAACAAAGGCTACTTCAACGGCCAGGGCCTCCAGATCGGCACGCGCTATGCCCACAATGAGGATGGCCGCAACTGGGTATGGGACTTTGTCGCTCCGATAGAATCGGGTACAGTCAAAGTCGACACCGAAGACTACAAGACCTACCACTTCGAAATCAAGCTCGTCGATGATATCGGCTTCGAAGTACGCGGCGAATGGAACAAGCCCCTCGAATACCTCTACGATGCCGAGAACCTCGACAAAGAGCTTTCGGGCATCACAACACCGACCGGTGCTGCCGACGTCAAGGTAGTGCTCGAAGGCCGCAACATCGTGGTACTCAACGGAGGCAACGCTGCCATCACCCTCTACGACCTCAACGGCCGCACTGTAGCTACAGGCAATGCAGCCGAAGTACTTGACGCATCGGCTTTCGGCGCTGGCATCTACGTACTCACCATCAACAATCAGTCAATCAAAATAGCTCTCAAATAATATGAAAAAGACATTTATCGCAGCGCTTGCGGCAACGACCGCCCTCTGCGCCTCAGCATATACCGAAGAAACCGAAACCATGACCGTCCAACTCAAAGACGGTGCTCAGGTAGAATATAACGTGGCCGACATCGAGCGTGTGAACTTCGGCATGAAGCAGACCACCGTATATCTCGACGTGACCGAACCGACAGGCGAGAAAAACTTCCGCAGCGAAAGCTCTATCTCGGTCTTCCGCTATCTTCCGGCCGACAACGACCAGCAGATCGAGTTCTTCTTCGGCACCGCCACTGATGCAGCCGACTTCGCCGGCCTCGGAGAAGGCACTTATATGTTCCGCATCACCGGCACACAATCATCGCTCTACAACGGCGAGGTTTCGCTCACCGATGGTGCTGTGAGCGTCGTGGCTTATGAGTTTGCCGAGGGAGAAATCGTAGCTACCCTCGATCAGCTTACAGCCGGCACTCTCACCAGCAGCCGCGACACCAAGAAAGGCACAGTCACCCTCGAGCTCGACGCCACCTTCGCCGACGGCACCGCTGTACGCGCCGAATACACCGGCAAACCGACCGATATCGAGTCGCTCGACGCCCTCTTCCCCCCAGCCCAACTCTCGAATGAGCTTAAGTACTACGGATATAGCGGAGATCTGTCGATTTCAACAGTCGTGACCAGCGTGACAAAGAAAACCCTTAGCAGCGGTTGGGTCAAATACACTTTCAACCTTGAGAATGAAAACATCGACCAGACCTACATCGAAATAGACCCGAGCCTGATTGGTCAGGTCCTTAACTTTGCAACACTTGAGACTCAAGCGCTGAACTTCTGCTATAACAGAGCTATCCAGCTTTCCGGTCCCAACGACATGTATCGTCAGCAAGGAGTCGAAGGCACATTCCAAATAATTGACAACGGCGACGGCAATGTCACCATCTCGGTCAATGTAACGAACAAGTATAAAAACATGTGGGGAAGCGGCACAACTGGCACTCCCGAACGCGTTGAGATTTACTACAACGGTACTTTAGCTGAATAACCTATAGATCCGTGAAAATGCGATTTGTAAAATATCTTATAATTCTGGCCGCAGGCTTCCTTACAACGGAGGCCTACGGTCAGGTGCTCGCACCCAACGCCGAAGTACTTCTGGCAAAAAAGAAAGCCGGACAGAAACGGGTAAGGGCTAACGCTAAAGCGGCATCGGCCGTATCGGCCGACAGCGTGGGTGCTTTTATCTACGTTGACCACGCCGGGGTGCTCACCGAACTCGAACAGCTCGGCATAAAGCTGCGCTACGACTACGGCGACTATGCTACCGCCACCATACCCGTCGACCGCCTCGAGGCAGCCGGCCGCACCGAGGGCGTGAAATATATCTCGCTCGGCAACGACGTGAACCTGCTCAACGACTATGCACGCGAACACACCAAGGTAGACGATGTACACATAAATACCGACAACCAGCTGCCCCGGCCCTATACGGGAAAGGGTATCGTTGTCGGCATCATCGATACCGGCGTTGAATACGGCCACCTCGCCTTCCGCAACAGCGACGGCACCGGCCTGCGCATCAAGGCTGTGTGGAACCAGATGTCGAACAGCGGCACCGCTCCCGAGAAATTCGGATACGGCAAGGAGCTCACCACGCCCGAGGAGATCCTCAAAGACGTGTACGACACCGCCGGAGAGTTCCACGGCAGCCACACGATGGGCATCGCCACCGGCGCCGACCAAACCAACAAATACTATGGCATGGCTCCCGAAGCCGACATAGTGTTTGTAAGCTTCAAGAACGATGACTCATGCATAGCCGACGGCATCCAGTATATCTTCGACTATGCCGACGAAGTGGGCAAACCGTGCGTTGTCAACATGAGTCTTGGCCAGCACACAGGGCCTCATAACGGCACTTCGATCCTCGACCGCCATATAGACTCGCTCACAGGCCCCGGACGTATAATTGTGGGTTCGTGCGGCAATGAAGGCGAATACCGTCTCCACGCCACCGAAACTTTCACGGAGACCGATACCCAGCTCAAGACGATGCTGACTTTCGCCGAAGGTGTGACCCACAAGTACCACTACCTCGATATCTGGGGTACGCCTGGCACCGACTTCAAGGTGCAGATATGCGCGGCGCAGGCACTCAAAGGCAATATCACCTACCGCTGTCCAAAGATATGCGACACCGCCGACCCCGGCAAGACTGTGATAGCAGCTTTCTACATCGATGAAGCCGGTGTAGAAGGTACGGTAGTGATGAAGAGCGAGCGAAATCCGCTCAACGGTCAGCCGCACGTCAATGTCGAATGCACGATCGAGGGCATAGGCACCGGATATATCCCCGGCATCATCATCGACGGCGAGGCCGGCCAGCGTATCGACATGTGGAACTACAGCGGCCATGAATTCTCGTCGAACGGCAAAAAGGGATGGACCAACGGTACCAACTCGGGTACTGTCGGCGAAATCGGCGGAACGGCATTCTCGATCATCACCGTCGGGTCATACGACTCTCGCGACATAATCCCCTGGACCAGCGGTGGGTACTCGCTATGGTCGGAAGGCCCTTATGCTTATGATCCCGACAAGCGCTCTGTCTTCTCGAGCTGTGGCCCGACTGTCGACGGCCGTACCGTACCTTCGGTCCTCGCCCCCGGCAGCCCGGTGATATCGGCGATCAACCGCCATTACTTCGAAGGGTATGGCATAGATCTGTACACGAATACCAGCGGTGCGTCGACCAACTCCGACGGCGTGAAATCGTACTATGGCTACAATGTCGGCACATCGATGTCGGCACCGGTGATGACCGGCGTCGTGGCACTCATGCTCGAGGCCTATCCCGAAATCACTCCTGATCAAATCAAGGAGATACTCGCCAAAACCTCTTTCACTAACGGCTACATGGGCACCCTGCCAAACAATGAGTATGGCAACGGACGCCTAAATGCTCTCGGCTGCATGAAAGAAGCTGTGGCCCTCGCCGGCAGCTCGTCGATAAGCGACGTTACAAGCGACGCATCCACGCCCAGAGCATGGAAAGAGGGCGAAAATCTGATGATAGCCTTGCCCGGCGATCACGAAGGCTGCACGGCAACCGTCTACAACGTGACGGGCCAGGCTGTGGCCGATGTCGTGCTCGACGCCAACATCACTACCCTCGACTGCTCTTCGTGGGCCAAGGGCGTTTATATAGTCACCGTGACCGGCGACAAGCTCCGCGAAAGCGTGAAAGTCGCTATCTGACGTCACTTTAAAACATCAAAGTCATGAAATTTAAAAGAACAATAATAAGCCTCTTCGCAGCAGCCGCTCTTTCGTCGGCAGCTGTGGCACAGGAACCGGCCTCGACACTGTTGGTGAACTTCCACAACGGAGAAGTGGCGCGGTATATCCTATCCGACACACCTGTCGTGACCTTCGAGGGCGACAACCTTGTGGTGACGTCGGAAAAGGCACAAGGCACACACGCACGTGCCGATGTATCGCATTTCGAATTCAAGAAAGAAGACATACCCACCGGTATCGTCGCTCCCGGAACCAACGGAGCAGACTTCACATTTGTCTACACCGACAACAATACAGTGACCGTAAGCTCTGCCAGCCTACGATATGTCGACCTCTACACGGCAGCAGGCGTGAAAGTGGCTACAGCCTATGCCGCCGACGGCACCGCGACACTCGACCTCTCGGGGGTTGCCGCAGGTGTGTACGTCGTGAGTCCCGACTGCCACAACGCCGTCAAGATCGTCAAGAAATAAACCTGACACCTATAACCTTGAGTGCCGCTGCGACGGATGTCGCAGCG
>DKVO01000035.1 GCA_002491245.1 Porphyromonadaceae bacterium UBA7176
CCCTGGTCATGGACCGTACCCGGGTGCAGGCTCAGGCCGTCTCCGCCCACCGCCCCTCGCGCGACAGCCGTTGGCTCCACACCGCCTCAGGCATCACGCCCGATCATCTGCGCGGCCTCACCTTCGAGTACGCCCTCCTGCTCAATGCCGGAAGCTACTTCAAGGCAGGCACACGCACGCCCAACCTTACGGCCAGGATGAACTTCCTCGCCGTCCTCCGCGCGGTAATCCCTGTAGCCACCACAGGCGGCACAAATTTCATCATCATCCACATCCGTGGCCGTAACCCCGGCGTCCCGTCGGACTACGACACCAACCCGACCTGCCCCGAGCCCACACCACCACCGCGGTGGACCTCGCCGGCCGTCCACTTCATCGACCCCGACGCCAGTCCCGAGGAGATAGTGGAGTTTGTCATGTCGCACCAACATCCAACCCAAAGACGTCGAAGACGCAAGCGGTAGTCGACTCCGCCGCCCAAAGCCAAAACGTCGTCAAAGCGAACCTTGACTTATTGTAAGCGATTATTAAAAATCACCGGTAGTCGGTTTCCAGAAAATCGTATTCTGTCTGACTCGGTGCGTCAGTGCCGAGGTCGAGGCCTATCGATGCTTTGGCAATCGAATTATTGTTGTCGAGTGAGTTGCGACGGCTTTTAAGCAGGTCTATACGGTTCATCCTGTCGTATCCATCAGGGTTGTATATCGGATACATCGCTGCTGTGGTGTTCTCTATGCCTTCTGCAGTGAAGTGGTGGTGGTCTTTCTCTTCATAGGCTTCGAGGATCAGACCGGGCAGCCCTTGTAGCTTCCAAGGTCCGTCGTGGAGAGGTATCTCCGGTGCGAACCAGGCAGTCCACTGCCGGCCGTGGAAGTCGGTCGTGGCTTTGATACATTCGTAGCCGAGTACTGTTTTTGTCGAGTCGCCGATTTGCCAACCGGGTTCTCCAAATGGCTCATCATAAACGCCTCTCTCAACCATACCGGCTTTGTCGTATACCGTCATCTCCGCTTTACCATAATCCTTGAATACGTACATGAACGTCTTGTAGACAATCGCATTCATCACGCTCTCGTCTTTCGACTCTGCATATTTCTTTATGGCGGCGTTGAGCACCTGCTTGGCTTGCGCCCGTCCCGAAGGTGTCGACTCCAGTGAATCCTTGTATTCCGTGTCGGGACTGTAGAATTTGCTCCCTTCGCTGTTGGCGAGCAAAACCATGCTTATGTCTCTCTCGGTAAACTGCACATTTCCACGCAGGAATTTCTCATGATATCTGTATCCGACCTTGATTTCGGCCGTAGGAGTCTCTTTCTCTTTGGCATAGCCTGTCAGCACTATACTCGACATGGCTACAAAAACGATATGTTTTATAATGCTCATGGGAGATACTTAGAAATCTTTACCGGTAAACTGTGCACCGCTCTCAGATACCGCGCCGTGGTGTTCTTTGGTATCGGAGTTGAAGCTGAAACTGAGCGACAGGGAAATGTTTGGGAACTTCGGCCTTACATGGGTCACTGACTGTAGATTTTCTGACATACGGGTGCTGTTATATCGCGCAGTGTGGAAGATGTTGTGCATCGTCAGCGAGGCCCACAAAGTGTTTTTGACCACCTGCTGGCGCACGGCGAAGTCGAAGTAGCAGTATGCTTTCTCCTTACCCTGCGACAATACCGTCGGGCCTACGAAGTTGGCGTCGAACTGCATCTTGGTTGTCGGTCCTACTGTGAAATTATTGATCAGCGATGCCGAGTAGCTCACGTTCGATCGGGACGTGCAGCCCTCGTATTTGCTCTTGAACTTATAGCCGAACACACTTCCGTTGAGGTTGGCCGACCACCATCCGGTCACTTTGAGCCTTGATGTCAGCTCAAGGCCGATGGTCAGGTCGTTGCCGGCATTGATGAGGGAGTCGAGCGTGACTCCCGGTTCGTAGGGCACTCGCACGCGCTCGGCCACATCACGTCGTTGACGGACAAATGCTGTCGCCGCCAGGGTGTTGCTGTTGCTGAATGTGTGGTTGTAACCTAATTCAGCCGAGTGCACATAGGCCGGACGGATGTCAGGGTTGCCGATGAGCTTGGTGTAGTAGTCTTCGTAGGTTATGTACGGCTCGAGTTGCCATATGCCAGGACGGACGGTGCGGTAGGAGTATGCCACCGAGAAGATGTTCGATTTATCGGCCAGGTAGCGCACATGTGCCGACGGGAAGACGTTCCATCGCTTGATATAGCGGTCAGCACCGGCCACGGCGATGGTGAGTTGGTCGATTGTGTGGTCGCCTCGCAGGCCGGCATCAAATTCGACATTGCTGGCTTTTTGGTTTACCATAGCGTAGAGCGAATGGATCTGACGACGGTAGAAAAATGGAGCGTAGAGATTGTCCTGCCACACAAAATCGCTATGGCCACGGTCCCAGTATTTGATCGAATAGTCGCCATGCTCGCTGTACGACACGTACTGGTATCCGGCTTCGAGGCGCCCGTCAGGGCTGTAGTTGAGCTGATAGGAAGCCGTTCCATCAAAGTCCCAGTGGTGCTCGTCTTCGTAGCCACGGGTGCCTTCATAGCGGTTTCCATTGAGGTCGAAGAGATTACTCTCAGTATATTCGAGGCAATCCCAGTCGTAGCGCAGACGCCCGTTTATATCGAAGCGGTCGCCACGGTCGTTGAGTATCCAACCGTAAGTCACAGTAGCCTGCGCCAGATGTTTCGTGTTGGAGATTTTGTCGTGTGCGTTGTAGATGTTGTCGTGGAGCAGGTCGCCGGCAAATTCGCGGTGCTCGCTGTACTCCATGTGTCCGCCGCGTTCGGTACGTGTCCGGCCGTGTTGGGCCTCGATGTTGAGGCGGTGTTTGCCTAAGTCCATTTCCCATCCTGCTATGGCGATATAGTTCGACGGGGCTGTGTAGCGTGTTCCGTCAGAATGGGAGGTGGTCAGGTAATCGTCGACAAGTGTGGTTTTTGTCTGCCTGAAATCACTTTTGTCTTTAAGTCTGTTGGCGATGCCGCCGATGTACCATCGGTTATTTCCGTCGACATACGACAGAGTCAGGTCGGTGTTGTAGGCCATCATAGTGCTGCCGCTTGCCGAAGCTGTGGCTGAGAATCCGTGTTTGGTCTCGCGCCGGGTGGTGATGTTGATGATGCCGGTGTCGCCGTCGGTGCGGTAACGTGCCGACGGGGTGGTGATGATCTCGATATTCTCTATCGATGCCGCCGGTATCTGCTCAAGAGCCTGAGTGCCGTCGAGCATACTTTTTTGTCCGTTGACATAGACTAAAAAGCCGGTGCTGCCTCGGAATGAAATCTCGCCGTCTTGATCGACACGCACCGAGGGCATCGTTTTGAGTACGTCGGCGGCAGTTCCGCCCGAGGCGGTCAGCGCTGTCTGTGCGTTAATTTTCTGTCGGTCGAGTTTGTAGATTACCTTGCCGCGCTCGGCGGTCACTATAAGTTCGTTGAGTTTGGTGTCGGTCGGCGAGAGTCTTACAATACCGAGGTCTTTGTCTCCGTCGATGATGATACTTGCGAAATAAGGCTCATAACCAAGCATCTGTACCGAAAATATATAATTGCCTTTGCTTTTGACGCTTATTCCGATATTGCCGTCGCTGTCTGCCATGCCCGAAGCGATAGCTGTGCTGTCGGGTGTGAGTATCGCTGCTACCGCACCTGCTGCCGGTTCGTTGGTCTCGTCCACCACATTAGCCTTTATTTCATATGCTTGTATAGATTGGATAGAGAGTAAAAGAACCGCAAGATATATCAAGAGATGCTTCATGTCAGATGTGGATCGGTTTTATATAGGATAGTTTGTCAGTTTAAATGTTTTGTAAAGTTACAAAAGATATGCCAAGCATTGGATTTTCGTAAATATTATTAAGTTTTATTAACTCCCTATCTACTAATTCGATTGCTAATTAATATATTGGCTTCATTTGCAAAAAAAATTTCTTAACTTTGCACGCTACCGCATGTTGCGGTGGTGTGTTTGATTATAGCATATGAAAAAGTTACTGTTCAGTATGTCAGTTTTTGCTGCCGCGATGGTGCTGTTTGCATCGTGCTCCGGCGGCGCATCGAAGGCCGACCTTGAGGCCATACAGTCGCAGGCCGAACGTATTAATCTTGATCTTGGAACCCTTGCAGAAGAGAGTCCGATGTTCCTTGCCGATGCCTCGGCGTCGTATGAAGAAGGAGCGTTGAATGTAGAGATGGAGTTCTGCGACTCAATCGTGCATGTCGACGGACTTTCCGATGTGCTCATACGGTATGTCCTGGGCCAATATATGAAGAACCATGCAGGAGAGAACCTCGATATTACCCTCAATACCCTCGGAAAGCTCGACGGCGTGATGTCGCTCACGTTGAAAGATATCTATGGACAGACAAAAGTGCTTGTGCTTCCGTCTGCGACTCTCAAGAAACTCGTCACCTCCAAACAGATGGAACTTGGTTATCAGGACGCCAGAGTAAATGTGCTCGACATTATGGATACCCGTTGCGAGGAATTTGCCAAGGCTGTCAATGCCGTATCGGCCGATTTCAAATTTGCCGCCGGCTTTGCCCAGTACACCTTGACATTCAAAAAAGCCAATGACTATGCCAACCAAAAGCCTGGCACTCTTGCCGGCCGCTACCTCAAGGTGCTCGAGCCTATGTTCGGCCGTTTTGGAGCTTGCAGGCCTATGGTTGAGGAGCTGTTGTCGTCACTACAGATAGAAGGCTACCGCTTCGTGTATACCGATGAGAAAGATACAAGAACAATCCATACATCTCTGCCTTGGAGGATGATAAACTGATTTATTCGCTATGAAAAAACTGGTAGAACGTTTTTTTGATTATGTCAAGTTCGACACACAGAGTGACGAATTGACAAATATGACCCCGTCGACGCCCGGACAGATGGTTTTTGCCGAGCATCTGCGCGACGAGCTCGAAGCTCTCGGGCTTAAAGATATCTCTCTCGATGATAACGGGTATCTGATGGCCACCTTGCCGTCGAACTTGCCGGTCGGGGTGTCTGTGCCTACAGTAGGTTTTATCGCACATCTCGACACTTCGCCCGATATGTCGGGAAAGCATGTCTCGCCCCGTATTGTGAACCAGTACCCCGGCGGCGACATCGTGCTCAACGAGAAAGAAAACGTTGTCCTTTCTCCCGGTCAGTTTCCTGAGCTCAATGATTATATCGGACAGGACCTTATCGTGACCGATGGCACCACGCTCCTCGGCGCCGATGACAAAGCCGGTATAGCAGAAATAATATCGGCCGTCGATTACTTGATACAACATCCTGAAATCAAGCACGGAGATGTGAGGATAGCATTCAATCCGGATGAGGAAATCGGTCTTGGCGCGCATAAGTTCGATGTGGAGCGTTTCGGCGCCGACTGGGCTTACACTATGGATGGCGGCGAAGTTGGCGAACTGGAGTTCGAGAACTTCAATGCTGCGGTTGCAAAAGTAAGTTTTGTGGGCCGTAATGTTCATCCTGGCTATGCCAAGCACAAGATGGTCAACTCGATGCGTATAGCAAACCAGTTTGTGATTATGTTGCCTCGCTGGGAAACTCCCGAGCACACAGAAGACTACGAGGGTTTCTATCATCTTGTGTCGATGGAGGGTACTGTAGAGAAAACCGTCCTGACATACATTATCCGCGATCATGACCGCGACCGTTTCGAGCGCCGCAAGAAAGAACTTGAGCATCTTGCACGCAAGATCAACCATGAGTTCCCCGACTGCTGCTCTATAGAAATCAAGGACCAGTACTATAACATGCGCGAGAAAATCGAGCCTGTTATGCACATCGTCGATATTGCCGAAGAGGCCATGCGTCTTGCCGGAGTAGAGCCGAAAGTGCAGCCTATCCGTGGCGGAACAGACGGTGCCCAGCTTTCGTTCAAAGGTCTGCCGTGCCCCAATATATTTGCAGGCGGACTCAATTTCCACGGGCGTTACGAATTTGTGCCTGTACAGTCGATGGAAAAGGCCGAGAAGGTCATCATCGAGATTATCAAACTCGTAGGCAAGAAGTAAGCCTTTGTAATGCGGCCTTTGCTGATAGTAATTACCGGCCCTACGGCATCGGGGAAGACAGCCCTTGCCGTAGGGCTTGCCAGATATTTATCGACAGAAGTAGTCTCGGCCGACTCCCGGCAGATTTACCATGATTTACCTATTGGCACGGCCGCCCCGACAGAGGACGAGATGGGAGGCGTGAGGCATCATCTGGTAGGTATTCTCGATCTTGATGAGTACTACAGCGCAGCGCGTTTTGAGGAAGACGCTCTCGCTACCTTGTCGGATATATGGAAGACCAACGATGTGGCGGTAGTGTGCGGAGGGTCGATGATGTATGTCGACGCCCTTGTGGACGGTATCGACGATATGCCTACTGTGTCGGACGCCACTCGCCGCTATGTGCTCGACATGCTGGACAATAATGGTCTTGAAGCCGTTCTTGCCCAACTTAAAATATGTGACCCCGACTATTACGAAATTGTCGACAGGGCCAATACCCGGAGGGTGGTTCATGCTCTTGAGATCTGCCTCCAGTCTGGTATGCCATATTCAACTTTCCGCAAGGGAGAGCCTAAGCAGCGGCCGTTCGATGTCGTTAAATTCGCTATTGACTGGCCGAGGGAGCAATTGTTCGGTCGTATCAACTCACGGGTTGATGATATGATTGCGTCAGGACTCGAAGGCGAGGCCCGACGAGCGTTTGCCAGAGGTGAGTTCAACTCGCTCAATACTGTCGGTTACAAAGAAATGAAGATGCTGATCGACGGAGAGGCCGACCTTGATTTCGTCAGGGCGAGGATTGCCAAAAACACACGTGTGTATGCCAAGAAACAACTTACATGGCTGCGGCGCAAGAATGATGTGACGTGGCTTGATCCTTCGGATGCGCTTGCCGAGGCTATTGCTGCGGTAGAGGCTATTCGCGAGGCAGAATGATGCGTTCGCCCAATATCTTACCCAACTGTTTCTGATATTCTTTCCAACCGGCGAGTTTCTCCATGATGTCGGCCGCCGAAGTCGCGTCGTCGGGAGCGAGCTTGAGGAGTTTGCCGGTCAGTTCCTTGATCATCTCTGACACGATGGCGCTCCGCAATTCGTTGACAGCCCTCGGAACGAGAGTTGCAAGTTGCTCCTGTTCGCTTTCGAGATGTGTTCCCTTGGCATATATCCGAGAGAGTGTGTATCGCTCGACAAGAAGGGACGAAGCGGTGTCGCGGACGTCGTTGTCGGCCGAGTTGACCAGTTTTGTCTGTCCATAAAGCATGTCGAACTCATCGATAGCCGCCTTGCGGTATGCCTCGATCTCGCGCTCGGCGAGCTTCTCTTGCTTCTCGATATCTTGAAGCGACGACCCACGGCTGCGTACTCCTTCGCGCATCTCTTCCATCTTTCTTGCGCACTCTGCTTCGATCAATGCCTCTTTTGCCCGTCGGTCTTCAGGCCAGCTTCCGTGACGAATGGTGTCGAATGCCGACATAAGGGAAGCGAACGGCTGATGTGTAAATGTGTAATTGTCGGCAGAGAGTTCGTTGTGTATTATGTCGTAGACTGTTGCCGGTACTATCTCGCCCTCCGGAGTAGCCATGTCGAATACATAGAGCAGACCGTATCTCACCACATACCGCACCAGCATTTCTTCATATGGCTTGAGGGTATTGTTGTCGAGACTCAGCAATGGTGCATCGTTGCTGTCGCTGCTGTTTCCGGTTCCGTCAGCAGTGGTGTCTGTGCCTGCTTCGGGTGTATCGGTCCCTTGGTTCAGGCTGCGTCGCGCTTCCTCGCGCCGAGCTTCTTTCTCCGCCTCCTCATAGCGCCGTGTGATGAATATGTTGAGTTGCCTCACAAGCACGTCCTCGGATATGCCGAGCATACGCGAACATTGCGATATGTACTCCTGCCGCTTCACCGGTTCGTCGACCCATGCAACGCTCTTGAGTATTTCGTTGATAACCTTTGCTTTGGCTGTCGGATCGCCCGAAGGTACGCCAGCCATGAGTTTGTCGGTCATGAAGGCGATTATATCTGTTTCGTTTTCAGATATATATCGTTCGACTTCACTTGCCGGACGGCTTTGAGCGAATGAGTCGGGATCTTCTCCTGCCGGAAGCGCGAGCACCTTTACGTTCATCTTCTCGGCAAGGAGCAGGTTGATGCCTCGGAGGGACGCATGTATGCCAGCGGCGTCGGCATCGTAGATGAGAGTCACATTTTCGGTGAATCGGTGGATGATACGTATCTGTTCCTCTGTCAGTGAAGTGCCCGAAGAGGCCACGACATTCTCGACACCGGCCTGGTGCATCGAAATGACATCGAAATATCCTTCGACCATTATGCACTTGTCGCGTCGTCCTATTGCCGCACGCGCCTGGTACAAGCCGTAGAGCTCGCTTTTCTTATGATATATGTCGGACTCTGGAGAGTTGACGTATTTGGCGATGTTTTTATCCGACCGCATGGTGCGTCCGCCGAAGCCGACCACGCGCCCCGACAGAGAATGAATGGGGAATATGATGCGTCCCCTGTAACGGTCGTAAAGGCTTCCGTCGCGATCGCTCCGGACTTCGAGACCAGTCGCTACCATGTTATCGTCGGCAAATCCCGACCGTCGCGCCGCCTCAAGCAGATCAGATCCTTTGTCGATCGCATATCCGAGATGGAAGCGCTCTATCATGGTATCGCTCATGCCACGGTGACGCAGATATGCTATAGCTACGTTCTGTCCTTCACTTGTTTCGCGAAGATTGTGCTTGAAGTGGTCGAGGGCGAAGGCATTCACAGCAAGGAGAGCTTCACGCCTGCTTTGCTGTAACCGTTCTTCGTCGTTGAGCTCGCGCTCTTTGATTTCGATATTGTATTTGCGAGCGAGATACCTCAGGGCTTCCTGGTAGGACATCTGCTCATGCTCCATGATGAAATTGACAGGCGATCCGCCTTTGCCGCAACTGAAGCATTTGCATATGTTGCGAGCTTTGTTGACCGAAAACGAGGGCGTCCGTTCATTGTGGAACGGACACAGTCCTTTATAGTTGGCACCGGAGCGGCGCAACTTCACAAAATCGCTCACGACCTCCACTATATCTGCGGTGTCGAGTATGCGTTGTACTGTTTCCTGATCAATTCTTCCCATGATATGCAAAATTACATTTTTTAGGTGAGATATAAAACCGGAGGTAGAGTAAAACATGAATTTGATAAAAAAGAAGATGAAGAAGAATGTTTTTTGCAAAAAAATTTGCACAGACCGATAAAAAGCCTTAACTTTGCACCGCAAAACAAATGGTGCCCATAGTTCAGTTGGTTAGAACGTCGGATTGTGGTTCCGAAGGTCGTGGGTTCGAATCCCACTGGGCACCCAAAGAAAAACATTCATTTATTCCCCTATTGGAACGGACTATGCGTGAGCACGGTCCGTTCTTGTGTCGTATGGTTTAGGGGCTGTTTTTTATTCCTGTGAAAATTCTTAACTTTGTTCCTCAAAGTTAGATGTATTACTAAATTTCACCACTTACTTATGCTGGATAGAATTTTATATTGCCTTGTTGCCATATTGCTGTTGGCGTCGTGTTCGGACGATGATACCACACCGGTGCAGACTGGCATTCCGGAAGTGTCGGGAACATTGCCGGTGTTGTATATAGAGACGGAGGGTCGTGCGCCAGTCACATCGAAGACCGAATACCTCGATGCAGTGTATTGGCTTGACCCATCGGGAGTGGATGGTATCGAGGCTGTCGGCACAGAGTCAGCTCCTGAAGCTTTGCAGATAAGGGGCCGTGGGCATTCGTCGTGGAAAGCACCCAAGAAACCATACAAGCTCAAGCTTGGGAAAAAGACAGCATTGGCCGGTCTTGCGAAAAACAAACATTTCGCATTATTGAAGCCTTCCGAAAATACTGTAGCCGGTATGTATCTGGGCAAGTTGATGGATATGGCATGGACACCGTCTTTCTGTCCGGTGGAAGTTGTGCTCAACGGCGACTATATAGGCCTATATTTCCTGACCGAGACCATACGAATCGATGGAAACCGAGTGAATATCTATGAGCAGGAAGATGGGGAGACTGCCCCTGGACTTATAAAAGGAGGGTGGCTTGTAGAGGTAGACAATTATGCGGATGACTGCCAGATCACAATCCCGGAGAACGATAAATGGACTTTGCGAGTCAAGTACCATTCGCCCGAAGATCTATCTACGGCTCAGAAACGTTGGCTAACCGAAGAGTTCAAGGCGATGAATGCCGCGATTTATTCGCTTGATAAAACATCGACAGATTGGGAACGCTATATTGATGTGAACAGTATGGCCCGTTTCTTTATAATACAGGAGGTTATGGACAATCCCGACGGTTTCCATGGAAGTTTCTATCTTCATAAGGATCTTGGCGACGATGCGAAATGGGTTGCCGGTCCGATATGGGATCTCGTTTGCTATAACCGCGACAAGACAGACTATACGTTCCGAATGAAGGTGCACTATGGTTTTACACCTCACTGGATAGGCGAAATAATACAATATGGTAATTTTTGCCGCGAGGTGGACGAGGTGTGGGCAGAAGTGTATCCCGGCCGGTTATCTGAGGTGTTCGATTATATAGATGATACGGTCTTGCCCTTGGATAAAGCCTGGGAAAATGATTGCGCCAGATGGGATGAAGATCCGTCGCAGACGGCACGTGTGAGGTCTGAAAGAATAAAGAAAGCACTAAAGCGCAATATTGATTGGTTTAACTCCAATCTTCCCTCCGGCGATTGAGCCAAATGAAAGTCGAAAGCCCCGATTCTTCGCGAGTCGGGGCTTCCTTAGATATCAAGTTGATGCTGTACTTAGTTGCTGTCGTACCGACAGTCTAACTCATTCCAACTAAGTCGTGCTATGTCTTATTACTGTTGATTTTGACTTGGATTGGCGCGAAAGGTTTAATCGGACATGTGGTATTTAACTTCACTTAACATTGAAGACATATGTGCCATCAAAACCAATCTTACCGTCAGCTACCATCAGCCTCAGATGTTCGCCGGCCGCCGCGGCTGTGAGCGGCATGACCATGTCGAGGTCGGCGATGGCAAAGCGGCCATCGGCAGCCTGGGCGAGTACATCGAAGATCCATGCTTCGAAAGCTCCGGTATCGAATTTATATCGACCTTTGCGGCTGCGGCACACGTCGCATTTTCCGCATGTATATCCGGCAGGGACCTCTTCGCCGAAGTAGCGCAGCATTGTGGCTGTGCGGCACCGGTCGTCGCCGTAGGCGAAATCTTCCATAGCCTTGATGCGTTCTTCCATTCTTGCCCGTCGGTCTTCGTAGATTTCGCGAGGAATGGAAAGTTTGTCGGATGGAGCTCGGTTGGCTGTGAAGAAGATATATGGGGTTGACGTGCGCGGCACATAGTAAATAACATGCTGGCGCCGCAGGTCGACGAGGAATTTGTATATGTCGTCGGGACGGCACGACAGAGCACGGGCCATCCGTACTTCGTCGATAAAAACGTAATCAGCAAAAAGTCCGGGATAGCTGCGCAACATGTGATGCAGTGCTTCTTCCTGTCGAGGTTCGAGGTCGACGTCGTAGAGTTCGCTTCGGCAGAGGCGTATCATCACTCTTGAGCGTGTTTCGAGCTCGTCGATAAAGTTGAAGTATCCGGCTCTGTCGAGAAAGCCTATGGCGCTCATGACCTGCCGCGGTTGCATCGAATAACGTGTGCACATCACGGCCGGGTCGAATTCGAACAGTGCTCCGAATCCCTCGCCCATAGGGAGCGCCAGAAAGCGGCATATCTCGTCGTATACGCGGCGGATAGCGTCTTTGGAAGGGAATGCTTCGGCGAGTCGCCTCCTCAGTGATGCCTTGTCGCGCTTGTCGGCGAGCAGCACGGCTACCGATGGCAAGCCGTCGCGCCCGGCCCGTCCGGCTTCCTGATAGTATTCTTCGAGAGTAGAGGGGAGGTCGTAGTGTACGACCAGACGGACATCGGGCTTGTCAATACCCATGCCGAAAGCTGTTGTAGCGACCATTATGCGCGTCGAACCGTCGCGCCAGGAGTCCTGCCGACTGCCTTTGGTGTCGATATCGAGACCGGCATGGTAGGCTGCCGCCGAAATGCCGGCGTTGACGAGTGCGTCGGCAATCTCTACCGTGCGCCGGCGCGACCGTACGTAGACGATTCCGCTACCGCCGACCGAATTGAGGATCTGTAGAAGTTTCACGAACTTGCGGTCGGTGTGCCGGACAAGAAATGAGATATTGTCGCGCGTGAAACTAAGAGTGAATACCCGGTGGTT
Source organism: Porphyromonadaceae bacterium UBA7176 (assembly GCA_002491245.1). Taxonomy (GTDB): domain Bacteria; phylum Bacteroidota; class Bacteroidia; order Bacteroidales; family Muribaculaceae; genus CAG-873. Next base: position 12,313 of record DKVO01000035.1, read on the forward strand.
TCTCAACTCAAGCTGTCGTGCGATGTCGGCAACTACGTCGGGTGTCGCCGAAGCTGTGAGTGCCAGTACGGGTACGTCGGGCTCGAGTTCGCGCAGTTTGCGCAGCCGCAGGTACGATGGTCGGAAGTCATAGCCCCATTGCGATATGCAATGAGCTTCGTCGACTACGATCAGGCTGACATTCCATGTCGCCAGCTGGCTTATGAAAGAGTCGCGTTCGAGACGTTCGGGGGCAAGGTAGAGCAGTTTCACCTTGCCTTGGCGGCATCGCTCATAAGCGTAGTCGGCCTGGTGTTTTGTCATGCCCATGTAGAGGCACGCAGCCGGGATGCCGAGTTCTTTCAGTTTATCGACCTGGTCTTTCATCAACGAGACCAGAGGGGTCACTACCACGGTGATACCGGGCAGCATCAAGGCCGGAACCTGAAATGTTATAGATTTGCCACCTCCGGTAGGGAGCAGGCCTATGGTGTCTTTGCCGTCCAGAACCGACTCCACTATTTCGGCTTGCATGGGCCTGAAACAGTCGTAGCCCCAGTATTTTTTCAGGACTTCCGTAGCTTTGAGACCGGGAGATAGGCATGAGCTGCGACAATCATCGTCGTAGCTTTCGCTGAAATCGTAGTACCCGTAGGGTGTGCCGTCATTCATAACCCTCGCTCAGCCGTATCTGTTTGACCAGGAGCTGTAGGGGCGACGATGCGTTCTGGTGGTTGTTTTCTTCGATAGTGTAGCAGATGTTGAAAGGCGCACCGGCGTGGATATGCTCGAAGTACGATGCCATATTGAAGGCGATGCCGTTGATGACTCTGCCCGAGGTGTCGTCGACCAGCTCGAGTTTGATGTGCTCGAGGTTGCGCCCCACAAGTTTGCTTGTGCCAAAATCTTTGACGCGACGGGTGCAGAATGTCGGTTTGCGGTTGCCCGGCCCGAAGGGGTTGAACAGTCTCAAAATCGACACAAACTCAGGAGTGATGTCGGCAAACGATAGGAATGCGTCGATATCGATCTGCGGAGTCATCTGTTCGGGCAATATGTTTGCCGAAACGTATTCTTCGAAGCGTCGTGTAAACTCTGGTATGTTTTCCTGCCGGAGCGATAGGCCTACAGCATAGGTGTGGCCTCCGAAGTTCTCGAGCAGGTCGCGTGTCGACTCTACGGCTTTGTAGATGTCGAAGCCTTGTACCGACCTCGACGAACCGGTTGCCAGTCCGTTGGTGAGTGTCAGCACTACCGATGGTTTGTAGTAAAGTTCGGTGAGACGCGATGCGACGATGCCTATGATGCCTTTGTGCCAGTCTTTGTTGTATATCACTATTGAGCGTTTAGGCGAATGCATCTCTCCTCTTGCCTCGAGGATGGCGTTTGCTTCCTCGGTGATGCGCTTGTCGAGTTCCTTGCGGTCTTTGTTGTACTGGTCTATCTCGATACTGCGTCTTGCGGCTTCTTTTGAGTCGCGGGCCACGAGCAGTTCGACAGCTTCGCGACCGCTTTGCATACGGCCCGACGCATTGATGCGCGGCCCGATCTTGAACACGACGTCGTTGATGGTGATGTCTTTTCCGCCGAGTCCGCATGTGCGGATGATTGCTCTCAGGCCCATGTTGGGATTGCTGTTGAGTCGTTTCAGACCCATATGTGCGAGCACACGGTTTTCGTCGATCATCGGCACTATGTCGGCTGCGATGCTCACTGCCACAAGGTCGAGCATACTTTCGAGCTCGGCGGTAGCGATGCCGTTGCTGATAGAGAAAGCCTGCATGAACTTGTAGCCAACGCCGCAGCCCGACAGATGTGGGCACGGATATGTCGAACCTTCGAGCTTGGGGTTGAGGATGGCCACAGCCGGAGGCAGTTCATCGTCGGGCATGTGGTGGTCGCAGATGATGAAGTCGATTCCGCGTTCGGCGGCATATTTAATCTCGTCGATGGCCTTGATGCCGCAATCGAGAATGATGACAAGAGAGACACCTTGTTCGGCAATCTGGTCGATACTCTGACGGGAGATGCCGTATCCGTCGTCGTAGCGAGTAGGGATATAGAAATCGAGCTCGGAGTAAAAGTTCTGCAGGTAGCGGTATACGAGAGCGACGGCTGTGGTACCATCGACATCATAGTCGCCATAGACCATTATTTTTTCTTTCGAACCCATAGCCCTGTTGAGTCGCTCCACAGCTACATCCATCTGCGGCATCAGGAAAGGGTCGTGGAGGTCGCGGAGCGAAGGGTGGAAAAATTTTTCGGCAGCGTCGATAGTTGTTATACCTCGTTGCACAAGCAGGTCGGCGACGGGCGTGCAATTGGAATAGCGCCGGGCCAGTTCCGCGCCAAGACGCTGCTCTTCGCTCGATAGCGAAGGATAATTCCATTTTCGTGTCATCGATTTTTCCTCCTTTTCCGTTATAGTGCAAAGTTACGAAAAATGGGCATCATGTCCAACAGGCCTATCCCTTTTTCAGTTTATTTAAGTTTTGTCATTATGTCTGTATTTAGGCCGGACAAAATAATGCGGCATCCAAAAATAATGCTTAATTTTGGGCTGTAAAGAAACCTTTAAATCTATTTAATCCATGAAACAAAAATTGTTGGGCCTCGCTTTGGTCGCATTCACGGCAAGCGCGGCTTTTTCGCAAACTTTGTTCTCGACGCGAGAGGCAAAGTTTGCTACCGGCGATAATAGTGACTACAAATCAGCAGAGTACGACGATGCATCATGGCGCAAGATTGATGTCTCGCGAGTTTGGGACAATCAGGGAGTGCCGGCTGATACGCGCCACGGGTGGTACCGTATACATTTCACACCCTCGAAGGCCGACCTCGGCAAAGCTTCTCTGAAGCAATACCTGATCGTAGACCTCGGGACGGTCGACGATGTGGACCGCACATATCTTAACGGCAAGCCTATCGGTGCTACCGGCTCGTTGCCTTCTGATGAGGGCGGTTACCGTTCGCAATGGTATACACCGCGCAGGTATTTCATACCGGTCGACGATAAAAACATAAGGTGGGATAAGGATAATGTTCTTGCTGTTCACTGCTACAGTGGCGGCGAGCCCGGAGGAATGTTCGGGCAAGGGGTGTCGGTGCGAGTCGCCGGTATTGCCGATATAGCTTCGCTCAGCTGTGTACCGGCAGAGGTAAAGGGAAGTCCCGGATGTAAGGTGGAGCTTAAAGGTAATCTGCCATCATCGATATCGGGCAAGCTCAAACTCGATCTTGTGGATATCAGGGATGGTAAAGTGCTTTCGTCGACTGTCCGCAAGATTAGTGCAGGCAATGGCAAGACGGCCGATGTGGAAGTTCCTGTCGGAGACAACGAGAATACCGTGCTTTTGGCTACTTTTACCGAAACCAAAAGCGGTCAGGAACTCAAGGCCCGTTATGAACCGCGTTATATACTCACTCCTGTAGCACCGGAGGCTCCCCGTTTCAACACGGCAGCTGTCTATGGTGTACGGCCGGGCTCGCCGGTACATTTCCGTTTCGGTGTGTCGGGTGTCAAACCGATGACGTTCCTGAGCAAAGATCTCCCCGAGGGGCTGCAACTTAATGCTGAAAACGGCGCACTCTCAGGCAGGTTGATGAAAGATGGTGAGTACACATTCACTGTAACGGCCAAGAATGCCAAGGGTATGGCCGCTCAGACGTTTACCCTTTATGTCGGGGATGATAAAATGGCACTGACACCTCCTATGGGGTGGAACTCATGGAACTGCTGGGGACTCTCGGTGACGCAGGATAAGGTGATGTCGAGCGCCAAGGCCATGATAGATAAGGGGCTGGCAGATTATGGGTATTCATATGTCAATATCGATGATGCATGGGAGGCTCCGGAGCGTGCGGCCGACGGTACAATCGTTGTCAACGAAAAATTTCCCGACATGAAGGGTCTCGGCGACTGGCTTCACTCCAACGGTCTTAAATTCGGTATCTATTCATCACCCGGCGACCTTACGTGTGGCGCATATCTTGGTTCGCTCGACCATGAAAAGCAGGATGCCGAGAGCTATAACTCATGGGGTATCGATTATCTCAAATATGACTGGTGCGGTTACTCGCAGAAACACAATAAGGAGCGCGATAAGGAGACTCTCGCATCATATATCCGCCCCTATATGCTCATGGAGAAATATCTTCGCGAGCAACCTCGCGACATATTCTACAGTCTTTGCCAATATGGCTGGCAGGATGTATGGAAATGGGGGCGCATGGTAGATGCAAACTCATGGCGCACTACCGGAGACATCACCGACACATGGGGGTCTCTCTACGAAATCGGCTTCAATAGTCAGGCAGGGCTTGCTCCTTATGCCGGTCCCGGCGGATGGAACGATCCTGATATGCTGATAGTCGGAAAGGTGGGCTGGAGCGACAAACTCCGCGACTCACGTCTGACGGCCAATGAGCAATACACCCATATATCGCTTTGGGCCTTGCTCGCAGCCAATATGCTCATAGGCTGCGATATGTCGCAACTCGACGATTTCACTATCAATCTGCTGTGCAATAACGAGGTGAATGCAATCAATCAGGATGTGCTCGGACGTCAGGCCGACCGTGCAGTCGAAGATGGTAATATTCAGATATGGACGCGTCCGCTTGCCGACGGTACTATGGCAATAGGAGTCTTCAATCTCGGAGAGGAAGGCATGGATGTCAATCTTGCCAAATACTTCGGGCAACTTGGCATCGGGAAGCTAAACTCGGTGCGTGATCTATGGCGTCAGACCGACCTCGATACTGCCAACCCGTCGTGGTTTATTCCCCGGCATGGCGTCCGCCTGCTCAAAGTCAACGCAGAGTAAACTTTGACGACGATAAATATAGCGTAGGCTGTAGTTCTTTAAGATTAAGAGTACACCAAAAGTTGGATATAAAAACTTATGGTGTACTCTTAATTTGTCTGACAGTTATTCTGTTTTAATCTCCTAAGGTTCGAGTGAATACGAGTGATGACAGGAGCCATTTCCCATCTTCGTTGACATATACTTCCGTTACGAAAAATGGGAAGCGAACTGAATTACCACCAACTTCAGAGTTGAGGTGAATGATACTGTAAACTGTTGCCGTATTTTTGGTAAATTTCACTTTTTGGTCGTGTATCTCAGCTTTTTTGTACCATATTCCACCGTTTTTTATAGTGTTGAGTTCTTGTTCTTTCCCCCAATAGCCTCCCATATGGACGAATTGGGCGGTTTCGTGGAATAGATCGGCAAGTTTTTCTGTGTCTTTATCCGACATCCATTGCCATTTGTTGTTGGATAAATCGATAATTTCTTGTTCTTCTTTTGTGAATGAAGATCCTTGTGCTGCGGTTTTAATCAGAAAACCAAACAGCATTATAGCAAGAATGAGTGTCTTTTTCATATGTGTCTGTATTTGGTAAATAATCTGATGCAAATATATATGGAGTAAATCGGGATAGTATTATATAAATGTCGGTTTAACTTGCATTTTTTCCGGAAATTTATGTTGAGGTCTGAGGATATATGCAAAAACGGCAGACGCCCGTGAGGACATCTGCCGTTGAGAACTGTGCTGACGTACTATTTATTTTGTCTTTTCCATAAGATGGCGGACGGCGGTCTCGAGCTGGGTGTCGATACCTCGCTCTATGTCGGCCGGAGTGTTGTAGATGATGATGTCGGGAGTGAGCTGGTGGTTTTCGAGCACTGTGCCGTCGTTGGCTACGCTCGTCACTTGAGGTATGCCGAAAATCAAAGTCGGGTCAATCTGAGTCTCCCACCATACAGCAGTCATTGTGCCTGGTACGGGTGAGCCTATTACGTCGCCAATTCCGAGAGTCTGGTAGGCGAACGGCGATCCGTGAGCGTCGCTGTAGTTGCTTTCGTTGACAAGCATCGCCGACGGTTTGGTCCATTGTGCGAAAGGTTCGATACCAATTTTTTTGCCTCGCGGACGGTAGGTTACATATTGGTGGCCTCCGAGGAGTATGGCGAGGTCGTTGTGAAGCCAACCACCTCCATTGTGACGGGTGTCGACCACTATTGCATCGCAATTGCGGTATTTGCCGAGAATGCGGTCGTAGGCGGTCTGATAGCTGTCGCCATCCATGCCGCGGACGTGTACGTAGCCTATGCGTCCACCCGAGATGCTGTCGGCAATCTTTTCGTTCCGCTCGACCCAACGCTGGTAGGCGAGTTCAGACTGGGTGCCGGCTCCGATGGCTTTGACGGTGCGGTCTACGGTCGATCCGTCGGCTTTCTTCACTTCGAGGCGCACTTTTTTACCTGCCTTACCTTCGAGCAAGGGGTAATAGTCGGTGTCGGGGAGAATGCGTTGGCCGTCGATGGCGAGGATGATGTCGCCCGGCTGCAGGCCTGCGCTCTTGCCCGAGAGCGGTCCGCGAGGGAATATTTCGGCAATCTTGAGGCCTTCTCCGGTATAGTCTTCATCGAAATAAGCACCGAGCGATGCTGTCGACAGCGATGGACCGTAGCCGTAGTAGCGGCCGCCGGTGTGCGAGGCGTTAAGTTCTCCAAGTATTTCGCTGAGGAGAGTGGCGAAATCGCGGTTGTTGTTGATGTAGGGGAGGAACTGGCGGTAGTGGTCTACATAATATTTCCAGTCTACACCGTGGAGTTTCTCGTCGTAGAACTTGTCTTCGACTTGTTTTGCCATGTGGTCGAAGATGTAGGCCCGTTCGAGCGATGGGCGTCGGTCGTAGGCCGCTTCGAAATCGATGTTCTTGATGTCGGAGTTGGCAAGGGTTATTTTTTTGATGCCGCCGGCGAGAGTGAACAGGGTCTCTCCTTTTTTGTCGGGAATGAGGGGGCCTGCTACACCTCCGAGAAGCACACGTGTCTCGCCTTTCTTGAGGTCTTTGACCACGATGTCGTAGCTGCCGGTAGTGGCACCTGCCACGTAATAGAGTTTGTCGCCTTTGGGCGAAAGGAAGAAGTCGCCCATGCTTGCAGAGCGGTCGGTGAGACGGCGAGTGCGGTAGCGACGGTTGGCGAGGTCGAATTCTGTCGCTTTCTTCTCCTCCTTGGCGTCTTTTTTGTCGTTCTTATCCTTCTTTCCTTTCTTGTCTTTTTTCTTGTCCTTGTCGTCGCCGCTTTCTTTGTCTTTGTTGTCCTGCTCGGCTTTTTCGGCCAAAGCGGCTTCTTCTTCAGTGTAGTTGAATTTTTCCCATGCTTCGGGGTCAAGCGCCATGATTACGACATCCTGTTGTGCACCCCACGATCCTTGCGACTTCATGCCGTATTTAGAAGTGGAGTAGGCGAGAGCCTTGCCGTCGAGCACCCATTTTGGGTTGCCGGCGGAGTGTCCGCTCTCTGTGAGGTTGATGTACTCGCTGCCATCGGCTTTGACAAGGGCAATGTCGATATTGTGCCATCCGGTGTCGCCGATGGTGCTGACGAGGAGCCATTGGCTGTCGGGGTTCCACTCGAAAGGTATGTCGCCGTCGGTGTACGAATAATTGTATTTGCCGTCGAGGGCGGTGGTCACTTCCTTGGATTCTACGTCGATGACTTTGAGGGTGGTGCGGTCTTCGAGGAAAGCCACTTTTTTGCCATCGGGCGAGAACAGCGGCTGCATGGCCGATGTCGCACATTTGTAGAGGGGTTCGATGACGATGTCGTAAGCGTAGGCAAATTCTTTCTCTTTATCGTCCTTTATTTTGGCGATGAAAAGCTGCCATACACCATCGACGTCGCTGTCGAATACTATACTGCGTCCGTCAGGAGCAAATGATGCTGTGCGTTCCTGAGCCGGGGTGTCGGTGATGCGTTTGGTGGTCTTATAGTCGGTCGATGTCACATAGAGGTCGCCGCGGATTATGAAGGCCACTTCTTTACCTTCGGGAGATACTGCGATCGACGATGCTCCGTAGTTGACATATTGCTTGACAAGGTCGCTGTCGTAGTCGTCGGTGTTGACAGTCACGGCGAGCTTGACGGGTTCGCTGCCAGGTACGAGGGTATAGAGATCTCCGTCCCACGAGAATGCCAGTGTACCGTTTCCAGATGCCGAAAGTGAGCGGACAGGATGTTGGGTGAACCGGGTGAGCTGACGGGCTGTGCCTCCTTTTACGGTTGATTCGTATACGTTGAGTGTCCCGTCGTTTTCGCTGACATAGTAGTATTTGTCTCCCGGGCCCCATACAGGCGATTGGTCTGCGCCGTTGAATGTTGTGAGCTGCTTGAATGCGCCGTTGTCGTAGAGCCACACGTCGGCCGTAACCGACGAACGCTCATGCTTGCGCAGGACGTCTTCGACGCCCTTGCGGTCTTGGTACAGGAGACGTCCGTCTTTATCAGCGTTGGCGCTGACCACGGGCAGTGAGAGATAGAGGTGCGGACGGGCGTTGTCGCGATTTATGTTGACCGAATATATCTGGGTCATGAACGGCGGACGCGAGGTGTTGCGCCCCACCAATTTCGACGCGTTGAAGAGCAGAGTGGAATCGTTGATGAATGTCAGCGGTTTCTCTCCGCCGCTGTCAGTAGTGATGCGTCTTGGTTTGCCTCCTTTGGCTGAGGTGATGAAGATGTCGTCGGAGCCTTCGCGATTGCTTACAAACACAATCTGTTTGCCGTCGGGCGTCCATACGGGTACTCCTTCATATGCACTGCTTGTAGTTATCTGTGTTGCGTCTCCACCTTTTGAAGGCACGGTAAATATGTCGCCTTTGTATGTGAAGGCTATTGTGGAGCCGTCGGGCGATATGGCGGCGTCGCGCAGCCACCTGGCGTTTTCAGAGGCTGAGGCTCCGGCGGCGGATGTCGCCAGGATAAGAGCCGGAAGCAGCCATAGGTATTGCTTTTTCATCGCTTATGTAATGAGATATTACGGATTGGAATGGGTTAATATGATATTAGACGCAAAAAAATGGCATTTGTTACACTTCCTGCTATAAATCTATGAGTTCGTCGGCTCGGAAGTCTCGGGTAGCGGTTTTGCCTATTATTTCGTCCCATCGCATGGGGGATATACCTCCGCCGGGACGTTTGCAGGCGAGATTTTCGGGCGTGAAAGTCTCGCCGCGGGCTATTTCCCGTGCTGCTACGATGCTTTTGCGTGCGATGTCGATGTTTGGCAGCTCGGCTTCGGCGGCTTCTTTCACGCCGTTGCCAAGAGCTGCTTCCGTACGGCGCACTGCCGCGACGAGTTCGGCGAGTTGTGCCGGCTCAAGGCTTGCGCGATGGTCAGGTCCGGGAAGATTGCGGTCGAGGGTGAAATGTTTCTCGATAATCTGCGCTCCACGGGCGACGGCGGCTACCGCGATATCTGTCCCTACAGTGTGGTCGCTGTAGCCGACACCGGCACAGCCTAAAGAGGCAAGTGCGTCCATAGCCCGGAGGTTGACCGACTCATATGGGGCCGGATATTGGGTGGTGCAGTGGAGCAACCATATGTCAGATCGCGGCGTGCCGGCTTTTTCGAGGATATTGACGGCAGTGTCGACTTCAGCGAGCGTAGCCATGCCGGTCGACATTATTATCTTGCCTCCCAAAGCTCCTATCTTGCGCAGATAGGGGAGGTTTGTTATTTCTCCTGAGGGTATCTTCCAGTAGTCCATTCCTATTTCTGCGAGGCAATCGACCGACACAAGGTCGAAAGGAGTGCTCATGAAGCCAATACCTTCTTTGTAGCAGAGTTCGGCAAGACCTTTGTATGCATCAAGCGGCAGATGTATGGACCGGCACATTTCGAGTTGGCTTTGCTCTGTACCTGTCGTTTCTTTCTGATATTCGGCTTTTGGTGCGTAGGTCGATATGACGAGTTCGGGTACGGCAGTCTGGAATTTCACGTAGTCGGCTCCGGCGGCTCGTGCTTCATGTACCATGCGTCGAGCCATGTCGATGTCGCCATTGTGGTTTACGCCGGCCTCGGCTATGATTATCACTTTGTCGTTGTTCATTTTTGGTCAGGATAAAATACTACATCGGCAAGATAACGAGCTGTTTCCACGCCTGGTGTGGCTTGTTGTGCTGCGAGTGGTGCTCCGATAGCGTCGTCGATTATGAGCCCGGGGAGGTCTACACCGGCGTGTACCGATGCTACGGCGCCTCCGCCCAGGCGTGGGTTTACTTCCATTATCATGAGACGACCAGTGTCAAGGTCGCGTAGCAGCTGCACCGTGATGGCTCCGCGCAGGCCGGTTGCCACAATAGTATGCCGTACAAGTGCATCAACCTCGGCGTCGGCGAAAGTTTCGGTGCGGACAACTTCTCCGCCCGACACTTCTCCGCGCAGACGTGGGCTGACAGCGGCAATCTGGCCTGTTTCCATGCCTGCATAACAGTCGACAGTTATTTCTTCACGACGGTCGAAACGTTGTTGAATGAGGTATTTGTCAGCTCCACGGCCAATAATCTGGTAGAGGTCGCGCAGACTGTCGATTTTTTCTATGCCTTTCGAGGCCGATCCAAATCGCGGCTTTGCAATCAGGTGTCCGCAAGGAGCGCCTTGCCGCCATGTGGGAGGGATGGGGAGCTCGAGATGCTCGAAAAGTTCTGCGGCGGCAATCTTGTCGAACATGCGGTCGGTGACAGCGCGCTGACTCACCGGTACGAACACACTGCTTGTTTCCGACGATACAGCATAGTCGGCGGCAACACCTACAGCTCTGTCGACAAATGGGACGATTATGTCGACACCGTGGCTGTCGACCACTGAGTCGATGTCGGCGAGCAGTCCGGGGTCGTTCCACCGCAGGCCTTCCACGATCTCACCCTCACACGCGAGAGCTGAGTTTGAGTCGAGTTCATATCCTATTATCCGGCATTCGAGTCCGCGTTTTTTTGCAGCGGCTTTAAACATCTGCGCCATTGTGACGCGTTTTGCGCCACCGAGGAAGAGGAAGCTAACGCATCCGTTTTGTTTCAATGCACTCATCGGTTGTATATGTCTGTTTTGTATTTTGCAAGGTTTTCGGGTTTGACGAACCAGTCGATTGTCCGGCGCAGACCATCTTCGAGTGAGTGGCGCGGACGCCAGTCGGTGAGGGTGGTTATGAGGGTGTTGTCGCCCAGCAACCTGTTTACCTCGCTCTTGGCCGGGCGCAGGCGTTGGCTGTCGGTGACTTCTTCGACTTCTCGACCCATGAGACGGACTATTGTTTCGAGAGTCTGTGCCATGCTCACCTCACGGCCTGTGGCTATATTAATATCGCGTCCCTCGATGCCCGGTGTCTCTCCAAGGGCGATGAAACCGGCAGCGGTATCAGCCACGAAGTTAAAGTCGCGTGTGGGTGTTAGGTCGCCGAGTCGTATCTTGTCGCGACCGGCGGCAATCTGAGTGATAATCGTCGGTATTATGGCGCGTGCGCTCTGTCGCGGACCGTAGGTGTTGAATGGCCGAGCTGTCACTACCGGCAGGTCGAAGGCGTTGTAGAAGCTATGAGCAATAGCGTCGGCTCCAATTTTTGTGGCTGAGTATGGCGACTGTGGCTGACGGGGATGTTTCTCGTCGATAGGAACATACTGAGCAGTACCGTATACTTCGCTTGTCGATGTCACGACAATGCGGTTGCAGGCCGCGTCGCGTGCTGCCTGGCACATGTTGAGTGTACCCTTGATATTGGTGTCGACATAGCTGTCGGGGGCAGAGTAGCTGTATGGGATGGCTATCAGGGCTGCGAGGTGGTATACGGTATCTATGCCACGACATAGCTCACGGCAGAAATCGGGGTCGCGCACGTCGCCGCATACTATCTCGAGGCCTGAGCGAGGTGTTATCTCCTCGAGCCATCCCCAGTTGTTGAAACTGTTGTATTGGGCAAGGGCTCTCACTGAGTAGCCTTTGTCGAGTAGAGCTTCAGTCAGGTGCGACCCGATAAACCCGTCGGCACCTGTTACAAGCACTTTTTTATCTGTAGTCATCGATTATATGCGTTTAGTTCAATCTGATATGCAAAGGTACGAATAATTTATTTGTGCAGTATAGGATGTCTGTATTGTCACCTCTTGAGATAGGTGCGTTTGACACGGGGGCTGACTGAGGTGAGGATTTCGTAGGGGATGGTGTCGAGGGCTTGTGCGAGTATTTCGACGGGTTGAGACGGGCCGAAAACTTCTACAGAGTCGCCTACCTTTGGGTCGGGTGCCGCCGAGACGTCGATCATACATTGGTCCATGCAGATGTTGCCTACGGTGGGGCAGGGTGTTCCGTTTACGATAAACGACGCATTTCCGCAGCCGAGATGGCGGTTGATGCCGTCGGCGTAGCCTATTGGTATTGTGGCGATTATGCTGTCGCCTTGGGTGCGGCCTTTGCATCCGTAGCCTACAGGAGTGTCGTCGGGCCAATGTTTAATTGATATGATGCGTGTGCGTAGCGCGGCTACAGGCTGTAGATGTGATGCTTCGGTAGTTTTATAAGGTGAAACACCATAGAGCCCTATGCCGAGGCGAGCCATATCGTAGTCTCCACTGTCGGCAAAACGCATCATGCCGGCGGTGTTGAGATAATGGCGTTTTATTTTATATCCGAGCAAGGTCTCAAGGCTGTCGGCAGCACGGTTGAATGCAGTGATTTGGCCTAAGGTATATGAATCCATATCGAGGCAATCGGCTGTGGCAAGGTGTGTGAAAACAGAAGCGACCCGAAGTTGTGTCTGTTTTTTTATCTCTGCTGCGAGTTGCTGTATGTCTTGTTCGAGGAAGCCGACACGGTGCATGCCGGTATCGATTTTGATGTGTATCGGGTACGATTTCACTCCGGTCATGGCTGCCTCATTACATAAAGTGGCCAGTTCGCCAAGAGAGAAAACGGCAGGTTCGAGACGATGGGTGAATAGCGATCGGTGGCGGTTGGTTATCGGGTTTAGTACCATTACTGGCATCGATACTCCGGCGTCGCGCAGGGCTATTCCTTCGTCGACTACAGCTACAGCAAGATAAGCTGCACCTTGGTTTTGAAGCGCTTTGCCGATTTCTACAGCCCCCATTCCATATCCTGATGCTTTGACCATAGCGATGATCTCGGTGCCGGGTTTTACGAGCCGGCGGTAGTGGTTGTAATTGTGGATAAGAGCATCAAGGTCTACTTCGAGGGAGGTATCGTGGGCGGCACTTTCGAGGGCGTCGAGATACGGAATAACTGATTTCTCTCCGAATACGAGTATGTCGCTGTCGTGCCACGCCCGTCCTGCCTCGATGTCGGTGATAAGAGAATCTCCTGCATATGAAACTTTATCTGAGATTGGCAAAGTGAGCTTTGCGGAGAGTGCTTCCGTACCTGTAAATACTAAATTCGAAACTCCGAAATTACGGCATAGATCCAAGACTCGCGAATATGTGTGCGCCAGATTACTTTCAGTACCGTTTGCAATCATATCGCCGAGAATCAACACTTTTTTGCGAGAACTGTCGCAGTGGCGGCTGAAAAAGAGCAACGCGTCGGCAAGCGACCGTAAATCGGGGGTGAAGAGGTCGCGGATGATATTGTTCCCGTTGCTTGCCGGAGCTATACGGCGTCGCATGTCTACGAGCGATAGTTGCTTTATGACCGAAATATTGTCCTGCGATACTTCGAGGATAGTGCATACAGTGGCAGCGAGCGCATGAAAGATTGTCGGACCGAGGCTGCTGTTGATCGCTACTGGATAGAGTACGGCATCGGGCAGTTCCTCAAGCTGCCTGCGGAGCTCTGGGTCGGTGTCGGCGTAGACTATAGTGGAGCACCGGCGCACGATGTCGACTTTTTCGCGCACTTTGTCGGCATGGCTCGGGAAAGCCTCGTCGTGTTCGGTTGTGAGAGGTGTTATTATGCCGATACGGTGAGAGCCGGAAAGGAGTGTCGATATTTTTTCGCCTTGGCCTGGCCCGTCGATAGCCACTTCGGTGAGCATATGGTCGGGGTGTTCGTCGGCGATGGTCATATCCCATATTGCCAAAGGTACGCCGATAGAACTGTTCCAACTGCGAGGGCTCCGTACTGCGTTGCTGTGCTTCAGCAAGGTCCGGAAAATAAGTTCCTTGGTTTTCGTCTTGCCGTGGCTTCCGGTTATGATGATACCACCGGTGTAATTTTTGAGCCGGCTCATAGCCATGAGTCTCAATGCCTCTTCGGCAGAGTTTACGACGATAAAGGTAGCATCATAATTTCGTAGCTCATCATCAAGATGTTCTACAATAAACACCCTTACTCCGGCTTTGTATAAGCCGGGTATGTAGCGGTGTCCGTCGTTGACACCTGTCTTTACGGCAGCAAAGGCCGTCGATGCAGGGTCGGTGACGGTTCGGCTGTCGGTTGTGAGGTATATTATGCGGTGTTCCCCGGCAGGGTCGGAGGTGGAGTGATGTACTTCGACCGGATTTATGCCGAGGTTTGCAAGCTCTGATGCGGAGATAGATCTCATAGGATTGGTCGGTGTAGTGATGCGCGGTAGCGGCGGCGGTTTTCTGCCGCTTCCCTAAGGGTTTCCTGTGTAGCGTATGTGTTGCAGAATATCTCGTAGATGTAGTCGACAGCCACTTCCGATGGGTGTTTCATGTCTGCGGCGTAGAAACGGTAGTCGCGCAGGTCGTCAATCATGATTTCGTACGACGGAAAGTATCCTGCGCGCATGGGATAGGCCGGATAAAGCTCTTCGAGGGCGAGCAGGAGTGTGGCTTTGCTCACTTCGTTTCCATGTAGTCCGTCGGCGAGATGCCTGATAGGGCTTACTGTGAAGATGATGTTAGTCTGGTCAGGCAGACGTCCGATTACTGGAGCCCATGCGTCTACAATCTCTTTTATGCCCAGCCGCCGACGGCGAAAGTCGGAAGCCGGGAATTTATGGCAATTGCCGACTGCTTTTCCCTGCCGTTCGTAGACGAATGCTGAGCCGAATGTTATTATTACAGTTTGTAATTTTGGATCGGCGAGCCGCTCGCAAACGGTTGAGAAATCAGCGTTTACTTTGGCCGCGACTGCCGTGGCATCTTGTCCGCTGTAGCGCGAGGCATAGTCGAGACAATGATATCCGTTAGGTCCTTGCACAAGGTCGTTTTCAGTGTATGCTTTCCCATCGAATGCACGCATGATGCAATTAGCGATGGATATAGGGTTGTAGAGCGGTCCGAGAGGGTTGTGGACCACGTCGAAACCGTCGCGTCCGAGGCGCTCACCGATATTGTCGGTGAAGCACGACCCGAGCATCAGTATCGGTTGTCGTAGGTCTATCAGACGGTTGGACTTGACCGTTTCTATTTCGGTTCGGAATTTCATTTCAATACATTCTGTAATCTATCGAAAGGACCTGGAACTCTGTCCGTCGGTTTATCTGGTCGGCTATTTCCTGATCGGCTTCGGGTAGGGCGAGGACATGTTCCTCGGTCAGTACGTCGCCTTCTTTGAACTGAGGGTATAGACGGGCCAGTTTTTTGGTGATTGTCTTGGGCTTGGATTTACCATAGCCGTGGCTCTGGAGGCGCTCGGCAGCTATACCTATGGATATGAGATAGTCTATCACCGACTGTGCGCGGCGTTGCGACAGGTTGATGTTGTATTTCTCCGAGCCTATGCGGTCGGTGTGCGAGGCCATTTCGATTGTGACGTTTGGGTTGTCGCGCAGCACCTGAGCCATAGAGTCGAGGGCTGTTTTCGATTCAGGACGAAGTGTCGCTTTGTCGAAATCGTAGAAAATATTGTCGATCACAACCGGTTTGTTTATCGACGCAAGTATGAAATCGACATTATACTCGGCATCTTCTTCTGCGATATCACTTGTAAATTCTTGTTTTGCGTTGAGGTAGCCCTTGGCTCCGGCAAGCATTACATAGCTCACGCCCCGGTCGAGGGGGAATGAGAACGAGCCGTCGGGCTTCGCTATCTGTTTTTGATTTGATCCGTCGTTGCCTACGATGCGTATGACAGCGTCGGGAACGGGTTCTTCGTCCTTGTCGAGCACCCAACCTGAGATGAGTATCTTGAGCTCGGGTAACTCGAATGAATATATGTGGTCGTAACCACGGTTGTCACCACGGTTCGAACTGAAGAAGCCACTTTCCTTCTCTCCAAAAGTTATGCCGAAATCGTCGGAAGGTGAATTGACCGGCCTGCCCATATTTGTGACTTTCCAACCGCCCGATTTTGTCTGCTCGGCACGGAATATGTCGAGTCCGCCAAATCCTGGATGACCGTCGGAAGCGAAATAGAACACAGAGTCGGAACGGAATACGGGGAACATCTCGTCGCCGGGAGTGTTGATCCATTCTCCAAGGTTCTCGAGTGATCCAGCCCGTTCTTTTAGGTTTATGCGCCATATGTCTTTGCCGCCTTGTCCGCCGGGCATATCGGAGCAGAAGTATAGCCATGTACCGTCGGGCGATACGGCCGGGTGTGCGTAGCTCGATAGAGTGTCGGCTGTTATTTCAAATTTTACCGGAGCACTCCATTTGGCGTCGCTGCGCTGGGAGGTGTATATTTCGACACCCGTATTTGCGTTGGGCTCACGCCGGGCACGGCTCAGGTACATAGTCTGTCCGTCGGGCGAGAATGCAGGAGTTCCTTCGTCCACTTCGGTGTTCAGTTCTCCCTCTACCGGTTCAGGGCGTTTCCATTCGCCGCGTTCGTTTTTTGTGGCGAACCATATGTCGCCTTTCTTCATGCCGGTTATTTCGCTGCGACGTGTACCTGTCGATTTCTCTGCGGTGGTGGTGAAGTAGAGCTGGTCGAGCGATTTGTCAAGATACATGGGGGCATAGTCGGCGCGGCGCGAATTGAAAAGTTTTGCGTTACGCACCACATAGCGTGTCTGCCCGTCTTTGGCAAGGCCCATGCGAGCGCCGGCGAGTATATTTGTTGCGAGCTTGTCGCCCGGTTTCCAAGCTAAATATTCCTCGAGGGCTTTTATGGCCTGACTGTATTTACCTTCGGCCATTAGTGTGCGGCCGAGGTTCAGATACAGGGTGGAGTCTGTGTAGCCATATCGGGCTGCATTCTGATATGCAGCTGATGCCCGGGCGTATTGGTTGAGCCGTCGGTGGCATTCGGCCATTTTATATGCAACCTCACCGCGAAGTTGCCGTTCTTCGCGCTTGGTGAGCTTGTTGTAGATTTTACGGTAGGTTTTCGAAGCGTCGAAATATTCGCCACGTGCCATCTGCTCGTCGGCGGCCGCAAGTTTAGGCCCCCTGCAAGAGCAAGTGACTCCGAGTGCCAGAAGGCATATGATCAGGATGTAGAGATGTCTTTTCATTATTAAATAAACGGTGTCGGGACGCCGATATTGTGGATTTTGGCTTAAGTCGGCTACAAAGTTACGAAAAATACCCCGAAGGGTATCGCTATAAAACCTATACAATCTGCCAATGACAGCCGGTTGTCAGTTTTTTTTGCCGTATGGCGGATTTTTTGTAATTTTGCCAAAAAATAAAAACAAGGCTAAAACCAACATAAACAGAAATCTAAATGTCGCAGACAGAACGTGAGGTGCGAGTCCGTTTCGCGCCTTCTCCCACAGGACCACTGCATATCGGCGGAGTTCGCACGGCTCTCTATAACTACCTTTTCGCACGCCAGCATGGCGGCAAGATGATTTTGCGTATCGAGGATACCGACTCCCAGCGTTTTGTGCCGGGTGCTGAAGACTATATCAACGAGGCTCTCGCATGGCTTGGAATAGGAATCGACGAGGGTGTACGTGAAGGAGGACCTTACGGCCCATACAAGCAGAGCGAGCGCCGCGACATCTATCGCGAGCATGTCAAGATGCTCCTGGATGCCGGTAAGGCCTATTTTGCTTTCGATACTCCCGAAGAGCTCAATGCCAAGCGCGCGGAGATACCCAACTTCCAGTACGATGCTTCGACACGCGGAGGAATGCGCAATTCGCTCACGATGTCGGCCGAGGAGGTCAAGAACCTTATCGATGGCGGCACGCAATATGTGGTGCGCTTTCTTGTCGAACCGGGACGCGATGTCGAAGTCGACGACCTTCTGCGCGGAAAGGTGACTATCAAAAGCGATATTCTCGACGATAAGGTGCTCTACAAGAGTTCGGACGACCTGCCTACATATCACCTTGCCAATATTGTCGACGACCATCTGATGAAGGTGTCGCATGTGATCCGTGGTGAGGAATGGCTCCCGTCAGCACCTCTTCATGTGCTCCTTTACGAGGCGTTCGGCTGGAGCGACACCGCCCCCCAGTTCGTGCATCTTCCTCTTTTGCTCAAGCCCGACGGTAAAGGTAAACTCAGCAAGCGCGATGGCGACCGGCTCGGTTTCCCTGTCTTCCCACTTGAATGGCACGACCCGTTCAGCGGCGATACAAGCCGAGGCTACCGCGAGAGTGGCTATCTACCCGAAGCTGTGGTAAACTTCCTGGCTCTGTTGGGCTGGAATCCCGGCGACGATACCGAGGTGATGAGCATGGACGACCTTATCCGGAAGTTCTCGTTTGAGCATTGCTCGCGTTCTGGCGCGAAATTCGCTTTTGAGAAAGGCAAGTGGTTCAACCACACTTATCTTCAGGCTACGTCCGACGCCGAGCTCGCTCAGCTTTTCAAACCTGTGCTTGAAGCTCACGGCGTGAATGTCGGAGATTTTTCCGACGACTATATTACACGTGCGGTAGGTATGTTGAAGAGTCGCATCAACTTTGTCGACGACCTTTGGGCCCATGCCGGCTTCTTCTTCAAAGCACCTGAAGAATACGAGGCTAAGTCGATACGCAAGCGTTGGACTCCCGACATGCCGGCCAATATGGCTGCGCTTATCGAGCTTTTGGCCGTTCAACCTGATTTCTCTGCCGCCGTACTCGAGCCGATAGTGTTGAAATGGATTGAAGAAAAAGGCTTGCATCTCGGTAATGTAATGAACGCGTTCCGTCTTGCCGTGGTTGGCGAGTGCAAAGGCCCCCACATGTTCGAAATTACCGAACTTATGGGCAAAGACGAGACCATAAAGCGTATAGAAGCCGCTATCGAACGAATTCAACCCGTTGAATGAACGCGCTCTACAATGCCGGTATCCGGCTTTATAGCGGCGTAGCACATGTTGCCGGCCTGGCTTCGTCGAAAGTCCGGCACATGCTTCATGGCCAGGCCGAGACTCTCGAGCGGCTTGGTACGTTCAGGCGGCAGATCGCTCCTGATGGTTTCGACTTGTGGATACATGCCGCATCGTTGGGTGAGTTCGAGCAGGGGCGTCCGATTATCGATGCCTTGCTTGCTGCCCGTCCTGATGCTAAGATACTCCTGTCGTTTTTCTCTCCGTCGGGATATGAGGTGAGGTGCGACTATGACCCCCGGGTGGCGGTGGTGTATATGCCTTTCGACCTTCCGGGAAATGTGGGTAAGTTCATCGACCTGGCGAGCCCTAAGATGGCTATATTCGTCAAATACGAATTTTGGGGCAATTATCTCGGAGAATTGAAGCAGCGGAATATTCCGACATATATAGTCTCTGCTATTTTCCGCCCGGGCCAAGTGTTCTTCCGTCCGTGGGGAGGGATGTTCCGCAATATGCTGTCGTGCTTCGACCGTATCTTCGTGCAGGATGAGGCTTCGCGCCGTCTTCTTGCATCGATAGGTGTTTTGCAGACCACAGTGGCTGGCGACACGCGCTTTGACCGTGTGACGGCAGTGTGTCGTAAACGTCGCGACATAAAACAGATGGATATATTCAAATCTGCCCGGCCGGAAGCTTTCACGATGGTTTTCGGCAGCAGCTGGGAGAAGGATGAGGATATTTATATTCAGTCGCTTAAGAAACGCCCTGATGTGAGAGCAATCATAGCTCCACATGAATTTGACAAAGACCGCCTTGCCGCGATGCGCCGACGCCTCGGCACTGATGTGACGATGTTGTTCAGTGATTTCGAACGTCTTGTGAAAGAATCTCCTGCCCGTGCCGCCGAAGTAGCCGAAGGACTCCGGTATCTGATTGTCGATAGTTACGGTCTGTTGAGCAGCCTTTACCGGTATGCCGATGTGGCTTATATCGGAGGTGGTTTCGGTGTCGGGATACACAACATCAACGAGGCTGCGGTATATGGAATTCCGGTTATATTTGGCCCGAATTATTCCAAGTTCAACGAAGCTGTCGAACTTACGGCTCTCGGCGGAGCTTTCAGCATCGCTGATGCCAAAGGTTTCGAGGCTATTCTCGACAGGTTGACTTCCGATATGCCGATGCGTAGGTCGGCAGGTGTGAAGGCGGCCGAATATATCGCCTCGAAGGTTGGGGCCACGCCGGTAATAATGAAAGAAATCTTTAATATCCAAGCATGATAAAAGCAGGTATTTACGGTAGCGGAACGCTCGTCGATCCGGTTCGCAAACAACTTTTGAGGCTTCTCCTCCGCCATCCTGACGTAGACCTTCGCGCCGTTGCTTCTCCGGCAGGAAACACTGCCCCTCTGGCAGAACTGCATCCGGTGTTTGCCGGCGAAACAGACCTGACTATCGAACGGGTTCTTGACCTCGACAGTCTTGATGTCCTTTTTGTTATCGATGAAGAGAACCTTACGCCCGAGATCCTTGGGAAGTACCGCGACGATCCCGACTTCAGGCTGATTGTCCTTGGTCGGACAGGTAATATTGTCGGGCAGGATATGGGCGATTATGTATATGGCCTACCCGAATTTTACCGTAAAGATTTGGTGCGTGGTGCCCGAGCCGCAGTGGCTCCGCGTCCGGAGGCTTTGGCGATAGATCTGGCCTTGTTGCCTTTGGCAAAGAATGCGCTGATCAATGGAGAAATATCTGTCGGGCTTTCCACTCCCGGATCGGTTGATGGAGTTGCTGACGAAGCCGGTAAATTTCTGGCCGGAGTACAGTTGTCGTTTGGTGGTGGCATAGATATAAAAGCTTTGCCTGAAGTGCCGTTCAGCCGCATCGATGTCCGTGCTGAACTGTCGACCCCGATTGCTCTCGAAGAAATCGAACGTATCTATCGCGAGGCATATGACGACCATAATTTCGTATATCTAATCGCCGGCAGCGGTGGCGTGGACGAAGATTTGCGCGGCAGTAACAAATGTCTGATACAATTGTCGAAAGACGGCGAGAAACTTAAGATTGAAGCTTCGGCCGACTACATGACAAAAGGCTGCACAGGAAATGCCGTCCATATCATGAATTTGCTTTTTGGCCTGTATGAGCGCACAGGCCTGTCGATTTAAAATACCCCTGAAGCCAGAGCTATGAAAATAGGAGATACAGTGCGCTACCTCAATGCAGTCGGAGGTGGACGTGTGACAAGGATTGACGGTGACATGGCATATGTGGACGACGATGGTTTTGAGACTCCCGTTCTTGTGCGCGAATGTGTGGTGATAAGTCATGCATCGGCTTTGGCCGATGCTCCGGTTGCCAAAGTGGATATTGCCAAAGACCGTGCAGCTGCTCCTACAAAGCTTCCTGTGGTCGAGACTAAGGATGGAGATGTCCTAAATCTTGTGCTCGGTTTCGAACCTGAAAATATCAAGGCTCTGTCGCAGACAACTTTCGGGGCTTATCTTGTCAACGATTCCAATTACTATATATACTTAGCCGTGATGAGCCGTGGCAACGACGAAGAACGTTGGACCTTGCGCTATGACGGACTTGTAGAACCGAATATACAAGAATTTCTTTTTGAACTCACCGCTGCTGAGTTAGCGCATTTCGACCGTTTGGAGGTGCATTATATGGCCTTCAAGCGCGACCGCGTGTTCGAGGCAAAGATGCCGGGACGCGTTGAACTTAAGGTTGATACGGTAAAGTTTGCCCGGCTGCATTGTTTCCGGCCTAATCCTTATTTCGATACACCTGTCATTGCATACGATATTGCAGTGGCTGACCGGCCGGCTTCGCAGCCGGTATATGATGCCGCAAGTCTGGCCGAGGGTATGGCCAGGAAAGAGCGCGACGTGCGCCGGCAGGCCAACTCCGAACGTAAGGCTTCGAACCTCAACTCGCCACGACCGAAAAACGATGTGATTGAGGTCGATCTGCACGCTTCCGCTATGTTCGACAGTACGGAAGGATTGTCGTCGGCCGATATACTCAATTTCCAGATCGACCGTTTCACAGATGTGATGAAAGCAAATCTCCATCGTCCGGGTACGCGTATAATCTTTATCCACGGTAAGGGCGACGGAGTGTTGCGTCAGGCTGTGATGAAAGAACTTACGCATCGCTTCAAAGGGCATGATGTGCAGGACGCTTCGTTCCGCGAGTATGGTTTCGGGGCCACTCAGGTGACTATACGTGCATCGGCGTCGCAGCTGCAGGAGCATAGACCAAAGAACGGTAAACGTAAATGATAGTATATTTCAGCGGCACCGGCAATACACGTCATTGCGCGGCACAGCTTTCGCGCTTGACCGGAGATGAGCTTTTCGAGCTCGGTCCTGACGAGTTGTCGCGGCCTGGGGGTATTTTGCTCGATACGTCCGACGGGCGTATCGTGTGGGCTTTCCCGACTTATGCATGGGGTGTGCCGCCTGTCATGGAACGGTTCATGTCGGAGGTCGCCCTCGGAGAAAAAGCGATGTCAGCGCGTCATTACATGCTCACGACCTGCGGCGACGATATGGGCTATACCGACCTCCAATGGCGGAAGATAATGCTTGCCCGTGGCCTTGATGTGGCAGGGGCATATGCTGTTGTCATGCCGAATACCTATACTCTTATGCCGGGTTTTGATGTCGACAGCCGCGAGCTTGCCCTCAAAAAGATGGAAAAGTCGCGCAGCAGGATTGCCCTTATAGCAAAGGCGATGGAAGAGGGTAGTGGAGATCTGCTCGTCCGGGGTTCGTTTCCGTGGATTAAATCGAAGATATATTATCCCTTGTTCAAGCGTTTCTGCATGTCGCCTGAGCCGTTCCATACAACAGAAGCCTGTACCGCCTGCGGTTTGTGCTCTCGGATATGTCCATTGGGTAATATCTCGCCCGGCAAAGATAAAACTCCGGTATGGGGGCGTGATTGTGCCTTGTGTCTCCGGTGCTACCATTCGTGTCCGCGCCATGCTATAGCCTACGGTAGCCGTACTTCCGGCAAAGGGCAGTGGTTATGCCGGAAATGAACGTCTCACGCTTTATGTGTTTCCGGTCAGTTGGCCGGTAGCGGTATCGTAGTAGAGGTCGGTGTCGAGCAAGGCGATGGTATATTTGCCGTGATCGCGCGAGATACTGAAAACTTCGTCGAGCTGTGCTGTGCCCTGGATATAATCATATACCACCGGAGGTAGTTTATCGAATAATAATACCTGCGGTAATGGCATACCGTAGCCGTCGACGGCGAGCCATTGCAAGTCTGTGCCAAATGTCATCCCCGGGCCGTCGTCGATACGGACATGGTAGCCCGATGCGGTATGGCTCACTGCCTGTAGTTCGCTGTCGGGGAAATATTGATTTATAAATTCTGTTATCTCTGACGGTAGTTCATCCCACAGGTCGCTATGGTCGCACGAAGGCATTAACGCCAAAACCACGGCCACTACTGTTGCCGCGCCGATGTGTGCTGCGGCTTTGAGCAGGGGACGGGAGAAGTTGTATAGAGCGGTTCTTATATTTTTCATATCTTGGGCTTTATTATATTTTGCTAACATTTGAGCGGCCATGTAAGTTCGACCGGTACATATTTTTGTAAAAATTCAGACTACAAAATATTGAAATACAGAAAAATTTCGTAAATTTGCAGACGTAAAACTACATAAGACAAAAAATAAATCCAACACATATAATAGCAAGCTATTAAGTAAACAAAAATTATGAAAATCGCAAAAATCACAGGTCGTGAGGTACTTGACTCCCGCGGCAATCCCACAGTAGAAGTAGACGTACTGCTCGAAAGCGGTGCTTTTGGACGCGCATCCGTTCCTTCTGGCGCATCTACAGGTGAAAACGAGGCTCTTGAGCTTCGCGACGGTGACAAAAGCCGCTATATGGGCAAGGGCGTTACAAAGGCCGTAGCCAATGTAAACGGTCCTATCGCTGCAGCTCTCGTTGGCATGAATGCCCTTGATCAGATCGCTATCGACGAGACCATGTTGGCTCTCGACGGCACCGACACCAAGAGCAACCTCGGCGCCAACGCTATCCTCGGCGTATCGCTCGCAGTTGCAAAGGCTGCAGCCGACTACCTCGACCTTCCCCTCTACAAATATGTAGGTGGTTGCAACACTTACGTTCTCCCCGTTCCGATGATGAACATCATCAACGGTGGCGCTCACTCTGACGCTCCCATCTGCTTCCAGGAATTCATGATCCGTCCTATCGGTGCATCTTCGTTCCATGAAGGTATCCGTATGGGCACAGAGGTGTTCCACAACCTCAAGAAAGTGCTCCACGAGCGTGGCCTCAGCACCGCTGTAGGTGATGAAGGCGGTTTCGCACCTGCTCTCGACGGTACCGAAGACGCTCTCAACGTTATCATCAAGGCTATCGAGAAAGCCGGCTACGTACCCGGCAAGGACGTGACCATCGGTCTCGACTGCGCTTCGTCGGAATTCTACCAGAACGGTATCTACGACTACACCAAGCTCAAAGACGGACAGCCCAAAGAAGCCAACGGCAAGAAACTCACCCGTGAAGAGCAGGCTAAATATCTCGAGAAACTCATCACCGATTATCCTATCGACTCTATCGAAGACGGTATGGCCGAAGACGACTGGGAAGGCTGGAAGATCCTTACCGACCTTATCGGCGACCGTTGCCAGCTCGTAGGCGACGACTTGTTCGTGACCAACGTGAAGTATCTCGAGCGTGGTATCGAAGAAGGCTGCGCCAACTCTATTCTCGTTAAGGTTAACCAGATCGGTTCACTCACCGAGACTCTCCGTGCCGTAGAACTCGCACAGCGCAACGGCTACACCGCCGTTATCTCGCACCGTTCGGGCGAAACCGAGGACGCAACTATCGCCGACCTCGCTGTAGCTACCAACTCGGGTCAGATCAAGACCGGTTCGGCAAGCCGCTCCGACCGTATGGCCAAGTACAACCAGCTCCTCCGCATCGAAGAGCAGCTTGGCAGCGCCGCTGTTTATGGTTACGGTAAAAAGACCAAACGTCCTGAATAATATTGCCATACCTTCTTGAAAAAGAAGGATAAAGACAATTACATGAAAAGATTTCTTATTGCAGCCATCGCCCTTTCGGCGGTGGCTGTTTCTTGGTCGCACAGGTGGAAGATCAATCCGCAGGAGACTGCCATAGTATGGGTTACCACCGACAGCCTGCCGCATAACGACCACCTCGAGATGAGTGGCGAAAAAATATCTACAGTATTGCGCTACGGAGTGGATGCCTCGCGTAAATTCAACCTTGAGCGCTCTATGGTGTGGCCGATGTTGCGTACAGTCCCCGACAATACCCATGCGAGCCTCACCAGGCAGCTTGCACTCGACTTTGTGTCGCCTGTGTTGGCCAACAGGCGTCAGTTGACTGGCGAAAAGGTCGACAGTATCAGCTTAGACGGTATTTTTACGGTCTACAGTTCTTTCCCCGGCGGACTGCGGCTTCGTCGCGAAATATTCCCGTCGACCGAAACACCAAGACTTTGCGAGCAATACACATTTACCAATGTCGGTGATGCGTCGGTACAGTTGGTACTGCCGTCGCAGCGCTTTGTGTATTCGACAGCAGCCGAGGAGGGTACCGAAGGGGCCTATACCATCACGGCAGCTTCTGAAAACGGTAAGGATATTCTTGTGAGCCTTGCTCCAGGTGAGAGTGTCGAATACAACTTTGCTACCGAAGCCCTTAAAGCTGGTCAGACTCCGGCAACAGTGAGTGTTGATGTCGAGAAAGAGAAGCGTAGCCGTCTCTGCGACTCGTTGCGTGGTAATCTTGTGCTTGAGACCCCCGATCCGATTGTCGACACCGAATTTGCGATGGCTAAGATCCGTGCTTGTGAGAGTATTTTCCGCACACAGTCGGGCTTGCTCCATTCGCCTGGCGGTGAGTCTTACTATGCTGCCATATGGGCCAACGACCAGGCCGAGTATGCCAACCCCTTCTTCCCGTTGATGGGCTACGACAAGGCCGACGAATCGGTGTGGAATTCATTCCGCTTGTTCGCACGGTATATGAACGACGAATACAAGCCCATACCGTCGTCGGTCATAAGCGAAGGTCGTGATCACTTTAGTGCTGCCGGCGACCGTGGCGATGCCGCCATGATTGCCTATGGTGCCAGCCGTGCGGCATTGGCAAGCGGCAGTAAGGAAAGGGCCGAAGAGGTATGGCCGCTTATAGAGTGGTGCCTCGAGTTTTGTGCGCGGAAGATCAACGCCGACGGGGTGGTAGAATCGGACAGCGACGAACTCGAAAACCGCTTCCCGTCCGGTAATGCCAACCTTTGCACATCCGTTCTCTACTACGATGCTCTCGTTTCGGCTTCCAGCCTTGCGAAAGATCTTGGCAAAACAGCCCTCGCGAAAGACTATATGAAGAGAGCTGTGGCTATGCGTGGAAATATCAACAAGTATTTCGGCGCTAATGTGCAAGGCTTCGACACTTACCGCTATTACGACGGCAACGACGTGCTCCGTTCATGGATATGCATACCACTCGTCGCAGGCATATACGACAAAGCCCAGGGGACGATCGATGCCCTGCTGTCGCCTTATCTGAGGTTTAACGACGGTTTGCTCAGCCAGAGCGGAACATCGACCTATTGGGACCGCTCGACTCTCTATGCTCTACGCGGAATTTTCGCTGCCGGCGATCATGAACGGGGCTACGAATTTCTCAACGACTATTCCGGACTCCGTCTGCTCGGTGAGCATGTGCCCTATCCTATAGAAGCATGGCCCGAAGGCAGCCAGCGTCATCTATCGGCAGAGAGCGCCCTTTATTGCCGCGTAATTACCGAAGGTGTGTTCGGCATACGTCCCACCGGGTTAAAGTCATTTGAAATGAAACCCGAGATGCCCGATGCTTGGAACTTCATGAACCTCAAAAACGCCTATATTTGTGGCGATAAACCGGTTGATATCAATATCACACGCAAAGGAAAACGTCTCAAGGTCGAGATTGTGAGAGATGGCAAGACCATCATGTCGCGCTCGGTCAACAACGGACAGGCTTTTAAAGTCAATATCTGAAGATAACGTTATATAAGGAGAGCCGGAGTTCTGTCATGGACTCCGGCTCTCTGCCGTTATTTTATATCGATTTTCTCACCTATAGTGAGCAGATATGAGGGCTGTCGGAGTTGCCGGAGTTTAGCCTCGCTCAGCCAGTAGCTCTCGCGGTGGTCTATGCCGTGGAATATGAATTCGTTTTCGTGGATCGATACTACCTTTGCAGGGTCGAATACATCTACAAGTGCCTGTAGCTCGCGTGCCCAGCATATCGGCATAAGTACATCTACAGGCTCCACCCTGCCTTTGAGAGCCAATAGCCATTCGTCATCAGCTTTAAGCCATTGGTCGCCTGTGAAAGCCATGCGGAACCCGTCGGGCATCGTCACTATGTATATATTATTCTGAAGGTGGTCCTGGTGTCCGGGCAGTACACTTGCCGATATTTTACTCCCGTCGGCGAGAGTATGGCTGAAGCTCCATACCTTCTCTTTCCTTTCATGGGTGATGCGTTTGTTGTCGGGGAGTATTTCGGTCGGGGCGACCACCTTCTTCCCCTTGTCGAGAAAGTAATCGATCACCACCGGGTCGACGTGGTCGGAATGGTTGTGGGTAAGTAAAAGCATGTCGCATTTATCTGCGATAACCTTGGCTGTAGAGTCTGAGATAAGTCCCTCGCCCACAGCCCCTGATTTGGCACCCCTGCAGATATCGAAGGCAACCGTCGCACCTTCGGTACGCACAATCATGCCCGAGTTATATAGCTTGTAAATCTCGGCTCTTGACCGTAGCGGTCTGTCGAGGTCGGCTATGACCTTGGCGCAGCGGTCGTCGACAAAAGCCCGGACTTCAGCCGCTCCGTCGAACCGTGTGTCGTGCAACACTCCGTCGAGGATATGCATCGCCGCCCTTCGGTTGAGGGTCGATGGTACTTCTTCCGGCTTGTTTTGGTCGAGAAGCTCCGATGCGGTGGCAAGCGCGAGGCGCGTTTGGTTTTCGAGCCCCGATTCTTTTTGCAGCGTTACGGTTTTTACCGCTTGTTGAGCGTTCGCTGCCGGCAGGCAGGCGATCGAGGTCGCAATTATGAAAGCTTTGATTGGTTTGATCATGGCAAGTTGTGTGTTGTTTCGTTGCAAAAGTACAAAAAAATCCCAGGCATTTCACAACGCCTGGGATTCTCGAGCATATTCTGTTGAGAATTTTACTCTATCATCACTTAGATGCGGTAGTTATTAGTTATTTCAGGTTAGGGTTCTTCTTCAGAGGAACTGCAATCTTACCTGTGAGTTCGCCCCAGAGGTGTTTAACCTGTACGGGAACCATGAGGTAGGCATCGCTCTGGAGAGGTGCACCGTTGTTCTGGAAGGTAAGTTTACCGTCTGTGTCAACGTTTGCTGCCATGTTGAGGCTTGCAAGGCTGCGGGCATTCTTTCCTGTTGCATCGTCGGCGATTTCGATTGCACCTACGAAGGTAGGATCGTTAACACCGTAGAAGTCCCAGTACTCATCAGCAAGGGGTTTGTCGGTCGGAGCTACCTTTGCTACGAGGTTGCCGTAAGCGTCGGTGATTGTCACTGCAACATCGGTTGATTGAGCAACAGAGTTGTCGATGATGGCGTTGGCGTTTTCGGGGTTGAGCGTCAGGATGGGGAGCACCTTGAGGTCCATCGAGCCGAATACGTAGCGGTTGTCGGGGTTCGACGAGAGACCGTTGACGTTCGACGACCATTCTACCTTGATAGTCTTACCATTGCTTGCAAGTGTCTTACCATCTGCATTGTTTTCAATCGAGTAGATAACTTTAGTAAGATTATCCTGGTTGGCTTTTGTCATCATCCAGTGTCCGTATGTACCCTTGAATTCGAGAGCCTTGCCTACATAGCCTTGTCCGGGAGCGAAGTCGATGTCGTATTGAGCGCAGCCGGTGAGACCATTTACATACGATTTCTCGCGGCCTTCGAGGATGTTGGTTGCGTAGTGAGCCTTCTCGCGGTTCTGGTCTGTTACGTCGTAGTCAAGAGGCATCGGCACTACGTAAACGAGCATTGTATTGTCGTTCCACTTGAGAGGATCGGTTGAGCCGAGAGTTACAGCGTTGACAGTGGTCTTGACGGTGAATGTGAACTCGATCACAACGTCGGGATAGAGGCCGGCAGCGTTGGTGAAGGTCACAGTCTTGTTGAAGGTCTTGGTGTTTTCACCTTCTTCAAGATGGCCGAGCTGCTGCTTGGTCACGCTCCACGAGAATACGGGGATCGAAGCGCTGAGTTCGGGGTTGACGGTGGCAGTGAAAGTACCATTGTCGTCGTTGGCCGGGTTTACGGTGCAGGTGGTGCCGTAGATAGCGTTGAAGTCTTCTTTCGACATACCCTTGCCGCCATTGAGATTTACGAGGATGTTCTTCACTACATCTTCCCAAGTCATGTCTGCAGTAGCGCCGTCGCAGGGTGAACCGATGATGTCGTCGATAGTCCACTTGAACGATACGGGGGCCATTTCTTCAGCGGTGAATTTCACCTTGAAGTAACGGACGTCAATCATGTTTTTGTTGACCTTGTCGTAGAGCATGGCGCGGATAATCGGCTGCTTGCCGATGATAGCCTTGTTGTCTGTGAGACCGTTCGAGGTGATAGGAATAAGCGTAGCGTTGTTGTCGCCTGAGAGTTTCACCCATTTCTGTTGGTCTACATCATTTGTCGAATTGGGCTTGTACTCGCGTGTAGCAACCTGGAAGTTGATCTCCATGCCGTATTTGCGGAGCTGATCTATTGTCATGGCAACATGATTGCCGGGAGCGAAGAACTTGCAACCTTCGATAAGCTCATAGAGGTTGAATCCCGTGTTGTTGAAGACGATGTTCTTTGCGATAAGCGCATCAGCTGCCGAGTTGTAGAGAGCCAACGAGTCAGCGTAGGGATGTGTCTGTGTAGCCTTGTCGAGGTTTGCACCGGGCACATACATGATTTCGGGCTGGAAGTAAGCTTCCTCCAGACGGGTATATTCAGAGTAGATGTTGGCCGAAGTCTCGCCCTGCTCGGTGAAGAGGTGTTTTGCTGCGATAGGCACACGGAGAGCAACGGTGTTGATCTTGCCGTCGGTGCGGTTGAGCGATTCGGTGTCGCTCTTGCCGAGTTTCACGGTGAGGATACCATGAGCGTCAACATCAGCCGAAGCAACGTTCACGATATCGTTGGCAGTCTCGGCGGCACGAGAGGTAGCCACGCGGCTTACATAAGCAACTTCTGTACCGATGATGTCCTCGTTGGTCACAGTGCCGGGGTTGAGGCGGTACTGAGCCTGAGTCTCGTTGTTGGTGATGATGAAGTTGGTTTTGCCGGTTGTGGCGTTTACCCACTTGTTGTCTTTGAATATTCGCTTGGTGTAATTTGCCGACTCGAACGAGATGGTAGGTATACCGTCTACATAGAGGTCGGGCATCAGGGTCACCGAGGTGAGGCGCTGCGAAATAACAGCGGCGATAGTGTTGACACCGTTGGCAACTTCTGTGGAGATTTTGCCCGAGAGGGTGGTCAACTCGCTCTGTACATTTTCGATAGCGATTTTGTTGGCATCAACCTTGTCGAGCAGAGTGCTGAGGTCGCTCTTTATTGTTGCGATAGCATCAAGTTTAGCCTTGATATCTTCTACCGAACCAAGGGTCTTGAGCTGAGTCTGATATGCTTCGAGAGCGTTGAGCTGGGTCTGGATAGCCTGGATCTGTGTGTTGGCTTTGGTGATGAGACCGGCCTGCTCGCCGAGCTGTTTGTTTACGTCGGTGAGGTCGATGTTGGCGAGGCCCTGCTCGATACCTTCGATACGGCCGGCGAGGGCTGCGAGATCTTCGGCATTCTTCTTAGAGAGGTTGGTGTTGGCGCTGATCTGCTGCTGGAGCATCTCAACCTGAGCCATTACCTCTTTAAGAGCTTCTGCTTTGGCTTCGGCAGCGGCAGCTTTGGCAGCTTCGGTTGCTTTCGAGGCTGCGTCGGTAGCCTGTTCGGCAGCAGCCTTGGCAGCGGCAGCGTCAGCTTTGGCTGTCTCGAGGGCGTTGCTGAGATCTTTGAGCTGTTGGCTCAAAACACCGGTAGTGTTGTTGATCTCTGTGATGTCGTCATCGTAGTCTTTACAGCCGACGAAACCTGTCGTCATGCTGCCCGCCAACAATGAACAAAGCATCATGTTCAAAATTTTTTTGTTCATACGCGAATGATTAAAATAAATTAATGATGTTAATTATCTGATTTTAAGTGAAACAATCTGTTGTTATCCAGGTTGTGTTGTTTTAGAGCCCGTTTGAGGCCATTTGGTGATGCAAAGTTAAGTTCTATTAATCGTTTACTTCGAGATTTGGTGTAACACATGGTATTACAGGGTGTAACATATCATATTACACACATAAAATCAATGCCCCCGTCTCTCGTATTGAGAGGCGGGGGCATCTTCTTTCAGCGTCCGCTGTATATCGGTTGATATGTCTCTGAAAAAGTCGTGGTCGAGAATTATCGAAATTCGCCATAGCAACTCGGTGTCGATTGTTTGCCGGTTGAATATGTCATATACGTTTACCCGGTGGCAGTTCAACTGATGGGCGAACCAGGTAACGGTACGCTCTTTGGGTTGCTGCCGCAAAATCTCCTTTATTCGATTGCCTATATGCATGTGGTAGTGGAGGTGGGCGTAGAAGCCATAGCTCCGGCATGTTTTGTGGCATGGCTCGTCAGATGCCGGTTAGAACGAAAAGCGTGAGAGCCTTATACGCTTTGCCGGTTCTGCTGTTTGAGGCCTACCACAGCCCACACAAGAAAAACAGGCAACGCAGACCTCACGCCGATATGTATGGTCCGGTTGCCTCTATATCACATTGTATGATACAGTGGCACTGGATATATACATACCCTGGGCATCTATCGTTGCTCGTCCTTGACTTGTGTTTTGATTTGTGGTAGTTTCAAACAGGCAAGAACAAGCGTGTATAAACGCTTTTATGTATTTTATAATGTACACCCGCCTACAAATAATGCCTCTGCACTATCCCGTCGGCGTGAAAGCGATGCAAAGATACGAATAAGTCGAGTGCAAACCAAAATTTATTTGGGTTTGCCGAGCGAGAGTATCTAAGGCGATAGCCAAAGATACGGATAGATCGAGTGCAAACCAAAATTTATTTGGGTTTGCCGAGCGAGAGTATTAAGAGTATAGATGTGTTAAAATTACCTAAATGCAATACAATATGTCTTTGTTTTATGATTATTTGTATATCTTTGCTATCGATAACACAAATTCAATAGTAAAACAACATTTTTGAAGTGCTTATGAAATTCATTACTTCAGTATTTACAAGTATTACCGCAGTGATGCTTCTGATGGCAAACTATGCCGCAGCTGAGACAACCTCCCTTACGCCTCGTCGATTGGCGGCAAATTCCGTCGAACGTTCGCAAGAGAATGACCAACGGCAGAAAGTGCAATCCCGTATAGTCGAGAACGGGTGGCATAAGGTCGGTACCGGGCGATGGTACGAGGGCTTGTTGACTATCTTTGATCAGGTAGACTATGACCTAAGCTGGGAAATCGAGATAGAGGAGAGTGATGATGTCGACGGTTACTATCGTTTCATTCCTTATCATGAGGAGTCTCCGATAGCCGGGATAGTAGGAGCGGCTGACGACCAGTATTTCTATGTTGATGCTTCCGACCCCGAGAGGGTAATATGTGAGGACTTCATTGCCTACCGTTATTTTGAATTCAACTACTATTTCTCGCAGTTAGTGCCGGAAAATGGGTTTTATGACAACGATTTACCTGGAGTGGTCGAGGATAACGTCATTTACTTTCCTCGCAATAGCTTCGGATGGTGGGCTGACGAGATAGGTCAATTTTTGCCGGTAAATGCCGAAGGTGACTTCAAGATTGTCCTTCCCGGAGGCGAGGAACGTCCAAACTGGAAGACTCTTGGAGAGTCTGTCTTTACCGATGGTTTCTGTGGACCATACTTCAAAGGTGAGGCTATCTCGACCAACGTTACAGTACAGGAACGCGACCGCAGGCCCGGATATTTCCGTTTGCTGGGAGCATTTTCGCAGTATGGCTCTGATTCTCCCCTTGTAATCGATGCAACCAATCCAGATTTTGTGGTCCTTCCCTTTCAGGAAGCAGGGTTTGAGCATGACGAACGAGGTGCGGTCGTTGTCTACAGCCATTGCGAGAATTTTATATCGCCTATGAAATATCCCACGGCAGAAGAATACGCCGTAGCTTTCCCTCAATACGTCGCAACTTATAAGAATGGTAGCATCGTATTCCCTCCCGATGCATGCGTACTTCATTTCCCCGATTGGAATCCGTGGTCATTCACGACCAACGACGATGCTGCAAGGATGTCGACGGTGGCAATTCCGACTACCAGTGGTGTAAAGAATATCATGACCGAAGACAATGCTGATGCTCCAAAAGTCTACTACGACATCATGGGCCGTAGGGTGGATAACCCAAGTTCGGGCGTATTTGTTGTGCGTCAAGGCAGTAAGTCTTATAAAGTTTTTGTAAAGTAAAATGCCCTGACTGCATTCTGAATATATTTTAGCATATTCCTCCGAAGACCGATAGAAGGTCATTCGGGGGAATTGCTTTATGTATAGGTATGCTCGTCCTGTTGCCTCTATTTCTGCCTGTCTAAGGCGAGAGTATCAAGTTGTTGGGCCACAGATAGGAGCGCGACTCTCCGAGTCGTGCCAAAGACAGTAACCACACCATAGATAATGTTGTGGTTTTGTGTAATTTACACTTCAGATATTGCCCATTCCGGTTCCTTGCGTTTCGAAAATGCGGCTTTGAAAATAAGACCGGCAAGCGAGTAAGTGGCACCGGAGTAGCGTCTTGATCCATTCGGACACACCATGATACACCTTCCGCAGCTTATACATAGGGTGGTGTCGGTAACAAATGGCTTATCAACCGGAATAGCATCCACAGGACAGTTTCTTGCGCACTTTCCACATTTCGTACAGCCGTTTTCGTCAGATGTAGGGTGGAGTGGCACTCCTTTTGGTATTTTATAGGGGCGTTTGCCCTTGACCGAAGGCAAAGACTCTTGTCCAACCCCTTTTGAACAAATCTCCTTACACTCTTCCCCGAATTGCATAAGTTTCTGCTCGTCAGCTAAATCAGGTCTTGATTTGGCTACTTTGGGAAATATTGAATGCTGACCGATAAATGCGCCGGCCCCGGCTATTCTGAAATTATTGTTGTGGAGAATATCTGTAAGCTCAAGCAGGGCATCGTCATAGTCTCGGTTGCCGTAGACCACGATAGCCACAGCTGTGGCATTATTGCCCTTCAGCTTTGTTAGGGCCGTGGCTACATGATGCGGTAATCGTCCGCCGTAGACTGGCACGGCTATTACGGCAACATCCATGTCGGATATTTCAGGAAACATGGGATTGGGGTCATCCGCGAGGTTTATGGTATAGTCTGGTTTGCTGCCGAAGCCTCGGCAGAACGATTCGATACACCTGCGCGTTGTGTCTGTCGCACTGAAATATATAGTGTGTAGTTTATCCATTATCTGATGATTAGATTGCAAAGTTACATATAAAAATTATCTGCCGAAAGAAAAATCGTAAAGATTATGTCTCCGTCTTTGCCAGCTTGCCGTCGTTTTGTTCTGTTTTAGTTTTTCAGTTGATGCACCGTGGTATCAGATTTATTGTTAACTTTGTAAGTTAAATATCTGCCGTATGAAATTTACCCTACAGTCGCAATACAAGCCTACCGGCGATCAGCCCGAGGCAATCCTACAGCTCGCCGAGGGCGTGGAGCGTGGCATGGCTTCGCAGGTGCTCCTCGGTGTCACCGGTTCGGGCAAGACGTTCACTATGGCGAATGTCATAGAGAAAGTGCAGAGGCCCACTCTCATTCTGAGCCATAACAAGACTCTTGCCGCACAGCTCTACAGCGAGATGACACAGTTCTTCCCCGATAATGCGGTGCAGTACTTCGTGTCGTACTACGACTACTATCAGCCCGAGGCTTATATCCCGTCGGTCGACAAGTATATAGAGAAAGACCTGATGATCAATGACGAGATCGACCGTCTCAGGCTCGCGACGACTTCGGCTCTTCTGTCGGGGCGCCGCGATGTGATTGTGGTATCGTCGGTTTCGTGTCTTTATGGCATGGGCAATCCCGAAGACTTCCATGAAAATGTCGTGACAGTAGCCAAGGGTATGCATATCAGCCGCAACGCTTTCTTGCGTAAACTTGTAGCGGCCCTTTACTGCCGCAGCGAGGTCGATTTCCAACGTGGCAACTTCAGGGTGAAGGGCGATACGGTAGACATACGGCTGGCATATGAAGATATCATCGTCAGGGTAGTCTTCTGGGGCGATGAAGTGGAGAAGGTGATAACCATACATCCCGACGATAACGCCCATCTCGGCACCCACGACAGTTTCAATATCTATCCGGCAAATCTTTTCGTCACCTCTCCGGCCCGACAGGCTTCGGCAATAGCGCAGATACAGCTCGACCTGGGGCGGCAGATAGAGTTTTTCCGCCGCGAGGGACACGACCTCGAGGCGCAGCGTATCGAGGAGCGCGTCACATACGATGTGGAGATGATAAAGGAACTGGGATATTGCACAGGTATCGAGAACTATTCGCGCTACTTCGACGGGCGGCGCGAGGGCGAGCGCCCGTTCTGCCTTCTTGATTACTTCCCTAAAGATTTTCTGACCATAATCGACGAAAGCCATGTCACAATTCCGCAGATAAGGGCGATGTACGGTGGCGACCGTTCGCGAAAGGAAAATCTTGTGCAGTACGGTTTCCGTCTGCCTGCGGCGCTCGACAACCGTCCTCTCCGTTTCGAGGAGTTCGAAAACCTCACGCGGCAGATGATATATGTCAGCGCCACACCGGCCGACTATGAACTCGAGCGCAGCGAGGGTGTGATTGTGGAGCAGGTGATACGACCTACAGGTTTGCTCGATCCGCAGATAAGGGTAGTGCCGTCGTCCAACCAGATAGACCATCTACTCGAGGAGATACAGCTGCGCATCGAGCGTGGCGAACGTACTCTTGTCACGACCCTCACCAAACGCATGGCCGAGGAGCTTAACGACTATTTCCTTAAGCTCAAAATCAAGACAGCCTACATCCACAGCGATGTCGACACCCTCGACCGCATCAAAATTCTCGACGGTCTGCGTGCCGGCGAGTACGATGTGCTGATCGGCGTCAACCTTCTCCGTGAAGGTCTTGACCTGCCCGAAGTGTCGCTTGTGGCAATACTCGATGCCGACAAGGAAGGCTTCCTGCGTAGCCACCGGTCACTTACACAGACGGTGGGACGTGCGGCCCGAAATCTAAACGGCGAGGTGATAATGTATGCCGACAAAATCACCGACTCAATGCAGCAGACTATCGATGAGACCGAGCGCCGGCGCTCGATACAGCTGGCTTACAATGAGGCACATGGCATCACTCCTCAGGCCATCGTGAAAGCGCGTAATGCTATCGTCGGGCTCGAGAAAGAAGAAGTCGACATGGAGGCCACCATGCGCTCGCAACGTCCGGCACGCCAGACAAATGCACGCGACAAGCGCGACAGACGTCCGACATACGCCGAGGAGTTCTCTACAGCAGTCGATATTGCAGCCGACCCGGTAGTGGCTTATATGACTCCCGACGAAATGCAGAGGTCGGTAGACCGTCTGCGTGGCGAGATGCTAAAAGCTGCAAAAGATATGGAATTTATGACCGCCGCGCGTCTGCGCGACGAAATAATCAAGCTGGAGCAACGACTTGAAGAACTCCGTAAAACCGAATGAAAGAAATAGACTACAATAATCTACACTTGACCGACTGGTTGCCGACCTCGGTGAAAGAGATGAAAGCTCGCGGCTGGGACTCGGTCGATGTGGTGCTCTTCTCTGGCGATGCTTACGTTGATCACCCTGCTTTCGGAGCTGCTGTGATAGGCCGCACCCTCGAAGCGGCCGGGTACAGGGTGGCGATAGTGCCTCAGCCAAACTGGCAGGACGACTTGCGCGACTTCCGTAAGTTCGGTGCTCCACGTCTATTCTTCGGCATCAGTCCCGGTGCGATGGACTCGATGGTCAACCACTATACGGCAAACAGGCGTCGGCGAAGCGACGATGCATACACTGCCGGTGGCCGTCACGGCGCACGCCCCGACTACCCGACAATAGTGTATTCAAAAATCTTGAAAGAACTCTATCCCGATGTTCCCGTCATCGGGGGCGGTATAGAGGCTTCGTTGAGGCGTCTTTCGCACTACGACTACTGGGAAGATCGCCTGCGTCCGTCGATACTCGCCGACTCGGCCCTCGACTTGCTGAGCTATGGCATGGGTGAGCGTACCATACTCGAACTTGCTCGCAGGCTCGACGCCGGCGAGCGGATAAGCAATATCACCGATCTGCGCCAGACTGCAGTCATGAGACCTCTGTCGGATATTCCCGACTCCGATGCCGACAACATTGTCTTGGCCTCGTATGAGACATGTCTGAAAGATAAACGGGCACAGTCGACCAACTTCAAGCACATAGAGCAGCAGAGCAACCGTTTCGACGGTGGCGCTACCATATGGCAGGCTATCGGAGATAGGGTGGTGCGCGTCAATCCGATGCTCCCGGCAATGAGTCAAGGAGAGATAGATACGGCATTCGATCTACCGTATACC
The DNA here is from genome assembly GCA_002491245.1 of Porphyromonadaceae bacterium UBA7176. Classification (GTDB taxonomy): domain Bacteria; phylum Bacteroidota; class Bacteroidia; order Bacteroidales; family Muribaculaceae; genus CAG-873. The sequence goes on from DKVO01000035.1 coordinate 49,991, forward strand.
CGTCTGCCACATCCGCGCTACAAGGGAAAGACAATACCTGCTTACGAGATGATACGCCATAGCATCAATCTCCACCGGGGGTGTTTCGGTGGGTGTGCGTTCTGCACAATTTCGGCGCATCAGGGCAAGTTTATCGCCTCGAGATCTCCGGAGTCGATACTGCGCGAGGCTCGTCAGGTGACCCATATGCCCGACTTCAAAGGTTATATAAGCGATCTTGGCGGTCCGTCGGCAAATATGTATGCCATGCATGGCCGTGATCTCGACAGGTGCCGCAAATGTCTGCGTCCGTCGTGCCTCCATCCTTCGCCTTGTCAAAATCTCAATACCGACCACGGACCCTTGCTCGATATCTACCGTGCTGTCGACGCTCTCCCGGGAGTCAAGAAATCGTTTGTTGGCTCAGGAGTGCGCTACGACCTGTCTATGCATCAGACCGGCAACGCCGATATCGACCGCACAAACCGTCGCTACAACAGTGAACTGATACGCAACCATGTGAGTGGACGTTTGAAAGTGGCGCCGGAGCATACGTCCGACAGAGTACTGAGGGTGATGCGCAAACCGTCGTTCGGGCTTTTCGGACAATTCAAACAGATATTCGACCGCGAAAACACTGCGGCCGGATTGCGTCAGCAACTTATCCCGTACTTCATATCATCGCATCCCGGTTGCAGGGCCGAAGATATGGCTGAGCTTGCTGTGGAGACAAAAGACCTGAATTTCCATCTCGAGCAGGTGCAGGACTTCACGCCGACTCCCATGACCGTAGCCACCGAAATTTACTATTCAGGCATACACCCATATACGGGAGAAGAGGTGTTTACGGCGACAGATCCGCGCGACAAACTCGACCAACGCATGTTCTTCTTCTGGTATGATCCAGAATATCGCACGCAGATTACCCGTACCCTCCACCGTATCGGTCGCCCCGACTTGATATCCAAACTCTTCGGCCACAAGCCTCCACACAAAAAGAGATAAGCTCGGCTTTATAACTACTTTTGTAGTTAAAAGGCGTTAAAATTGCTTTGGTGGCGTTGCAACTACAAAAATAGTTGCTACCTTTGTGGTGTCAACTACAAAAATAGTTTATGAGAAAGACCGATAAAGATAAACTCACGCCAAAAGAAGAGGAACTCATGAGCCTTCTGTGGGAGCACGGGCCAATACAGATAAGCAGACTGTTGGATCTGTATCCGGAGCCTAAGCCCCATTTCAACACTGTGTCGACTGTGATGCGGCGTCTTGAGGGTAAAGGTTTTGTGGGGCATAATGAAGTGGGAGGAACGTTTCACTATTATGCTATTGCCAAAAAGGAGGATTTCAGGAGCCGTAGTTTCAGCAATTTTATAAAGAATTATTTTGGCGGAAGCTACTATGGCGCTGTGTCGTCGCTTGTTGCAGATGATAAGATCTCTACCGAAGAGTTGAGAGAATTGCTCGACCTTGTTGAGCGTAAAAGAAAGTAAGATGGGCGCTTTTCTGTCGTATTCCATGCTCAGTGGGCTTGTAATGCTTGCCTTATATCTTGCCTATAAGCTTTTTATGGCGAGAAATAATCAGCACGGCTATAACCGTGGGGTGCTGTTGATTATCTACGTGCTGTCGTTCGCTGTATTTCCGGTCATGTCGTTGTTTCAGGGTGATGATGTAAGTTCGCCTCTGTCGGTCTCTGCTGTTGGAGATATTGATGTCCCGGCAATCGCTGAAGCTCCTCTTTCAAGACCTGTATGGGGCGTTGTGGCAATCCTGGTTTTCTTCGCTGGTATGGCTGTGGTGACTGTAAAAACCATCTTGATATGGGTGAGGCTGCTACATGTGGTGCATTCGGGTGAAAAGATTAAAAAAGAGGAGTATACGCTCGTCGTTACAGACAACGACAAATTTGCCCCGTTCAGCTGGATGCGATATATTGTGATCAGTCGCTGCGATTATGAAACATCCCCTTCACAAGTGATTGTCCATGAACTTAAGCATGTAGCGAACTTACATTGGATCGATTTGTTGGTAGCTCAGTCAGTCTGTATCATCAACTGGTTCAATCCGGTGGCATGGCTTATGCGCGACGAGTTGATGCTTGTGCATGAGTATCAGGCCGATATGGCAGTGATCGATGAGGGGTACAATCCTCAGGATTATCAGATTTTATTGATAAAAAAAGCTGTTGGCGCCAGATTCCCGTCCTTGGCCAACAGCCTGAATCATAGTAAACTTAAAAAACGTATCACCATGATGTACAAAGAAAAAAGTGGTGCAGGGCAAAAATTTAAAGCCCTCGCACTTGTGCCGATGTTCGCGTTGGCGCTCTGTGTGGCCGGTATTCCTGCCGTGAAAGCAACTGTTTCAACTATCAGTAGCTGCGATGTTTCAGTCAGCAAAGATAATAAAAAGCCGGCAAAAACCAATAGTAATGTTCAGACTTTTAAAGTCGTGAACATTAACAACAACGGAAATGAGACAACCGTGACAATCAAGGGAGAGGGTCTTGGCAACTTTTTGATGACATCGGATGGAACATTTACCACTATGGGTAAGACTTATACGGCGAAGTCGATACAGTGCAATAAGACAAATGAGGAGGCCACAATCACAGTCACTTTCCCCTTTACGAGTGAGTATGAAAAGACAAGTATGACACTTAATGTGAACGGCGAGACAATCCCGTTTGATCTCGAGGGGTTCTTCGATAAAGCACGAAGTATAAGTATTTCGCGATAGCAATAGGCTGGCGATAATCGTCAAAACGAAGTAAACATTCTTAAGCACAGCACCGCCCCTATGCAGTTACATCTGTAGCTGAATAGGGGCGGTGGTTCTGTGTTACATTACCGTGTTCAGAGCGGAGAGATGCGGAATGCGCAGGTGTAGGTGCTGTCGTGTTTCAGAATGAATTCCGGACGTGGGCCTGGACCGCAACTTGCGCTGCCGAGTCCGCGAGTGGCGCAGTCGATGTTCAACACCGTTTCAGGACGCTGAACACGTCCGAGTTCATGGCCATATTTTGCTTGCCACAAATCCTCGTCGGTGAAATGTAAGGCAGTGAAATCGAAGTAGTCATCGCCAAGAGCGCTTATCTTCACGCCGCCTCCATTGCGGCCATCGGCAAGTGTGAGCCAACGAGTGTCGGTGCGTGTGCCCATGCTTTGGCTGCGCACGTAATTCTCGCGCATGGCATTGACTGTAGTGGCATACTTTCCAACAAATGCTGCTGCCTTACGGTCGGGATAGTTCTCAATAGGTCCGCGGCCAAACCATTCAATATTTTCCAGCGATGTGTCGAGCATGCAGCGGAGGCCGATGCGAGGCAACGCGAAATCCGAAGGAGTGGAGAAGGAGGCGTTCACGTCAATCGAGCCGTCGGCATAAATGGTGTAGTCAATTTTCTGTGGCACAGATGTTTTGCCAACTGTGGTAACCGATTCGGTACTTACCATAACCTTATCTCCGTCCTTGGCAACATCATAGCTGAAATTCTCCAAAGCATAGGTGTGTTTCTCAAAATTCTTCGGCTCATTGCTGATTGAACGGTAACCGTAGAAAACGGGTCCCTCTTCGGCATGAATTATCTCTTTGCCGTTATAGTCAAGACTTGTGAGCACTCCAGTTTCCTTGTTGAAGGCAATTCGCCAGCCATCGCCTGAGAAAATCACATTGCCAACATGATTCTCTACATCGATTTTGCCTTCAGCAACCACCGCTGCAGCGGTGTGCTTTCCACCGATAGGAAGCTGTGAGGATGCAACAACATGGCCTGCATTGGCCCAGTTATAGTCCTTGGTGGTCACTACATAGAGATTTATGAAATACTCAGCTGTGGGGTCGGTTACAAACGTCTGCATAGGAACTGCCACCTCGCAGTTCATGCTTGGCTTGCAATCAGGCAGAGCGATCTCATTTTCAGCAACCACCTCACCATTTTTCTGAATGTTGTAGCGCAGCTTGAAATCAGAAAGGTTATGCACAGTGTAGTCATTCTGCAGCACTATGCTGTCAGGCTTATCCTGACGGAAACGGATGTATTGATAAACAGCCTTCACTTCAAGCAGTTTCGGGGTGATTGCACGGTCCGGAGTAATGATGCCGTTGCAGCAGAAGTCGCGGTCGTTGGGGGTATCGCCGAAGCTTCCGCCGAAATAGTAGTTTATATTGGGTTCGCCTGGCTTGTTGATTCCCTGGTCCACCCAATCCCAGATGCAACCGCCGATCATGCGTTCGGAATGATTCTGGATGTAATCCCAATACTGGTCAAGATTGCCGATTGAATTGCCCATAGCATGATTATATTCGCAGAGGAAGAATGGCTTCTGTGCGCCATTGCGGTCCATTTGGGCCATGCTTTCCAAGGAGGGATACATGCGCGAATCCATATCGGCCACGGAATTCATGCCCTCATAATGGATGGGACGTGTGGGGTCGATTGCCTTCACGGCTTCGTATTCAGCCTCGATGTTGCAGCCCTCGCCGCTCTCGTTACCGAGACTCCAGAATATGATTGACGGATGATTCTTGTCGCGTTGCACCATGCGTACGGCGCGGTCAACATAAGCATCTTTCCACGAAGGGTTGTTCGAGAGCGAGTAATTGCCATGACACTCCACATCAGCCTCGTCCATTACGTAAATACCATAATGGTCAAACAGTGCATACATTTTCGGTGATTTAGGATAATGGCTGGTGCGGATGGTGTTGAGATTGTGGCGTTTGTAAAGCAGAACATCCTCAAGCATTGTCTCAACCGGCATCACACGCCCCAGCTGCGGATGCGTGTCGTGGTGGTTTGCACCCTTGAACATGGTGAGCATTCCGTTTATGTAAACCTTGTTGTTTTTGATCTCAATGTTGCGGAAGCCATATTTCTGTGTTGTTGCCTCAAGTATATTTCCGTCGGCATCAAGCAACTCGATATCAACTGTGTAAAGATTTGGCTCCTCAGCACTCCACAACAACGGGGTTTCAAGCGCGAGGCCATTATTGATCTCCAGTTCCTTGCCATTCTTCACCAAAGAAGGCTGTGAAGTTACTGTGGCGAGAGTCTTGCCGTTAGCATCAATCAGCGAAGTACGCACGCTTACGGGAGCTACCTTCTTGCCATCGTTGCGCACTGTCGCGGCGATGGAAAGCTCTGCCTTATCATAGTTGGGCGAGAGTTTTGACGTTAAGTAAAGGTCGCGCAGATGAGTTTTTGGTGTTGCTGTGAGATATACATCACGATGGAGACCACTCATGCGGAACATATCCTGATCCTCAAGATAGCTGCCATCGCTCCAGCGGTAAACCTCAACTGCAAGAGTGTTCTTGCCAGGTTTCACATATTTGGTGATGTCAAAGCGTGCATCGTTGTTGGCGCCCTGGCTGTAGCCCACTTTTTTACCATTGACCCACACATACATGGCGCTGTAGCATCCTTCGAAGGTAAGGAAAACTTCTTTGTCGTTCCACGATTTTGGAAGCGTGAAGTCACGGCGATATGACCCCACGGCATTAGGCTCATCGTTGATGGTGTAGCCGCGCTGCCCCTGGATGAATGGCGGATTGTTGCGGAACGGATAGGTGATGTTGGTGTAGATCGGTGTGCCATATCCCATCATTTCCCAGTTGAGTGGTACGGGGATTTCATCCCAACCGCTCACATCGAATGATGGTTTATAGAAATTCATGGGGCGTTCCTCGGGTGCCTTCACCCAATGGAACTTCCATTTGCCATTGAGCAGCATGTGGCGGCTCGAAGCGGTGCGTTCCCACGGGTGAGCATACGATGGGTCGGCTTTCATCTCATCAACTGAAGCGAAGGGGATAAAAGTTGCTGCACCAGGCTCCTTGTTTATGGAAAAAATTCTCTCATTTTCCCAATCGTTGGTGCTGCTGGTTTTAGGTGCTTCGAACTTTGCCTTGAGGTCAGATTTTTCAAGAGTCCACTTCTGGGACTTTGACGCGGCATCGGGTGTGTGCTGAACCAGCGGTTCGCCGAACTGCGGAGCATCGCTCGTTGAAAGAGCCAACCCTGCCGACACTCCGGTGATGGAATAAGTGCCATCGGAGTTTTCCCTGACTTTCCAATGCTGATTGCCATTGCTGGAACTAAAATTCCACTGTACAACCTTTTCACCTGGTTTCGGACCGTTGTTATTGTCGATAGCAAGCTCAGATATGGGAGCCACAATGCAATATACGTCCTTCTCCACCGGCACAAACTGCCAGACCTGCGACACCTTTCCGGCATCAGGTTTGGAAAGGATCAGACCGGCACCGGGAGAATAGCTTTCCTGGTTGTCGATTACCAATCCCGAGGCATTTTTCAGAACATAATTCTGCCCGGGTTTTATTGCAGCTTCAGTCGGAATCATCACTGCCGAAGCAAAAGCGCATAACGCGATGAATTTAATTTTCATATGTATTCTATTTCAGGATTTAAGGTCTTATCTGACGATGGATATGCGGAGTTCGTCAGGGTTGAGATATTGTGCGGAGATGCGTGCGATGTCGTCGGACGAGAGATTTTGCAAAACCGATTGCTGGCGTTCGAAATATCCGGCCGGTATGCCTACAAGGTTCTGCGAGGCATAGTTCTGCATCACCGACAGTGGATTGTCGAGCAACTCGGCCAGTCCGCTCATCGCGTATGTGCGGAATCGCTCGAGTTCTTCGCCACTGGGCGGATTTAAAGACATACCGGCCATTTCGTGGCGTATTTCATCGACGACAATATCGGCTGCGTTGCGGTCGGTGAGTGTGCCGATATAGATGTTTGCACCGTCCTGTCCGCCCATCAGGCTTGCGTTTATGCCGTATGTCAGTCCTTTGTCCTCGCGGATATTGCTCATAAGTCGGCTGCCGAAGTAGCCGCCGAGCGCCATTACGGCAAAACGCAGAGGCACGTAATCAGGATGTTGGCGGCCGGGAGCCGGTATTGCGCACGATATGGCCGCCTGCATGGTGCCCGGCATTTGGGTGACGACGCATGTTCCGGCTGGGGATGGTGTGGCCGGATGCAGTTCGATCGGATAGCCTTTGCCGAGAGCCGGGATACGTTCGAGAAACTCACGGACGGCCGCGATCGATGCTTCGTCGAGAAGACCGGAGAGAAAAGCATGTGTTTTCGACGGGCTTATAAGCTGCCGATGATGGGCTGTCAGGCTTTCCGTACTCACGGCTTCGATGTCGTTTTCGGTCATTTCGTGGGCCAGTGGATTGCCTTCTCCCCATATCAGCGGTTGCAGTTTGAGGTCGGCAACAGCCGATGGGTCTTCCCTGGCGGTGCGTAATGCGGTGATAAACTTGGCTTTTGCAACATCGAGGCGTTCTTGCGGAAACACAGAGTCGACTATCATATCAGCCAATACCGGCAGAATGTAAGGCAGGCGCGATGTCAGCGACATCGCAGATACAGCGCAGTGATGAGTCTGCATCTGTGTGGCGAAACGGACGCCGTTGAAGTCGATTTCTTCGGCAATTTCTTTGGCCGGGCGTATCCGCGTGCCTTCCGACAACTGGCTTAAGAGTACTTTTGCCGTTGCTTCACCCATTTCGGCCATGCCTCCGGAGAAATGCAGCGAGAGTTTGCATATCGGTTGGTCGCCTCCGCTGAAACGGTGGAAAACGATGCCGTTGGAGAGATGTTCAACAGTCTCGTCAGGCAAAGTCATGGAAGAAAAGGGTCGGACAGATGGTGGAGTGGAGCGATCGGGCATCAGTCGTTAATGTTTCGGTTGAGATATTCGATTGCGGCCTCGAGGTCGGCAGGTGTGTCGATGCCGATGGTCGGCTCGTCGGTAATGGCCATGCGGATTTTGTATCCTGCGGATAGCCATCGCAGCTGCTCGAGCGATTCTGCCTGTTCGAGAGGTGCCTGAGGTATGTCGGCGAGGCGGTCGAGCACGTTGCGACGGTAGGCGTATATGCCTACATGGGTGTGGAATTTTGTCGTTTCGAGCCAACGTTTCCAATCAGTAGACCTAACATACGGGATGATTGACCTGGAGAAGTAAAGCGCATATCCTTTATCGCCCATGACTACTTTGACGAGGTTGGGGTCGAATAGGGCGTCGAAGCCGAGAGCTGGGTCGAATGGACGGGCAAGCGAGGCTATATCGACATCAGCATCGTCGAAGCATGAGATAAGCGATTTTATCTGCGAGGGGGCGATAAACGGTTCGTCGCCCTGGATGTTGATTATGACGTCGGCATCGGTGGCGAGCAGTGCCGCAGCCTCGCGCACACGGTCGGTGCCGCTGCGGTGGGTGTCGGAGGTCATTACGGCGCGTCCGCCGAACGCCTCGACAGCATCGGCGATGCGCCGGTCGTCGGTGGCTACGGCAATATCGTCGAGAACTTCGCCGACACGCTCATATACGCGTTGAATCATGGGTTTGCCGCCGAGGTCGGCGAGAGGTTTGCCGGGAAAACGGCTCGACGCATACCGCGCCGGAATGATACCGATGACTTTCATATCTGATGTTTCGTTATTAGCAAAATTATAAATTGTCGGGATAGACTGCGACTTTTATCACGTTGTCGCTCCGGCTCTCGAAAAGGCCGTATGCTTCTTCGATTTTAGAGAATGGGAAAGTGTGGGTGATCAGCGGAGTGGTGTCAAGGCGTCCGGCAGAGATCAGGTGCATGATTTCGTCGCAGTCGCAAGCATCGACACCTCCGGTCTTGAATGTGAGGTTCTTGCCATACATGTCGGGTAGCGGCAATATCTGTGGTTTGTCGTAAAGCGCTACTATTGTCACGATTGCATTTGGCCTTGCGCATTCATATGCCATCCGGAAAGTGGTGTCGGAGCCGGCAACCTCTATCACGCGGTCGGCGCCGGTATTGCAGGTGGCTTCCATTGTTTTTCCGAAGCACTCCTCGGGGCTTGTCACTGTGACAGAAGGAAACAATTTTTGGATGAAATGGCGTCTTGACCTGTCGCTTTCGCTCACTATGATTTTTGCCGGATTTTTGAGCTGCACGCACATGAGCGTGCAAATTCCGGTAGGCCCGGCTCCGATGATGAGCACAGTGTCGTCGGCTGATATTTCGGATATTTTCGCGGCCCAGTATCCTGTGGCGAGGATGTCGCCGACAAACAGCGCCTGACGGTCGGTGACGTTGTCGGGTATCTTTGTGAGACCGTTGTCGGCGAACGGTACCCTTACAAGTTCGGTCTGGCCTCCGTCGATACGGCATCCCAAAGCCCATCCTCCGTGCTGATCGGTGCAGTTGTTGACCCATCCGTGACGGCAGAAGAAGCATTCGCCACAGAAGGTCTCGACATTTACGGCGACACGGTCGCCGGGTTTTACCTTCGATACCGCCGGCCCTACAGCTTCTACAACACCTACCATCTCGTGACCAACCGTTATCCCCGTGACTGCTTTGGGTACAGCCCCGTGCTTTATGTGCAGGTCGCTTGAACATATGCTGCTCAGTGTGACCCTAACGATGGCGTCGCCCGGGTCGGAGATTTCAGGGACCGGTTTGTCCGTTATTCCGAACTGCCCCTGCGAGATATAGGTCAATGCTTTCATATGGAGCTTATTGAGTGTTTTAAGCTTCGGTTACGTAGAGCTGGGCGTTTTCGTATTTTGTCACTTTGACGTTCCGATGAGCGGCGATGAAGGGCCCGGTTGAGACAGCGTCGAAAATGGTCCCGTCGATTTCGATTTTGCCGGCCGGGCGCATATCGGTCACGGCTTTGCCTGTATGCCCGATGTAGCTTGCCGGCGACATGTCGACACCCACAAATCCATCGGAAACTTTTAACTCGGTCATGAGCTCGGTGTGCTTGCGGAATACTTTCGGACCTCTCGATGAGGTGAGGTACACAACAGCAGCAATTGCAAGTAAGCCTCCTATACCGACAATAATCAGCGATCGGCATACAGAAACGAAGTCGAAACCGGTGACGGCATCATTTGAAAGCATGCCTCCAACAAGAGCAATTACAATCGCTATTATTCCGGAAGCCCCGGTAATACCGAAACCGGGTATGACAAATATCTCGAGTGCTATCAGCGCCACACCGATGATGAAGCATAGGAGTACCCAGGCCGGGACGTTTCCGCCAACAAACATCGGCAGAAAGTAGAGCACGGTTGCCACAGATGCTACCGCGGCAGCGAAACCGAGCCCGGGAGTATGCATCTCCATGTAGATGCCTCCGAGTATGAGCATGACGAGAATGGCCCGGACGGCGGCGTTGGCAAGGAAGCCCATGATGTCGTCGGCGAGGGTGCTGCGGTAGTACGATACTCCGGCTCCGGCCATGTCGAGGTCGGTGAGCACGGCGTTGAGGTTGGGCGCGATACCGTCGGCATATCCGCATTCGACAGCCTGGGTGGCTGTCAGCGATACGGAGACTTCGGGATTGACCATTGAAGCGGCTATCGCAGGGTCGCGGCGCCATATGGTGCTATCGCCGTGGGCGATGCGTCCGTGGTGCTCGGCAGTGGCTCGCATGATGGTGCTCATGTACGACTGGTATTTTTCGGGCATTGGTTCGCCTGCACCATTGACAACTGTCGCAGAGCCCATGCTTGCAGCCGGGGCCATGTAGACACTGTCGCAGGCGAGGGCTATGAGGGCGCCTGCAGAGGCGGCATTGACGTCGACGTAGGCTACAGTCGGCAGGATGCTGCGCATCAGGGCTGTGCGGATGGAGTCGGCGGCATCGAGTGCTCCGCCGTAGGTGTTGAGTTTGACGATGAGGAGGTCGGCACCCGACTCGATTGCCTGTCGTTCTCCTTGCTTGAAATGGTGGAACGCGCTTTGATCGATTTCGGTTTCGACAGGAATGACGAAAACGCTTCGTGCTTGGGAAACCAGGCATACAAGCGACAGGAGGATGGCGATAAAGTGTTTCATGACGGGGAGTTATTACGTGCGTTTTTGCCGAAATATCCGGGCAGTAGTGCGACACCGGCGATGAGGTAGATGTAGTAGCTGAACAGACGCCACACCAGGGCGAGGATTGCGGCGACGCCGAGGTCGCCGATCAGATCGCCGTAATAGTTTGCGAACAGCCACTCGCTGATGCCGCTTCCTCCCGGGGTTGGGCTGACCATGAGGACTACCCACACAACGAACTGGCGGCCGAAGACAAGAAGGCCTGAGGCAGAGGGGACGAATGCCCAGAAGAGGGCGTTGACGACGAAGTAGCGCGAGAACCAGCTCAGGACTGTGCCTCCGAATACCTGTGCCCACCAGGCCCTCGAGCGGCCTTTGACCCAGTTGGATGTGGCGACCATGTTGTCGGCCATGCCTTCGATGTTGTGGCGCCAGCGTTTCAGCCATCGCCATGCGGCGATGCGCGAGAGGATGCGCCTTGTAGCTTCGGGTTTGCCTATTATTGCGAAGTAGAGGATTGATGTCCAGATACATATGCCGGCATATACAAGCCAGAATACTAATTTGACACCGCCGAGGAACAGCTCAGAACCGCCGCTACTGATGCCGGGCATACCGAAGAGGTCGTCCCACGGGAGGATGAGGAGGATAATTGGGCAGAAGATGACGAAAAAGAGTTCGTCGAGAAATAATGTAGTGAGGGTCAGTGAAGTGGCTCGTCCAAGCTTGATGCCTTCGCGGTTGAGGTAGAAGATTGCGAGGGCACTGCCCCCGACCACCGATGGCGTTATGGCGGATGTGAAGGCGCACATTATGTCGGTGCGCCAAGCCCGTTTCCATGTGAGATCGCCTGCGGCGATAGTGTGAAACCGCCAAGCGAGGCCGAAGTCGCGGCCGACGACGAAAATGAATGCCAGACAAAGACCGACGAGAGTGCGGCTGTCAAAGGTTATCGACCGCAGTGTGTCGGCATCGATGTCGCGGCGAAACAGCCATATTGCGACGGCGACACCCAAAACAAGCGGCAGAACTATGCGCCACAGGGTTTTTGTCAGGTCTTTTGTCATGGTTTACTCGGTGAGTGCAATAAGGCTTGCGACGGTTGCGACAGGATCGGGAGTGTCGAAAATGCCGTCGGTGACATAAAAACCGGAGAAACCGAGGGCGAGCATGTCGGAGTAATGGTCTTGAAGCCCACGGGCATCGGTGAGTGCGACAAATGGGATTTCGACGCCACAGCGACGAGCGTCGGCGATAATGGCGGTGTCGGTGCCGGGAGCGATGACGAGGTAGTCGATGTCGGCTTTTGCAAGAGTGATGGCAGAGTCGGCTGATGCTATTTGTGCACCGACGATTGCTTCCGCGCCGAGGTCGTCGCGAGTCTTGACTGGATTGCTCCCGAGGTCGAGGTAGACACCGTGGGCACTGAGTTCGCGGACGGCCGAGACGTCGTTCGCAACACTGAGCATGACTCCGGCGTCGCGGCACAGGGGCACAAGTTCTTCTGCTATGTCGCGCCAGTGGCCGGGGTCGGCGTCGGGCATGTCTATCACAAGCCACAAGCAGCCACCTTCGACTGCCATCTGGCCCATTTCGCTTATCGAATATCGCCCTGAATGAGCGAGTCGTATCTGTATCATAGTGATTTTAAGAAGTTTTCGCTCTATCATAAGAGAGCAATAATGATACAAAGTTACAAAAATTCCATAAATATGAAAAACGGGGGATAAAAGTTGGTGCGGATGTTGTAATTTTGCAATGCTTTAAAATTTAGGCAATATGAATTTAGAACATCTTTTACACTCGTTTATATCTATCCTGAACCAGATGTCGCCCTATATACTGCTGGGTTTTCTGATTGCAGGATTGCTCCATGTGTTCGTTCGTCCGTCAACGATGAGCCGTCATTTGTCGGGTTCTGGTCTCGGTCCGGTTGTCAAGGCAGCTCTTTTCGGTATCCCCCTCCCACTTTGCTCTTGCGGCGTGTTGCCTACGGCAGTATCGCTTCGCCGTCAGGGAGCATCGCGAGCAGCGTCGACGTCGTTTCTTATCGCAACACCTCAGACAGGAGTTGATTCGATCGCTGCGACTTATTCACTGTTGGGCCTTCCGTTTGCTCTTATCCGCCCGATAGCGGCTCTTGTAGGGGCTGTAGGTGGCGGCCTGGCGGTAGGAAAGTTTGCACCGCAGGATGCCGCTGGAGTTGACGGTGGCGCAGCCGTGGAGGAGAGCATACCTCAAGGTTTCGGCCACAAGCTGTTTGAGGCTGTGCGTTATGGTCTTGTCGATATGGTCGGCAGTGTGGGCAAGTGGCTTGTGATCGGTCTTGTTGTGGCAGCGTTGATAACAGTATTTGTTCCTGACAGCATCTTCCTTGGTCTTAGCGAATATCCTTTGTTGGCGATGCTTGCGGTAGTTGCAGTGGCTGTGCCGATGTATATCTGCGCTACGGGATCGATACCCATCGCACTGTCGCTGATGGCAAAGGGCTTGTCGCCCGGTATCGCTTTCGTGATGTTAATGGCCGGCCCGGCAGCTAACTTTGCGTCGATAGTTATCCTTGGCCGTAGTCACGGACGTAAGGCGACGGCGATCTATGTGGCATCGGTAGTTGTGACTGCAATCGCATTCGGTCTTGTGATAGATCTCCTGTTACCTCGTGAGTGGTTTGCGTTGCCCGTAAGCCTTGCCGGCGGATCTTGCCATGAATCGTTTGGATGGTTTGATACGGCATGTTCGGTGCTTCTTGCCGGCCTTCTGATCTATTCAGCATTAAAATCGAAAATAGTCAAACATAATAAACCCCAAGAGAATATGACACGTAAGTATAAAATTGAAGGAATGTCGTGCAATCACTGCAAGGCTACAGTGGAACGCCAGATCGGTGCAATAGAAGGAGTTGAGAATGTAACAGTAGACCTCTCCGGCAAGACAGCCGAGGTGGAGGGCGATGTTGCTCCTGAGAAAGTAGTTGAGGCTATCCGTATGGCCGGTTTCGAGTACGTGGAGTGATTACGGACGAGGGGCGAGTTCGATGACCTCACAGTCGCGAATGTCGTCGCCGTCGATTATAAGTTTGACGAGGGTGCGCACTTTCTGCCAACCCTGGTCGCCGGCCGCGCCCGGGTTTATGTGCAATAAGCCGAGGTCGCGGTCGTATATTATCTTTAGGATGTGAGAGTGACCGTCGACCATAAGTTTAATATCGTTCTCGCGGAGTAGTTTTTTCATACCGGGAGACCATCGGCCCGGGTATCCACCGATATGGGTCAGCAGTATCCTGACGTTTTCGACGGTGAAAATATCTAATTCGGGACACATACGCCTTACCTCACCGGTGTCGATGTTGCCAGATACGGCCCTGACTACCGGGACGCAGCCGACAAGCCGCCGGATTATGTCGTAGTGTCCGATATCGCCAGCGTGCCAAACTTCGTCGCATCCGCTGAAGTGGGTGACATAGCGGTCGTCCCACTTTCCGTGAGTGTCGCTCAATATTCCGATTTTCTTCATAAGTGATGCAAAGTTAAATTAAAAATTGCTTTGCAGGATAAAAATGTGTATTTTTGTGAGACCTAAACCAAGCAAAAATCTAAATGACCTTGAAGAAGATATTAATAACGGCATTAATGGCCATGACTGTGTCGGCAGGCCATGCGAAAGAGAAACCGACGATGGGCTGGAGTTCATGGAATACTTTTGCAATCAATATTTCGGATTCGATCATCATGCGTCAGGCAGATGCTCTTGTAGAGAAGGGTCTCGACAAGGTCGGTTACAAGTATATCAATATTGATGACGGATTTTTCGGAGGCCGCGACAAGGCCGGGCATCTGCTGATACACCCTACGCGGTTTCCAAATGGTCTCAAGCCGGTAGCGGACTATATCCATGATCTTGGGTTAAAGGCCGGAATATACAGTGATGCCGGTCATATGACCTGCGGCTCGATATGGAGCGGAGATACGATAGCACATGATGTGGGTCTGTTTGAGCATGAGCTTGAGGATTGTGACCTGTACTTCAATGATTGCGATTTCGATTTTATCAAGGTTGATTACTGCGGAGCTGACGGAGGAATAGATGGAAATGTGAATTACGAGCCACGCGACCGATATACGGCTATCCGCAAGGCTATGGATGCAACCAAACGACCGGATGCTCGTCTGAATATCTGCCGATGGGCTTTTCCGGGTACCTGGGCCTCTGATATAGCAGTGTCGTGGCGAGTGACTCCTGATATAAGAGCAGAGTGGAGCTCGGTGCGCGGAATTATCGATGAATGTCTCTATCTGGCGCCATATGCCGGCGATGGGCACTACAACGATATGGATATGCTCGAAGTTGGGCGTGGAATGAGCAAGGAAGAAGACCAGACACATTTTGCGATGTGGTGTATGATGGCTTCTCCGCTGATGATAGGCTGCGACATGAGCACACTGACAGATGAAAGCCTTGCGCTGCTTAAAAATGAGGAGCTTATAGCTATCAATCAGGATCCACTCGGATTGCAGGCTTATGTTGCGAAGACTGATGGCGAAACATATGTGCTTGTGAAGGATATTATAGAAAATTTGAGTACGCGCCGTGCAGTGGCATTGTATAATCCAACAGATAAAGAGGTTGAAATGGGTGTCGACTTTGCGGATATCCAGCTTGGAGGTGGAGTGGAGATGCGTGATGCGATAGCTTGTAAATCTCTTGGGGTGCATAAGGGCGGTTTTAAGACCAAAGTGCCGGCTCATGGAACGAGGGTGTATACACTCAAGGGAGAGAATCGTCTTCCTCAAACAAAATATGAGGCAGAAAACGCATATCTGCACGATTACCAAGAACTTTATAATGCAGAGAAGGTGGGGACGGCCTATGTGAGACGTCTTCCGGGAACATCGGGAAATGCAGTGGTATCGAACTTGGGGCATCGTCCGTCGAATGATCTTGTGTGGCGAGAGGTTTCGGTACCCAAGGCAGGTGTATATGAGGTTGTCGTGGCAGTCATGCCACGTGGAAAATGTCAGATGCAGGTGTCGTCGAACGATAATCCGTATACCCGTTTCCGCTTTGAAGGTAATGAGGGAGCGACGACAGTGACAGCACGTCTAAACTTGAAGAAGGGTTTGAATACAATACGTATTGCAAGCAATGATGATGCTCCTGAAATCGACTATATGGAGATAAAACTTTGAATATTCCACCACTTACTTAACTCATTTAAAATAATGAAAAAGATTGCGATTGTGATGATGTTTGCTGTAGCCTCAATGACTGCAGTGGCTCAGGAGGCTCTTAACTGGGCAAATTTCAAGCGTTATGATGCGCAGAATAAGGAAATTGCGACATCGGGAGTTTACCCGGAGGTTGTGTTGCTCGGAAACTCAATAACCGAAGGTTGGCCGGCAGCCAATCCTCAGTTTTTTACCGATCATCCGGAAATCGTCGGGCGTGGAATCTCGGGTCAGACCACTTATCAGATGCTTCTGCGTTTCCGCAGCGATGTGGTGGATCTTAAGCCGAAGATTGTTGTGATAAATGGAGGAACTAATGATATAGCACTCAATTCGGGAGCGTATGATGAAGACAAGACTTTTGCCAATATTGTGTCGATGGTTGATATCGCCAAGGCTAACGGTATACAGCCGGTGCTGTCGACGTTGCTCCCGGCCGAGGGTTTCAGCTGGCGCCCGGAGGTGACGGATGCAATGGAGAAGATACAGAGTCTCAACGGGAGGATAAAGTCGTATGCAGTAGAGAAGGGTATATTTTTTGTGGATTATTTTACTCCTCTTGTGAACAGTGATCATACGGGTATGACTCCCGGTTTTGCTAATGATACTCCGGGTGTGCATCCTAATTCGGCTGGCTATGATGTGATGGAGGTTATTTTGCTTGGAGTACTCAAGCAAGTGCGCTGAGATTGCTTGGGAGAGGCTCGGATGTGGCGCTGCTATCGAGCATGCCTTTAGGCACGACTCGGAGAGTCGCGCTCCTATCGATGCTGTGGGGTGAAAATGCGGAGCATTTTCTTCCTAAGTTACATTGTGAGATTTATGTAAGTATAATTTATAATGAAGATCAAGATTTTTGTTTTAGCTTTGGGTTTTGCCACTGCGATGTCTGCTATGGGGGCAAATAGGATGGAGAAATATCATGAACCTTTTGCAATAGATTCTCAGTGGGAGGATTATTATCCGGGTAAGGTCAACTTCCGTATCACATCTCCGGAGACTGCCGGAGCGGATATCTATCGCCGGATAATTCCTGATCCGGACAAGTATATTTCGGATAATGCACGCCGTGTGCTTCAGACGCTCTATTTCTCGCCGGAGGATAAGATACCTCAAATAAAGGTGATAGATTATGTGGTGAGGGATTTTGACGGTGTTTCGTACAAGAGCGGTGGCGGCGACCGTGTGCGAATCGATTACAGCACAGGTTGGATAGAGAGGTCGTTTGTTGATAATGATACACTCAGACTCGACTATGAGACCCGAGGAGTGATTTACCATGAGCTGACGCATGCGTACCAGCTTGAGCCGAAGGGTTGCGGAACCTATGGCGACGGCGGAGAGTACTGGGCCTTTATCGAGGGTATGGCTGACGCTGTACGAGTGGCGTGTGGCTGCTTTGAGCAAGATTTCGCGTCGAAGGATCGTCCCCGTGGAGGATCGTGGCGCAACGGTTACCGGACGACGGGGTATTTTCTTTATTGGCTCCAGCTCAACAAAGATGAGAATTTTATACGTAAGTTCAATGCATCGGCGGCAGAGCTTGATACGTGGTCGTTTGATGCTGCGATGAAGCATGTGCTCGGCGACCGCCCTGAAAATTCGGTCGATAACCTGTGGGACGAGTATCAGAAAGCAATCGGAGATAAATAGAATATAGCATGACGAAAATGAAATCGACTATAAATGTAGCTATAGCGGCAAGTGCCGTGTTGCTGATGGCGTCGTGCCAAAGCGACAAATCAGAGAAAACGACCGGAGTGGCTGAAGATCTGGCGCAGTATGTCAAACCACTGGTGGGTACATCGGGTTTCGGAAATACTTATCCCGGACCTCAGGTTCCGTTTGGCGGTATTCAAATCAGTCCGGACACAGATACGGATGACTATGACACGGCATCGGGTTACAAGTACGACCACCCGACTTTGCTGGGATTTTCGTTGACGCATTTCAACGGTACGGGCATACCTGATCTTGGAGATTTTCTGTTTATGCCCGGAACGGGCGAGCTTAAGCTTGAACCGGGGACACATGAAGATCCGGATGCCGGCTACCGCTCCCGTTATTCCCATGACCGGGAGGAGGCAAAGGCCAACTATTACTCTGTGGATCTTTTGGACTACGGAACGAAGGCAGAGATGACTTCGGGGTTGCGTGGCGGAATGTTGCGGTTCACATACCCGGAGAGCGACAGTGCGTTTGTGCTTGTGGACCTCAACCATACGTTGCGCAGTACGTGTGAATGGGCGAATATCAGGATTGTGAATGACTCGACGATAACGGGTTCGAAACTTGTGAAGGGCTGGGCTCCCGAGCGGCATGTCTATTTTGCTGCGGTTTTCTCGCAGCCTTTCGACAGTGTGATGATATATCAGAACGGGCGAGAGGTTATCTACAATACCGCACGCTTCAGAAGTGCGAAAGAGGCCTGGGGCAAGGATATCAAGCTCGGAATCTATTTCCCGACGAAGGCCGGCGAACAGATTGAAGTGAAGACAGCGGTGTCGTCGGTCAGCACAGCCGGTGCATTGGGTAATCTTGCGGAGCTTGAGGGCGAGACGTTCGAGAGTCTACGACAGAAAGGTGTCGATGCCTGGAATGAACAACTTGCGATTTTTGATGTCGAGGGCGACCGGACTCAGAAGGAGACATTCTATACGTCGGTTTACCATGCGTTTATCAATCCGTTTGTGTTTGAGGATGCGGACGGCAGTTTCCGTACACTTGACCAAAATATAGAGAAGAGTGAGCCGGGGCACCGCAATCTGACGCTTTTCTCGGTGTGGGATACGTACAGGGCTCTTCATCCGCTGTTTAATCTTGTGCAGCAGGGAGTGAATGCAGATGTGGCCAACAGTATGCTGACGCATTATGACCACAGTGTGGAGAAGATGTTGCCGATATGGTCGTTCTACGGTCAGGAGAACTGGTGTATGATCGGTTATCATTCGGTGTCGGTCCTTGCCGACATGATAGTGAAGGATGTGCCGGGAGTAGATGCCGAGCGAGCATACGAGGCTATGGTGACGACTGCCAATAACCGCAACTATGACTGCCTGCCCGAATATATCGCCAATGGGTGGGTGCCGCTGGACAAGGAGAAAGAGTCGGTGTCGAAGACTCTGGAGTATGCTTATGATGATTACTGCATAGCGCAGGCTGCGAAACATCTTGGCAAGACTGCGGACTACGACTATTATCTGAACCGTTCGATGGCGTATCAAAACCTTGTTGATCCGGAAACCAAATATATGCGTGGACGTGATGAGGCCGGCAACTGGCGGACACCGTTCTCTCCGATCGCCTATGAGGGCCCGGGTTCGGTGAATGGCTGGGGTGATATAACGGAAGGTTTTACGGTGCAGTATTCGTGGTATGTGCCTCACGATGTGCAGGGGCATATCAATGAAGTTGGCGAGGAGTTGTACAAGGCCCGTCTTGATTCGCTTTTTGAGATAGAGATACCGGACGATGTTCCCGGTGCCCATGATATACAGGGGCGTATAGGCGCATATTGGCATGGTAATGAGCCTTGCCATCAGGTTATTTATCTTTATAATTATCTCCGGGAGCCTTGGAAGGCCCAGAAACGTGTGCGCGAGGTTATTGACCGTTTCTATGGTAATGAACCGGGTTCGCTGTGCGGCAATGATGATTGCGGTCAGATGTCAGCATGGTATATCTTCAATTGCATGGGCTTTTACCCGACTGCACCGTCGAGCAATATCTACAATATAGGTTCACCGGCCCTCCCTGCAGTGTCGATGAAGATGAGCAACGGCAAGATGGTGAATGTGAGGGCTGAGAATTGGTCGAAAGATAATGTGTATGTGGAGGCGATGTATCTCAATGGAGAGCTGTACGATAAATCGTATATCACTTATGACGATATCCGCGATGGAGCTGATATAAGGTTTGTGATGAGCGGAACGCCTAATACCAAGCGAGCAACATCGGCAGAAGCAGTGGCGCCATCGATCAGTGCTCCGGGACAGACTGTGAGGTATACCAGACCTGAATAAGAGGATGGTCTGCCCCGTCAGATCAAAGAAAAAAAGCCGGATTTCGATTTGAAGAGTCCGGCTTTTAAGTGTTTTTAGTTCGAGATCGATAAAAATGCTAAAAATTATTTTGAGAAAAGAAAAATAGTCGCTAACTTTGCAGTCGCTTAGCCAATCGGGGTGTAGCACAGTTGGCAGCGCGCCACGTTCGGGACGTGGAGGTCGGAAGTTCGAGTCTTCTCACCCCGACTCTTTTAGAGTTAACGCTCTGTAAACCAATTGTTTGCAGGGCGTTTTTGTTATTTTAGCCAGAACAGAAACGGAACACGTTTGCAAATTTTTTTAAGATTCTACTTAATCAATATTTTGTAGTTCAGCGTTTTATTAATAAATTTGCGAATGTATAAACGAGATAAGGGTTGGTAGATATGAAAATAATAGAATTGAACGAAACGCGCCAACTGATCTATGGATAGGAAGATTCAAAAATTGTTCTAAACTAAGACGGAAATAGAAATTATTATAAATAATTAAAATGCATTCAATCAACGTGTTACCCCCCCCATTTGGGAAGGCGGACGTGTCGACATCGGGCGGTAGGAAGGTCCGTAATTCAAATTTAGAGCTTTACAGGATTATTGTGATGTTGCTTATCATAGCGCATCATTTTGTTGTCAATTCGGGATTGACGGGGCATATAATAGAGAACGGAGACTACTCGGCGAAGAGTGGCGCGATGATGTTTTTCGGGGCTTTCGGAAAGACTGGCATCAATTGTTTTGTGTTGATAACCGGTTATTTTATGAGTGGAAGCAATATAACACTGGCGAAGTTTGTGAAGCTGTATGGTCAGATGGTTTTCTATTCGCTGATCATAAGTATGATATTTTTTATCAGCGGTCATGATGCGTTGACGGCTCGGTCGGCAGTGGATTATGTGTGCAAGATTTTTCCTGCGCGAAGCATATCGGATAATTTCGGCGGATGCTTCATGGTTTTTTATCTGTGTCTGCCTTTTCTGATTGTTTTTGTGAAGGCCCTGACACGTCGTCAGCATTTCCTGCTGATATGTCTGCTTCTGCTTTTTTATACGTTGCTGCCGATGTTCCCGAAGTTCAGCGTGAGGTTCAATTATGTTGAGTGGTTTTCGATACTTTTTGTGGTAGCGTCGTATATAAGACGGTATAATGCCTTGGATGGAGTTCGCCATTCGTATTGGGGCTGGGCTACGCTCGGATTGCTATTGGGATACGGACTGTTCTGTGTGGCGGTGATGAATAATGTGGCCGATGAAAAGAAGTTTGGCTACGTGTTCCATTTTGTATCGGACTCGAACAAGGTGTTGGCTTTTGCCTTGGCGTTGTGTTCGTTTATGTGGTTCAAGGGTTTGAAAATACGTCAGAGCCGATTGATAAACGCTTTGGGTGCGAGTACGTTTGGGGTGCTTCTTATTCATGCGAACAGCGATACGATGCGACAGTGGCTTTGGGTTGAGAAGGTGAAGGTGGTGGATTCGTTTATAAAATATGATACGGCCGATATGCTTCTGTATGCGGCGGCGTGTGTGGTAGTGATATTTATGGCTTGTGCGAGTATCGATATCGTGAGGTCGCGCTTTATAGAGCGGCCATTGAATTCGTGTATCGAACGAGCTGTGCGCCGTGTGCAGAAGCATATCGGACCGAAGTTGCCCCGGTGATAGACGAGGTCAGTCGACGTCCATGAGGAGTTTTTTGCCGTAAGGGGTGAAGTTGTCGGACAGGACATATGCTGCGATCGGGATGATAATCTCTCCCTGGGCGTAGCTTGCCACTTCGTAGGGCTGGTATACGAAAACGATGTCGCTGTCGCCATTGATATAGAAATTGCCGCCTGATGGTATGGCTTCAATCTGTGTCTGGCCTATTGATCCTTGCATCGCTGTCGCTTCGTCGCGGATGATGGCCGGCAGTTTTTCGAGGCCCTGCGGGGTGAAAATGTCGGCGAGGGAGAAAACTTTGCCTGAGTTTATGTCGTAGTTTACGTAGTATGTGCCGTACATGCCGTGAGCGGCACGAGGCATGTATGTGGATACAGAAATCTGGTACGACAATATTTTTGAGGACAGGTTGGCGATTGACCCTATGGCGGTGTAATAGCCGTCGAAAGCGTTGTCGGCAACAGTGGTGTCGGCAATCTGGTAGCCGAGGTCGGCCGTGGCTTTTTTGAATGCTTCGCGGATAATCCCTGCGTGGTCGGTGCCGGCGGAGTCGAAAGCAGTTTTGAGTATGGAGTCGTTGAGCGCAGTGATGTCGTGGCCGTATATCTCTGTAGGCATGAGGATGTTGGCCGAGCAATCGAATGAGAGGTCTTTTTCGGTTTCGTAATCGGCAGCAGAGCCAATGAGCCTGTATGTGGTGTTTGTCTTGATGTTTGTGAAGGAGATTTTGTCGGCTGTTTTATCAGCCTTGGTGTTGTTGCAGCTCTGGGTGATTGCGGCAAAGGAGCCTAAGGCTAATGCGATGCCGGCGATAGAGTAGATGGAACGGTTCATGATGCAGGATAAAATTTAAGTTGGGAGAAATAGATTGTTATTGGGCGTATATGGGGACGAGATTCATCATGTAGCGACGGAGTTCGCCCCATTGATAGTATGTAGAGTTGTCGCCTTGGCGTAGAGCGACTGGTTTCTCGTTGAGGTCGACGCGGATGTAATATTTTCCAGATTTCCTGGCTTTGAAGAGGATGAACTGGATGTTGGAGGCCATCGGGACGACTTCAAAGTCGCGCCAGTGTGCGGCGACGGTGTCGAAGTAGTTGGTCAGATAATGGCATCCGGGGATGCGCAGTAGCGACAGGAGTGGCATGAGGGTTTCGGCATGACCAAAGCGCAGGACTGCCGACGGCGACTGCTGAGGCGACTCGATATAGCGGTCGGTGGTCTCGATGATGTCGAGAACAAGGTCGGCAGCGATATCGGCCGGAACGGAGGATATTGTAGTAGCTGTGCGCTGGAGGTATTGGCGCATGTTGAAGCAGCTCCACAGGTCCTGGGCTTCGTCTCGAGAGAAATATGTTGCCATAGCTGAGGGTAGCCCCATAGCTTCGAGTCCGGCGACGACGTAGTATTCGGTCATGGCGAGCTGTTGTTTCTCTTTATTGTCGCGGAAGGGGAATTTGGAGCCAAGCACACGCTCGATTGCAGTAACGGGGCAAGTGGAGGTGACGAAGGAGTCGTAGACGGGCTCGTATGTCTTGGCGCGACGGAATTCGATGTAGTCGCTGTCGAGGTCGAAGGGGCGCAGGATGGGAGAGTTGATGCGCCCGGTGGAGGTGTGGAATGTAATACGGTTGCTGAGCCTGTCGAGCTGATGGGTGAATGAGTACATGCTCATCATGGCTCTGGGAGAGTAGGATGATTTGGCTTCGACAGAACCGCTTTTTCCGAATACTTCGGCGAATGCCATGAACATGCGTGTGGCTATGCCTTGCTGCTCGGCCATGCCGAGAGAGTCGAGAGCGCCCCACCTGTCGGTGCTGAGGCGTATGACTTCTTCGTTGAGTGTGTTGAGTTTGCGTCCGAGGGGTGTGATGCTTCCGATTGAGTCGGCTTTTGCGAGGGCTTTGCGCAAAGCAAGGCAGTTGGCCGACGACGAGGGATATCTTGCGCCGTGTCTTCCGACATGGTTGATGAATACGGGCAAGAGTGAGTCGGGAGCCTCGACGGGATGTGCCGGTTCGGGATAGGGCATCAAGGACCCTTCGCACTGGGCAAAAGAGTATTGAGGCACGGCAGGGTCGGCAGCCGAGGCAGCGAATGATATTAAACAAGTGGCAAGTATGGCCGTGGTGAGCATAGTTTTCATAGCTATATAACAACTTAGGGGGCATAAAGTCGTATGCCGTCTGCATTATAAAGCAAAATTAACGTAATTTTTTAACAGGACCATAAAAAACGGGCAAAAAGGGAGGGCGCCGGCATATTTGCTCTTTATTAAAAAATGCGCTAACTTTGCAGTCGCCAAACAGAGCGCAATGAAGCAGAAAGAGCGATACGAAGCTATATTGGAGCGGTTTGCGGCACATATGCCGTCGCCACAGACCGAGTTGAACTACGGCAACCCGTATGAGTTGCTGGTGGCGGTCATATTGTCGGCCCAGTGTACGGATAAGCGTGTCAATATGATAACTCCGGCTCTTTTCGAGGCTTATCCTACGGCGGCATCGCTTGCATCGGCCGACGAGGAGTCGGTGTTCGAACTGATAAAATCGTGTTCGTATCCGAACAACAAGACTAAGTCGCTGCTTGGAATGGCACGTAAGCTGACGAGCGACTTTTCGGGAGAGGTTCCCGACGATATCGATAGTCTGATGAGTTTGCCCGGCGTCGGGCGCAAGACGGCTAATGTGATCTTGTCGGTGATATACGACAGGCCTACGATGGCTGTTGACACACATGTGTTTCGTGTAGCCGAGCGCCTTGGTCTCACGACCGGGAGCCGTACGCCACTTGCGACTGAAAACAAACTTACAGCGAATATACCGGCAGAACTTATTCCGCGAGCGCATCATTGGCTGATACTTCACGGCCGGTATGTGTGCAAGGCCCGTAAACCTGAGTGCGACGGGTGTTTCCTTGCCGATGTGTGCCGCTACCGGGAGAGAGAACTGAAGAAAGGAGTTGGGCAATGATGACGGGCGACAATCTGTTTATGTTTATCATCGAGGTGCTCGGGACAATCGCTTTCGCGATATCGGGCATACGTCTTGCGGCGGCTAAGAATTTCGACTGGTTCGGTGCTTATGTCGTGGGTCTTGTGACTGCTATCGGCGGCGGTACGTTGCGCGACCTGCTGCTTGCGATACCGGTGTTCTGGATGCAGTCGTGGATGTACCTCGCTGTCACGTTTCTGTCGCTTGTGATCGTGATTATTTTCAGGCGTTTCCTTGTTGGTGGTATGCGGACGTTGTTTCTATTCGACGCTATCGGCCTTGCCCTGTTTGTCGTTGTCGGTATAGAAAAGAGTTTCGGTGCCGGTTTCCCGGCGTGGGTGGCTATTGTGATGGGTATTATCACTGGTTCGTTCGGCGGCGTGACACGCGATATACTGATCAACGATGAGCCATTGTTTTTCCGTAAAGATATTTATGCGACCGCTTGCCTTGCCGGAGGGCTTGTTTACTGGCTTGTGACTTTGCTGCCTGATGCATCGCCTGTGGTGGCGCAGGTGGCTTGTGCGGTGACTGTGATAGGTCTCCGTGTGGCCGCAGTACATTACAACTGGTCGCTGCCGATCCTTCAGGTGGATCCTAAAGACTTGCCCTCAAGTAAATAGCCATGACCCGACACCGACATAGAGAATTTTGTACAGAAGTAGCCCGGCGGCATCAGAAGATGCTGCAGTTTGTGAAGTATTGCATGGTGGGGGTGCTCAACACTCTCGTTACTTTGGGTGTGATATACCTTTGCAAGTCGTTGCTCGGGTGGAATCTGTATGTGAGCAACGCATTGGGATATGTGTGCGGTGTGGCAAATTCGTTTGTCTGCAACCGTCAGTGGGTGTTCCGTAGTCACGGACATTATGGACGGGAGGCGATGAAGTTTGTGCTCGGCTTCCTGCTGTGCTATGGTCTTCAATTTTTTGTGGTGTGGATGCTAACGGGTACGTACGGAGGGTATGACTTCAGGGTGCTCGGCATAGTGTTGTCGGGCTATGGAATAGCGACGCTGATAGGTAATGTTGTGTATACGCTTGCCAATTTTGTGTATAATCGTATGGTGACATTCAATGGAGACTCCTG
The DNA here is from genome assembly GCA_002491245.1 of Porphyromonadaceae bacterium UBA7176. GTDB lineage: Bacteria > Bacteroidota > Bacteroidia > Bacteroidales > Muribaculaceae > CAG-873. Next base: position 75,834 of record DKVO01000035.1, read on the forward strand.
TAATCGATAATCCGCGTCTGTGGCGCCTTACCCTTGGTTTGTGTCCGGGTGTTCTTCATGCGGTGATGACCTCGACTGTAGCCGATTCGTCGCTCGTCTATCGTCGACTGCCGCTCGATTCCCGGCAACCGCTCCACAAGGCGCTTGAAGAGGCTGTGTATTCTACACCAGAGTTGCTCTCTGATTTCGACAGGATAGACATCGTGGTAGATACGGAATCTTATACCGCTGTGCCTGATGGAGTAGGGTGTGGAATCGATATAATAGGAGATGTGACCCAGATAGGATGTGGTGGCTCGGAGGCTCCGGCTATAATGTGCGACAGGCCTGTATCGGGTACGCAAATCGTGTGGGCTTTGCCTGAGAAGTCATTTCAGTTTTTGGCCCGTACGTTCCGCAACGCTCCTATGCGTCATGCCGTGACGCTGCTTCTGACTTATTGGGGGAGCCGCGACGAGATGGGTAACCGAGCCAAGGTGTTTGTCCATCTTTCCGACGGGTCTCTCCGTCGTCTCGATTTGGTGTCCTATGATGGAGGGGGCCGTCTCGTGACGGTGTCTTCGAAGGTGTGGGAGGGCGATACTGATGTTCTTTATTATGTACTTGCCGGAGCTAAGCTATCGGGCTTTGACCCTGTTGCAGATGAGGTGTTTCTTTGCGGCGACGGTGCTTTGCGTCATTCGGTGACGCCTTTGCTGTCGAAGTATGTGCGCCATGTGTTGCCGTTGATATTTCCGTCGGCAGCTCTCCGGGCCGGCAAAGAGGCATTCAAGGTTCCGTTTCCGTTGATAATTTTACCGCTATGCGAATAATACGAGGTAAATATGGACGTCGCCGGTTTGACGTTCCGGGCAATATCTCGGCGCGTCCGACAACCGACTTCGCCCGAGAAAATATATTTAATGTAATAGAGAATTATGTGGATCTTGAGGGCCTTGACGCCCTTGATCTTTTTGCCGGCACCGGGGCTGTAAGTTTTGAATTTCTGTCGCGAGGTTGCCGGTCGGTGACTTCGGTAGAAAAAGCAGCCACGCAACAGCGGTTTATTCAAAAGGTAGTGAAGGAACTCGGCGACGATAATCTGCATCTTGTCCGCGGCGATGCTCTCCGCTACATATCGTCAGCACCGATGAGTTTCGATGTGGTATGGGCAGATCCTCCTTATGATATGGATGGTTTCGGAGATATCCCCGGGGCGATATTGTCGTCCGGACTCGTCCGTCCGGGTTCGCTTGTGATTATCGAGCACAACCGACACCATGATTTTTCGGCGTTGCCCGGCTTCAGGGAACATAGGGCGTACGGTTCGGTCAATTTTTCGATTTTTGTTGTCGGCGGAGCTGACTGATGTTGCTTGTGAAAGTGGATGAGCCGTGGCTAATTTGCCACGGTTGCAGTCTGTTTCGAAAAAATTTCGTAACTTTACGGCAAAATTTGTTATTTTAAGACAAAGAAGCTGAAAATCGGCCCGTTTGACGGTCTGCTCCGGCATGGTTCTTAATATGGAAAAAGTATATCGTTTGTTGGCTCTGTTTGCGGTTGTCCTTGTGTCGGCCGTTTTGACAGATGCGTCGGCGCAGGAGGAGTTCAAGCGCAAGCTCGAGCAGGTGTCGTTTGTGCCCAAGGGCGCATGGGTTGCCGGTGTGAGTGTGAGTTATTCGCAATCGGATCAGGATAATTACCAGTTTCTTGTTTTCGAAAAAATCAATGGTGACACCTATACATTCAAGGTTAGTCCGACAGTGATGTTTTGCTTCAAGGATAACCTTACCGCCGGTGGCAGATTTTCGTACGGTCGCCAGCGCACAAGGCTGAGTTCGGCCGATATCGTACTTGACAGCGAGACGTCGTATGATATCGATAATCTCTACAGTATCAGCCATAGCTATATGGGCACGGCGCTATTCCGCAACTACATAAGTCTCGGGCGCAGTACTCGTTTCGGCCTTTTTACCGAGGTCCAGCTCCAGTTGGGCGGAGGCCAGTCTAAACTGTGCAATGGTTCGGGTAAGGACCTTACGGGTACTTATGAGCGAAATTTCCAGATGAATGTTGGTGTGGCTCCCGGAATGAGTATATTTCTCAACAATTATTCGGCTCTCGAGGTCAACGTCGGAGTACTTGGTTTCAACTACAACCATACACGGTCGGTGACCGACCAGATCTATGTCGCCAACCGCCATAGCCAGCAAGCCAATTTCAAAATCAATTTGTTTTCAATCACCTTCGGCGTGATGTTCTATATCTAAACCGCTATGAAACGGACAATACATTACATCCTTTTTGTTCTTGCCTTAGCGGTAGCCTTGCCGGCCGGAGCGCAGATACAGCGCAAGGCACTTGTTGAAATCAACCGCGACAGCATAGAGCATGTTGTCGTGGACGGCGATACGGTGCCTGTGATATTACCTGAAAAGAATTACGGCCGTTTTGACCGCGGACTCTTCAATTATATTTTTATCCCCAAGGGCAAATGGGGCTTCGGAGTGACGGCAAGCTATGGCGAACTGAAAACAGAAGACGTGCAGGTGCTGTCTATACTCAAGGATGTCGATTTCTCGGGTAAGATGTACTCGGTGAAGCCTTATATCTCCTACTTTATAAGGAGCAATCAGGCCGTGGGCCTTAAATTCGACTATACGCGAGGTATTGCCGACCTTGGGCGTCTGGCAGTGGACTTCGACGACGACCTTAATTTCTCCTTGCGCGATGTGAGCTACTACCAGCAGAGTTTTTCGGTGGCGGCTTTTCACCGTGCTTATGTGGGCCTTGACCGTAGTGGCAGGTTTGGTATCTTCAATGAAGTCGACCTTGCGTTCGGCAGCGGTTCGTCGCGTTTCAAACGTCTTTATAATAACGAGCCGAAGGATACCCGTACTATCATAACCCAGGGATCGATAAACTTCAGCCCCGGCGTGTGCGTGTTTATCCAGGATTATGTGTCGTTCAACGTGTCGTTTGGTGTCTTCGGTCTCAAATGGCGCAAGGAAGATCAGATGACCGATGGTATCGATGAGGGTTCGCGAGTTACCTCGGGTGCAAATTTCCGCTTCAATATATTCAATATTAACTTCGGTCTGATGGTGGTGATATGAAAAATTGGTGTATAGTCTTTGCCGTCGTGTTGGCCACCGTGCTCGGCGGATGTATAAAAAACGATATTCCTTATCCTCGTATCCAGGCTAATATAGTGTCGCTTGAAGCCAAGGGTCAGGACCAAGGTACGGTGATAGATACGGTGGCATGTACGGCGACCTTGCACTTCCCCGAAGAGACCGACATATACAATGTGAAGATTACAGGTTGGTCTTTGACTCCGGGGGCAGAACTTGTAGGAGAGCCGTTTTCGGAGCCTGTCGACCTTAGTGAGCCATATGCTGTGATACTGCGTCTGTATCAGGATTACAGGTGGAAGATTATCGGTAAACAGGATATCGAGCGTTATTTTGAAGTTGCCGGCCAGATCGGTGCGACAGTCATGGATGTTCCGGGCAGACGTGTGGTTATCAATATTCCCGAAACCCAAGACATCAAGTCGGTGCAGGTAACCCGTGCCAAACTGGGGCCAAAGGGAGCTGTGATGGAGCCTGATTTAGCTAATGGTGGTACGTTCGATGGGTCGAAGCCTTTTGAAATCGCTGTAACTGCATTTGACCGCACTGAGATCTGGACAATCTATGTAGAAAGTGTCGCTGTTTCGGTACGGACGGTGAGTGTGGATGCATGGACATGCGTGGCCTGGATCAACGGTATGGGTGAGGCCGGTAAGGAGTTTGGTGCTCAGTATCGCCTTGCCGGAGCGAGTGAATGGACAGATGTTCCATCTGCCAATATAACTGCCGACGGTGGTAGTTTCACGGCTAAGGTGATGCATCTCAGCCCGTCGACGGCATATGAGGCTCGGGTTACATCCGGTGAATTTACAGGAGAGACCGTAAGTTTTACTACGGGTACAGATCCGCAGCTGCCTAACAGTAATTTCGACGATTGGTGGCTTGACAAGAAAATATGGTGTCCTTGGCTTGAAGGAGGTACACCTTATTGGGGTACCGGTAATAAGGGGGCTACAACTCTTGGCGACTCCAATACGATGCCAACCGAAGATACTCCTACAGGCTCGGGTTGGGCTGCCAAGCTCGAGACTCGCTTTGTCGGTATAGGAGCTATAGGTAAAATCGCTGCCGGCAATATTTTTGCCGGCTCATATGTGAAGACGGTAGGCACCAATGGTATACTAAGTTTCGGTCGGCCTTTTACTGAACGTCCCGTTAAACTGAAGGGCCAGTATAAATATACTGTGGCAAACATAAGTCATGCGTCATCGGACTTCAAAAGTCTTATAGGCCAACCCGACACATGTATAGTATGGGTTGCGCTGATTGATTCAGACCAGCCCTTCGAAATCCGTACCGATCCGAAGGACCGCCATCTGTTTGATGAAAACGGCCCCGAGGTGGTGGCTTACGGAAAGATGGAATGTGCCAGCACGATACAGGAATACATACCTTTCGAATTTGAAATAAACTATAAATCGACTTCGCGCAAGCCCAAATATATACTCGTGACGGCGTCGGCAAGCAAATACGGCGATTATTTTACGGGGGGCAACGGGTCGACATTATATCTCGACGATTTTGAACTTGTCTACGATTATTAAGTCAACGTTGGCGGCTCTTGGTCTGTTTGCCGCTTCTACGGTATCGGCATCCGATTCTACTTCTACAGCCGATATACGCAAGTATATACCCGAATTTCACGGGGTGATGAGGGCTTTTTTCCAACAGTCGACAGTCAGTGGCGACAGCCGGTTCATGGTCCGTAATGCCAGGCTCAGTGCCGGAGGATACGTTATCCCCGGTCTCGACTATCTGCTTCAGGTCGATTTTTGCGACCGAGGCAAGGTGAAGCTTCTCGATGCTTATATGCGTCTTACTCCTGTCAACGGGCTTCAGCTGTATGCCGGGCAGATGCGTGTGCCATTCAGTGTGGAGTCGTCGCGACGCCCGGATGCATATATATTTGCCGATGTCGGTCTTGTCGCTCTTTTTGGCAACTTGCGTTCGGTGGGAGTCAAGGCCGGATACCGGGAGCGTCGCAGTGGCGTGTATTTCGAGGGAGGCGTTTTCAATGCCACCGATATGATAGACCACAATAATTGGAACTCGGCCTTGACCTATGGCGTGAAGGCCAATATAGAGAAGTACGGTTTCAAGCCAGAGATCGGTTTTATGTCGCGTGTACCCGGCGGAAAAGGCAGGGGATGCCGTGTCAACCAGTACGATGTTTCGCTCTCTTGGCGTTGCGGAGGTTTTTTTGCCGAAGGCGAGTATATACGGAGATACTACAGCGGACCGTTCGACTGTTCGCAGGCATACAGTATTATGGCTGATTATGCCTGGCCGGTTCGTTGGAGGTGGGCTAACCGGGTGTCGGTGCAATCGCGTTTCGAAGGAGTTACCACCGGTTCCGGCGGAATATATGCCGATGGTAAATTGCCGGCTGATATCATCGCACGCCGTCGCCTGACTTTCGGAGCATCGACAGGCTATACCTATGGTAAGGCTAAATTTGATTTCAAAATCAACTACGAACAATATTTTTATTCACAAGGAGCAGAAGGAGTGAATGCAAGCGACAACAGCAAGCTTGTGGCCGGCTGCATACTTTACTTTTAAAATAGACAACATCAGTTACTTTTAAACAGACTTTTAAATATATATGGCACTACAATGCGGCATCGTCGGCCTGCCTAATGTCGGCAAATCCACTCTCTTCAACTGTCTTTCGAACGCCAAGGCCCAGTCGGCCAATTTCCCTTTCTGCACGATAGAACCAAATGTAGGCATTATCACAGTGCCTGACGACCGTCTTACCAAGCTTGTGGAGATGTGCAAGCCAAAGTCTGTCGTGCCGGCGACGGTTGAAATCGTCGATATAGCCGGACTTGTCAAGGGTGCGTCGAAAGGCGAGGGACTCGGCAACAAATTCCTGGCAAACATCCGCGAGACCGATGCGATAATACATGTGCTCCGTTGTTTCGATGATGATAATATAACGCATGTCGACGGATCTGTAAATCCTGTGCGCGACAAAGAAATCATCGACATGGAGCTTCAGATTAAAGATCTTGAGACCGTTGAGGCTCGTTTGGCCAAGTCGATAAAGGCGGCACAGACCGGAGCCGACAAGACAGCCAAGGCTCAGGTTGCTGTGCTCACAAAGATTAAGGAAGCCCTTGAAAAAGGAAAACCGGCAAGATCGGTTGAGTTTGACTCAGAGGAAGAAGAGCGACTGGCGCGTGATCTTTTCCTGCTCACATCGAAGCCTGTTCTCTATGTCTGCAATGTAGACGACGAAGCTGCTGCCGGTGGTAATAAATATGTAGAGGCTGTTCGCGAGGCAATCAAGGACGAAGGAGCCGGTTTGCTTGTTGTGGCTGCACGTACGGAGAGCGAAATCGCCGAGCTCGATACCTGGGAGGAGCGTCAGGAGTTCCTTGCCGAGATTGGATTGCAGGAGTCGGGCGTATCGCGTCTTATCCGTGCCGCATATGCTTTGCTTGACTTGCAGACATACTTTACAGCCGGAGCAGACGAGGTGCGAGCATGGACTTTCTGCCGAGGCTCAAAAGCGCCCAAGTGTGCCGGTATCATCCACTCTGATTTTGAGAAAGGCTTTATCCGTGCCGAAGTGATCAAATATGAAGATTATGTTACGCTCGGAGGCGAGACGGCTGTCCGCGAAGCCGGCAAAATGGCGGTCGAAGGAAAGGAATATATCGTCAAGGACGGCGATATAATGCACTTCCGCTTCAACGTGTGATCTGTACTAAAATTCGCCTAATCCTTGGCGTAATATTTCAGGCTCGGCGCTCTGACGTAAGTCAACGATCGTCGAGCCTATGTTATGTCCAGGGCCTCCGTCAATGGTAATGTCGAGGTCGGGTGTGCCGTCGTACTTTAATGCGAGAGCTTCGGCGTCGGTAATGATTTCGTCATCATCTGCCGAAGTAATCGACGAGGTCATCACCGGTCCTCCCAGTTCGCGAACCAAAGCTTGGGCGAAGGCGTTGTCGGGTATACGTATGCCCACGCTCTTGCGGCCCTTGAACACTTTTGGCAGCTTGAGTGAAGCCGGTAGAATGAAGGTGTAGGGTCCAGGCAGATAACGTTTCAATGTCCGGAAAGCGGTGTTGTCGATGCGTGCATACTCAGCTGCGTCAGAAATATCGGCACATACTATCGACAGCAGATTTTTATCAGGTGCTATGCCTTTGATACGGCAAAGACGCTCGATGGCCCGGTTATTCAGGCCGTCGCAACCGAAAGCGTATAGCGTGTCGGTGGGGTAGATTATTATCTGACCGTCGCGCAAGGCTTCTGCGGCTTCTTTTACAGCCCTGGAGTCGGGTGTGGAGCCATAACTTTTGAATATTCTCATGGTGTGATCCTTTTGTATGTAGTCGTTATATCTGAAGCCGAAGCATAGTCGGAGAGCAGACGTCTGGCCAGTGCTTCTGTTTCTTCTTTACTGCACTCGCTGTTGCCATATATGTTGATTGTCATGGTTATATGACGGGTGCCGGGCGACAGTTTGGTGCGTTCGTTATCTGATGTCGGTGTTCCGACTCCACCAATAGCGTCGCGATATACCGGCATTCCGGCTATATTGAGTTCGCCACGTCCGATGGCCTCGTATGGTTCACCCTCCTTGCCGATGCCGAGGGTCAGCGTTGTACCGGCAAACCTGTCGGTATCGAAACCGCCGATGGAGTGGCCTGTAACAAGCGACAATAGATTAATAAGGTCAATCACAGCCAATGAGCGGTATAGCTCCATCCCTTTTACGGCCCGGCGGCACAGGGCTTCGGCACTTGGCCGGTAACGGTTGGGTTCTTTGCCACAGGCTTTGTAAGCTATACGTGTAGCGTCGATTGCCGGGCGGTGACGTATGTCTTCGAGAGCATAGCGAGCTTTTATATCCGCGCATGCATTTTCTATTTCATTCCACAGGGCATCGGGTGTAGGGCTGTTGGTCACACTGGCCTCTATCAAGAGTACCTCAAAACCCGGCACGGCGTTGCTGATATCTTTATCGAACAATATATTCATATTAAGTTTTGGGCGTTATAGTCATTTGGCAGCTATTGTTGGTTGCAAAGATACGCAAAAATATAAAAGGCAGTTAAATAAAATTTGGCCGTGCGGTAAAAAATGCTTAACTTTGCAGGCCATTACGAAGAAGCGCCTTACCAGCGCCGATTTTAAGACACTTGATTAATACGTATTAAAGAGTTTATAAAATGAAAAAAGACATTCATCCCGCCAACTATCGCGAAGTTGTGTTCAAGGATATGTCGAACGAAGAAATCTTCATCACCCGTTCGACTGTAGCTACCCGTGAGACCATCGAGGTTGACGGCGTTACCTATCCTTTGGTGAAACTTGAAATCACCAGCGCGTCGCACCCCTTCTTCACCGGCAAGCAGAAACTCGTCGATGCTGCAGGTCGTGTCGACAAGTTCATGAGCCGTTATTCGGTACGCAAAAAATAATCCGTAAAAGGAGTTTAGCCGCGCCCCCTGCGCAAGGGCGCCAGGCAATGAGGCTGTGTCATCGACACAGCCTTAATTTTTACCATAAAATTAAATTACGAGTCTTGGCAAAATGCTGCTGTGTAATGTTTGTAAACTTCATAAGGTGCAAAAATAAGGATTGTTCTGAAATTTTTGCCAGGAACGTTGTGGATGTTGGTGGATTTGTGTAAATTTGCAAGTGCATTTATTATTAATTATCACTATGTGCTTATGAAAAAATTTTTACTATCCTTACTTATGTTTATGGTGGCTGTTGTAGTTGCTATGGCAGTAACACCGCATCGTCATCAACTCTTGTTGCAGGAACGTGCAGTCAAGGTCGCCGACAAGACATCTAAAGTGAAGGTAATTAGGAAGAGTACAGCAACTCAGACAGAGCAGTCATTCGAAAATATTCGTTTCACATATGCTTCGGTAAGCTATATGGGAAAGTATGAGACCGAAGATTTGTTTGGAGATCCGGTAGAACTTGGTTCGTATTATCTGACATTATCTACTTCAAAGCCTGATTATCTGGGCTATCTTGCAGATGAAGGTGTGCAGGTCGATATAATCATCTACACTCCGTTGCCCGAGTCTGATGAAATGGCAGTGCCTGAGGGTACTTATCTGCCGGCTCCTTTGTTTGAGGAGTGCGAGGGAACTTTCGACACCCTCTTCCCCGAGATGGCTGTGAAGACCAAAACAGAAGGAAGCGATGAACTCACATCTAAGCAATTCACATTCCTTGAGGAAGGATCGATAGAAATAGCTGCGTCGGGGACGGATGGAGAATATTGTGTAACTCTTCATGATATGGTGGCTTGCAACAATGATAATGAAGAAGAAGAGGTGGCTGTGACGGGTTCGTACTCAGGCCGTGTGTTGTTGTATAATGACGACCCGACACGTTGCGACATTCTTCCGACTGGAAATTATGAGATGTCAATTCCAAATATGCGCTCAAGTGCAGTTACAGATGACAATAGGATTAAAATCGAATTCTATGGTACGCCGGTGAAGAGTCATTCAGAACGACCGGGCTATACGGAATATCCTTGCGGAGCAGGAGACTTCTTCTCGACGATATTGTCGCTGTCTGCATCGCCTTACACCGACCCTGATTCGTTTGCTTCGACTTATACCTGTGGGTCTTCTCCGTACACATATGCCGGTGGATTGTGGAACTACATGGCCGTGAGCGGATTGGGTGTTCCATATGGCACATATCTGGCTGTATACGACGATGATGTCCGACCTGCATATGCATTTGCTACCCAAGGTACTATAACCGTAGAGAAAACAGAAACGAAGGGTGTGTACAATTTCATTATAGATGTAGCCGCTGAAGACGGAACTAAAATGACAGGCTCGTGGCGAGGAAAACTTGATGGCACTCCAATGCCCGGGGAAAATGGAATAGAGGACGTGGTAGCAGATCAGGAGTTACCTGCCGAGTATTTCAATCTTCAGGGTGTGAGGATAGCGCAACCGACCTCAGGCATATATATAATGCGTAAAGGTAATGCCGTTACAAAAATTGTAAAATAAAACGATAAAGACAGGCTTCGGGTTTGAACCGCAAAAGGATTGGTTGCCCGGAGCCTTTCTGTTTCCGAAAGTTTACAAAATTTGACATCCGGAATGTTGCAGTTTGATAAATTATCATTAACTTTGGGCTTTGAAAGTAATGATAAAACACAAACTTAAACCACCATATCAACCATGGAACTGAAAGAAAAAATTACCGGTACATTCGAGAGCCGTTTCGGCGGTCACGGTACCATCTATGCCTCGGCAGGTCGTATCAACCTTATCGGCGAACACACCGACTATAATGGCGGCTTTGTATTTCCCGGAGCGATAGACAAGGTCATAATGGCCGAAATCCGCGCGAACGGCACTGATAAAGTACGTGTATATTCAATAGATATCGACGATTATGCAGAGTTCGGCCTCAACGAGGACGACGCTCCCAAAGCTTCGTGGGCCCGTTATATATTCGGTGTATGCCGCGAGATCCTCAAGCGAGGTGGCAAGGTCGAAGGTTTCGATGCCGTATTTGCCGGTAATGTACCTCTCGGCGCAGGTCTGAGCTCCTCGGCCGCCCTGGAGTCGTGCTTCGCTTTCGCTCTCAACGATATGTTCAACGGCAATGCCATCGATAAGTTCGAGCTTGCACGTATCGGCCAGTCGACCGAGCACAACTACTGCGGCGTGAACTGCGGTATCATGGACCAGTTTGCCAGTGTGTTCGGTAAAAAGAACCATCTGATGCGTCTCGACTGCCGTTCGATGGAATTTGAGTATTTCCCCTTCGAAGCCGAAGGTTATACTCTCGTCCTGCTTGACTCTGTGGTTAAACACGAATTGGCTGACTCTCCCTATAACAAGCGCCGTGCATCGTGCGAGCGCGTGGCCAAACGACTCAATATCGAAACTCTGCGCGATGCCGACAAAGCAATGCTCGAAAGCGTCAAGAGCGATATCACAGCAGAAGATTATTTCCGTGCCAAATTCGTCATCGAAGAGAAAGAGCGCGTGCTCACCGTTTGTGATGCCCTTGTCAAAGGCGACTTCGACACCGTAGGCCGTTGTATGTACGAGACCCACGATGGATTGTCGAAAGACTATGAGGTGTCGTGTGAAGAGCTCGATTATCTCAACGACATAGCTCGCGAGTGTGGTGTCACCGGTTCGCGTATCATGGGTGGCGGCTTCGGAGGCTGTACCATCAACCTGGTGAAGAACGAGCTTCTGCCCGGTTTCATCGCCACTGCAAAGGAGAAGTTCAATGCCAAATACGGCCATGAGCCCAAAGTGTACGAGGTCATCATCAGTGATGGCGCACGTAAAGTAGAAGAATAATTCACAAGCAAAATAATAAGGGTTAAAAGTTTAATGGCAAAGCCATAGACTTTAACCCTTTTTTGACAAAGAAACCATAGATAATGAGCAAGAAGAAAGATACCGTACTCGTATCAGGTGGTGCCGGATATATAGGCACGCACACGACGGTTGCCCTCGTCGAAGCCGGTTACGACGTGGTGATGATTGACAATTTCTCGAATTCCGAACCTTCGGCAGTTGAGGGTGTGGAGAAAATTCTCGGACGCAAGATGACGTTTGAGAAATGCGATACATGCGACATCGATGCCCTGCGCGGAGTTTTCGGACGCCATGAGTTCAGTACGGTTATCCACTTCGCGGCTTATAAAGCTGTCGGTGAGTCGATGGCTGAGCCTTTGAAGTACTATCAGAACAATCTGGTGTCGTATATGAATATCCTTCAGCTCATGAAGGAATTCGGTCGCCCTAACATCCTTTTCTCTTCGTCGGCCACAGTCTACGGCGATGCCGAGACCTTGCCTGTGACCGAGGCTACGCCGCGCCAGCCGGCTACGTCGCCCTATGGCAACACCAAGCAGATTGCCGAGGATATACTCCGCGACTGTTGCGCCGCTTATGATGGAATGTATGGTATTGCCTTGCGCTATTTCAATCCTGTAGGCGCCCATCCGTCGGCCCTTATCGGCGAATTGCCGCGCGGTGTACCCAACAATCTGCTGCCTTTCGTGACTCAGACGGCCGCCGGGCTGCGCGAGTGCTTGTCGGTGTTTGGTAACGACTACGATACGCCCGACGGAACATGTCTGCGCGACTATATCGATGTCGTTGACCTTGCCAAGGCCCATGTTGCTGCTGTCGACCGAATGACCGCTGGTAAAATGGATGCCAAATACGAAATATTCAATATCGGTACAGGTAAACCGGTGTCGGTGCTCGAACTTCTCACTCGTTTCGAGAAAGCCAACGACCTCAAGTTGCCTTACAAGATAGTGGGCCGCCGTCCGGGCGATGTGCCTGCCGTGTGGGCCGACACAGCTCTTGCCAACGAAGTGCTCGGTTGGAAAGCCGAACGCGATCTCGACGATACCCTGCGTGCCGCTTGGGCGTGGGAAAAACATTTGCGTAATATAAAATGAAACCTGCTGAAATTAAATACGCCGACAGCGACAAAGGGCGTATAGCCATAGTTACCCTTGTCAACGACAAAGGGGCGAAAGTAGTGCTGAGCGCCTTGGGTGCAGGCATTGTGGAAGTCTGGGTGCCTGATAAGAATGGCGAACTGGCCGACGTTGTCCTCGGTTATGCCAATCCTCTCGATTATTTTGCCGATGGCCCTTGTGCCGGCAAAGTGCCCGGCCGGTATGCAAACCGTATAGCCAAAGGACACTTCACCCTCGATGGAGTAGAGTACTCCTTGCCGATCAATAACGGTCCTAACAGTCTCCACGGTGGTCCGGAAGGCTTCCAGAACCAAGTGTGGACACTCGTTGAGAATACCGACTCGACGGCGGTGTTTGAATATGTGTCGGCTGATGGTGAGATGGGCTATCCCGGCAAGCTCACCGTGACCGCTACCTATGAGTGGTCCGAGAGTAACGAACTGCGTCTCAAACTCGAGGCCGTGACCGACAAGCCTACTGTTGTCAATCTTACCAACCATGCATATTGGAACCTCTCGGGCCACAATGCCGGTAGTATCTTTGATCATAAACTCCAGCTCAAGGCGACCACATACCTGCCGACAGATTCCACTCTTGTGCCCGAAGGCGTTGCAGTGGCGGTAGAAGGCACACCTATGGACTTTACCTCGCCCAAAGCAATCGGACGCGATATCAAAGTTTCTTTCCCTGCTCTCGAATTTGGCAAAGGTTACGACAACTGCTGGGTGATAGACGAATATCAACCCGGACGCAAACAGATTGTCGCCGTTCTTTCCGATCCTAAGTCAGGACGCGTCCTCGAGGTAAGCACCGATCAACCCGGTGTGCAGGTATATACCGGCAACTGGCTTGCCGGCAGCCCTGCAAATAAAGCCGGACGCAGCTATGACGACTACGACGGCGTAGCTATAGAATGTCAGAATTTCCCCGACGCTCCGAATGTCGAGGCTTTCCCGTCGGCGGTGTTACGTCCGGGAGAGAAATATAAACGCCACATCAATTTCCAGTTCAAATGAAACCTACCTTGTTTATCCTCGCTGCCGGTATGGGTAGCCGTTACGGCGGCCTCAAGCAGCTCGACGGTCTTGGCCCCAATGGCGAGACTATAATGGACTATTCCGTTTTCGACGCCCTTCGTGCCGGCTTCGGTAAAATCGTATTTGTGATCCGCAAGGATTTTGAAGCCGATTTCCGCGAGAAAGTGCTCTCAAAATATGAGGGTCAGGTACCTGTAGAGGTCGTTTTCCAGGCTATTGATAAGCTTCCCGAAGGCTTCACATGTCCGGCCGACCGCACCAAGCCCTGGGGTCCTGCCCATGCTGTTCTTATGGCCGACGGAACGATAAATGAACCATTCGCTGTCATCAATTCCGATGACTTCTACGGTCGCGACAGCTTCGCCGTTCTTGCAAAAGAACTCATGCGCGAACGCACCGGCAATGGCGACTACTGCATGGTGGGCTTCCGCATATCCAACACCATGTCGGAGAACGGTGGTGTGAACCGTGGTGTATGCCAGACCGAAAACGGACTCCTCACATCTGTCGAGGAGTGCAAGGATATCTGCTACGATGTCAACCACAATATCGTATATAAAGACGAAAACGGCGTGGAGCATACGCTGGAACCCAATGTGCCCGTGTCGATGAATATGTGGGGCTTTACTCCCGATTATTTTGCTTTGGCAAAGCGCGAGTTCGTCAAGTTTCTTACAGCCAAGATCGACGTGCCCAAATCCGAACAGGTTATCCCCGATGTTGCTGATGCCCTTATCAAATCTGGCGAAGCTACCATAAAGGTACTCGATACCGACAGCCGTTGGTTTGGTGTGACTTACGCTCAGGATCGTCCTGCAGTTGTCGAGAAATTTGCCGAGCTCCATAAGGCAGGCGAATATCCCTCACCTTTGTTCGAGAAGTAAGCAAAACGCTATTAAGTAATTTTAACTGCGGCGATTAGAAGCGAAAGTCTTCGGTCGCCGCAGTCTGTATTTTGTGTCGAAAAAGTCAGGTGGTGCAAAATGTTGATATATAGCTGTTTGAAGAAGGAGTTTTAGATTGTGATAAAAATCTTTACAAAATTTATCATTCAAAAACTTGGCGAAGTGGCTAAAAATCACTATTTTTGAGGGAAATCTATAACCGTTTAACAAGCCTTAACAGCTCGTCATGGAGCAGACCTTTATAATTCTCAAGCCTTCGACTATCACCCGCGCTCTTGTGGGCGACGTCCTCACTCGTTTTCAGCGCAAAGGTTTGCGCATAGCCGGCATCAAGATGATGCAGCTCGACGAGGATATACTCCGTCGTCATTACGCCCACCTTGTCGACAGGGATTTCTTTCCCGACCTGCTCAAATCGATGATGGTGACGCCTGTGATTGTGGCTGTATTGTCGGGTAAGGATGCCGTGGCCGTGGTGCGCTCCATGACAGGAGCCACCAACTGCCGTAAGGCTGCTCCCGGTACAATCCGTGGCGATTTCGGTATGAGCGGACAAGAGAATATCATCCACGCTTCCGACTCACCCGAGAATGCGGCTATAGAAATCGAACGTTTCTTCAAACCGGAAGAAATATTCGATTACACTCTACTGACACTTCCGGCGACTTATGCTCCCGACGAACTCTAATCATCACTCCTCAAGATAAATTGTTATCACATCAATCAAATAGCATGTCAATCTCTCCGATGAAAGGAATAATAAGCACTGTACTGGCCATCATGCTTGGCTTTGCCGGCATGTCGGCCCAGACATACAAACTCCCCGACCGCCATTCTGCCAGCCACGGCACACTTCTCGCCAATCAAGGTAATGCCGGCATTTCGGTGGAGAATACCACAAAATATCTCGAAGAACTCTTCGACGAAGAAGAAGAGCCCGAATTCGACATCTACACCGAAGGCTGGGACAGTCAGGCGGTGAACTGCTACACAAACGTCCAGGTGCCGAATACGGCCGAGATAGATGTAACCAATTTCGCGATACCGCATCCGGGCTATATTACATCGCCATATGGCTACCGTCGCCGTTTCCGTCGTATGCACAAAGGCGTCGATCTCAAGCTCAACATCGGCGATACCGTGCGTGCCGCCTTCGACGGTAAGGTGCGCATAGTCCGTAACCAGGGACGTCGCAAAGGCTACGGCATGTATGTGGTGATCCGCCACACCAACCAACTCGAGACTGTCTACGGCCACTTGTCGGAATGGCTTGTCAAGCCCGACCAATATGTAAAGGCTGGCGACCCCATCGCCTTGGGTGGTAATACAGGCCGCTCCACCGGTCCACACCTCCACTTCGAGACGCGATACATGGGATACCCTATCAATCCATGCGCGATTTTCGATTTCGCCAACCAGACAACACATACCGACATATATACATTCGATAAAAAAACTTATCAAAACGCGCGTAATTATTCGCCGGCGGCCAATTCGGCTTATGCCAAGCAGTATCTGAAAGATAATCCGGTGAAGGCTTGGTCGCGTTCATCGTCGGGCAGTGGCAGCAGCGCACATGCGTCCTCGTCGAGCTACCGTGTCCGTAAAGGCGACACCCTCAGCAAGATCGCATCGCGCAACGGCACGACTGTTGCCAAGCTTTGCCGTCTCAATGGTCTCACAACCAAATCAAAGCTTACGATAGGTCAGCGGATAAAACTTAAATAAATCAACCGTCGGCCTTGCCGCCCTCTGTTGATGCTCCTCCCTGTTGATGCTCCTCCCTGTTGATGGAAACAATCAGATGTACTGTTGAGGGAGTGACTTTCTATAACTCCGACAACGATTATGCCGTGGTGCGCGTCAAGACTGAGCCCCACGGCATAAGCCATATAGTGGTGGGTATATTGTCGAAGTTCTGTCCCGGTGTGAGGCTCGAAGTCGAAGGCGTATTTCACAATGATCCTCGCTATGGCGAACAGTTTGCCGCCTCGGCATGGCGCGAGATAATGCCAGTCAACGTCCGAGGCATAGAGCGTTACCTTGCCTCCGGTTATATCAAAGGTATCGGACGGGCTACGGCGAAAGCTATCGTAAAGCGCTTTGGCAGAGATACTATCGATATCCTCGACAACGATATCGACAGACTTGCCGAGGTCCCGGGGCTTGGTAAGACCCGTATCAAGGCGGTTCGCGAGGGATGGGGTGCACGTAAAGCCGAACGTGAGATCTTTATCGGCCTACAGGGATACGGGATATCATCGTCGTATGCCTCTAAAATCTACAGGATCTATGGCCGCGATGCTATGTCTGCGGTCAAAGATAACCCTTACCGTCTTGCCGACGACATTGATGGTATCGGTTTCAAAACCGCCGATGCCATCGCCTCAGGTATGGGCTACGGTGTCAATGATAGCCGCAGGATAGGAGCCGGGGTTTTGTTCACCCTGCGCAGATATGCCGACGACGGACATGTGTTTGCACCCTTTGAAGCTCTTGTCGCCGATACCGCGGCCTTGCTCGGAGTAGCAGGACAAGAAGTAGCGGAAGCGGTGACCTCACTGGCCGTAGACAAAAAGGTGGTGATGGAAGATACTGCCGTTTATCTGCCGATGTATTGGTATGCCGAAAGAGGGGCGGCCAGACGTATGCTCGATATCATGGGCAGCCGGTGTAAACCGGCGAAACTCTCCTCTCCCGGTCATGCTCCCGAAGGTCTGGTGTACGACAAAGTGCAGCTCGAGGCTATCGACAAAGCTGTGGAGTCGAAAGTCATGGTGCTTACCGGTGGCCCCGGTACCGGTAAGACTACGGCGGTAAAAGGAATAATTGCTGCTTTCAAGGCTCGCAAGATGAAGATATTATTGGCTGCACCTACCGGCCGTGCGGCCAAGCGCATGTCGGAGGCTACCGGAATGGAAGCGCGTACAATACACCGCTTGCTCGAATATAACCCAACCGGAGGCTTCGGGCGCGATGCCGAAAATCCACTCGACGGCGATGCTCTTATTGTCGACGAGTGTTCGATGATAGACATATTGCTGTTCTATAGCCTCCTTAAAGCAGTGCCGCAACACATGCGTGTTATCATGGTCGGTGATATCGATCAGCTGCCGAGTGTCGGCGCCGGAAATGTATTGCGCGATGTCATAGCCTCAGGTAAAGTTCCTGTAGTAAGACTCACGCATATATTCCGGCAAGCCATGACAAGTCGTATAGTAACCAATGCTCATGCCATCAATGCCGGTCAGCAGCCCGATCTGTCCAATGGACTTGACTCCGACTTTTTCTTCATCTCCGTTCCCGACACCGATATTGCTGCCACTATTGTCGACCTCGTCGGAGGGCGTCTGCCGGGTGCATATCACATACAGGCCAAAGAGATACAGGTGCTGACACCCATGTGTAAGGGCGAGATTGGGGCGTCGGCGCTGAACGATGCCTTGCGGCAAGCCGTCAATCCCCGTGGTAATGAACTGCGGCGAGGCGATGCCGTATATAGGGTGGGCGACAAGGTGATGCAGGTCAAAAACAATTACGACAAGAATATTTTCAATGGCGATATCGGCTTTATCGATGCGATAGATGCTTCACGTGAAAAATTGGAAGTGAGGTACGACAACCGTATTGTGGAGTACACTTATTCTGAGCTTGACGAGCTTATGGCTGCCTATGCCATCACAATTCATAAGAGCCAGGGTTCAGAATTTCCTATCGTCGTGATTCCGGTCACGATGAAGCATTTTGTCATGTTGCAACGCAACCTGATCTACACAGCCGTCACACGCGCAAAGCAGGTGTGCGTCATGGTTGGCGACCGCAGGGCCTTGGCTTATGCTGTCGATAACCAGCGCATAAGCAGCCGCAACACACGCCTTGCCAATCGCCTCGCAGCAGAAAATAATTGAATGTCTTGTTGAAGAGGATACAAAAAAAGGGAAAGCTTACTACATCGCACCGCTACAACCCGATACCCTTGCTTCGGTCAAGACCTGGGGGATTTTCGGGGAGCTGGTCGTGTAGGACTTTCCCGGCCACAAAATTACTACTTCCGGCCGACCTTGCAAAAAATCGCCGGAAGTTTTAACTAAATTTCACAATGCCGCAGTACCCTCTTGCCGTTTGCGGCCGAAGAAGCGGTCGATAATCTGAGCGATAGCTCCGTCGCCTGTGATGTTGCAGGCAGTTCCGAAACTATCCATAGCTATGTAGAGCGCTATCATCAGGGCATTGTCGGCCTCGCTGAAGCCAAGCATACCCGACAGCAGGCCAAGCGAAGCCATGATAGCTCCCCCTGGTACTCCCGGTGCCGCAATTATGGTGATGCCGAGCATGGCTATGAAGCCGGCGAACATCATGGCATCAAATGGCATGTCGCGTACAAGCATCAGCGCCACCGCGCAGGCTACAATCTTGAGAGTCGACCCCGACATGTGTATCGTCGCACACAGTGGTATGACAAAACCGGCCACATCGCGGCTCACACCCATCTTGATCGTGCGCTCGAGAGTCACCGGTATGGTCGCTGCCGATGATTGTGTGCCAAGAGCCGTAGCATAGGCAGGCATCATGGTCCAGAGCGATTTAAACGGATTATAGCCGCTGAAGAGCGATGCTATAAGATACTGGATTACAAGCACACCGACGTGGAGGGCGAATATGACAGCTATGATCTTTACAAAAGTAGTAAGTATCGGCCCTACCGACCCTTCGATTGTCATCGACATGAATATGCCGAAGATATAGATGGGCAGCAGTGGCACTATCACTTTTGCAATTATGAGGCTTATCACATTGCGGAAATCGCCGATGACTCCTTTGAGTCGGGCTGTGGCATCTCCCGATACCGCACATCCGAAGCCGAGGACAAAAGCCAGGGCGAGCGATGATGTCACGCCCATGAGTGGTTCTATCGGAAGGGTGAAAAACGGAGCCGGAGCGCTTCCTGCAGCTGTGTCGGTATTTACCACGCTGTCGCCGATAAGTCCGGGGAAAGTGAGGCTGGCGGTGAAGTACGAAAGCATACCCGATCCGAAAGTCATGAGATATGCTATACCTACGGTCGCGGCAAGCATGGCGCCGGCGCGCTTGCCGATGTCGGCGATGGCCGGAGCTACGAAACCAACTATCAGCAGAGGTATCACGAAACCGAGCAGCGAGCTGAACACGGAGTTGAATGTGGCGAAGATACGTGCTACCCAATCGGGAAACACAAATCCTGCGCCTATGCCGGCTGCTATGGCTATTGCTATGCGGACGAGGAGTTTCATCAGTTCTTGTCTTCGTCCTCGCCTTTGACCCCTTTGCGGAAGTTCGATATACCTTTGCCGATGCCTCGCATCAGTTCGGGCAATTTACGGCCGCCAAAGAGCAGAAGTACCACGATGAGGACTATGACCCATTCCCAGAAGCCCATGCCGCCGAGGAAGATCGGGAGAAAAAATGCGTTTGTCATACGATAACGGTATTGTTTTGTCTTTTAAAGTGGTAAAGTTACTGATTATTGCTCAAAAATCACTACCTTTGCACTAATTTTAAGACTTATTATAAACCAATCGAAAAATGAAAGCATACGTTTTCCCCGGTCAAGGCGCGCAATTCGTAGGAATGGGCAAAGACCTCTACGACAACAACGCCGAGATCCGCGAACTCTTCGAGAAAGCTAACGAAATACTTGGATTCCGTATTACCGATCTCATGTTCGAAGGTACGGATGAAGACCTCCGTAAGACTGCCGTAACACAGCCTGCCATATTCATCCACTCGGTACTTCTTGCCAAGAGCCTCGGCGACGATTTCAAACCCTCTATGACCGCCGGTCATTCTTTGGGCGAATTTTCGGCCCTCACCGCAGCCGGTGCGCTGTCGTTTGAAGATGGTCTGCGTCTTGTCGCAGCCCGTGCGAACGCCATGCAGAAAGCATGCGAGATGAAGGAGTCGACTATGGCTGCTGTTATCGCTCTCCCCGACGAGAAAGTAGAGGAGATATGCGACGGCATCGACGGTGTGGTGTGCGCTAACTACAACTGCCCCGGTCAGATTGTGATTTCGGGCGAAGTTGAAGGTATCGACAAAGCCTGTGAGCTCCTCAAGGCTGCTGGTGCCAAGCGCGCCCTCAAGCTCAAGGTGGGTGGTGCGTTCCATTCGCCCTGCATGGAGCCGGCCCGTGCCGAACTCGCCGCTGCGATAGAGGCTACCGAAATCCATACCCCCATATGCCCCGTATACCAAAACGTTGACGCTCTGCCTCATACCGATCCGGCTGAAATCAAAGCTAACCTTGTAGCCCAGCTTACAGCTCCTGTGCGTTGGACTCAGACCGTGCGCAACATGGTTGCCGACGGTGCCACCGAGTTCGTGGAGCTTGGCCCGGGTAAAGTGCTCCAGGGTTTGGTTAGCAAAATCGCTCCCGGCGTAACAGTGAGCGGAATGCAATAATGTAATGCCATCTCTCTCTCCCGGCACAGTGATAACGGTGAGCGACGGATCGTCGCTCACCGTCATTGCGTATATAGCCTCCGGTGGTCAGGGCGAGGTATACCGTGTCCGGCGCAATCCGGGCGGACGCGAGATGGCTTTGAAGTGGTACACCAACCGCGCTATCATCGATAATCCTGACTTTTTAAAGACCTTGCGGCACAACTGCAGGCACAAGGCTCCATCCGATGCTTTTCTATGGCCCGAGGCTGTTACCGACAGGCAGTACGGAAGTTTCGGCTATATCATGCGTCTGCGTCCCGAAGGCTTTGTCGATCTTGGCAAATTTTTCTGCATCGACCGAAATCCGCAGGCATACTTCCGCTCATGGCTCGCCAAACTTACGGCATGTATCCAGATATGCGACGCTTTCAGCCGTCTGCACAATAATGGGTTCAGTTATCAGGATATAAACGACGGCAGTTTCCTCATTGATCCGTTCCGGGGGCATGTGCTGATATGCGACAACGACAATATCGTGAGCGACGGCTGCAGCAACGGTGTCTCCGGCAAACCTCATTACATGGCTCCAGAAGTGGCCGAGGGAAATACCCCCGACCGGGCATCAGACCGGTTCAGTCTCGCCATAATCCTTTACCGGATACTCATGATAGATCACCCTTTCGAGGGACGTTCGACAACATCCGACGAGAACCGGTGCCTGACTCCCGACCGCGAGATGCTGCTGTTTGGCCGTGAGGCCGTTTTCTGCCATGATACAGCCGACCGTTCAAACGCACCGGTAGAGGGCCTGCACGACAATTCGATACTTTATTGGCGATATCTTACATCACGATTGCAACGCGCATTCAGGATCGCCTTGTGCCGCCGGGCCATTGTTGATCCTTGCTGTCGTATCCGCGCCTCATCGTGGAAGCAGATGATGTTGGCCGAGAGGGCCGCTCTCGTTACATGTCATGCCGCTCCTGACGTTCCGGTCCACGATTATCTTTGCGAGGGAGCCAAGCCCGACTTATGTCCGCTTTGTGGGAGCATGACCGGTGCTGAAGTCTGGCTGGATTTCGGCGATGCTATGCCGGCATATCGGCTTACCGCGTCTAAACCGCTCTTTCTTGGCGAAAGCTTTGTGCCCGAAGGGATATGCCGCGCCGTCAATTCATCGGGTGTTGATAGCCTGGTTCTCGAAAATGTGTCCCGTCACACGTGGCATATTGTCGAGTCTGGAGGCCGGCGCTTCAAGGTCGTACCCGGGGCGTACTGCCGCCTTGTCGGTGGTGCGTCAATAAATTTCGGTTCTTGGCGCGCAAAAATAGAAATATAGCGTATAATATAAAAAACAGACTACCTGACAGATATGGCTCTTGCAGATCTCCGACCACGACCCAGCGCCCGGCGCAGGATGAACATGTTCTATCTCCTCGACACATCCGGCTCCATGCGTTACAACGATTGCATAGGCAGCGTAAACAGGGCCATGCCTGAGATTGTGGGTATATTGCGCGAAATCAGCGATTCCAACCACGACCAAAGCGACATATATCTGTCGTGCATCACGTTCGATAACGAAGCCCGTGAGCTTTACGATGCTCCTGTCGATGTCAAGGATTTCAGATGGGCAGATGTCAAGGCCGAGGGTCTGACCAATCTCAAGGCCGCTTTCGACTTGCTTGAGGCTCAGTTGCAGAGTGGTGCCGCCATGTCGGCGCCGGCAGGACATTTGCGACCGGCGGTATTGCTTCTCAGCGACGGTGATCCCGACGATGGTTGGGAGGAGGCGCTCGACCGGCTGCAGGCTAACCTATGGTTCCGCCAGGCATATAAAATCGCTATAGCGATAGGTTGCAAGCCATCCAATATCGAGATGTGCCGTGCTCTTACCCGTTTTGCCCGGCCCCTCGACGCCGGCGGAGAGCCGGTGATAATATCTATCGACCAGCTCGACAGGCTCTACGATGTAATCAAACTTGTGTCGTCGACGGTGAGCCGAATAGGATCGAGCAATGCTGCTGCCGGTGGTCGTTCGCCGGCACAACGGATACGCGATGCGATTGTCAACGACGCCGGCAATATCGTCGGTGTGAATATCCCCTCAATGTTAGACGACGGGCAAGGATGGTACTGACCCACGCTTCATATTACCCCGGGGCATCGCATATCGCAAATAGCAAGCCTGTGCAGGACCGTGCTGCTGTCGCGCAAGTCGTTTACGGAGGCGGACGAAAGGCCACGGTGCTCCTGCTTGCCGACGGTCATGGCAGCGATGTCCATTACCTTAGCGATGTCGGGGCTGAAATGGCTATCAGTGCCTCTGTCGAGGCTTTACCTGATGTCCTCGACATTTTGATGAAGCGGATAGTCCGAGGTGTCGCAGTAAGCCGTGGCGTAGCCGACGATAGGTGCGTTTCTGAATTTGACCGCACTCCGGCCGACCCTCAGTGCGAAGCGGCGATGCGTATGTTTTTCGCCCGTATCAATTCTTTATGGGCCTCAAAAGTACTCTGTGATTGGAACTCACGTCCGCGTATGTCCAATGCGGCTTCTTTGTTCGGTGTGGCGAGAGCCTATGGTTGTACTTTGCTCGGTGCTGTCCGCGCCGAAGGGTTTTGGTTCGCTTTCCAGCTTGGCGATGGTGCGTGTGTGGCTCTCGATGCTTTCTTCCGTCCGTTTGTGCCGGTACCGCCCGACAGCCGTTGCCGCATGTCGCAGACAACGTCGATGTGCGTCCACGATGCAAACGATTTCCGCTATGCTTACGGTAGCGACATTCCGGCGGCTCTTATGCTTTGCAGCGACGGCCTTGCCGATTGTTTCGGGTCTCCATCCGAGCTTGCCTCTCAGTTTCTAGCCCAGATTGTGCGCGACACTTATTCGGCCGGCTTTGCAGAGGTCGAGGAAGATATAGCCGCAAGCCTTCCGGCTTTGTCCGGGCGATTTACCGGCGACGATATGTCGATAGCGCTGTGGATAGATACCGAAGCTTTCAGTCCGGCGCACTTATCGGCCATGTCTCCCGGCTTGGATCGTGCTGTTGGCGGTGAATTGTCATCGGCCTTGGCCGAAATGGCTGCATGTGAAGAGGCGATAGACCGTATAAGCAGGCAGATTGCTGAGCTTGACCCGGGCTGCGATGAAGCCGTACGGAAAGAGTCTGTACTTTCGACCATGTACCGCCGTCAATCCGAACTTGCCGGCATTATAGAAAACCTGAAAAAAGATAAACACACATGAACACTCTCCTCTCATCAGTAAATTTGGCTGCAAATCCTGCCGCCTTGCCTTCAAATATCCGCAATTTCCTTCGGATAGGGCGTACTGGAAATGACTCGACGACATGTGCGGTATGCCATCAGTCCATACCTCCGGGCAAACAGTACATTCTTGATGCCTATGGCAATGCCACTTGCATGTCGCATGAGGTGAGGTCGTGCTGTATCTGCGGCCGTACGATTATTGGTCAAAGTTTTGAGGTGCCGGCCTACGGCTACGCATGCGGCGAGTGCGGTAAAGCAGTGGAATATGAAGAGATAGAGGCCATACGCTGTAAGATAAACGATTTCTATAGCCGTTTGCGCATCTTTATCCCCGGCTACCGTCTCTCCTTGCGCTCTGCTGCAGATATGGCCCAAACTTACAGCCAATACTTTGACCGTCCGCCTTTAGGTGCGGCATGGAAGGACGATGGCAGTACCGAACACCGCTATCGGGTCGACATCATGAGCCAGCAGTCGAAAGTGAGCATAGGCAATACACTTGCCCACGAACTGCTGCACCTGTGGCAATATCACAGAGGCGTCAACGCCCCAAAGGAATATGCCGAAGGGTTCTGCAATCTCGGTGCGTTTCTCTACACAGCCTCGGTCGACAAAGGAGAAGCCTTGGTGCATCTGTCGCGCATGATGGAGAACCGCGACAAGCACTACGGCGTGGCTTTCCGCCAGCTCAAAGTCCTCTACGACGTATACGGACTCGGAGCCGTGATAGCAGCCATGAAATCGTTTACATAATCAAAGCCCGATTGTGCTCACATAGTCATATGTTCGTTCGGGATAGTCTGGGCTACAGATAAAATGGCGGAAGATCTTGCCTTCAGGTGTCACCCTGAACATCACAGGGCTGATGTCACTGCCCGTATCTCCCATCGATGCACCAGTGGAATAAAGCGAAAACGATGGCCCGAATTCTTTGGACAAAACATACATATCCCGTTGATATATGTTGTCAATCAATAGATTGACGTGCCAATCCGGATTTGACTCTACAAAAGCTTGTAATGCGTCTGTAAGGGTATCGATACAAGGCCGGCAGCCGGTAGCCGAAAATCGGGCACACACATTACGTTTACCTGAAATTGAATCTATGTCTACCTTCTTGCCATAGACGTCGCAGAGATCTATGGCAACAATTTTTCCATCGTAGTCCGGAGCCACATCAGACTCATCACTCTTATCGTAATATATATTGACTATCTCTTCTATTTTACGTTCATAGTGTTTTTGAAGGCTTATGCGGCCGATGTAGAAAGCCGCCACAGCCATCAACACGCATATCAGTATTGTCGTTATATTCTTTTTCATTGCAAATCGGCAAGTGCTATCTGATACAAATATGGATTGGACAGCAGATTATTGCGGTCGCGGACCTCTACAAACGCGCTGTCGCCTGTAATTTTGAAGAAAGTGGTCTGCGAGAAGCCTTCATCTGGCGAAGCCACATGCCGCACCGTAGTACTCTGCGTAGGTATATTGTAGCATACAAGGTAATTCTTCTCGTCGCTACATGCAAACGCGAAATAGATATTATCGTTCTTTGTCTGGAGATATCGGATCAGCGACGCATAACGATGAGTACTTTTTCGATTAAAGTACTTGATACGGTCAGCGCTGTAAGGCATAGCCTGGACTTCGGCAGGAAGTGCAAGCTCACCGAAATCGACATGATAGAGAGGTGCCACGCCTTCGCGAGTAACCGCAAACACTGTGTCTCGGAGTGGTTCCCATGAGAGCAAGCGTTTGTTCGCAACATCTTCGAATGTGCCGTCCGACAGAAATGTAGGTTCACAAATCTCACGGCCATCGACAGGATGAGGCACCGTGTCGCCGAAATGGTAGAACGAATAGCGTGGATTACGTGGTGCCGTATGGTCGTTCGACAGATTTGTGCTGAACACTCCAACCTCCGGGATAGTGTAATATTGCCGCGGCTTCTCCTCCGGCGAAAAGGACATCCCGAAAGGATATGTACGTCCATAGAATGTACCGTCGGTCGCATAAGAGAAAATAGCCCCGTTATTGGTGTCGAAAAATACTATCGTATCACCCTCAAGCCATAGATTTCCTATGTATGAGAACTCATCATAATTTTTGCCGCTTCGGGCCACATTGCCGGTAAACCGGCCTGTGCGGATATCGAAACTCCTCAAATAGTTGCGTGAATGTACTATGAAGCGGTCGCCACATAGCTCGAATGAACTCACATCATAAATCATCGAGCTGTCGCTTGTCTCAAGCTCTACAAGTCGGGAAGTGTCGATAGATATAAGTCCGGCTTTGTCAACATCGACAGGTATGGTGGGTAACGGCGCTTTTGTCGGTCCACACGACGCAAGCAATAACGCACTACCCACCAACGAAGCAGATAATCTCATTACTTCATATCATCAGGCTTGCAGGCGCAGCGCACGCCGCAACATGCATAGTATCCCTCTTCGCAAGTCACACCACATCCGATCGATACCATATCACCGATTTTTATGCCCGGTTCAATCTTGCATGAAGTGCTGTTGGGGCCTCCGTTGTAGCAGGTGAGATCTTTCAACGGAATTTCCATGCGGTCATCGTAGTTTGTCTCTGGTGTAGTCGCTGTTCCTTGCGCCTCATTTGCACTATCCATTCCGCTACAAGCAGTAAACGAAATATAAGTCGATATCACCATAGCTCCTAAAGCTAATCTGAGAATAGAACGTTTCATAAATAGTTTATTTTATATTAATATCTCTTGTTGTTATTTCGATTACTATTTTTACTATCATTTCTGGGAATATATTTCGATTGCAATATCGAAGATGCAGAAAGATGCTATTAGGATTATTTGTATGTAATTTTGATGGGGTTTGCCGATTAAATTAAATAGTTTGTTATTGTGT
>DKVO01000042.1 GCA_002491245.1 Porphyromonadaceae bacterium UBA7176
TTATCGGACAGCAATAATTATTTTCTAACTCAACTTTTTATGAATAAAAAGCACTTAAAAGTCGCACTTCTTTCTCTGATGTGCACGTCGATGGCGGTGTCGTATACCTCCTGCAAAGATTACGACTCCGATATCGATAATCTGCAGACTCAAATCGACGGCATCAAGGTGACCCTCGGTGAGCTGCAGTCGAAAATCGACAGCGGAAATGTGATTACTGGCGTTACATCTACTGCAGATGGTCTCGTCATCACTCTCTCCGACAACAAGAGCTATACCATTACCAACGGTAAGGATGGCGCTGCCGCTGATGTTTGGACCATCGGCGACAACGGCATGTGGTATAAGAACGGTAAAGAAACCCAATACCGCGCTATCGGTATAAACGGTACCGACGGCGCTGCCGGTGCACAAGGTCCTCAGGGTCCTCAGGGTCCTCAAGGTCCTGCTGGAGACGATGGTGCTGACGGTAACACCATCTACTACTATCCCAACCCCGAAACTGGTAAATTCGACAAATACGAGAACGGTAAATTCGTTGAAAAAACCGATATCGTATGGCGTACAAGCGCTGAGAGCAGCATGTCCGTTACTCTCGCCGGTACTCGTCTCACTCTCGCTGGCTTCGATGCCAACGATCCCGAGAAGACCGTTGTAATCAACTCTGGCGTTACTGTTGGTTCTGTTGCCTTCGTTCCCACTGTTGTTTGCCAGGATCTTCCCTATGCTACTACCGAGGATCCCTTCCTTTATGTAAACACCTATCTGTCGGAGTCGAAGTACAACGCTTCGACCAAGGAGTTCGCTCCCCAGACTTGGGATAAATCGAACACTCTCGACCTTCTCTACCGTGTCAACCCGACCGGCGCTACCGTAACAGATAAGGATAAGGTTGGTTTCATCAACCGTGGCGTTACTTCGCGTGCCGATATCCCCGGCGACTTCACCACCCTCCTTACCTCAAAGGAAATCGCCTACACCGAAGGTGAACTTACAGTTACCGCTCTCTACAACCGCACCAAAGCTATCACCGGCAAACACGACATCGTTGCCGCTCAGCTCTGGCAGGGTCAGGATCCTTATGTATCTGACTACATCGCTGTTGCTGCAGAAGCTGTGAAACCCAATATCGTCAATCCTAAGAGCAGCCCTGCTTACGCTCGTTACTACGATCGTAACAAAGCAATCCCTGCTGCTGCTGACGAGACCGACGCTTTCGTTAAAAGCATCGTAGGCCTCAACGCTGCAGCCAACCTGTCGTTCGTCTACAACACCGGTTCGCTCGATCTCGCCCAGTATGTAGAGCTCTACAGCGTTGCCAAGAGCAAGACTTTCGCTGCACTCGGCTTCGACGGTATCTCTTACAAATACTCTTTGCCCAAAGACTATCTTGCTAACGACCAGCAGAAGACCAACCAGCAGTGGTTTGTTACCCTCTCTGACGAAGGTGTACTCGCTCTCGATGCCGACCACCTCTCGACAGGTCTTACCGCAGCTATCGGCCGTACTCCCGTTGTTCGCGTCGACGCTTACATGACCGACAACGCCGGCAACGAACAGATGGTAGCTTCGGCTTACATCAAGGTTAAGATCGCTGCTCCCGGCGAAGGTCCTGAAGATCCCGACAAGACCCGTGGTGAAATCGAACTTGGCACTGCTCAGTACAAGTACTCGCAGCTCACCGACAACATGGCTATTGTCAAGAACGTTGACGGCAAGAACGCTGTGATGACATGGCAGGACATCAACACACTCATCTACGGTACTGAAGGTCTCACCAGCCAGAACTTCTGGAGCGCTGAGAACTATGGTGCTAACAATGGCACTCAGTACACCGTTGAAGTTGCCGTACAGCAGAACGGCCGCGACGTTGTCCTCAACCCCACCAACAAGACCGCTACTGTAGGTCAGGTATTCAAACCCAACGTACCGGGTCTCGCTACTGAAGTCCTCTTCGGCAAGGGTGACACTGAAACTGCTTACGTAAACTTCCAGATCAACAACCTCGTCAAGACCAACGAGACTTACGACAATGTTGACGGCAAGGGCGCTAAGTACACCGTGACCATCACTCTCCCGTCGAACAACCTCAAGGCACACCCCAACATCGTGATCAAAGAGGTTATCTACGTCCTCAACGACTACCAGCCCTACAAGGCTAACCCCAACTATGAGGTTACTCCGGGCAACCCCGGCGCCGATATCACTGTCCAGACAAAGGGTATCCGTAACGAAATATCCAAGACATGGGAAATGAAGATGAATGTTAAGGAAGCATTCCTCCGTGTCGACAACAAGGACATCACCGAGTACTTCGCTACCAACAACAACGTAGCTTCTACTCCTGCAATTGCCTTTGACCTCAAGCCTGGCCAGACTACTGAATTCGGCTACGACCCCTACGATGTATACCTTGCTAAGGCTATGGATGAACCCACCAAGACCGCTCACATGCAGTACACCGTCACCCTCAAGAACGGTGAAGTTATCAACCGTCCGTTCGACGTTAACTTCATCAACCCCTTCGTTCAGGGTCAGGCCAAGGGTATCACTCTCCTCGGCAACAAGATCGGCGGCGACAGCCAGAGCGCAGTTCCCAACGTGATCGTGAAAGACACCAAGGGTGAGGATATCTACATGTGGGATGCTACTGCAGAGGCTCTTGCACTCACCGATATCGCTACCGGCGACTACTTCCTCAAGGCTGAGAATGTAAGCGTAACCTACGCTCTCGATAAGACCTCGGGCAACTATGCTGAGTTCGTTGGACAGCTCGTCACAGGTTCTAAATTCGATGTTGAAGATGACGGTACCGTAGTCTTCAAGAACCTCGGCGCTGAGCTCCAGAAGACCTGCAACGTAAACCTTATCGCAACCGTAACTTTCAAAGATCTCTCGGTTGTCAAGGTTACAATCCCTGTTACTGTAACTACCGCATCTAAGTGATGATAGAGTAAAATTCTCAACAGAATATGCTCGTAGAAACCCTGGCATTGTGAAATGCCGGGGTTTTTTGCATACTTCCGGCACCTTCGCTTATCACTTGATAATTAAAATTTGCTGGTATTAAAAATAATTCCTACATTTATATCCGTTTCGTAAATAAGGAGTTATGAAAATAGAAAACATACGTTTTACTGATACTGAGGTCTGGAACGATAAAGGGTGATATAAACTAATTTCCACTAATTGCTTACTAATAAATCTATTATGAATATCTGGATTTTTCTTCCTCTTGTAGGGTCTGTTATCGGGGCGATCGTAGGTGGTTGCGCATATAGACGTTATAACGACAGAAAGAAAAAAGTTTAGGGTCGCCTCACAGGTCGATGGCCTTTTCGATACCTGTTAGCCTGTGCTTATCGGGGTGTTTCGCTTGCAAAGTTAATGCTTCGTAAGGGCTATTTATCCGTCCTTTTTCAATAGTGTTGATTTTTCATCCTTAATACCGGTTTCAAATAACGACGGCTGCGCCTTGACAAATCAAGGCGCAGCCGTCGTTTAGATAGTCAGTTGCAGAGTTTACAATCCTTTGCCGTGGCAGTTCTTGTATTTCTTGCCCGAACCGCAAGGGCAGGGATCGTTACGTCCTACGCGCGGACCGGCTTTGGCTGGCATCGGCTTCTCTTTCTCCCCCTGAGGTGCTGAGGCTGCTTGGCGCTGTTCTTCTGCTCCGGGGATGTCTGCCTTGGTAGCGCGGTAGTTAGGCTGTACGCGGCGCTGCTCGGCCTGGGTCTCCTTGATGTCGGGCTGCTTGGGCTCGGGTTTAGACATCTGCGAAGCTGGGTCGGGCTGAGGTGCAGGCTGGCGCATGAATATCTGTCCGCGCATCAGTGCCGCTACTGCCTTGTTGTTGAGGTTGGCGAGCATCGACTCGAAGAGGTGGAACGACTCGACCTTGTAGATCACCAGCGGATCCTTTTGCTCATATGCGGCGTTCTGTACACTCTGGCGCAATTGGTCAAGTTCGCGCAGATGTTCCTTCCACAGTTCGTCGATAGTGACGAGCATCAGCGCCTTGTGCCACTCCTTGATGATCGAGCGGCCTTCGCTCGCGATTGCCGAGCGGAAATCGCAGCGGAGGTTGAACACCCTCTTGCCGTCGGTCACAGGCACAAGCACCGGGCCATTATAGTCGGGGTTGGCGGCATTCATCTGCATGAGCACAGGCATGGCCACCTCGCGGATACGGTCGCTCTTTCGGTCGAGGCCCTGGACGGCAGCATCATGTAGAGCTTCGATTTTGGCCTCGCGCTCCATGTTGGCGTATTCTTCCTCAGTGAAAGGTGCTTCGATTGCGAGTACGCGGAAAATTTCTGTGCACAGGTCGGGATAGTCGGCCGGAGCCTCGTTGCTCACGATAAGGTTTTCTACAGTATCGTAAAGCATGTTGATCACGTCAACACCTATGCGCTCTCCAAGCACGGCATGGCGGCGGCGTTCGTAGATGTACGTACGCTGCTTGTTCATCACGTCATCGAATTCGAGAAGGCGCTTGCGGATACCGAAGTTGTTTTCCTCGACACGTTTCTGGGCTTTCTCGATAGCGTTGTTCACGATTTTGTGCTCTATCATTTCGTCTTCCTGAAGACCGAGGCGGTCGAGCATCTTCACCACGTGGTCGGTGGCGAAGAGACGCATGAGCTGGTCTTCGAACGAAACAAAGAACACCGACGAGCCCGGGTCGCCCTGGCGGCCTGCACGTCCGCGCAACTGGCGGTCTACGCGACGGCTCTCATGGCGTTCTGTACCGATGATGGCAAGACCGCCGGCATTGCGTACTTCCGGAGTGAGTTTGATGTCAGTACCACGGCCGGCCATGTTGGTGGCTATCGTCACGCACCCTTTGCGTCCGGCAAGGGCTACAACTTCAGCCTCGCGCTGGTGGAGCTTGGCGTTGAGCACCTGGTGATCGATTTTCTGCATGGTGAGCATTCGGCTGAGCAATTCGGATATCTCCACCGAGGTTGTGCCTACAAGTACCGGGCGTCCGGCTTCAACCATCTTGACTATTTCGGCGATGACCGCTTTATATTTCTCCTTCTTTGTGCGGTACACGCGGTCGTTCATATCCTGACGAGCAATCGGGCGGTTGGTCGGTATGGTCACGACATCGAGCTTGTAGATATCCCACAATTCGCCGGCTTCAGTCTCGGCCGTACCGGTCATACCGGCAAGCTTGTGGTACATTCGGAAGTAGTTCTGCAGCGTGATCGTGGCGAATGTCTGCGTCGCAGCCTCTACCTTGACACCTTCCTTAGCTTCGATGGCCTGGTGGAGTCCGTCAGAGTAGCGGCGGCCCTCCATGATACGACCGGTCTGCTCGTCGACGATCTTCACTTTGTTCTCGTCAACCACATATTCCTGGTCGCGCATGAAGAGGGTGTAAGCTTTCAGAAGCTGTGTCACAGTGTGTACACGCTCGCTCTTGACGGCGTAGTTGGCCATCAACTCATCTTTCTTCTCCTGGCGTTCGGCCGGGTCAGATATGTGCTCGAGTTCGCTGAGTTGGGCGGCAATATCAGGCAGGACGAAGAATTGAGGGTCCTGCGACGATCCGGTCAGTTCGTCGATACCTTTGTCGGTGAGTTCCACCGAGCGGTTTTTCTCGTCGATAACAAAATATAGAGGGTCGGTCACGACCGGCATCTCCTGACCGTTGTCCTGTAGATAGTGGGCCTCGGTCTCAAGCAGCACGTTCTTCATGCCCTCCTGGCTGAGGAAGCGGATGAGTGCCGTGTTTTTCGGGAGGCCTTTGAATGCGCGGAAGAGCAGCAGGGCGCCTTCTTTTTTCGTGTCCTTGTCTTCGCTGGCAAGCTTGGTCTTGGCCTCGGCGAGGATACCGGTCACAAGGCGCTGCTGTGCACGGACGACTTTCTCCACGTTGGCCTTGTATTGGTCGAAGAGCTGGTCGTCGCCTTTGGGCACGGGACCCGAGATGATGAGAGGGGTACGGGCATCGTCGATAAGTACCGAGTCGACCTCGTCGACGATGGCGTAGTAGTGCTTGCGCTGTACCAGATCATCGGGCGACATTGCCATGTTGTCGCGCAGGTAGTCGAAGCCGAATTCGTTGTTTGTGCCATATGTGATGTCGCATTCATATGCGCGGCGGCGCTGGGGGGTGTTGGGCTGGTGCTTGTCGATGCAGTCTACCGAAGCGCCGTGGAACATGTAGAGCGGTCCCATCCACTCCGAGTCGCGCTTTGAGAGGTAGTCGTTGACAGTCACCACATGCACACCGCGGCCCGACAGTGAGCGGAGGAATACAGGCAGGGTGGCCACAAGGGTCTTACCCTCGCCGGTAGCCATTTCGGCGATTTTGCCCTGGTGGAGCACAATACCGCCGATGAGCTGCACATCATAGTGGGTCATATCCCACTTCATTTCGTTGCCGCCGGCTATCCAGCGGTTTTTCCAGATGGCTTTGTCGCCTTCGATGCTCACGAATTCGCGGCCCTGACCGGCAAGGTCGCGGTCGAATTGTGTCGCTGTCACTTCTATCGTGTCAGAGGCCGAGAAGCGTTTCGCTGTCTCGCGCACGGTAGCGAACACCACAGGCAGGTGCTCGTTGAGTTTGTCTTCGATTATGTCGAGGATTTTTTTCTCGTGGCTGTCTATCTGGTCCCAGATGGGTTGACGCTCTTCGAACGGAAGCGCTTCCACTTCGCCGCGGAGCTTGGCGATAGCCTGTTTGTCGGCATCGGTGGCGTCGGCGATGTCCTTGCGGACGCTGTCGATACGTGCACGCAGACCGTCGTTGTCAAGTTTCTCGATTTCGGGTATCTGTTCCTTGATTTTGGCAAGGATGGGCTGTATGGCTTTAAGGTCGCGGGTAGACTTGTCGCCGAAGAGCTTTTTTAATACGGTTACAAATGACATTATGGTATGGAGTGTTTATATGCTGTCGGTGGCCGCGGCCATGCGGTCGCGGCGTCAGATTTGCAAAGTTACGAATTATTAGGGAAATAACGCTGCTCTCCGGCTCACTTTTTTGTGAGGTTGAGAGCCGGTGTTGCAGCGCCGTTAGGCGACCGTATCCGCAGTATCCGGGCCACTGTCGGAGCTATGGCGCGAGCGTCGACAGGCGTGCCGATTGTCTGGGCTGCTACCTCAGGGGCGAGGATAAATACCGGAGCCGTGGCTGCGGCGGTGCATTGCACCATGCCTGTGTGTACGGCGGTTTCTTCGGTATCGTTGTAATCGTCGATTGATTCGAAGCCGGGAGCAACTGTTACGACGAGGTCGCCGGCGGTACTGCCGACAGTGTTGCGGCGCAGGGCCTCGGCGTTTTCTCCGGCGTGTCCGGCGATGATTTCGTCGATGGTGTATACGCGGTCGACGCCGGTCATGCCTGCGAGCAGTTTGGCTGCTTCGGCGCGTACCTGCGACACATCGAGTTTCATTTCCTCGAGCAACTTGTGGTTGAGATAGAGGTTGCCGTTGGTGAAGTGGCTGATATATGCTCCGTTGCCGTGGAGCGCTATCAGGTATAGGTTCAGGAGCGAGGCTGCCTTACGGGCTGAAAACTCGCCGTATGGCATGTTGTAGCGTTCGTCGTCGCGGCGGCGTTGAGATCTCGGCGGCGTGGCAGCCAGCATGATCACCGACCGGTTGAGGCCCACTTGGCGGTCGACCGACGAGAAGAGTTGCTCGAGGTCGCGGTCCAGTTTGATGTATGCGTCCTGGGTCTCTACCCGTTTGTCGGCAGATTTGCCATAGGCAAAAGGTTGCAGGGTGTAGGCTACGTTGAGCACATCGGTCACGCCGGGGTGCTGGCCAAGCTTCTGGTTGGTGAGTATGTCGCCGGCGAGAGCTGTGACTTCACGGTTGACCAACGGTGAGGTCAGGAACATTTCGAGCCTGTCGGTGTTGGCGCGTGGGAAGACGTAGCGGAAAGGGTAGCGCGTGAGGTGGTCGGGCAGAGCTACATAGTCGGCCGGAGCGATGCTTGGCGACCAGCTCATGGTGTCGAGCCGCGAGGAGAGGGGCTGTGTCCGGTTGCGTGCGGCAACGGAGACAGGTATGTCGGGATAGGCCGTCGACGAAGCCCAGTTGGAGCTGTTGCCGTCGATCCACATCGCGGAGCCGGAGCCGTGCCCGGCCATGCCTATTGCCATGCCTGGACGGGGAGCGATGGTGTACGACACATTTGTGCCCCCGGAGGCAATACGGGCCTCGTCGGTGATGTTGCTTACTCTCAGTGCTTTGGGCGAGAGACCCGAGGTAGCGAAGTTGCCGAGCACACCTTCGTCGGCATAAGTGGGCGAAGTGCGCAGGGTGCGGCGGTCGAAACGGATGTCGCCACCGATTCCCGATGTCGATGGTGCGGCCCCGGTGAAGAGTGTGGCGGTGGCTGCTGTGGCATCGAGAGATGTGCCGTAGTCGGCGGTGAGGATAGCCCCCTGTTGCTCAAGGAGACGGAAGCCGCCTTGGCCGAAGCGCTCGCGCAGGAGGTCGAGTTGGTCGGCATCGAGGCCGTCGACCATTATGTTTACAAGCAGGCGAGCCTGCTCGGGTGTGGCTGCGCCAGAGCCCAAGGCTGTCATGGCTGCGGCAAAGGCGAGCAGCAGACGCGTCATCGCTATGTCAAAGGGTCGTTTCAATTATTGAGATGTTATGGTCTATAAGCAAAAATACCGGTACCTAAGGCCTGGGCCTGTCGGTGCGCGTGATGTAAATATAATTCGCTGCGCGGAGCATATCTGCCAGTATCAGGGGCAGAAAAGCGATGTTGGCGCTTTGGGGGAGCCAAGGCCAGGCTATGAGCAGCGATAAAAGCACTGCAAAATTAACGATTTGGTAGCAAAAAAGTTCGCTCTTGCATTTTTTTAACCATATAAATATTGCAGGAAGCAGGCACAAGGGGTTGAGCCACAGATAGAGATAGTTGGGCGATGTGGCTTCGTGGACAGATATGAAGATGAGGAAAGTGAGCAGGCAGCCTGTCAAACCGAGGATAGCGAAGTAGGCGGAGTCGAACCATCGTGTCACCTTACGGCGTCGTATGTCGCGCACCGTAAGTCCGAGGGCGATGGCGAATACAAGCAGGGATGCCGCTATCGGAGTGGCATACCACGGTGTGGGGGCGTCGACTGCGGCATCAGTAGCGAAGTCGAGCACGGCCACGCTGCCGCGTGTAAGTTTCTTACCCCCTGTGGTTGCGTTGCCAAGCATCATGTCGAGCTCGACGGGGGCGAAAGCGGCCTCGCGACGCGTGATAGGGTAGTCGATACCCGATCCGAGAGCGATGTCGATGCCGAACTGATACCACGGGTAGTTGCGGTGGTAGTGGCGCATGATGTTGCGGAAGGTCATCGGTATCGACGAGTTAGCTTCGAAAGGAGCTGGCCCGAGGATTATGCTGTCGGCCAAGGCTGTCTCGACGGCGGACAGTGGACGGGTGGCACAGTTGTCTTTTACGTAGTTGTAGCGGTACGTCCGGTTTTCAGGTAATATCTGTTTGCCAAGCAAGGCGACCAGTCTCGATTTGGAGGCGCTGTCGAGGTCGAGCTCATGAGCGTTGGCCCGTCGGCCTTCGTGGAAATATTCGGCCATGAAAGGGTCGTATGGCCAGCCTACGGTCATGTAGTCTGTCTCACCTTTGACGAAACGCCACACGAAGTTGGGCGAAGCGAAATCAAACACACCATAGTTGTAGGCAGTCGCAGGCTGTCCGGGTATCTGCACCACTATGGCAGAATGCCCTTCGAGCTGGAAAATTTCGCCACCGGGGTATATGTTTACAAACCACACGGTTGTGTCGTCTCTCTCCGGCAACGACCACGGATAGGCCGTCGTCTGCAGTAGTGCGAGGAGAAAGGCGATGACGAGGGTTGCGCGTTTCATCTGATGTCGATCAGTTTATGTGTCTGCAGGCTCAGACGCCATCCTGGATGGGCGAGGATGTAAGCCACGGTTTCGGCTGTGTTCTGTCCTGAGCAGGGTTGCAGGAAGCGACGGGGAGTGTCGAATGCCGATGCGGTCTGCTCTACATCTTCTCCCTGATATACGATTTTGAGTTCGTCGACCCTGTCGATGCCCCAGGGGGCGTCTTTGGGCGAGCATGTCACCCAATCGACTTCGGGCGGAGCCGGCAGGGAACCATTGGTTTCGATCTGTACATAAAACCCACGGGCCTTGAGGGCTCGCAGCAGTTCGCTGTCGAGCTGGAGCAAAGGTTCGCCACCTGTGGCTACAAGGTGGCGCGAGGGGTAGGCTGCGCATGCCTCGGCAATCTCGTCGGCCGTCATGCTTGAGCCTCCGGAGTGGTCGGTGTCGCAGAAGCTGCATTTGCGGTTGCAGCCCGAGAAACGTAGGAACACCGCCGGAGTACCCGTATAGTACCCCTCGCCCTGAAGGGAATAGAAAATCTCGTTGATGCGGTAGGTCTTAGTCGCGCTCATAACTTGCTGTGTTGCCTTCGCTTTCCTGAACATCGACGCGGTAGCAGTTCTCTACGTTATCGCATATCCACCGGGCTATGTTCTCGGCGGTAGGATTGAACGGCAGTACGTCGTTGAGCACTTTGTGGTCCATCTTGTCTTCAAGCAGGCGCTTGACGTGTGTGAAGTCTGTCACCATGCCGGCGGCGTTGAGAAACTCAGCGCGGCAGTGCACGGTCACTATCCAGTTGTGGCCGTGCACCGACGAGCACTTGCTTTCGTAAGGCAGGTCGAGCCTGTGAGCGGCCGATATTTCGATTCGTTTGCTGATATAATACATAAGTTGAGTAAGGCTTAAAACTTACAAGCAGATGCAAAGTTACGAAAAAATTTGCTAAGTATTGAGCCTTTTTACCGTGTCGACGCCCTCGATCGATGATATGTGGCTGATGATCGACTGGAGTTCCTCGAACGAATGCACGCCTAAGGTTATGGTGCAGGTCACGATAGAGTCGAGCGTGGTGGTGTTGAAACTTTCCATAGCGAGGTGCAACTGGTTTGTGATAGAGTCTACCAGGTCGATGAAAAGGTGGTAGCGGTCGACAGCCGTCACAGCGATGGTCTGCGAATACAGCGTCCCGTCGGGCTCGAATTCTACGGCGCGTATGCTGTCGCCGAGTTGCGACGCGAGGCTCACGGCTGCCTTGCAATCGCGTTTGTGGATAGTGATGTGGCCTTCTTCATCTTCGAAGCCTACGACCTCGTCGCCCGGTATAGGCATACATATCGGACATCGGTTATATGTCGGGCGCGGCAGGCTGTCGAGGTAGGTGCTTATGGCGTTTCGGGCCTTGTATGTCACAACATTGTCGAGCCAGTCGGGGCGTGGTCTCGCCTCGGGGTCGGTGAAGATCTCCACCACGTCGCCGCGACGGAGCGGAGCCTTGATCGACGACAGGAAGCCGTTGACGCGTGCGTATTTGGCTTGTTCGCCCAATCCGTGACTTACCTCGTAAGCGAAGTCGAGCACTGTCGATCTTTGAGGCAGGACAACCGGACGTCCCTTTGGTGTGAATGTCATGATGTCGTCGTTGTAGAATGCCGTCACGACTTTCTCGATAAACCCGGTTCCGTCGGTATGGTATGACTCGCGCAGTACTGTGCGGAATTTTTCGATCCAGCGGCGTATGTTGTCATCGTCGCGCTCGGCGATGCATCCCAGGCTTGAGTTCATCACCATGCGCCGGCTGCTAATGTGCACTTCTTGCCACCGCCCGAAGTCGGCGAGTAGTTTGACATGGAAGCTCTGGTAGCCGTTTTCTTTGGGCGAGTCGATATAGTTTGATATCCCTCCGGGCTTTTCTTTGAATTTGTCGGTCAGGGCGGCGTAAATCTTGAGGGCCATCGCTTTTTCATCGGCTCCCTCGGGCGTGTCGTAGACTATTTCGGTGAAATGGCGGTATTTGAGGTGGTTGAAGTCATCTCCGTATTTATGCATCTTGCGCCATATGCTGTATGGTTCGCGGTATTCGACTGTCACATCGGTGTCGATGCCGGCTTCGGCGAGAGTGTGGTGTATCTGGCGGCGGAAGCGCTCGAGGCGTTCGGCCTGGGCGTTCTCGTCCTGTACGATGAGGCGTTTTATTTCGTCGTATTCATGCGGACATCTGTAGCGGAACGACAGGTTCTCGAGTTCGGTCTTGATGTTGTAAAGGCCCAGGCGGTTGGCGAGCGGAGCG
This sequence comes from Porphyromonadaceae bacterium UBA7176, assembly GCA_002491245.1. Lineage (GTDB taxonomy): Bacteria > Bacteroidota > Bacteroidia > Bacteroidales > Muribaculaceae > CAG-873. The sequence continues at coordinate 12,125 of DKVO01000042.1, forward strand.
TAAAAATAATCAGTCTCCCCGGCGATTTTCATCTGTTTGTCGGCTCTCATGGCCGCAAGAGTGCGCATGTTGTGGAGCCTGTCGGCAAGTTTTATCAGCAGAGGGCGCACATCCGACTGCATCGACGATAGCATCTGTCTGAAATTGTCGACCTGCAGCGACGCATCATAGTGGTCTTTCTTCTTTTTTGTCACCACCCCGACAAGAAAAGCCACGTCGTCGCCGAAGCGGTATCTGATTTCATCGATCGTGTGGGGAGTATCCTCCACCACATCGTGGAGAAACGCGGCAATGACCGGATTTACGTCAAGGTGCATGTCTCCGGCGGCAATGGTGGCTACGGCAATAGGGTGGAGTATATACGGTTCTCCTCCTTTGCGCTTTTGCGGAGCATGTGCTTGGCGTGCCATGTCGAAGGCGTCGCGCAGGCGGTGCATGTCGTGCTCGCTGCATCTCCCGGCCATGAGTCCGAAAACTTTGCCGGCACGTTCTTCGATTATTGCGGTGTAGTCTGTGATTGGTTCCATTGCCGTAGTTTTATTATCGATACGCAAATTTACGAATAAGTAGAGTGTCGAAGCAAATAAATTTTCCGGCTCCATATTATTTTTTGCAAGGACGATAAATTAAATGGTATTGAAAAACTCCGGAGATTTCGATTTCTAATTCTATATAATCGGTACGCGCGCGAGGCTGTGTTTTTTCAGCTCCGCGGAAGAGGCGAAATGAAGATATCTTGAAAAAAGTTCAAAAAAAACATCAGAAAATTTTGGAGATTTAAAAAATGTGCGTAACTTTGCAACCGCAAACGGGAAAAGACACGCTCTCTACCCCGCTGCAGAGAAAATTGACAATGCCTCTTTAGCTCAGTTGGC
>DKVO01000004.1 GCA_002491245.1 Porphyromonadaceae bacterium UBA7176
CATTTTTATAGAATTTAGACTATTTACTTACTAAGACGCACAAATTCAAAAAAAATTACACCACCACGCAAAAAAACAAAAAAAAATTTCCACCGCACCAGCCACCACGACGCCCACATAACCATCAAGAAGTGCACCAATAGGAGCGCGACGCTCCGCGTCGTGCCAAAAGTGCAGCATTGACAAGTTGCCGGAGGCAACGTCTCATGGATAACGCCGGACTTCAGTCCGGTGTAAACAAAGCAAAGAAAAGCGTTTCGGAGATACGCTTTATAGTATCCTCCCCACCTCTCCGCGTCAGCACCACCTCCGCAAAGCGGAGACTTTTTAGTTAACCACGTATGGAGCGCAGCGACATGCGTGGCCCATCACCATCAAGAAGAAACGCACCGCGAAGCGCGTGCCTCTCCACAGCAACGCAGCGATAGGAGCGCGACGCTCCGCGTCGTGCCAAAAGTGCAGCACCATCTCCGCAAGTTGACTTAGCAGGCACTTGCTTTTGAGACATATTTTTGGCTCATTCTTTCCTATATTTCGGAGTGAGATAGAGGTGTTGTGAAATTTTTTTGTAATTTTGGGGGAAATATAATCTTTGATACTATATGGCACAGTTTACCCCGGCCGACCTCGACCAGTTGTCGGCAAAAGGCATAAAAGTTGAAACGGTAGAAGCACAGCTCGACCGTTTCCGCACAGGTTTCCCTTACTTGACTATCGAATCTCCTTCGTCGCCCGGACATGGAATCCTGCCTGTCGACGCAGAAATGACTGACGCTTGCCTTGCCCGGTGGCAGACTTTCCTCGACGATAACGGCGACGTGCTCAAGTTCGTTCCAGCTTCGGGCGCGGCCTCGCGTATGTTCAAAGCCCTTTTTGCGTTCGTCAACGGCGACGAGAATGTTCCGGCTAAGGGAAGTGCAGTGGCCGAGCTTGTGGAGCGTATCCGCGATTTCGCCTTCTACGACCAGCTTAAAGATGTGACAGAAAGATTGTATCAGGCTACTCCCGAGGCTCTTGTGGCCGCTGGTCGATATAAGGAACTTGTGGGGGCCATCATCCTCCCCCAAGGACTCAACTACGGTGCTTTGCCAAAAGCTTTGCTTACCTTCCACCGCTATGCCGATGGCGTGCGGACGGCACTTGAGGAGCAATTAGCCGAGGGCGCACAGACAGCTGCCTCGAAAGACGGAAAGGTGAAACTCCACTTTACCGTATCAGCCAATCACCGCGCCCTCTTCGAATCGAAACTTGAGGAGGCTGTGCCTGCAATGGAAGACCGCTACGGTGTGAAGTACGAGATAGGGCTGTCGGAGCAAAAACCCTCGACCGACACTATCGCGGTGACGCCCGATAACGAGCTGTTCCGCGACGATGCCGGCAAGCTGGTGTTCCGCCCCGGAGGTCACGGAGCACTCATCGAAAATCTTACGGATATCGATGCCACGGTAGTGTTTATCAAGAACATCGACAACGTGGTAGGCGACTCACACCGTGCCGACACGATACTGTACAAGAAATTTATCGGCGGCCTGCTGCTGCTTGTCCGCGACCGCATGGAACTCCTGTCGTCTATCCTTGCAAGCGACCCGACAGAAGAAGCCGTGAATGAGGCGACTGAATTTGCCGCACAGGTGCTGTCGATCCACAGCAAGGATCTCGACCCGGCCCTCGATATCGCCGTGCGCCGCGATGCGCTGCTGAAAATTTTCGATCGTCCGCTGCGCGTGTGCGGAATGGTGCGCAACGAGGGAGAGCCCGGTGGTGGCCCGTACAACGCATGGTCGTCGGATGGCAAGACAGTCGCTCCACAAATTCTCGAATCAACACAGATCGATATGTCGAAGCCCGAAAATGTGGAGATGATGAAAGGCGCCGGTTATTTCAATCCGGTAGACCTTGTGTGCTATCTCAAACACAGCGACGGCACCGGTTATGATCTGCGCAAATACGTCGACCCTGCCACGGGATTTATCTCGGAGAAGTCGCTCGGCGGCCGCGACCTGCGCGCACTCGAGCTTCCGGGCCTCTGGAACGGCGCGATGAGCGACTGGAACACTGTCTTTGTCGAAGTGCCGGCCTCGACCTTCAATCCCGTCAAGACTGTAAACGATCTGCTGCGCAAGGCTCACCAGTGATAAAATCCAGATAAAGAATGAAAGGCAAGATATTGATCATAGCAGCGCCTTCGGGCTGCGGCAAGTCGACGATAATCAACGCGTTGCTCGAGGGCGGCGACCTCAACCTTGGCTTCGCCATATCGGCGACGACACGTCCGCCACGCCAAGGCGAAAGCCACGGGGTCAACTATTATTTCATGAGCGAGGACGAGTTCCGCGACCATATCGGCGAGGGCGATTTCCTGGAGTTCGAGGAGGTGTATCCGGGCCGTTTCTACGGCACTCTCCGCAGCGAGGTGGAGCGCATAACCGGTGCCGGCCACAATATCATACTTGATCTTGATGTGAACGGAGCGCTCAGCGTCAAGCAACTTTACGGCGATGAAGCCTTGGCCATTTTCATCGCACCGCCGAGTCTGGAAGAGCTTCGCCGCCGGCTCGAGTTCAGGGGGACGGAGACTCCCGAGGTGATCGATGTGCGTGTCGATAGGGCTTCGTATGAGCTTTCACGTGCGCCGGAATTCGACAAGTGTGTCGTCAACGACCGCCTCGATACCGCTATCGAACAGACCCACAACATAATACAAGCATTTTCAGAGCAATGACGATAGGCGTTTTCGGAGGATCGTTCAACCCTGTTCATTCGGGGCACATGATGCTTGCATCATATCTGACCCAGTGGGGGTATGTCGATCAGGTGTGGCTCACCCTGTCGCCGCTCAACCCGATGAAAGATGCCGACGAGCTTTTGCCCGACACCAAGCGCCTGGCTATGCTTTCGATTGCGGCCAAGGGTGCTGAGTCTATCGACCTTTGCGATATCGAACTGTCGATGCCAAGACCGTCGTATACGATCGATACTCTCAACCTGCTATCGGAACGCTATCCCGAACACCGGTTCAAGCTGGTGATAGGCAGCGACAACTGGCAGATATTCGACCGTTGGCGTTCGGCGCAGGAGATATTGGACAAGTATGGCGTGATAGTGTATCTCCGGCCCGGATATCCGGTGGAGAAACTACATGTCGACGGCCTCGAGGTGGTGGATGCGCCGATGGCGCATGTATCGAGCACGTTTATCCGCCAGGCCATCGCCAAGGGTCGCAACATGAATTATTTCCTTCCGGCAGGAGTGTATAAGTATATCGTTGATAACGAGTTGTATAAATAAACCTGAAGTATGGACACCAACGGACTTCAACTGACCGCTCTCGCAGTTGGCTACGTGCGGCTTCTGGCCGGAGTGGCCGAGACAGAGCCGCAAAAATTTCTCAACAACCTATTGCGCCTGTTGCCTGCGCTGTATGCCAATCTGATCGAACTCAAGCCTTATGGAGAGGACGAGGGCGGCGAGGATTACGACAGCTACGACACCGGAGCCATCCTCGGACAGCTTACCGAGGAGCAGTATGCCGCCGTCGCCGGGTCTGTGGCCACAGCTATGGGGCAATACGACACTTATCTCGACACACCGGCCGAGGATATGCGCTACAGCGACACGCCTGTGGCTGTGTCGCTCTCGGAGCAGCTTGCCGATATCTACCAGAGCATGGCCGACTTCGCCACGACCATAGCCGAAGCCCCGGCCGAGGCTGCCGCAGAGGTGTTGGCCGACATCAAATACCGTTTCCATGCTTATCTCGGCGACACCATGTGCAGCGCCTTGAGAGCAGCCAATGTGATATATCAATCAAAAGTACTCGAATCAGAATGAACCACATAGAGGACCTCTGTAAATTTCTTGACTCGTCGCCTGTCAATTTCTGCGCGGCCGAGAATGTGTGCCAACGTCTTGATACCGCCGGTTTTGCGCGGCTCGACATGCGCGATGCGTGGCAACTGAAGCCCGGTGGGCGGTATTATGTCGTGCAGAACGGCTCGGCAGTATTTGCCTTCATCGCAGGGTATGGCCCGGCATGGTCGGGCTTCGATATCATTGCCGCCCACAGCGATTCGCCCGGCTTCCGCATCAAGCCCAAATGCGAGATCGATGTAGAGGGCATGACCAAACTCAACACAGAGGTTTATGGCGGTCCGATATTTTACACGTGGTTCGACCGTCCGCTGTCGATCGCCGGCCGTGTGGCCCTGAGAGGCGAAGACCCCCTGCGCCCTAAGTTCGCGACGGTGAACATGAAGCGCCCACTGCTTGTGATACCTCACCTGGCGATACATTTCAACCGTCAGGTCAACGAGGGCAACAAGCTTTCGGCACAGAAAGACATGCTGCCTGTGGCCGCATTAGGTTGCAAAGAGCCCAAGGGCCTGATACGCCGCCTTGTAGCCGAGGAGTTAGGGGTTGACACCGACGATATACTTGACTATGAACTGTCGCTCTATCCTTGCGAAAACGCGGTAGTGACAGGTGTCGACGGTGAGATGATATGCTCGGGTCGGCTCGACGACCTCAGCATGGTCCATGCCGGGCTGACCGCGCTTCTTGCAACGGCCGACGTGGCATCGGAACACACGCGTGTGCTTGCCGTCTTCGACAATGAGGAGACAGGCTCGGGAACGAAGCAGGGGGCGGCCTCGCCTATTCTGGAGCATATTCTGAGACGTATCGTGCTGTCGGCAGGCAGCGAGGAGGACTATATGCGAGCTGTGGCATCGTCGTTTATGATCTCGGCGGACAATGCGCACGGTCTGCATCCGAATTATGTTGAGAAATATGACCCGACCAACCATCCGGTGCTCGGCGGTGGGCCATGCATAAAGGTCAATGCCAACTGCAAATATATGACCGATGCCGACAGCGCAGCAGCTTTCCGCCGTGTCTGCGAGTTGGCCGGTGTGCCATGCCAAAGTTTCGTGAACCACAGCGATGTTGCCGGCGGTTCGACCTTGGGCAATATACTGACTTCGAAAATACCTCTGCGCGGAGTCGATATGGGAGCTCTGGTGTGGGCCATGCACAGTGCGTGCGAGACAGCCTCGACGGCCGATCATATCTACACGATACGGGCATTCACGACGTTCTACGGTCTGTATCCGGCCAAGTGACGATGCAGGGCAAAACTTTATATGTAAGCGATTTAGACGGTACTTTGCTTGGTGCAGACAGCCGGGTGTCGGCCGTTTCGGCCGAGATTATCAGCGGCTTGACCGATCGTGGCGCGCTGATAACCGTTGCGACTGCGCGAACCCCGGCGACGGTGGTGCCGCTGCTTTCGCAGACACACACGACGCCACCGGCTGTCGTGATGACGGGTTGCGCTTACTGGCTCCGAGGAGAGGGGTGTTTCCGAAATCCCCATTTCCTGCCGCCCGGTGATGTAGAGGCGGCGCTCGCGATATGCGGCAGCCACGGGGTGGAGCCGTTTGTGTATGTGATGGCAGACAACGGCATGACTCTCGATGTGTACCATAAGTCGCGCAGACTCAATAAGGCTGAGGAAAGTTTTTATCTTGAACGCAGCCGCCTGACGCTCAAGAAGTTTCATCTTTCGACTCCTGCTCCGGCACGGGCGTCGGATTTTACGATGCTGCTCTATGCGATGGGTGATGAGGCTGCAGTACGTGCTGTGGCCGAAGACTTTACGGCGCATACAGATTGCTCGGTGTGCTGCTACCCCGATATCTTCAATCCGAAAGTCTGGAACTTCGAGGTGTTTCCGCCCGGCATCAGCAAGGCGAGCGCAGTGGAAGGGCTGAAGGAAGAGCTTGGCGCTGAACGGCTTGTGGTGTTCGGCGACAGTCTGAACGATCTGCCGATGTTTGCTGTTGCCGATGTCGCCGTCGCGATGGGAAATGCTTTGCCAGAAGTCAAGGCAGCCGCTGATGTTGTGATAGAGCCTAACTACACCGACGCGGTGGCGCGTTTTATTGCCCGGGATTTCGACGGACAAATGTCACGAAACTGAACTGAGGATGGTCTTCACGGTCGATTTCGACGAAACCGGCTTCGTAGTCAGGGAAATACGTATCGGCCTCGGGAGCACGGCTGTTGATGATCGTGAGGTCGAGACGGTCGGCGATTGCGAGTGTGTCGGAGTAGATCTGTCCACCCCCGATGATGAATATGTCGAGATCGTCGCCAGCTATTTCGATGGCCCGGGCTATGTTCTCGGCCCGTATCGCGCCTGGGGCCTGCCAATCGCTGTTTCGTGTGATCACGATGTTTTTGCGACCGGGGAGCGCACCGCCGGGCAGGGAGTCGAATGTCTTGCGCCCCATAATCAGGGGGTGGCCCATCGTGAGCGATTTGAAGCGGCGGAGGTCGTCGCGAAAGTGGTAGAGCATGTCACCCCGGAGGCCGATGGCCCGGTTGAGGTCGATTGCGGCTATGATGTGTATCATACTGAAACGTCGGCTTTTATGTGTGGGTGAGGGTCGTATCCTTCGAGGGCGAAGTCGTCGTATTTGAAGCTAAAAATGTCGTTAACTTCCGGATTGACAAGCATTTGAGGGAGCTTACGGGGTTCTCTTTCGAGCTGTAGCCTGGCCTGGTCGATGTGGTTGAGGTAGAGGTGTGCGTCGCCAAGAGTATGGATAAAGTCGCCTGCCTGCAGTCCTGTGACCTGAGCGACCATCTTGAGCAGGAGGGCGTATGATGCGATGTTGAAAGGCACGCCGAGGAAGCAGTCGGCGCTGCGCTGGTAGAGCTGGAGGCTGAGACGTCCGTCGGCGACGTAGAACTGGAACAGGGCGTGGCATGGAGGGAGGTTCATTGCCGGGATATCGGCGACGTTCCATGCGCTGACTATAATTCGGCGCGAGTCGGGATTGTTCCTGATTGTGTCGACAGCCTGAGATATCTGGTCGATAAATCCGCCGTTGTAGTCGGGCCAAGAGCGCCACTGGAAGCCGTAAACATGGCCGAGGTCGCCGTTTTCGTCGGCCCATTCGTTCCATATCCTGACTCCGTTTTCCTGGAGATAGCGTACGTTTGTGTCGCCAGCGAGAAACCACAGGAGTTCGTGGATGATTGATTTGAGATGCAGTTTTTTTGTGGTGAGGAGTGGGAAGCCGTCCTGGAGGTTGAAACGCATCTGGTATCCGAAAACGGATTTTGTTCCGGTTCCGGTGCGGTCGTGCTTGACGGTTCCGTTGTCGAGGATATGTTGCAGCAGGTCGAGGTATTGTTTCATTTTTCAGCAGATGTTTGAGCTGTGGAGCGATTTCCGATTTCCTGCATCATAGGCATGTCGAGCCGGTATCGTCCTGATTTGTAATTTATGGCCTGATTCGGGCAAACGGAAGTGCAATCGAAACAGACTACGCACCTTGAAGTGTCAACGGTTTTCTGAGGAAGCCTGATGCATTGAGACTTGCATACTTTCTCGCATTCGCCGCAGTTTATGCACCGGTCGGGGTCGATCTCGATGTGGAATACGGACCGTTTGCTCCCGAGGCCGAGAATTGTGCCGATTGGGCATACGGTGTTGCAGATAATGCGGCCGTGTTTCCATGATGCGGCTATGACTCCGATTGCAGTGATTATAGCGACAGAAAGGGCTGAGATAGAGAAAGCGACAGCGCTCCAGGCCCTACCGAGAGGTCTTGCAATCAGCTCCTCGACCATCCGGGCATATGCGCTGTAGGGGTCGAGGACGGTGGGTAGGAAGGCCGAACCGCTCAGAAATGCGATTATGGCGGCGACGAGGAAGATGAGTTTGGTGCGAGGTGAAGGAGGAGTGTAGGAGTATGCCGGTTTTGCCCGTCGGATAGTACGGGATGAAGCTGAGATGCAATCCATGAGAGTGCCGAGGGGGCAAACGGTTGAGCAGTAGATGCGTCCGTAGATGATTGTGACGATGGTCCAGAACACGAGGCACACCGCTACCCCGGCGAAAAGGGCTGTTAAAATCTGCATCCTGACAAAAACGCTTTCATAGCCAGCAAGCAGCGCCCACGTGGGTACTGTCATGGCTATCAGGGATATAATTATGCGGATAAGGCGAACAGTCCGATACATAAAGCAAAGGTAGTGATTTTTCCGGGATAACCGGCAAGGGTGGTGTTATAATTTTGCAGCAAAAAGGACGAATGAAAATGAATGAAAAAGGGAATGGAAAGTGTGTACGTACCGGAGCCTGTCTTTGCGGCGGAGGTGCGTCGAGAGTGTTAAATCTGCGAATGGATAAGGATAGCAGCGGAAGTGCGGTGTTGCGTCCGGTGGGTCAGAAGAAGGAGAGTGCAGTGCCCTCGGGCTGGGAAGCACAGGCCCGTATCGGCGAGAAGCTTGTGGTGAGCAACGGCCGTAATGCCGGGGTGATGCCGCTTGGCGAGAATGGAGCACTGGTGGTGTCGGAGGAGCGACTTCCGGGGGAAGCGTTGTGTGGGCTGACAATGGGAGAAGAGGCGCTTGTGATGTGTGACGGTGGCGCTGTGTGGGTTGACGGCGACGGTAATGTGAGCCATGCGCGGCATGACTACCCCGGGGTAGGTCTGCTCGGGGTTGACGACGAGGTGTTGAGCACGTGGGTGGGAGGCCGCACGCTGTCGAGGGTTTATGCCGAGGGGCCGCTTGAGGATAAGGACCGTGCGGCGCTTGCCGGGGATATGAGTGACGCTTATCGCCAGTTGTGCCGCCAAGGGTCGGCCTCGGGAGTGCTTCTCCAACCGGCACTGACCCGTTACCGTCTTGTGGACGGAGGTGGCAAGACGGTGTTTGAGTCGGGTCCGGTGTTGGTGGGACACAGCGAGGGAGCGCAGTGCACGGGAACAGTGGCGCTCAAGTCGGGTGACAGGCGCAGTGTGGAAGGTTATGAGCTGAGTTGCCACAGCTGGCATCTTGAAGTGTTGGTGCCATCGTTCGGGGAGAGTGATGTGGCGAGGGTCGAGATACTTATGACGCCTGTCTTTCACCCATACGACAGCAGGGCGCAGGGTGAGGTCAATGTCGGCCGGGCGAGCCAATCGACATCGGTTTTCTGCCGTGTGGGCCTCCCCGGACGTGAACGTGGATTGGGAGGCGAGTTCAAAGGTAAGGGCCGCCGGATGGTGCTGGATGCCATCGCCCGGATAGAGAAGCTTGAGAGGGTGGTCGGTGTAATCCAAATACAGCCCGGGGCTGCAGCACGCCGAGTGCGAGTGAGCGTGGCGACAGATGCCGACCCGATGCAGTCGACCCGTGAGTTTGACAGAGTTCTTGCCAAGGGGGTTGAGGTTTTTGACCGTGAGCGTGTCGGGCTGATGAGTCCCCACGGTTTTTCGGCCAGTTGTGCGGCAATGTCGTCGGGAGCTGTCGCCTGGGGAGGTGTGTCGCCGTTGCCATATATGGGTTATCCGACGGTTAATTTTGCATCGGAGGTCGGAACGGGGCCTTGGAATGCCCACAGTGCGGTGTATTTCGGAGCGAAGGAAGGTGTGGAACGCCAGGAGAGTGGCAACGGTAATGCTGTGACGGCGCTCGGACCTGTGCTGTGCTACCCGTCGGCAGAGGCTTGCCGGATGCAGCTGCTTATTTATCACAGTGGGCGTAACCATATGGTTGATGTGGAGCTTACGCCGGAGGCGTCGGGGCGCTGGGCAGTGTATGTGTCGGAAGATCTCAAGGCTATAGTGCCTGAGGAGTGTGGGCTTACGGTGGTGGTTGAGACGGAGGAGAGACGCCGGACATATGATGATGCGGTTGCGTTCGCACCTGTTTCGCGACCGTTGGATATAGTGAGTGTGTTGCGGACGGGCAGCGAGGTGAGGGGTATTTCGGGTCGTACAGGCGGAGAGCAGAGTTGGGATTTCGGGCGGTCGCGTTTTACGGTGGCTTGTACCGGCGGTATATACAGCGCCGGCGTAAATATCGGGACAGGGACGATGGGTATGCGTACGGTTTCGGAGCGTGGTGTAGGACGAGGCGACAGTGTGTGCAATGGTAGTGACGGGGAGATTTATGTTGCGGACGGGGATCTGCGCCGCATCAGCCGGACGGGACGGACAGAGAGTATGTCGGGAGACTGCGGTTATGCCGGATGCTGCTATGATGCCGGGCGCGGAGAGCTGTGGGTGTTGCGTGGCGACGGGCGTATGGATGTCTACTGCAAGAATTATGGCTGGGGCTACTATACGACGGATGTGGCAAGGTGTGAGACTATTAAGGATCTGTGCGGCCCATTCATGATATGTGGCGATAAGGTGTATGATGTCTGTGGCAAGGAGACAGGGAGAGCGACTCATGTGCTTCTGAATGTCAAGGTGCGGCTGAATGATGAATATAGGGCTGAGCCGGTGAGGTGTCTGTATGCGTCGCTCCAGACCGGAAGTGTGCTTGGCACGATAACGGTGAATGGTACGGGGCCGGGGGATTTGCGTCCGTGGCTCGTGAGGAGGGCGAGGGTGTCGGGGTGCGTTGCAGGTCCTGTGGCGATGTATCTTCTTTGTCGGAGGGCCCGTGCTTTGGCGGTAGAGTTCGAGGGTGAGGTGAGCGAGGATTTTGTGTTTGATGGGTTTGCGATATGGTAGTTGGTGGGGGGGGGACACGCTTCGCGGAGGGAATGATGGCGCGGTCGATGTCATGAAGCGTATCTCCGAAACCACCGGACTGAAGTCCGGCGTTATCCATAAGGCGTTGCCTCCGGCAACTTGGCGAGGCTGCACCTTGGGCACGACTCGGAGAGTCGCGCTCCTATCGGGGCTACCCTTTTTGGCATGGAGAGTCGCGCTCCTATCGATGCTACCCTTTTTGGCTTAGAGAGTCGCGCTCCTATAAGGGCGTTGAGGTGGGGTGAAAATGCGGAGCTTTTTCTTACTATATTTTTATGTTGTTTTTTTTATTTTATTTGGATGGATATGAGTGATTTGGATGTGATGTTGGCGGCGGATGGGTTGCGGAGGTTGTTTCGCGACGGGGTTTACAATCCTGTGACTGGCGAGGGGTGTATCGGGCGACGTGTGGAGGTGCACACGGATTGGGCCGGCCTTGAGACTGTGTGGGTGCCGGAGGGGATGAAGGCGGACCCGGCGTACAAGGGCCGCAGGATGCGCAAGGCTGATTGGCAACGTTTGCGCTGCCGCTATGATTTTGAATATTGGTGCGCTACGTGTGCTGTGGTGAAGCAGAAGACTCGCGGCGCTGACGGGCCTTTTATTCTGAATACTCCTCAGCGTCGTGTGGCGGCGGTGCTTGAGGGCGACCGCGTGGCCGGATTGCCGATACGTGTGATATTGCTTAAGGCCCGTCAGTGGGGCGGCTCGACGCTGGTGCAGATGTATATGGCGTGGATACAGTCGTGTCATCTCCGGGATTGGAATTCGCTGATATGCGCGCATGTGAAGGATACGGCATCGGGTATCCGCGGCATGTACACGAAGTTGCTCGACAATTATCCACTGGAGCTGTGGGAGGGTGACGAGAAGCCTCAGTTCAAGCCTTATGAGCGGTCGAACAATATGCGCCAGATTGCAGGCCGTGGCTGCCGTGTGACGATAGGGTCGAGCGAGAACCAGGAGGCTGTGCGCGGCGCGGATTATGCGATGGCACACCTGAGCGAGACGGCATTCTGGGCGAGTACTCCGCAACGGTCGCCGAAGCGTTTTATCCAGGCTGTGTGCGGCGGCATAGCGCTGCTGCCTTATACACTTATAGCTGTGGAGTCGACGGCGAATGGTGTCGGAAATTATTTCCATAATGAGTGGTTGCGCTGCAAGGAGGGCCGAGGGGACAAGCATGCGATATTCGTGCCTTGGTATGAAATCGATATCTATCGTCTTGAGCCACGCGACCGCAAGGCGGTGGTGAGGACGATGAGCGATTATGAACGGCGGCTGTGGGATCTTGGTCTTTGCCTTGACCAGATATGGTGGTATCGCCGGAAGTCGTCGGAGTATGGCAGCGAGGAGCAGATGCATGCGGAGTTTCCGAGCGATGACATGGAGGCGTTTCTGAATTCGGGCAACGGGGTGTTTGATATGTCGGGAGTGGATGCTCTGCGGCATGGCTGCCGGCCTCCTGAGGCTTTCGGTGAGGTGGATATGCGAGGTGGTGCGTTCACTCCGGGCGAGGGCCGGTTGGGTGTGTGGGAGTTGCCGCAGAAGGGGGTGCGGTATGTGGTGGCGGTGGATGTGGGCGGCAGGTCGGCGAAGTCGGACTGGTCGGTGATAGCTGTGGTGAAGGCTGCGCGAGGGGTGCGGCCTGAGGTTGTGGCGCAGTGGCGCGGCCATATAGACCATGATCTGCTTGCGCGGAAGAGTGCTGCAATAGCGCGGTACTATAATAAGGCTCTGCTTGTGATAGAGAGCAATACGTACGAGACGGCTGAATATGGCGGTGGGGCAGACTCTAATCTGTTTGTCCTCAACCGCCTGGCGGAGGAGTATGGGAATGTGTACCGGCGCCGTACGTTCGACCGTGTGAACAACCGGTATACGTCGGCGGTGGGTTTCCACACGAACCGGTCGACGAAGGCTTTGCTGATAGATTGCCTTATAGAGGCTGTGCGCGAGGGTGGATATGTGGAGCGCGACAGTGAGGCGTGTAATGAGTATGTGGTGTATGAGCAGAAGGCGAACGGGTCGTATGGGGCTAAGGCCGGGTATCACGACGATGTGCTGATGACGAGGGCTATAGCGCTGTATGTGATAGGTGCGGAGCTGAGGAGCGCGGTGCTGCCTGAGCGGTTTGAGCAAGTGCCGTCGTGGTGAGAAATGGGAGGGGGGTGTGGGCCGCCCATGTCGCTATGCTCCATAGGCGGTTAACCAAGGAGTCTCCGCTTCGCGGAGGGGGGCTGTGGGGTGAAATTGTACCGAATTCGGTACAATTAAAAATTCCGCAGGGAGTAACAATTTTACTATGATGGCGCTGTCGATGTCATGAAGCGTATCTCCGAAACGCTTTTTCTTTGCGTTGCCTACCACCGGACTGAAGTCCGGCGTTATCCATGAGGCGTTGCCTCCGGCAACTTAGCGATGCCGGCCCTTGGGCACGACTCGGAGAGTCGCGCTCCTATCGGGGCGGTGGGGTGAAATGAAAAAAGGCGCTCGGGGAGCGCCTTTTTTATGGGGATGGGGTTGGGTTATTTTACGAATACTTTGGTGGCTTTTGCGCCCTGACGACGGATGAAGATGCCGTTTTCGGGGTTAGCTACACGTACGCCCTGGAGGTTGTAGTACTCTACAGGTGCGTTTGCGTCAACACCAATTTCGTCGATGCCCGTCGGAGTCTTTGCTTCCTCGAAGTTTGTTACATAGAGGCTGGGGGCATTTTTGTAGATAGTTACAACCACTGTGATGTTGTATGTACCTGCTTCAACAGAGGGAAGTGTATAATTGTTGCGGAGGCTAAGTTCTGTTTCTCCAACCTTACCTGTAAAGTTATCTTTTGTATCAGGCGAAGCTTCAGCAAGAACTACATTTTCAATTTTCACAACGTTGTTGACAAGTGCATTAGTGATATCAGCAGCAGCAACAGTCTTCGGGGTGAATGTACCTTCCTGAGCTTCGGGAAGAACGTTAGGAACGATTTCCGGAGTTGTACCCTGATGAAGTTTGTATGTACCATTCCATCCGGCAGGAATTACATCTCCAACTTTGTATTCATTAGGACCATATATTTGGATGAAGTCTCCAGCTTCATCTACAGCAAAAACATTGCTATAATTAACATAACCTACGGTAAGGTTGTAGTTAACGAGAACAGGGGTGTCTGTGTCAAGAGCTATGGTTGCCGACACATTGTCGACAGTCTCAGGATCGGGTTCTACAGGAGCGCTTCCAGCCTCGTCAGAAATTTGGATTTCTACGATACGGAACTGGTTTGCCGATGCAGTCATAGTCATTTCCTTAGCACCAGTTGCATTGGTGATAGTGTAGTAAAGGGTATTTGTATCGTATGAGCCTGACCAACCAGTAGATACTGTTTGTGCATTACCATATTTACCACCTGAAGATTTGAGGGCAACCTGCTTCATATCTACATCAGTCGAGGAGATTGTTATTGTCGAAGACTTGTATACCTTTATCATGTCGGCACTCGGCTCTGCCGCATTTGTGGTAGATTTTGCCTTAGCTATTTCGATGGTAAAGGTTTTGCCCTCAACCACAGTAGTTGTCGTATAGCCACTGGTGCCACCATCCCAAGTCAGGTTTTCGCCAGGGAATAATTTGTAAGTAGTCGCGAGCGCAGAACCTGCAGCCAAAGCTGCAACTGCGAGTGAGAGTAATAGTTTTTTCATAAGCTTTTTGTTTGATTGGTTTGTATTTTGGGTTATTTGTTTACGTAGCGGCGGAGGAAGATTTCGGTGGGGAAGTGGTCGGAGTAACCACCGAGGAAGCTTCCTGCGGAGTAGGTTCGTTTGGGGTAGCCGACGCGGTTGCCTTCAGTGTCTTTGAGGAAGTCGAAGTTGAGAACTTTGGCTTCGTAGAGGTTCCAACGGTTGTCGGGGGCGCCGACGAGGTTACCTGAGACGATAATCTGGTCGAAGAGGTTCCACTGGCTTTTGTATGCGAGTGTGCCGATGCCACGCTCGAGGATGTCCCACCAGGGGTTGTAGAAGCCGTGGGCATCGACTCCGTCGGCTTTGCGTTTGGCCCCGAGGGCTACGGCGCAAGATTTGTCCATCGGGTCGTCGTTGAGGTCGCCCATGACGATGACTCCCATGTTGGGGTCGACAGTCCAGAGGGAGTCGGCGATGTGTTTGGATAGCTCGGCAGCTGCGATGCGGTTAGGCTCGGACTGTTCCTGTCCGCCGAGGCGCGATGGCCAGTGGTTGACGATGACTGCTATGCGCTGTCCGAGGAGCTGACCAACGACACACATCTGGTCGCGCGTGGCGAAGGGTACGGCGGTGAGGGTGTGGTTGGTGACGTTTTCGAGTTTGAAGTAACGGGGGTTGTACATGAGACCGACGTCGACTCCTCGCTTGTCGGGGGAGTCGTGGTGGACGATCTGCAGGTTCCATGCTTTTATTTCGGGCTGGTTGGCGACGTCTTCCATGACAGAGCGGTTCTCGATCTCGCTGACGCCGATGATGGCCGGGCCGAGGGGTGTGGTCTTGGTCTTGAACTGCGATATGGCGTAGGCGAGGTTGTGTACTTTGAGCCAGTATTTGCGTCCGTCCCACTGGCGCTGGCCTTTGGGAGTGAATTCTTCGTCGCGTCCGAGGGGGTTGTTGGGGATGGTGTCGAAGAGGTTTTCGAAGTTGTAGAACGCAATGCCGGCGACCTGCACTTGTCGGCCCGAAGAGGACTGAGCTTGGAGGGAAGTCGGCGCTAAAGCGGTCGCCACCAGGGCGATAATAGCGAATAAGATTGTCTTTTTCATAATAAAGAACCCGAGGGGAGGTGGGTAAGGTCGGTTATGTTCTACAAAGGTATGACAAAAATTTATTTTGTGCAAAATTTTTTTTGTTTGGGGGTTGGGGAGGCACGCGCTTCGCGGTGCGTTTTTCTTGTCGGGGTGAAGCCGCTTTGCGGAGGCGGTGCTGGATGCGGTCGATGTCATAAAGCGTATCTCCGAAACGCTTTTTTCTTTGCGTTGCTTACACCGGACTGAAGTCCGGCGTTATCCATAAGGCGTTGCCTCCGGCAACTTGGTGGTGCTGGCCTTTGGGCACGACTCGGAGAGTCGCGCTCCTATCGATGCTTGCGGAGGGGGTGATGGATGATGCGTTGAGGTGGGGTGAAAATGCGGAGCATTTTCTTCCTAAGTTACTGTCTAACTACAAACTTCCAAACTCCCAATCTATAAACTTTCGAACCTCCAAACTGCAAACCGACACAAACCCCAAACAAATTTCAAACCATCTGGCGAGTGGTGTGAAATTTTTTTTGTAACTTTGGGCTGATTTTGCGACCGTCGCAGCGCGTTTGCGGTCAATCTCCTCATTTATACTGATATGCAGAAATTTGTACATCTCCACGTCCACTCGCAGTATTCGCTTCTCGACGGATTGTCGACGATAGGCGGCCTTATCAAGAAGGCTGTCGCCGACGGCATGCCTGCGCTGGCGCTCACGGACCACGGCAATATGTTCGGGGCGAAGGAGTTTTTCAACGCTGTGAAGAAGCACAACGGGAAGGTGAAAGATGCTGTGAAGAAGGCTCAGGCGGCTCTCGAGGCTGCTGAGGCGTCGGGCGATGAGGCAGCTGTGGCTTCGGCGCGCGCGGCGGTGGAGAAGGAGCGGTCGCACTACCTGAAGCCTATCTTGGGCTGCGAGATGTATGTGGCCAAGGGCGACCTCCACAATCAGGGCGACCCGAAGGACAAGGGCTACCACCTGATAGTCTTAGCCAAGAACCAGAAGGGGTACAAGAACCTTATCAAGCTGGTGTCGAAGGCGTGGACGGAGGGTTTCTACTACCACGCGCGCACCGACCGCAAGGAGCTATATGAGCACCGCGAGGGGCTGATAGTGTGTTCGGCGTGTCTTGGCGGCGAGATACCGCGATTGCTGCGCGCCGGCGACGAGGAGGGTGCCGACAAGGCGGTGGCATGGTACAAGGAGACTTTCGGCGACGACTACTATATTGAGCTTCAGCGCCACAAGGCCACCGTGACGCGAGCCAACCACGAGACTTACGAGATACAGCGCCAAGTGGAGCCTCAGCTGCTGGCGCTGGCAGAGAAATATGGCATCAAGGTGATAGCGACCAACGACTCGCACTTTATCAACGAGGATGATGCCGAGGCCCACGACCATCTGGTGTGTCTGAGCACGAACCGCAATGTGAACGACGAGAACAGGATGTTCTACACGAAGCAGGAGTGGTTCAAGACGAGCGCCGAGATGGAGCAGGTGTTCGGCGACATGCCAGAGGTGCTTGCCAATACCGTCGAGATAGCCGGCAAGGTGGAGGAATACGATATCGACCATGCGCCTATCATGCCCAACTACGCTATCCCTGCCGACTTCGGCACAGAGGAGGAATACCGGAGCCGCATCACCGAGCAGGAGCTCTTCGAGGAGTTTACGCGCGACGAGAACGGCAACGAGATAATGAGCCCCGAGGAGGCGCACAAGAAGATAGAGAAACTGGGCGGCTACCAGAAGCTATACCGCATAAAATTTGAGGCCGACTATCTGCGCAAGATCACCTATGAGGGTGCTGCGCGGCGCTACGGCACGCCGCTGTCGGAGGAGGTCGACGACCGCATCCGCTTCGAGCTGCATATAATGAAGACGATGGGTTTCCCGGGCTACTTCCTTATCGTGGAGGATTTTATCCGCGTGGGACGGTCGATGGGCGTGAGCATAGGCCCCGGCCGCGGTTCGGCTGCCGGCTCGGTGGTGGCCTACTGCCTTGGTATCACGCAGGTGGACCCGTTGAAGTATGACCTCCTTTTCGAACGTTTCCTCAACCCCGACCGTATATCGCTGCCCGATATCGACGTGGACTTCGACGACGACGGACGCGAGACGGTGCTAAACTATGTGACGGAGCGCTACGGGGCACCCAACGTGGCCCACATCATCACCTACGGCACGATGGCGGCTAAGTCGGCGATAAAGGATGTGGCTCGCGTGATGAGCCTGCCGATAGCCCTGTCGAACAAGCTCACCAAGCTCATACCACGGCACATGCCCATCGACCCAGAGAAAGACAAGGAGATGGACGCGTCGGTGGCCAACTGCATGAAATATGTGCCGGAGTTCAAGGACGAGATGGACCGCGACCCCCACGTGACGGAGCTGCTGACCTTCGCCGACAAGCTCGAGGGGACGGTGCGCAACGTGGGCGTGCATGCCTGCGGTGTGATCATCTGCCGCGACGACGTGACCGACTGGGTGCCTGTGAGCACCGCCGCCGACAAGAACGGCGACCGCATACTTGTGACCCAATACGAGGGGCGCGTGATCGAAGACACGGGCCTTATCAAGATGGACTTCCTGGGTCTGAAGACCCTCTCGATCATCCGCGACGCGGTAGAGAACATCCGCCGGTCGCAGGGAGTGGAGGTCGATATCGACAACATTCCCATCGACGACCCCAAGACATATGCCCTCTACTCGCGCGGCGCGACGGTGGGGACATTCCAGTTCGAGTCGCCGGGCATGCAGCGCTATCTGCGGCAACTGCAGCCGAGTGTGTTCGAAGACCTCATCGCCATGAACGCCCTCTACCGCCCCGGCCCGATGGACAACATACCCGAGTTTATCGCACGCAAGCAGGGCGAGAAGAAAATAGAGTACGACATACCGGAGATGGAGACGTATCTCAAGGATACGTACGGCATCACGGTGTACCAGGAGCAGGTCATGCTCCTGTCGAGGCTGCTCGCCGGCTTCACCCGTGGCCAAAGCGACACGCTGCGCAAGGCGATGGGCAAGAAGATGATAAGCAAGATGAACGAGCTGAAGGAGAAGTTTATGGACGGCGGCACTGCCCGTGGCCATAAAGCCGAAGTGCTCGAGAAGATATGGAGCGAATGGGAGAAATTCGCTTCCTACGCTTTCAACAAGAGCCATGCGACGTGTTACTCGTGGGTGGCTTTCCAGACCGGCTATCTCAAGGCCAACTATCCGGCCGAATATA
Organism: Porphyromonadaceae bacterium UBA7176; assembly: GCA_002491245.1. Classification (GTDB taxonomy): domain Bacteria; phylum Bacteroidota; class Bacteroidia; order Bacteroidales; family Muribaculaceae; genus CAG-873. The sequence continues at coordinate 18,528 of DKVO01000004.1, forward strand.
TGGCCGCCGTGCTGACCCGAAACCTCAACGATATCACCAAGCTCACGTTCTACATGGACGAATGCCGCGCTATGGGTCTGGAAGTCAAGGGGCCTGATATCAACGAGTCGTTAGGGTCGTTCAACGTGAGCGCCCCAGGGGTGATACGCTTCGGCCTGACCGCCATCAAAGGCATAGGCCCGGATGTGGTGAAAGCCATCATCGCCGCCAGAGAAGAGGGAGGCCCGTTCAAAGATATCTACGACTTTGTGGAGCGCGTGCCGGCGTCGGGCATCAACAGGCGCGTGTTCGACAACCTTGTGTTGGCCGGGGCTTTCGACTGCTTCACAGGCGTGAAGCGCGAAGACCTGTCGGCGGAGGCCGGAAAACGTGGCGAGACAGTGTCGGAACAGCTTCTGCGCTACGGTGCCACGCGGCAGAACGAGGCCCGTCAGGCCGAGTTCTCGCTCTTCGGCTTCGACGACGAGAACATCCGCGAGGAAAGTCGCCCCAGAATACTGCCCATGCCGGCGTGGGACAACCTTACCAAGCTCAACAAAGAGCGCGAGCTTGTGGGCACATACCTGTCGGGCCATCCGCTCGATCCCTACTGGCTCGAGGTGAAATACGGGGTGACGTGTACGGCGGTGGAGAAAAACGAGATAGACTCGGCGACGAAGCAGCTGTCGTTCGCCGGCATGATAGTGTCGGTCGAAGACCGCACGACACAGAGCGGCTTCAAGATGACCAACATCAAAATCGAAGACTACACCGGCACCACCGAGCTGACCCTCTTCGACAAGCAGCGCAAGGAGTACGACCGCCTGTGCCATGCCGGGCAGGGCGTGCTTGTGACAGGAGCATTCCGCGAGGTGACCAACCGCAACACCGGAGCCGTGTCGGTGCGCTTCAATGCCGAGCGTATCCAGAGCCTCGACGACATCAAGGGCCGTCTGGCCAAGGAGCTGACCGTCACCGTGGAGCCCGAGCAGGTGAGGCTTGTGGGCGAGGTGCTGGCCGAGCGCGATGCCGAGTGCAAGAAAGGCAAGAACCGGGGTCCGCAACCCGAGCCGGTGCCGGTCAACATCGACCTCTACTCGGCCGAGCACAGCCGCAAACTCCATTTCACCAGCCAGTTGCGCCTGCCGCTGACCCGTAAATTCCTCGAGGATCTCGAGGGTCAGGGCATAGCCTTCAACATCGTTACCGAACAAGTATAACATTCACGACATTATTATCAATATATTACCGCTATATTAATTATGGAAATCACAGACGAGAATATCAACGAACTCATCGCTTCAGGTAAACCCTTGGTAGTAGACTTCTGGGCCACATGGTGCGGCCCGTGCATGGCAATGGCCCCCGTGGTCGAGCAAGTAGCCGGCGAGTATGAAGGCCGTGCGATCGTAGGCAAATATAACTGCGACGAAAACAGCGACTTCGCCACCGAATGCGGCATCCGTAGCCTGCCTACCCTGCTCTTCTTCAAAGACGGCAAGAAAACCGACCTGCGCCTTGTGGGCGGCCAGAAAGCCGAGGCTATCCGCGCCAAAATCGACGAGCTTCTGGCACTGTAAATAAGAGCGGATGAAGAACATCTACACACCGGCAGATATCGAACGCATCACCGAGGCTACCATAGGCTCGGCGGCCGAAATCGAGGCTATGGCCCCGGCTCAGCAGTCGAGGGAGTACGAACGGCGTGCGGCTTTCATCGCCACCGTCGGCGAGCAAGTGGCCGCCGAGGTTGAGGCCATGCGCGCCGGACGTGAGGTGCTCGTCTTTGCCGGCGACGGCCTCTGCGGTGCCTATGCCCTGGAGAGCGCCCTCGAGCTCTACCGCCGTGGTTGTGGCGTGAAAGTGGTGCTCTTCAACATCGGCGGCAACCTGCTGTCGGCCGACACTGTGGCCGCGCGCGACCGCTTCGTGGCCGCGGCCCCGGCCGGTTCGCTCGAAGAAGTGGTGAACCCCGGCCCGGGATGCTTCGAGATGCCAGTTTTAGGCAAGGACAAGCTTGTGGTCGACGGTATCTTCGGCAGCGAATACCGCAAACCGCTCCGTGGCGGCTATCAGGCCGTGGCTCGCTATATCAACGAGAGCGAGGCCGAGGTGGTATCGATAGACCTGCCCTCAGGCATGACAACCGACCTGTCGGTGGGTATGGTCAACCGCAATATCATACACGCCGACGTCACCCTGGCCCTCATCGGCCCGACGCTGGCATTCTTCATGCCCGAAAACGCCGAGCTGATAGGCCGGTGGAAGGTGTTGCCCGTGGCTTTCGACGACGAAGCGATGCGCCGCACACGCTGCACAAGCCGTGTGCTCGACGCCCGTGGAGTGCGCTCGGTGATGCCTCGTCGCTCGCCGGTGGTGTCGAAAGCCGACCTCGGCGACGCCCTGATTTTCGCCGGCAGCTACGGTATGCTCGGCGCTGCCGTCCTCGCCACGCGCGCTGCCACACGCTCGGGCTGCGGCAAGGTGACGTGCCACGGGCCGCGCTGCGCATTCTTCGTGATGCAGACAGCAGTGCCATCGGCCATGTTCACCACCGACGGCGCCGACGCCGACATCCAGTTTTTTGAAAATCCGCGCGACTGCGACGGCGTCGCCATCGGTCCGGGCATAGGCACGGGCGATGCCACGGCCGACGCCCTCGGCGCGTTCCTGAAGAGCTGCTATGCGGCCAAGAAACCGCTCGTCCTCGACGCCGACGCCCTCAACATCATCGCCGCCCGTCCCGAGTTGCTCGACTTCATACCTCCGCGGTCGGTGCTCACTCCGCACGCCGGAGAGTTCGACCGCCTTTTCGGCGCCCAGAACAGCCACGGCACACGCACGCTCATGGCCCTCGAAATTGCCCGTCGCTACAGCATCGTGATCGTGCTCAAAGGTCCCAAGACACTGACAGTGTGGCCCGACGGCTCGATACTGGTCAACTCGTCGGGCACCGAGGCATTGGCTACAGCCGGCAGCGGCGACGTGCTCACGGGCCTCCTCGCCGGCCTTCTCGCCCAGAAAATCATGCCCGAAATCGCCGCTGCGATAGGCGTGTATATCCACGGCGTCGCCGGCCGCATAGCCGCCCGTACGTGCGGTATCCAGGGAACCACGGCCGAAGATATAGCCGACGCCCTCGGCCCGGCTATCGACACCATACTTAATCCGCGCCCCGGAGGCGCCCAAAACTAAGAGCTATGACACTACGCAACATCATCATTGCCACCTTAGCAGTCGCAGCCACGACGGTATGCGGAGCTCAGACCTCGCAGAAGATAACCGCCGGCAAAGCCAACGAGTACGGACTCGTGTACACCCTGCCGCAGACGGCGCTCGACATCTATATCGAGGCCGAAGTGACTGAGAGCCACCCCGGCCAGTTCTACAACTATGCCCGGCGCCACCTCGGCATCACCGATGCCGTGACCGACGACAGCCGCTCGGCACGTGTGACGGGAGCCATTATCGTTCCGCGCGGCATTCCCGATCCGGGCAAGCGCTACACTGCCCAGTTCAAACCGGGCCAGACTGCATATATCCTCCTGACCGACAATGATATGCCGATGGCGATCAATGCCGAAGCTGGCACCGGCGACGATGCACCGGCGATACCGGCGGCACGTCCGGCAGCTCCGTCGCCCCTCGAGGGCGAAGCCGCGCGCCAGGCCGTCACGGCAGAGATGGCACGCAGCGCGTCGGTGTCGAAAAAGGCAGAGCTCGCCGCCCAGCGCATCTTCGAACTGCGCGAGACACGCAGTGACATCCTCTCGGGCCAGGCCGACAACCCACCGGCCGACGGCGACGCCATGAAACTTGTCCTCGACAACCTCGCGGCTCAGGAAGCTGCCCTGACAGCTATGTTTGCCGGCACCACAAGCACGCGCACCGAAGTGCGGCGCTACACTCTCGTGCCCGACAGCAGCGATATCAGCGGCCGCGTAATCGCACGACTGTCGGCCGTCGACGGCCTTGTCGATGCCGACAACCTCGCAGGCTCGCCCATCACCGTCGACCTCAAGGTGATCGAACAGGGAATGCTGCCTGTCAACGAGAAAGGAGAGGTCAAGACCTTCCCCAAAGGTGGCGTGGCCTACAACATCCCCGGCAGTGCAGCCGTGAGCGTGAGCTTCGACGGCTCTCAGATAGCGTCAGGACAATTCCCGTTGGCACAGCTCGGTATCGTATTCGGCATCAATCCGGCCCTGTTTACCGACCGTAAGGCACCCTACAAGGCTATTTTCGACACCACCACCGGCGCAGTCACCGAACTCGCGCCCATGACAGAATAACAACGACATGTATCCTTCCCGTCAGTCATTCTTCCAGAACATACCGCCGGTTGTCAAAAACCTGCTGATAATCAACGTGCTCATCTGGGCATTCATGGCACTGCTGCCTGCGGCGGAGAGTTTCTTCGACCGCAATCTGGCGCTCTACTACTTCTCCTCACCGGCGTTCAAGCCTTTCCAACTGTTCTCGTACATGTTCCTCCACGGAGGTTTCATGCATCTGTTTTTCAACATGTTCGCGTTGGTGATGTTCGGCCGCACGATAGAGATGACAATGGGCTCGGCCCGTTTTCTGTTCTACTACATCACCTGCGGCATATGCGCCGCATTAGTGCAGATGGGCGTGTTCGCCATCTACATCAACAACCTTGAGGGCATCCTGCCGGCCGATGCCGCCAATGAAGCCATCAACCGCGGCTTCGACCTCATACAGAATGGCTACAACTTCCAAGACCCCGACCTCGCAAGGCTCAACGCCTTTGTCAATACTCCGATGGTCGGCGCATCGGGCGCTATCTACGGCGTGCTCCTCGCCTTCGGTTTCCTCTTCCCCAACATTCCTGTCTATATCTTCTTCATACCCGTGCCTATCAAAGCCAAGTGGCTCATAATAGGTTATTTCGTGCTCGAACTTCTATATGGTGTATCAGGTTCGGCCGACGGTGTGGCCCACTTCGCCCATCTCGGAGGCATGATATTCGGCTTCCTGTTGCTGCGCTACTGGAAGAAGAAAGGAGTCTTCGGCAACCACTGGTTTTTCTAAACAGGCCGGCACAGCATGGGGCGCGGACGCAAGACCAAAGATACGCAGCCGGCGAAAAAACGCCGGCCGGCATGGCAGCGCGCCCTGCGGTGGCTCACCTTCTTGATCGACATCGCCGTAGTGGCCGCCCTTATGCTTACGGGCTATGCCGGCAACGTGTCGCCGCTGGCCCACAGCGCATGGTGGGGTGTGCTTCCGATGGGTTTCCCGATAGTTTTCTGGATTGCTGCCACACTGATGCTACTGCAGATGTTCTGGTTCCGGCGTGGCGCGGCAGTGCTCGCATTGGGCTTTGTGGCCTGCGGAGGGCCGTCATTGACCTATTTCCCCCTCAATATCGGCACCCCCAAAGCCCCTGCCGGAGCGGAAGAACTGAGACTACTTACCTACAACACGCGCACATTTGCGCTCTGCGATCCAGGCAACCCTGGAGTGGCGGAGTATATACTGACGACAGACGCCGACATCGTAGCACTCCAAGAAAGTCACCGTATGCTGCCGCCACATGCCGATGGAGCTACCATAGCCCTTGCCGACAGCATCCGCGCACGATATCCGCATATAAGCTTCGGAGGTTCTACCGGAAGCCAGGCTGTGCTATCGAAGTATCCCATCGAGCAGATACACCTCGACGTGTCGAAAGCGAGCTTCCACAACGGCGATATATCGGCCTACCGCGTCACGTTGCCGTCGGGACGGAGGATAGCGGTGTTTAATGTGCATATGCAGTCGTTCTCGCTCGCCAAGACCAATCTGCGCCGCGCAGCCGACAGTGATACCGGCCGGCGCGAGGTAATCGACAAACTGCTCGACGCGGCCCCCAACCGTGCCCGTCAGGTCAATAAACTGCATCAGTGGCTACGCCTCTACGGAGGGCCCGATGTGATAATCGCCGGTGACTTCAACGACGTGCAGGGCTGCTATGCAATCCGTTCGCTGGCCGATGCCGGCTTTGCAAGCGTCTATCCTCAAATAGGCCTGGGCCCGATGATAACATTCAACGACCGCCGGCTCTATTTCTGTATCGACCATGTGCTCTACCGGGGTTCGCTGAAGCCGCTCGGACTCAAACGCGGCAACATCAAGGCATCCGACCACTATCCGCTCACCGTCCGCTTCGCAGTGGAGTAGGTCTGCATCAGCGTGCTGCACACGCCAGCACAGACTGAACCTAAGGTCTCAGAGAATAGAATGCGGCAAAAGAAAAATAATTTTGGTTTGCTATCGACTTATTCGTATCTTTGCAGTACCTAAACCTACCGCCCCATGAAACAAGCGATTACCGCATTTCTATTATTATGCACATTATCTATCTTCGGACAAAACAACGCGGCGGCTTTCGACGATGAACTGCAAGGTCTTCTGAACGAAGTGGACCGTGAACTCGAACGGGCCGACGGATACAGCGACGCCAAAAGTCGCCGTATCGATGAGTTGCGTCAGGCTCTCGGCGCCACCGTGCACGACGAGCACCGCTATTGGCTGTCGCGCTCGCTCTATAACGAGTTTTCCTACTTCGACTCCGACTCGGCGATGGCATATGTCGACCGTTGCTCTGAGCTTGCCCAACGTCTGGGACGTAAGGATTGGCAGAACGAGTCGGAACTCAACCGCAGCTATGTCTACTCCGCCACCGGTCTGCTCGACGATGCAGTAGATGCGATAGAAAAAGTCGACCCCTCCACTCTTGATCATAAGCAAACGATACAGTATTGTGAGCGTATGCTCTTTATCGGCACCCGTAAATACCAGTATATCAACGACGAGAGGGCTACCACAGCGTATCCGGTCGAAATCGACAGCCTTATCCAGAAAGCAAGTGTCAGCCTTACGCCCGACGATCCTGAGTACGGGTGGTTTATCGGATGGGCCAATCTTAAAGATAGTCTGAGCGCAGCCCGGGTCATTCCGGAATTGAAGACAATCGTCGACCCGGCTTCTATGGAGACACGCGCCGATGCGATGAATGCTTGGGTGCTTAGCAAGCTCTACGAATACACCGGCGACCCGGCCAGCAGGCTCAAGTATCTGCTGCGTTCGGCCCTGGCCGACATACGGACGGCGAACAAAGAGATAGCGTCGCTCGAGGAAGCAGCCTCAATCCTTTTCCAGATGGGAGATGTCGAGCATGCGCGCGAATACATCGACTATTCCATAAAGTGCGCCAACGAGTACAAAAGCCGCATACGTCTCAACCATCTGTCGATGCAGAAAGAGCTTCTGCTCAAGGCTCTTGATGTACGCGACGAGATGAATGCCGAGCAAAGCCGCCGCTACATCATCGGCCTTTCGTGTATCCTGCTCATACTTGTGCTTGCCATAGTGTATATCGGCCGTCAGATGAGGCAGCTCAGCCGCTCGAGGGCGGCTCTCCACGAAGCCAATGAGAACCTGAGGCAGCATGTCGAAAAACTACAGCAGACGCGAACCGAACTTGCCGAGGCCAACGTAGAGCTCTCGCGTCTATACGACAGCACAAAGGCAAGCGCACGCGAGCTTGCCGCCATCAACGAAGCCAAAGAGAAGTATATCGCAAATATTTTCGGGCTGTGTTCGAGCTATATAAACAAACTCGACGATTTCCGCAAGAACATATTCCATATGATTGTAGCCCGTCGCTTCGACGATGTAAGCCGTCTCACCAAGTCGCCCGATCTGCCACAGAATGAAGTGAAAGAGCTATATGCCAATTTCGACCGTATATTCCTGCAGATCTATCCTGATTTCGTGACCGACTTCAATGCCTTGCTCCGTCCCGAAGAACGCATAAGCCTCAAACATGGAGAAAGCCTCAATACCGAGCTACGTATTTACGCCCTTGTACGCCTGGGGCTCGACGATAGCGTGAAGATAGCCCAGTTCCTCCACATTTCCGTGCAGACGGTCTACAACACCCGGTTGAAGACCCGCAACAAAGCGATAGTGCCCAAGGAGCAGTTCGCCGACACTGTCCGCTCGCTCGGAAAGCCCGATTTTTGAGTTTTAGAGCCTGTTCAGGCTTAATGAAAAGCGCCGGAATGTTTACCTAAGTTTCACCTCTTCTATTTTGAAATTTATTGATTTATAGATAGTTGGATTTAATAGCCGTTTACCAAAACGGTTTACTACGTTTGGTGTCTGTAATATATTACACATAATTTTGCGACATCAACAAAAACATAACCAACTTAGTCTAAATCAATGGAAAAACTACAGTATCGAGTGAAGACTCTTGCTGTCATTCTGGCGATGATGCTTGTGTGCAGTGCAAGCGCGTGGGCCAATATCACAGCCAAGGGAACAGTCACCGACAGCACCGGCGAACCTCTTATCGGTGTGTCGGTGGTCGAACAAGGTCAGGCCAACGGTGTTACGACCGACATCGACGGAAACTTTACAATCAGTGTCGCCGACGGAGCCAAAATAACATTTACATACATCGGATTTGAAACGCAGACTCTCGCAGCCTCTACCGACATGAAGGTGGTGCTCAAAGAAAGCAGCACCATGCTCGACGAAGTGGTTGCCGTAGGTTACGGCGTGCAGAAAAAGAGCGTTGTCACGGCCTCTATCGCCAAAGTGGGTGCCGATGAGCTGTCATCCACAGCTCCGGTTCGTATGGATAATGCCCTCAAGGGCCTTACTTCGGGTGTTACCGTCACTTCATCGTCGGGTCAACCCGGTGCGGCATCGCAGATACGTATCCGTGGTATCGGCACAATCAATAACTCCGATCCTCTCTACATCGTAGACGGTATGCCTATCGAGGGAGGTCTTGACTATCTCAACCCGGCTGATATCCAGTCTATCGAAGTGCTCAAAGATGCTGCTTCGGGTGCTGTCTACGGTGCTCGTGCAGCCAACGGTGTGGTACTCGTCACAACTAAATCGGGTAAAGAAGGCCCGACAAAGGTATCGTACGACTTCAGCTACGGCTGGCAGAACGTCGCCAAGAAGCGCGGTGTGCTCAATGCCTCCGAATATGCCATGATGATGAACGAAGGTGCTGTAAACTCGGGCCAGGCTCCCAAGTATGCCGATCCGGCATCGTATGGTGTCGGCACCGACTGGCAGGATGAGGTGTTCAACGACAATGCCCCGGTGATGAACCATCAGGTGGCCGTAAGCGGCGGTTCGCAGCGCGTCAACTACATGATGTCGCTCGGCTACTACACCCAGGACGGTATCGTAGGCGGCAATTTCGACCGCTCCAACTACCAGCGCCTCACGATGCGCTCGAATGTCGGTGTGACAGTATTCGATGTTTCGGAACAGCGCAGCTGGCTCAACAAGTTCACCATCAACACCAACCTCGCTTACACACGCATCAAGAACAAAGGCATCGAGGCCAACTCCACCTGGGGTTCGCCCCTTGGCTCAGCCCTGTCAATGTCGCCTATCCTCTCGCCCTACCTCGAGAAAGGCAGCGCCGAGGAGGCCGCCCAGCTCTCTTACCTCTCAGGTCAGGCCGACTATGTGCCGATGTACGGTGCTGACGGACGCCTTGTGATGGTGCCTACCGCATTCGGCAACTATCAGGAGATGAGCAACCCTATCGCAAACCTCTCACTACCCGGCCAGAAAAACTGGAGCCACAAGTTTGTGGGCAACTTCATCGGAGAGCTTCAGCTGTGGGATAACCTGCGCTACCGCATCAGCTACGGCGCCGACCTCGCTTTCTGGGGATACGACGGATACACTCCCAAATATTACCTGCGCAACGGTCAGGGCCAGACTTTCTCGTCGGCATACTCGGGCCGCAGCAATGGCACAGTATGGCAGATTGAAAACGTACTTATGTACGACAAAACCATCGGCCTCCACAGCTTCGACATCGTTCTGGGTCAGTCGGCCAAGGAGAGCAGCGGCAGCTATCTGTCGGGATCACGCAACAATATCGTGAGCTACGACCGCCCGTGGATCGACGCCTCGACAGGCCAAGCCGCCGACGGCGACCAGACAGCCGGCGGTGCCCCCAACGTGGAGGCTAAACTCGCTTCTTATTTCGCCCGTGCAAGCTACAACTTCGACGAACGCTACATGATCCAGGCCACGGTGCGCCGCGACGGTTCGAGCCGCTTCGGCAGCAACAACCACTGGGCCACATTCCCCTCGGTATCGGCCGGCTGGAACATCATGAACGAGCACTTCCTCGAGGCACAGCGCCCCTGGCTCAACAACTTCAAACTCCGCGCAAGCTGGGGTAAGAACGGTAACGAGAATATCGGTAACTTCCAGTATATCGCACTTGCCGCTTCGGGCAACAACTATGTATTCGGCAAAGATGGCCACGTCGTGATCGGCACCAAACCCACACAGCTCGCCAACCCCGACCTCAAGTGGGAAGAGTCGGAGCAGACCGACATCGGCATCGACCTCGGTTTCCTCAGCAACCGCATCACATTCTCGGCCGACTGGTATGTGAAGAACACCAACGGCATGCTCATGACCATGTCGCTGCCCCAGTATGTAGGTGAGGCTATCCCTGTGGGCAATGTGGGCAAGATGCGCAACTCCGGTCTTGAAATGGACCTCGGCTACCGTCAGAGCTTCGGCGAATTCTCATTCCGCATCAATGCCAACGCTTCGTACCTGCGCAACAAACTCATCGCCTACGGCAACGCACAGGGCTGGGCCAACCTCGACTCATTCCAGGGTACCGGCACAATCTCACGTGCCGAGAACGGCCTTCCCTTCCCCTTCTTCTACGGCTACCGTACCGACGGTATCATCCAGAACCAGACTGAAGCGGATGCCTACAACAGTAAATACGGCACCTCGCTTGTGCCCGGCGACGTTCGCTTCGCCGATGTCAATGGCGATGGCAGCATCACCGAAGACGACCGTACCAAAATCGGTAAAGGTATGCCCGACTGGACCTATGGTCTGTCGCTCAACGCAACCTGGCGAGGCTTCGACTTCTTTATCTTCTTCCAGGGCGCTGCCGGCAACGATATCTTCGACGCCACCCGTCGTACCGATGCCCTCGCCTCGAACCTCCCCTCGTGGATGCTCAACCGCTGGACCGGCGAAGGCACCACCAACGCCCTTCCGCGCTACGTGCAGGCCGACCCGTACAACTGGCAGTCTTCCGATCTGATGGTATACGACGGCAGCTATTTCCGCCTCAAGAACATCCAGTTGGGTTACACCCTGCCTGAAAATATCACACGCAAGGCTTTCGTGTCGAAGTTCCGCGTCTATGTAGCCGCCGAGAACCTCAAGACATGGACCAAATACCACGGCTACGATCCCGAAATATCGTCGGGCGGCACCTCGCTCGGTATCGACTACGGCGTTTATCCCCAGGCCCGTGTATGGACAGTAGGCTTCAACCTCGCCTTCTGATAATGACTGCCGATTTATCAACATCAAACAAGGACAATAATGAAAGCAATATATAAAACACTGGGCCTTGCCGCCGTCGCTCTCGGCATGACGGCTTGCGGCGACGATTTCCTCAACGTCACCTCGCCCACACAACCCTCGGCCGACGAATATTTCTCGACCAAAGAACACGTAGACGAAGCCGTCGTGGCCGCCTACGACCCCCTGCAGTGGACCGACTGGGGCTGCGGAGAATACGCTCCCTTCACACTTATATCCGACATCATGGCCGACGACTTCTGGGTGGGCGGCTCGGATGCGAACGACAACCAGAACTGGCACCTCATGGCCAATTATTCAGCCACTCCCCTCAAGGTCATTACCAGCGTGTGGGTGGAGGCATTCAGCGGCGTGAAGCGTTGCAACGACGTGCTTGAAGACATCGAGCGCGGAGTGGCCGATGCTACTCAGGCCGATATCGACTACTGGACTGCACAGGTGAAAGTTCTCCGCGCGTTCTATGCCAACTGGCTGTGGAAGTTCTACGGCAATGTTCCTTACTTCGACCGCAATCTCACCGAGCCTTATATCGCCGAGCAGATCAGCGCCGACGCGCTCTACGCCCACATGATCGGAGACCTTGAGGATGCCATCGCCCTCAATGCCCTCGAGTTCCGCGCAAGTGATGCCGAGGCCGGTCTGGTGACCACTGCAATGGCTTATATGCTCTATGCCGAGATCGTGATGTACCAGCGCGACACCGACCGCTACGCCACCGCCCTCAAATACATGAAAGAAATCATCGACTCGCCCGACTATGACCTTATGGACAACTACGGCGATATCTTCAAAGAGTCGGGCGAATGGTGCAAGGAGTCGATATGGGAGATCAACTATATCTCGCAGAACGCCATCCGCGACTGGGGTAATCCTCTCGCAGCCGGCGGCACCGTACTTCCCACGCTCATAAGCCCCAACAACTGGCCCAGCGGCGCCGACGGACATAACGGCGGCTGGGGTTTCGCTCCGCTGCGCAAGGAAACCTACGAGCGCTTCAGTCCCGATGACGCACGCCGCGCTGCCACCTGCTGGGATGTTGCATCGACAGGTATCGAGTACAACAAGCGCTACCAGGATTTCGGCTTCTTCCTCGAGAAATATGCAGCCCAGGCCGACGGCAATGCCGGCCAGAAAGCATCGGGTGAGCTCAACTACAACAATAACTGGCGCATCTACCGCTACTCCGAGGCCCTGCTCAATGCAGCCGAACTTATCGTAGCAACCGGAGGCAACACCGGCGAAGCCAAGACATATCTCAACCGCGTCCATAACCGCGCAGGCCTCCAGGCCCAGCTCGAGCCTACCCTCGACAATATCATCGAGGAGCGCCATCTCGAGTTTATCGGCGAGGGCAAGCGCTATTGGGACCTCATCCGCACCGACAAAGCATCTTCGGCGCTCGTGCCCGACGAATACGGCTACCGTACCAACACATGGTCGCCCAATAAAAAACACCTCCCCATACCTCAGAGCGAAATAGACAAATCGCAGGGAACACTTACCCAGAACCCTTATTAAACGCCCTTAAAAATTCAAGTCTATGAAAGTATATATCAAATCTATAGCCTTCGCGGCCATAGCCGTGGGCGCCATGAGTCTGGGCTCGTGCTCCGAAGATAAAGTTTACGAGGTCGACATCAATGCAGTGCCTTTGGCAAGCGAATATGCCGATGCAGTGAAGATCGACGTCGACCAGACAACCAACTACGCCAATTTCTCGTTCAACGCCGTGGGCGTGTATCCCGTGTGGATCATAGACGGCAAGAGCTACTCCACCGCTCAAAGTTTCTCGCGCTACTACCGCAAAGCCGGCGAATATAGCGTTGAGGTGAAGGTGGGTAATGCCAATGGCATAAGCCAGGGTGCTGTGACGAAGACCTTTACCGTCGACCGTACGGTGATGAACGGTTTTGCCGGCTTCGTCTACGACAGCGACGCCAACCTCTGGCGCACTGCCACAAAGAAAGATCCGACTTTCTTCTACGCTCCGGGGTGGGCACAGATAGCCGATCCGTCGTGGAGCTTCGACGGCGATGCCTACACAGTGTCGCTCCCTGAAGCCACTACCGACAAATGGCAGGCACAGATGCATATCGGCACCGACATATGCCTGAATGAAGGCGAGAGCTACGACGGTTCGTTTATCTTCACCTCAACGATGGACATGAACGGCGTGACCCTCAAGATACACCCCGACGGAGATGATGACGACGGCCACTCGTTCTTCCCCCAGCAGAAGATCAACCTCAGCGCAGGCGAACCGCAGACGTTCTGGTTCAGCGACCTCACTGCCGCCGTGCCGATGAACAACCTCGTCTTCACCCTCGACTTCGGCGGTTGCCCGGCCGGTGTGGAGGTGACGGTAGAGAACTTTGTCATCAAGCCCCACAGCGTCGACGACGGCACCGTGCTCCCCGAGCTTCCCTCCGAACCCACCTGGGTAGCCGAAGACAGCGCCGACAACCTCTGGAGCGGAGCTACGATAAGCAACTCGTACTACTACGCTCCGGGATGGAACCAGATTGCCGATCCCAAGCTTACCGCCGACGGCAGCACTTACACTATCGAATTGCCCTCGGCTACATTCGAGCAGTGGCAGGCCCAGTGTATCTTCGCCACCGATCTCTCCGCTCCCGATGCAGAGAAACTCTACGATTTCCGTATCGTGCTCGAATCGACCACCGATATACCGGCAGCTATGGTCAAACTCGTCCAGGCTGACGAACCCGAGGCCAAGCATGACTCCAACTTCTTCTTTGCCGAAAATGTGGCTCTCACGGCCGGCGGCAAGACGACATTCTGGGTCGCAAAGGTCAAGGCAGCCGAAGGACCGATGCACGCAATCAACCTCGTTCTCGATTTCGGCGGTTGCCCCGACAACACCGAGGTCAAGGTGAGCGGCATTATCTTCCAGGAACATCATGATTGATTTTGAAAACAGCTGTGAAGCTTAATAATAACAGGTTCAAGGATTAGGTTTAGGTAAAGCCCTTAGGGCCAGCGCACGGCTCGGTAATCTTCCGGCCGTGCGCTTTTTATATCCTTATCATCTTGAAATTGTGCCTGACAATTTTCAACATAATTTAAAAATCGCTTTCAGTATTATACTTTTTATACGTATCTTTGCAGAATACTATGAAAAAAATTGTAGCAATCCTTAATATCTTACTTTGCACACTCTCGCTGTCGGCCTGCGGCGGCGAAGATGAACCCAAAATCGACGACAAAACAACTACCACAGTGTCGCCGGCAAATCTTAGTTTTAGCGCCGACGGCGGCCGCACCACAGTGACGGTCAATACAGGAGCGGCCGAATGGGATGCGGCCACAGAAGCATCGTGGATCAAGCTCGACAAAACAGGCACGGCCGGAAAGAACGGCACGATCGGCGTGACAGCCGAAGCGAACCCATCGCTCAAGGAGCGCAGTGCCTCAGTAACTGTCATGGCCGGTCGCGAACGCGTGCAGATACCGGTGACACAGGCCGGCAAGACTCCCGAGCCTGTCGATCCGAGCATCGATGTACCCGAAGGCTACACCTTGGTGTGGCACGACGAGTTCGACACCGACGGCAAACTCAACACTTCAGACTGGACCCATGAGGTACAGGGACCGGGTTGGGTCAACAACGAGCTGCAGACATATGTCCGCGAGTCGTTCGACGGCAAGCCTGTGACAGAGATTGTCGATGGCAAACTCCATATCAACTGCTTCAAACATGCCGGCAAGGTATATTCGGGCCGTGTTTACGCAAAAGTTAACAGCGGTTGGAAGTACGGCATCGTCGAAGCCCGTCTCAAGCTTCCCAAAGGCAAAGGCACCTGGCCGGCGTTCTGGATGATGCCAGCCAACAACGACTTCGGCTCCACCCCCTGGCCTCTCTGCGGCGAGATCGATATCATGGAAGAAGTGGGCTATAACCCGAACTATACTTCGTCGAGCCTACACACCGATGCCTATAACCACACCAAAGGCACGCAGAAGACAGCCGAACGCCTCACCTCGGGAGCACAGGACGATTTCCACGTATACCGTCTCGAATGGACGGCCGACTATATCCGCACATATGTCGACGGCAAGCTGCTGCTGAGCTTCAACAACGACAAGAAGGGCGACGCACGTACCTGGCCTTTCGACAAGGCTTTCTACGTAATCCTCAATCTCGCCTGGGGCGGAGACTGGGGCGGAGCCCAGGGTGTGGACGAAAGCTGCCTGCCGGCGACCTTCGAGGCCGACTATGTGCGTGTGTTCCAAAAAGAATAACCTATCTTAATCCAATAACCTAAAAATGAAGAAAATAGTTTTACTTGCATTGGCCGTCATGGCCGTTCTGGGCTACAGCTGCAGTGAGAAACAGGCTGCACCTGAAGCATTCATGCGCGTCAACGGCCCCAACATCATAGCTCCCGACGGGTCTAAGTTCTTTATCCGTGGCACAAACTTAGGAAACTGGCTCAATCCCGAGGGCTATATGTTCGGCTTCGACAAGACCAATTCGGCCCATTTCATCAACGAGATGGTGTGCCAGCTCGTAGGCCCTGAGACTGCGGCGGAATTCTGGGAGAAGTTCAAGGACAACTATATCACCCGTGGCGACATCGAGTTTATCGCTGCACAAGGGGCCAACACCGTGCGCCTTCCCTTCCACTACAAGCTCTTCACCGACGACGATTACATGGGTCGCAACAGCAACGACGGCGAGGGCTTCGAGCGCATCGACAGCGTTGTGGCATGGTGCCGCGACAACAACCTGGCCCTTATCCTCGACATGCACGTGGCCCCCGGCGGACAGACCGGCGACAATATCGACGACAGCTACGGCTACCCCTGGCTCTTCGAGAGCGAGGCCGAGCAGGTGGAGTTCTGCAACATCTGGCGCAGCATCGCCGAGCGCTATGCTAACGAGCCTGTGATCCTGGGCTATGAGCTAATCAACGAGCCTATCCCCAATTACATGCCCAATCAGGACGAGCTTAACGCTCTCCTCGAACCGCTCCACAAGCGTGCGGTGGCCGCAATACGCGAGGTTGACAAGAACCATATCATTCTTCTTGGCGCTCCGCAGTGGAACTGCAATTTCAAGCCTTTCACCGACTGGACCTACGACGACAACATCATGTATACCTGCCACCGCTACGGTGGAGCGTCGACCCCCGAGGCTATCGCAAGCTATATTGAGTTCCGCGACAAGACTAACCTGCCGATGTACATGGGCGAAATCGGCCATAACACCGACGAATGGCAGGCAGAGTTTGTCAAGGTGATGGAGGACAACAACATAGGCTATACATTCTGGCCTTACAAGAAGGTTGACCGCTCGTGCATGTCAGCCATAACCCGTCCGGCAGAATGGGATTCGATCGTAGTGGCTTTCGCCGAGGCTCCGCGCACCACTTACAAAGAAATCCAGGCGGCCCGTCCCGACCAGGCTACCTCGCGCCGCGTGCTCGACGAATTTATCGAAGCCTCGCGCATCGAAAACTGCGTGCCGCAGACTTCATATATCAAATCCTTAGGTCTTAAATAACTTATTTTTCAGCAAGATGAAACCAACAATTCTTGCCCTTGCGGCTTTTATCGGGTTTGCTCCGGTTGCTATTGCCGACAACACTCCGGTATACCTCGACAAGAACAAACCACTCGAAGAACGTGTCGAAGACGCCTTGAGCCGCATGACCACGGCCGAGAAAATCGATATCATCCACGCCCAGTCGAAGTTCAGCTCGCGCGGCGTGCCCCGTCTTGGTATCCCCGACGTGTGGACCACCGACGGCCCCCACGGCATCCGCCCCGAAGTGAAGTGGGACGAGTGGGACCAGGCCGGCTGGACCAACGACTCCTGTGTAGCTTTCCCGGCTCTGACAGCCCTTGCAGCTACATGGAACCCCGAAATGTCGGCTCTCTACGGCAAATCGATAGGCGAGGAAGCCGCATACCGCAACAAGGACATACTCCTTGGCCCGGGTGTGAATATCTACCGTACGCCTGTCAACGGCCGCAATTTCGAATATATGGGAGAAGACCCGTATCTTGCCGGCCGCATGGTGGTGCCTTATATCAAGGGTGTGCAAGCCAATGGTGTAGCAGTGTGCCTCAAGCACTTCGCCCTCAACAATAATGAGGTGAACCGCCACACGACCAATGCCGTCATCGACGACCGCACTCTTTACGAAATCTATCTGCCGGCGTTCAAGGCCGGTGTGCAGGAGGGTGGAGCCTGGACAATCATGGGCGCCTACAACCTCTACAAAGACCAGCATCTGTGCCACAACCAGTACATGCTCAACGATATCCTCAAGGGAGAGTGGGGCTTCGACGGCGCTGTGGTGAGCGACTGGGGTGGCTGTCACGACACCGACCAGGCTATACACAATGGCCTCGACCTGGAGTTCGGCAGCTGGACCGACGGCCTCAAAGCCGGCCGCAAGAATGCCTACGACGCCTACTATCTCGCCGGCCCATACCTTGACCAAATCAAGAACGGCAAGGTAGGCACAAAAGAGCTCGACGACAAGGCTCGCCGTGTGTTGCGTACGATTTTCCGCACGTCGCTGTCGAAAGACCGCGTCCGAGGAAGCATGTGCTCGGAGGCTCATTACGATGCCGCACGCCGTATCGGCGACGAAGGTATCGTCCTGCTCAAGAACGACGGCAAGGTGTTGCCCATGAATTTCGATAAACCGGGTAAGAAAATGCTCGTCGTGGGCGAGAATGCAGTGAAAATGATGACTGTGGGCGGCGGCTCGTCGTCGCTCAAGGTACAGCGCGAGATATCACCCCTTGACGGACTCAAGGCTGCTCTCAATGGCGTGGCCGACGTAGAGTGGGTGCGCGGATATGTAGGCGACGTGACCGGCGAGTACAACGGTGTGACAACCGGTCAGGACCTTAGCGAATCGCGCTCGAAAGACGAACTCATCGCCGAGGCTGTCGCAAAGGCTAAAGACGCCGATTACGTTGTGTTTGTCGGCGGTCTCAACAAATCAGCCCATCAGGACTGCGAGGACAGCGACCGCGCCGGTCTCGAGCTTCCCTACGCTCAGGACGAGGTTATAGCAGCGCTCGCCAAGGCCAACCGCAACTTGATCGTGGTCAATATCAGCGGTAACGCGGTGGCAATGCCGTGGGTGAAAGAAGTGCCTGCAATCGTGCAGGGTTGGTTCCTCGGATCGGAAGCCGGCAATTCGCTTGCCGATGTCCTCACCGGCAAGGTAAATCCCTCGGGCAAGCTCCCGATGACTTTCCCGACAAGCCTTGACAATGTCGGCGCCCATGCTCTCAACGCATATCCCGGTGTGAAACGTGCTGACAGCGATATAGTAGACCTCGAATACAAGGAGGGTATCCTCGTTGGCTACCGCTGGCATGAGGCCAAGAAAGCCAAGCCACTCTTCGCTTTCGGTCACGGCCTGAGCTATACCGACTTCACTTACGGCAAGGCATCGGCCGACAAGAAAGAATATTCGGGCAGCGACATAATCACCGTGACGGTGCCTGTGACCAACAGCGGCGACCGTGCCGGAGCAGAAATCGTGCAACTCTATATCGGCGACCCGAAGAGCAGCGTGATGCGTCCGGTCAAGGAGCTGAAGGGATTCCAGAAAGTGTTCCTGCAGCCCGGCGAGACAGTTGACGTCAACTTCATGATCGACAAGAGCGCACTTAGCTTCTTTGACGCCGATGCACATGCATGGAAAGCCGAACCGGGCGAGTTTGTGGTTTCGGTAGGCCCTGCTTCCGACAACATCAAATCTACCGTTAAATTCAAACTGAAATAACATGAATTTCTTTAAAACAACATTAACAGCAGCCGTTGTCGTTGGTCTGGGTCTTACGGCCTGCTCCACCGACAAGAGCAACGACATGGACAGCTTCGTGAGCGATCTCATGGGCAAAATGACGCTCGAAGAAAAAATCGGGCAGACCAATCTGCCTGTCGGCGGCGACTTTACTACCGGCGCCCCGATGGACAGCCCTATAGGCGAGCTCGCCGCAGCCGGCCGCATGGGTGGCACATTCAACCTCACGGGCGAAAAAATCTATGCGCTGCAGCGTGTGGCTGTCGAGGAGTCGCGTCTCCATATCCCTCTGCTTATCGGTATGGACGTGATCCACGGCTACCGTACGGTGTTTCCCATCCCGTTCGGACTGTCGGCATCGTGGGATACTACGGCAGTGGAGCGCATGGCCCGTATCTCGGCCGTGGAAGCATCGGCAGTAGGTATCAACTGGACTTTCAGCCCGATGGTCGATATCACCAGAGATCCCCGTTGGGGTCGCGTTGCCGAGGGTAACGGCGAGGACCCGTATCTTGGCTCGAAACTTGGCGCCGCATATATCCGCGGATATCAGGGCGACCTGACCCGTCCCGACGAAATCCTTGCATGTGTGAAGCACTTCGCCCTCTACGGAGCCGCAGAAGCCGGGCGAGACTACAACACAGTGGATATGAGCCGCCAACGCATGTACAATGAATACCTTGCTCCCTACAAGGCAACAGTCGATGCCGGTGTGGCGACGGTTATGACATCGTTCAACCTCGTCGACGGCATACCGGCGACGGCAAACAAATGGCTCGTCGACGACCTTCTGCGCAAACAGTGGGGCTTCACCGGAATGGTTGTTACCGACTATGCCTCAATCAACGAAATGACCTCGCATGGTCTGGGCGAACAAAAAGAGAACGCTATCCGCGCCCTCAAGGCCGGAACAGACATGGATATGTGCTCCGACGCTTTCATCGGCCAGCTCAAAGAGGCAGTCGAAAAAGGCGAGGTGAGCGAAGAACTTGTAGACCGTGCCTGCCGTAAGGTGCTTGAGGCCAAATACCGTGCCGGACTTTTCGACGACCCGTATAAATTCAGCGACACGACCCGAATCGCCAAATACACCCTTACACCCGAGCACCGCGCCGCCGCACGCGAGATTGCCGCAGAAACCTTTGTACTTCTTAAAAACGAGGGAAATGTGTTGCCTCTTGCTGCCAAGGGCAAGATTGCCATCGTCGGACCGCTGGGCAACAACCGCGACAATATGATGGGAACGTGGTCGGCCAACGGTGTCGGCAATGAGTGTGTATCGGTCTTCGAGGGTTTCAAGAATTATGTAGGCGACAAGGCTGAGGTGGTCTATGCCAAGGGTTCTAACATCGATGCCGGCGACCGCATCGAGCAGGGCTCACAGGCTTACGGCGGCGCCATGCGCGATCCCCGGTCAGAGGCCGAAATGCTTGCGGAAGCTCTCCAGACGGTACGTGGCGCAGATGTAATCGTTGCAGCCGTGGGCGAGACCAACGGTATGAGTGGCGAAGGCTCGTCGCTGACGAATATCACTCTACCAGAAACACAGCGCAAACTCCTCAAAGCGCTCCTCGCGACAGGAAAACCTGTGGTGATGCTCAACTTCTCGGGCCGCCCGACAGTGATGGACTGGGAGAGCGAGAACATACCTGCGATACTCAACGTATGGTTCCCCGGCACAGAAGCCGGAAATGCTATCGCCGATGTTGTGTTCGGAAAGGTTAATCCTTCGGGCAAACTTACCATGAGCATGCCTCGCACCGTAGGACAGATTCCGGTTTACTACAACCACATGAACACCGGTCGCCCCAACGACAGCGGCGACTTCCACGCCTTCTCGAGCTGCTATATGGACGTGCCTAACTCTCCGCTCTATCCGTTCGGCTATGGTTTGAGCTACACCACATTCAGCTACAGCGACTTTACGCTTGACAACGATAAGCTGACCAAAGACGGCAAGATTGCAGCATCGGTCAAAGTGACCAACAACGGATCAGTTGCCGGAACAGAAATCGTGCAGTTCTACACACGCGATATGGCAGCGTCGCTCGCACGCCCGGTGAAGGAGCTCAAATACTTCGAACGCATCAGCCTCGCGCCCGGCGAAAGCAAGGTGGTTACGTTTGATATCACCGCCGACCGTCTGGCGTTCTACAACGCCGATGGAGAGACCGTGGTAGAACCCGGTGCATTCAAAGTTATGGCCGGCCCCAACAGCCGCGATGTCGAGACTCTCGACTTCACTCTGGAGTAAAATCGGAAAGATATCATAGACAGCAGCCCGGGGCAAATTGCTCCGGGCTGCGTGTTTGTGGGGAGTGTTTGTGGTTGGCACTTTTAGCTCATATATTCTCAAAAATTTGTCTAATATGCATAAAATCATTATCTTTGCAACTCAGCCACAAAAAAACAGACAGCAAAGATGAACTGCATATCTATAATGCACAATTATATAACACCCTTACTGCTCACAATCCTTTGGGGTTTGGCTTTATATTTATGTATATTTGAGCTTTGGGACTCTACTGTAACAAGTAATCTAATCAACGGCAAGGCATTCATCGGTATCTCATCAGTATACATAGTCTTTTTATTTGAAAGCGTAATCTATTTTTTTGATTCAGCAATAACTCATCTGAAAAGGCAATTTAATGTAAACCTTGTATTCCTGCTTTGCTCTATAATTCTGCTCATCACCATAACCCTTTTCCTAAGTTATCTGTTTATATTTAACAACAGTGATTGTTCAAACTTACTATGGGGCATATTCTTTTGCATGATAACACAAAAGATGTTGAACAGTTTCTATTGCAACAACATAGAGCTTTTTTTGATTGAATGGTCGAAGAAGCCATTAACATCCAATATGCCATGACCGGATTCTATATAATATCGGGTATCTTTTTAATCTTATTAACAGTTCTGTATGTCACTACATACAGCAGCCGCAAAAAGGCCCGAGCCCAAATAATAAAGGAACTAAATAAGTCTTCGCGGCTTAATTGGGTCCTTGCAGGGTCGGAAGAAGAAGATGGATGTGAAACCACATCTTCTAAAGTCGATATCGCCGCCTTAGGACGCTATGAATATAAAAAACAAGACGGAGAAATTCTCGAGCCTCAAGACCACAAGCTATTTGTCGTTATCGGAGAATCAATGCGATTTGCCGGAATACATAACCACGACCTTATCTTCTCTACAAAAAAGTTCAATTTCGATAAACTTAAGGACGGAACACCGCAAATTCTTGTAATTCATAAAAGACACCCTAAAGAAAACCGTCCGGCATATAAATTACGGAGAACCTGGAAGGTTACACAATACAATGATAACCTGCTTGATGAGATAAAAGAAATTCTCGACTCAGAAGCATTTAAAAGCGTAAGAAGCTTAAGTGTCTACGATGGAGATTCTAATCTGATCGAGGATTTTGCCAATACCCGAGTACCAAAATACTGCCGAGATTTTATATCGTGTGACAATCCTGACGAAAAAGACCGGCAGATAGTAATCTCCACAACTTTTCATACAGATACCGAAGAAATCCGATTTTCGATACATCCGGTATCAAGAATTGTAGGACAAGTCGTTGCGTCTTTCAAATTAGCAGAAGAGCAATTTGTAAAATCTTAAAAGGCACGCGTTTCGCGGTGCTTTTCTTATCGTTGGCGATGAGCCGCCCATGTCGCTATGTTCCATAGGCGGTTAACCGAGTAATCTCCGCTTTGCGGAGGGTGATGCTGGCCTTTGGCACGATTCGGAGAATCGCGCTCCTATTTTTTGCGTTGAAGTGGGGTGAAAATGCGGAGCTTTTTCTTCCTTTAATGGTCTTCGGAGCCGCGCTCCTATAGTTATGGCATTTTGAAGATGTCGGTCTGTTTTTCGGTGAGGGGGGTGATGATGCCGACTTCGGTTTTGAAGACTTCTGATGCAGAGTGTGCATCGAGGGCTGTCTGGTCGCGCCAAGTCTCGCATATCATGAGCGAGCCAGGATCGGTGGCGCTCTCGAAGATGTCGTAAGCTATGCAGCCGTCCTGCTTGAGAGATGCCTCGGTGAGCCGTTTCGCCGCAGCGAGGACCGAGTCGCGGTTCTCAGGAGCTACTTTGAAAAAGCAGTTTATCCTCAGAGTGGTATCCTGAACCACTTGAGCGTTTTCGGCCACTTCGTTTTTCTCCTGGGCAACTTCGCAACCGGCAAGAGCAAGAAGCGCGAATGCTGCAATGATTGTCGAAACAATTTTCATACGGTTGATTTTTACAGGTTATTGATTGTGTTGATAAGGTCGGCCGGAGAACAATCTTTGAGTATCACCTTTCCATCGGATCCGATGAGATAAAGCGACGGGTAGGTGCCTATACTATAGAGTTCGCCGTCGTCGATAGTCCCACCGTCGGTAGCATCGGTCCAACCGGAGGGCAACCACGCCCCGTGGTCGCGCCACTCCTCGCCATCACCGGGACTGACAGCAAGTATCCTTATGCGTCCGGCGATTAGTTTGGCTTTCAATATCGGGTCGTCGGCCATCGCCATAGCGAGGTCGTGACAGTTGTGGCATCCGGGGTCGTAGAAAAACAGCACTGTAGGGCGGTTGGCAAAGCGGAGGAGGGTCGATTTTTCACCGTCGCGGTCAGTAAAGGCAAAGTCGGCAGCCTGAGAGCCGGGCATGTTCTTGCGAGTCATCTCAAGCATATAGGATGCACGTGCGCTGTCGGGATATCCGGCTGCAAGCATACGCTCGAGAAACACGGTGTAGAGCATTTCGTCGCGCAACTCAGAGCCGGATGCGAAGAGGCAATCCTCGATTGCCTGCGAAGCCGCCAAAGCACTGTTCTCGCCGGCGCGAAGGGCACGGACGACAAAGGTATCGGCAGCGGCAACACGAGCGCTGTCGCCGCTCATATGGGGAAATACCGACAGGCAGTTGGCGACGTTCTGTGTCACCGCGGCCGGGTCGGTAGCCATTGAGTCGGTCCAGTCCATAGCATCCCAGAAATGTGCCCCGATATAGTCGGCCCTCAAGGCCGGTATACGAAGGTCGGAGGGCACTGCAGGCAAAGCAAGTTCTTTTGCAATGCCCAACATGGCCGCTGTCGCGATAATCGCTGTCAGTATCCGTTTCATAGTTGTGGTCTAATGGTTTGTTATTCCGGAGAGCATATCGATATATTGCCGGGCTACAGCTTCGGCCGAAAAACGCTCGGCTACGGTGGCCTGAAGTGCCTGTCGGTCGTGATCGGTGGCAATCACCTCTGCAAGTGCCGAAGCGAACGCATCGGTGTCGCCGAAATGGACGAGTCGACCGTCGTTGTCCGAGCGGATAATATCGGCCTGACCGCCACGGTCGAAGCTCACAGGCATGGCACCGGCAGCCTGACCTTCGATAAGTGTGCCGGGCAAGGTTTCGTAGAGCGATGTGGATATCACGGCATGTGCGCTTGCAAACAGGCGGTGCAGTTTGTCGGGGTCGGCGACAGGGCCGATGTAGCGATGCGGAAAACGGAGTCCGTCGAGAGCTCCAGGATTGCGCAAGGCACCGAAAAAGACAGCCTCGGCATCAGCGTCGCCAAGTTTGTTGAGCGCTTCCACCGCATATGGCAGGCCTTTTATCGGATCGTCGAGCCTGGCGGCGCCCATGAGTATGATCTTCTTGCCACCGGCAACAGGTGCGGAATAAAACTCTTCGACGGGAAAGGCGTTTGGAATCACCGATATACTCTGCGAGTCCATCAACCTGCTGTCGAGACATCGGTCCCTGAGCCAGTTGCTCACAGCGACAAATCGGATATCGGTCTCGCCGTAGAGCCTTTGCTTGGCATACCATATGTTTGCGGCAAGGTCGCTGCAGTCGGCACGCGCGTCGAGCATGAGACATTTGCGGCACCCCTCGGGGTCGCGGTAGCGCGTGCATGTACCGGCGTGGTGGCACAAGGCGGTAAGGCACCACATGTCGTGCATTGTCCACACAAGGGGCTTACGGGATGCGATGCGGCTGATCTCGCCAAGGGAAAGCATCCCTTGGTTGACCCACGCAAGCAATACGGCGTCGGCATCCCTCACAAGGGGATGACGGCTCAGAGGCAGACCGTCGCTGCCAATCGATAGACTGAAGATACCGTCGCGCCGGAAACCGTTGGCGACGTATATCTTTGCGGTTTCGGCATAGAAGGGCAAACGCGCTCTCCACCGAGGAGCGGCACAGACCACCCAGTCATCGTCGGTAGCCTTGTGGACAACGAGCATCGAAGCCTCCACTCCGAGCGAACGCAGGGCCTTGACCAAACGATACGACACTACGGAGGCGCCGCCTTTACTGTCGCTGTGATTTATGAGCACTACTTTCATCGGCGACTGATAAATTTAACGAGAGGAGCGGCAATCTGCGCCACAGAGATGCCTTGTATTTTAGCGAATATGGCCACGAACGCACATAGGAGCAGAAGCCTCACCACACCATCGATCCACAGTCCCAAGCCAGCCATAGGCAGCAGCACCACACCAAGGGCATAGAATAGCGCGGCTATGGCAAAAAATCCCAGGATACGCCCAACGGGATAGCCGATGGGATATTTATGCCGGCCTACAAAATAGCTCGCGAGCATCATGGTGAGATAACAACACAGGGCAGCCACGGCACACCCCATATACCCCATGCGCGGCACCAGGACGATGTTGAGCCCGACAGTGACACCGAGACCGAGCAAGGAGAACCACATGCCCCACTGCGTGCGGTCGGTGAGCTTGTACCACACCGAAAGATTGTAGAATATGCCGAAGAAGAGTTCGCCCAACATCACCAACGGCACCACCTTGAGGCCGCTGAAATAGCGCGGCGACACGAGATACTTCACTATGTCGAGGTAGTACATCACCCCAAGGAATATCAGGAGAGCGAAGGCCGTGAAATATGTCATGGCATCGCGGTAGGCCTGGAATTTGTTCTCGCCTTTTTCCTTGCCTTGGGCAAAGATAAAGGGTTCGTAAGCAAATCGGAAGGCCTGAAGGAAGACCAGCAGCAGGAGTGCTATCTTGTAGTTAGCTCCATAGATACCCAGACCGTAGAGAGCCTCGGCGCGGTCGGTGATCAGGTGGGGATAGAGGATTTTGTCGATGGTCTGGTTCATGATGCCTGCTACAGCCAGCACAAGCAGCGGCAAGGAATAGCGGATGATCTCGGACCAAAGTTTACGGTTGAATTTCCAGCGGAAGCCCGTCATGTCGGGAATGAGCGTGAGCATCGTGACACCCGAAGCGATGAGATTCGACACGAAGATGTATCCTATGCCGTATTCGGGCCGGTAGAACCAGCCGACAGTCTCCGGCGCCGTCTTCAACAGCCAAGGGCAAAGGAGGATGAAAAAGAGGTTGAAACCTATGTTGAGGCCTATGTTTATGAGCCTCAGGGTAGCGAAACGCACAGGACGCTTGCGGTAGCGGAGATAGTTGAACGGGATTGTAGAGAATGTGTCGATCGCCACACACCATCCCATGACGACGACATAGGACGGATGTCCGTCGCACTCCATCCACCGCGACACCGGGTCGGCGAAGATTGTGACGAGGATGGCAAAGAGCGCCGATGTCACCGCAAGCGAAGTGAGGCACGTGCCATATACCTCGATAGGGTCGTTCCAGCGCTTGTGGTTGGCGAAACGGAAGAAACCAGTGTCGATGCCGCAGAGCAGGACAGCCATCACCAGGGCTATGACGGAGTAGACGAACGTGACCACGCCGTACTCCTCGACCGGGAACATGATTGTGTAGAGTGGCACCAGGAGCCAGTTGAGAAACCGGCCCAAGATAGAGCTCACTCCGTATATCGCCGTGTCCTTGGCGAGAGATTTAATTCCTGCCATGTAATGTATGTGATGATTGGTGTAATGAATAATCAGCGGCTCTTGCGCCGGTCTATTTTCCATGTCGCGACTATCGCGGCGACCATATATACGGCAGCCAAAATCCACAAGGCGGAGAAAGCCGTCGACACTTCGGCCAGCGAAGCCGAGTTTGAGTTTATGCGGATGAAGCCTTCCACTCCCCATACGGCCGGTATGCAATTGCCTGCCCACAGCCACAGGTCGCTCATGGCATAGCGCGGCCATGTGAGGCCAGAAAGGAAGAGGAACATCACCGAAGTGAACACGAGCAGGATGAAACCGCTCTCGCGCTCTTTCATGAAGTAGTTGAGCGCCTGTCCCATGAAGGCTGTAGCCAGAAGTAGAGGCAGGATAAAGAGGAGGTAATCGACAGGGTTGCCGTAGTGGGGCAGATTGAACATCTCGGGGATGAAGCGGAGGATATATACCGTCATCGGGAAATAGAATACAGTGTAGGCCAAGGCGCGACCCCATACAGTGGCTGATGCCGGAGCTACGGTCTGCTGCGGATCGATGCCGCCATTGCGCCGGCGTCGTTCGGCCGATGTTCCACCGAGAAGGCATATACCCAGCAGCATCGACTGCTGCAATATGAGTATCACTATACCCGGAATGACAAACGATGCAAAACCCTGCTCGGTGTCGCCGAGGATATTGCTTTTGCTGTCGATAGGGGCGGTCATGTCGCCGGCAAGGCTACCGAGGCCGGATGCCGCAATCTTCTCGCTTGTAATATCCTGTATCACCTCAATCTGCAGGTCGGTAAGGGCCGACACAAATGTGCGGTAGCGGAGCAAGAGGCTCATGTCGGAATAGAACGACACATGGGCCTGCTCGCCGGCGGCGATATTACGGCCGTAGTCTGACGGTATCTCCATCACACCGAACACTTTTTTCTCGGCCATAAGCCTCTTGGCCTCGGGGATGTCGTTGCAATAGGCGTAGATGTCGATCGAGGGCGAAGCGGACGCACGTTGCACGAAGTCGCGCGAAGCAGCCGTCCGGCTGTCGTCGATAACCGCCACAGGGAGCTTGCGCACCACCTCGGGATTGTAGATGAGGGTGTAGACTATCGGGTAGGCGAGGGGCAGACCAACGAAGAAGAGGAGCACACCCACATCGTGCACCATCAGGCGAAGCTCGTTGCGGAAGACGCGCCCAAACGCCGATGACCATTGCGATATTTTGGTGAATATATTCATATCAAGGCACATATACGGGTTTGAGACATGCGCGGCGCAGACGGCCAAGCAGTGTACATGCCACAAGCGGTAAGACAATCAGGGCCACGAAATAATAGCGCGAATAATATAAACCTACGCCATTGAGGGCCTCGTTGATGTAGATCAGGAACCAGTAGCGTATCGGAGCCAGGTAGCTGAATATGGCCAGAAAGCCGTACATGCTCTCCACCGGAAACGAGAAGCCAGTGAAAGAGAACGACAGGATGCCGAACAGCGATGTCAGCGACAGGGCCAGACGGGGGTTGGGAACCACCGAACAGATGAATACTCCCACACCCTGGCTCGCCACGACGGCAAGCAGAGTGGCGACAAGCATCCACCCGAGAGAGCCGTTGAGGGGGAAGTGCGACAATCCGAAGAATAGCCACTGGATAAATATACCCGTCGCAGCAAAGATGACAGTCTGCGGCAGAAGTTTCGATGCCAGGGCAACCCAGATGTTGCCTTTGGCCGCATCGAGCCATTGAGGCGAGGTGCCGTCTTTGATCTCTATCGTGATCGAGAACACTGTCATGAGCATGATCATGAGCACGAAAGTGGCCATAGTGAACGACGGGCACAGATATATCGAGTAGCTCATCCAAGGGTTGTGGAGCCCGTAGATATCAAGGCTCAGGGGCTGCACCATCGACGAAATCTGCCCAGGAGTGGCACCGAGCGACAGCAGGGTCTGCTGCACCACTCCACCCGACGTCGCTACTGCCACGGTCTTGAAGCCCTTGAAAGCAAGGGTGCCGGGGACGAAGTATGTCATGTTGGAGTAGTACTCAAGTGTGGGTTCGTTGCCTGAGAGGGCATTTTTCTCAAAGTCGGCCGGTATGACGAAAAAACCGAAAATCTTGCCTTGCCGCACACGGTCGAGAGCCTCGTCGTAACTCTCACAGCGTTCGCTGAGATCTATGACCTGCAGCGCCGACAGCGATTGGGTCACCGACCTCGACATGGGCGAATGATCGAGGTCGACCACAGCGGTAGGCACATGGTTGGGAAGGCCCGGGCTAAGGAGGTCGAGGAAGAAGAAGGCCATCACCAGGGGCACGACAAGCATACCGAAGATATACATCTTCCGGCTGCCAAGGCGCCTGATCTCACGCCGCACACCGTCTTTGAAACCTGTGTTTGCCATCTTGCTTCCTGAATATTAAAAAACCATTACTTAAATACCACGCTCATGCCGGGTCGGAGACCTTCGACATCTTCTGTCGGACGGGCCTTGATGCGGAAAGTACGGCTGTCGTAGCTGCCGGTCGATTTGGTAGAGCGCCAAGTGGCGTAGCTGCCCATATCGCGGATATAGTAAATCTTCACGTCGATTTCCTTCTTGCCCAGCGCCGGCACCATCACACGGATATCCTTGCCCATCGTGAGGTCGTTGAGGAGCTCCTCGCGCACGTTGAACACGACGTAGCGACCGTCGTTCTTGAGCAGGCTCATCACGGGAGCACCCATCACGACAAGTTCGCCCACCTCGGGGTATACCTGATCAATTGTACCGTCGGCCGGCGCAACGAGGTAGCTGTCTTCGAGCAAGGCCTCCACTTCGTTGACACTGCCTTGGGCAGCATTTGTGATGGCCTGAGCCGATACCTTGTCCTCGCTCTGTGCCCCTGCTTTGGCCAGAGACAGCTGGCTTGCGGCGGCATCGCGCGCGGCGACGGCAGCATCGCGTGCAGCCTTGGCCTCATCGCGTTTCTGCTCCGAGATGACGCCTTCGTTGAAGAGGTTCTCCATACGGGTGTAGGTCTTTTCGGTAATTGTCACGGCAGCCTCGGCCTGACGCAGAAGATCGGACGCGGCCTGCACAAGCTGACTGCGTGTGCCGACATCGATTTTCTTATTCTGTGCCTGAGCGGCCTGGTGCATAGCTTCGGCTTGGCCGAGCTTGGCCTCCACCACCGACGAATGGATGTGGACCAGAGTGTCGCCGGCATGGACGGTATCGCCTTCGTGGGCGTAGAACTCAACGATGCGGCCCGGAAGTTTACCCGAGATGCGTACGGTTGTTCCCTCGACCTGCCCTTCGATATATTCGTCGGGACGGTTCATGAACAGGAATCCGATAATGGCTATGATAGCGACGGCTGCCACGACGACGCCCATCGTCGCCAGCAGTGCGCGGTTGGCGCGTTTCTCCTGCGTGTTATTCTCTTGCATGTTTATAGGGTCTTTAAGTCGTTATAATCTTATTGGTCAACGGTAGAGAGTGCCGAGGGCTTTGGAGAGGTATGTCTGACAGAGCTGTACATCGATCATTGCGTCGATCTGCTCTGAATGGGCCTTGAGCCAAGCGGTCTGAGCCTCCATCACATTGTCGGCGGTGGCGACACCCTCGCGGAAAGCAAGGTCGGCGGAGCGGAGGTTCTCGTCGGCTTTGGCGAGGTTGGTCATGGTCATATGGTAGGTCTTGTAGGCTTCCTGGGTCTTATACGATGCCTGATTGACCTGCAGAGTGACAAGTTCGCGCGCATCCTGAAGCTCAAGGCGGCGTATTGTCTCGTCGCTCTCGGCGGCGCGGTATTTGTTGTAGTCTCCACCCCAGTGCCATAATGGTATCGATACCATCGCGCCCACAGAGAAAGCGCCTTTGAAACGGTTTTTGAAACCGTCGAACATGTTGGGATTGGATATCTCATACGACCCGATCAAAGCCACCGACGGAAGCATCGACGACAGAGCCACACGCTTCTGCTGCTTTGCGACCTCTATTCCCTGCTCGAGCGCACGGAGATCGGGACGGTTCTGGAACACTGTCTCCATATCATATCCACCCTCGGCCGGCATAGCATCTCCGGCGGCAACCGGGGCTGTATTGTCTTCATCGGCAAGTGTAAACTGCGCGTGCACCGGCAGACCGCACACCTGCGCAAGGGCCATGCGCGAGAGCACGAGGCCGTTGTTGACCTTGACGAGGTCGACCTGTGCTGCATTGAGCTTCACATCGACGCTCAGCACATCGCTCCGAGTGGCCACACCCTGGTCGAGCATGAGATGCACGTCGTGCGAGAGCGAGTCGAGCAACGCCACATAGCTGTCGGCAAGTTCCTGCTTGGCTTTGAGCGACACCACCTGCCAATATGCGGCGTCGACAGCATATATCACGTTTTCGGCCTCGCTGATGTGGAGTTCGCGCGCAGCCTTCTCGGCAGCTTTCGTTATGGCGTTCATCGCCACGATCTTACCACCCATATAGATTGGCTGGGTGAGGGTGATGGCACCGAAAAACACGTTGTGTATGTCGTATGTCATGGCCTCCTTTGGTATCAGTGCGATTTCGGAGGGGATATATTGCCCGTCGGGACCTTTTATGGGTTCTCCCGTTGCCGGATTTTTGACGAGATTGAACTGATAGCTCTGTGTAGCCGGGTCGAAACTCTTTACCGGCAACATCTGGTCGCTGTCGAAAACCGAAAGCTTGCGCTGGTTGTAGAGATAGCCTCCGTTGAAATCGATGCCGGGGAGGTAGGCTGCGAAAGCCTCTTTTTTCTGATATCCGGCCTTGCGGATGCGCTCGCGCGACATCATGAGCTGCTTGTTGTTCGACAAAGCGAGTTCCCTGAAGTCCTGCAGTGATGTCTTGCCCGGCAGTACAGTGACAGTGTCGGTCTGGGCCGGACACAACGGCACGGCGGCTACGGCAGCTGCTGTCAGCACGGCGGCACGCAGGAAACGGAGATTGAGATATGATGTCAGACTCATAAATATGATAGTTGATTCGTGTGATGAGGGCGGATATGTTTTTTAGGTCGTCCTTAGTGTATTAACTTTCGTACGGCCATAAATGTTCAGTCCCGAAACTAAATATTTCGGGACAGCAAATTTAATAAAAATTTTGATTGGATTGTTAAAATACTCCTTTATCGATAAAATAAAGGATATTATATCGCCGCCGAATGCCTATTAGAAGAAATACGACACCCTCACGGCCCACTGACGGTTGCGCGCGCTGAGGTTGTCGAGCTTGCGCGTCTTCACAAGATAGGTCATACCCCATGTGTACTGCAGGCTCACCTGCCAGCGTTTATAAAGTTCGAAACCACCGCCGGCAGTCACGCCGAGGTCGCCTCCGGCAAATTTATATGGATTGGAAACACCCGGGTTGCCCTTTATTTTACTATGGGCCACATTGATGCCGAAGTCCGGTCCACCGTAGACAAAAGGCGCGAAGTACTCCTCAAAACCGTTCATCCTCGTCCACTTGAAACGGAGATGTATAGGTATCTGTATCGTGTGAAGAGTGAGGCGCTCGTCGCCGAAGCCATCGACTTGCCATATCTCACGGCTGCCAAGATCGGTTTTGGCTCCCATCTGGTTGTAGAGAAGTCCCAGGTCGAGACCGAAGCCTATGCCGGGGAACATCATCTCACCGATCACGCCCACCTGCGCGCCCACCGTCTTCCCTACAGGAAAAAGGTCTTGTTTGAATTTGAGATCGCTGATAGCGACACCTACCACCGGTGCGTAGCGGAACTGGGCTGCAGCAGGGAGAATGGCGGCGATTACGGCCAATATCAGCAACAAGGCGCGGAAGCGTTTCATATTTCGTTTCTGTTTTTTCGGGTTTAACACGGCAAAGATAACTTAAAAAAACGAGACTTACCGTGTGTTGACGGTTTTTAACAAAGCATGTCGGCGTAGGCAGGTATGTCCGGCAGGAATTTATACCCGTCTGCCGCATAACGGCAGCAATAGTGGTGCATCCCATTGCTCACGATGAGATATGTCGCCCCGACAACGCTGTTGTATCGCGCTATCTGGTCAAAAACCCGTTGGGAGATACCGACCTCAGGGGCTTTGTACTCCACCACACAGAGCGGCTTGAGACCACGGGTATAGACAACAGTGTCGGCCCTACGGGCGGTGCCGTTGAGCGACAGGGCGACTTCGTTGGCCATGAGAGCCTGCGGAAAAGACCGATGTTCAATCAGGAAGTTCACAAAATGCTGCCTCACCCATTCTTCGGGAGTCAGGGCTACCCACCGCCGGCGCAGGGGATCGTAGACCTCCTGACCACAGTTGCGCAGATTAGTGCTGCGACGAAGCCTGATCTGGAATGGCGGTAAATTTAACGGTGTGACGGATGGCATATCTGAAAAATTTGTGTAAATTTACAAATTATTTCGCAAACATCACGCAATACTATGGCTGCACCCCAGGCAACGGGCTTCGAAGACATACGCAAAGCCCTCAAGAAAGGCGATATAGCTCCCGTGTACATCCTTCATGGCGAGGAAGGGTATTTTATCGATGAGCTGGCCCGCGATTTCGAAAACATATTGCCCGAAGCCGACAAAGAATTCAACCAATATGTGCTCTACGCCCCCGACACCGAGCCGGAGGCGGTCATAGACCTGTGCCGCCGGATACCGATGATGGCCGACCGTCAGGTGGTGATTGTCAAAGAAGCCCAAGCTGTCCGCGCTGACAAAATCGCCAGACTCAAGACATATGTCGCCGCCCCAGTGGCATCGACTGTGCTGGTGATCTGCGCACGCGGAGCCGCCCTCAAAGGCAAAGACCTTTTCGACGCGGCCAAGAAAGGTGGAGCGGTCGTATTCGAGTCGAAGAAAGTGGCCGAATGGAACGTCGGAGCCTATATCGAAGCCTACATAAACAAGAAAGGGCTGAACGCCGACCGTAAAGCACTCGACATGCTGCGCGATTTCATTGGCACCGACCTGAGCCGCCTCTACAACGAAATCGACAAGCTCGCCTCGCTCCTGCCCCCGAACGCCACAATCACGCCCGAAGCAGTGGAGCTCAACATCGGTGTGAGCCGCGAATACAACACCTTCGAGCTTGTCGATGCTGTCGCCGCACGCGACGCCGCAAAGGTGTTCCGCATCCTCGCCTACTTCCGCAGCAATCCCAAAGCCGTGCCCCTTGTAATGGCTGTGGCGTCGATATTCAATTTCTTCACCGATCTGCTCGTCGCCTATTACACCCCCGACCGCAGCGACTCGGGTCTGATGGCAGCCTTGGGGTGCAAACCTTTCGCCTTGAAAAGGATTAAACTCGGCATGAGCCGGTATAATGCCTTGCAGACAGTCGAAATCATAGGTGCGATACGCGACTTCGACGTGAAGAGCAAAGGTGTAGGCTCGCGCCAGAACGAGCACCAGCTTTTCCACGAACTTGCCTACCACATACTCTCAGCCACCGGCAGGCTCTAAGAGCCTGTCTCATAATATGTATTAACGCTGAGGCTGTCATCCATTGAGCAGATTTGTTCGAGAGAAGAGGAAGATATCCATTATCGTCCTTTATGCTCACGATAGAATTGTAATGGGTGCCTGTTGCCCTATCAAAGGATTACCTTTGCCTTTGCCTTTGCATCTCTCGGGTGCTTTTCGGTGTTCGTTTCTGTTACGTGGCTACGGCCACGCGCCCTCAACTCACACCAAAAATCCCATGATATATGCAACCTCAGCGTTAACATATATCATGGGACAGGCTCTAAAAACCGGGCCGGAAACCCATTCGGTCTTCCGGCCCGTGATATTGCAGACAAATATTAAATCAGACTGTAAGTATCTCGCGTTCTTTGGCAGCGAAGAGGTCGTCGATCTGCTTGAGGTATTTGTCGTGGATTTTTTGCACTGTGGCTTCGGCATCTTTTTCCACATCTTCGGGCATACCTTGCTTGACGGCTTTCTTGAGACCGTCGATAGCATCACGACGGGCATTACGCACCGACACTTTGGCAGTCTCGGCTTCGGCCTTGCACTGCTTCACAAGAGCCTTGCGGCGGTCTTCGGTCAGAGGCGGTATCGACAGACGGATAACCTCGCCGTTATTTTCGGGCATGATACCCACTTCCGAGTTGATGATTGCCTTCTCGATAGGTTTGAACATCGATTTCTCCCAGGGAGTGATTACTATCGTACGGGCGTCGGGGACGCTCACATTGGCAACATTGGATATCGGGGCCATAGAGCCGTAATAGTCCACGCGCACGGCGTCGAGAATTTTGGGATTGGCCTTGCCGGCACGTATGCGTGCGAGCGTTTCGTCGAGATATGCAACGGCCATTTCCATTTTTTCTTCGGCCGGAGTGATGTAAGTTTTAGGATCGGTCATTTTTGTATTGGCGTTAGGAGGGTTTTACGGATATGGTATCGCAAGGCTCAATATACGAGCGTGCCTATATTGTCGCCGGCAAGAACCTTGGCGAGATTGCCGGGGGTATCCATGTCGAAGACAACGATTTTCATGCCGTTCTCACGGCAGAGAGTCGTTGCGGTAAGGTCCATGATACGCAATCCGCGGTTGTAGATTTCATTGTAAGTAATCTTGTCGAACTTTGTCGCCGTGGGGTCTTTCTCGGGATCGGCTGTATAGATACCGTCGACACGGGTACCCTTGAGCATAACCTCGGCTTTGATCTCGACGGCACGCAGGGCCGATGCGGTGTCGGTGGTGAAGAAGGGGTTTCCGGTGCCACCGGCAATTATTGCCACAGCACCACCCATGAGGGTCTCGACAGCACGCGAAGGGCTGTAAGGCTCGCCGATGGGGAACATCCCTATCGACGTCAGCACTCTCGCCGGGCAGCCGGCACTCTCGAGCGCCGAACTCAAGGCAAGCGAATTTATGACGGTGGCAAGCATACCCATCTGGTCGCCTTTCACACGATCGAAGCCTTTGGCTGCACCCGACAGACCGCGGAAAATATTTCCGCCCCCGATGACGATGCCGACTTCTACCCCGGACTGACGCAGTTCGGCAATCTGGGCCGCATATGAGGCAAGGCGGTCGGAGTCGATACCGTAGCCTTGCTTACCCATCAGCGACTCGCCGCTGAGCTTGAGCAATATTCGTTTATATTTAGCTTCCATATGTATCTGTCATTTTCGGCAAATTTACAAACTTTTTCCGACACCGTAAATATTGCCGGCAATTATTATTCGGGCATTTCGGGGCTTGCGTGGCGGAAACCCTTGATTTTGTTCCATCCACCACGAGTGAAGTCGGGAACCTCGACAGGAGCGGAACCGTTGTCGAGCGAAAGCTGCGTAAGCGGTGCCATAGCGCTCCATTCGGCCAAGTCGTAGACATCCATATCAAGAGGCAGACCGTGGCGCAGGCAGTACACCAGACGGTAGTCCATGATGTAGTCCATACCACCGTGGCCACCTACAGTCTTGGCAATCTCGCCGATCTTGCGGATGATAGGATGCATGTATTTGTCTTCGAGCGCGGCTTTCTGGTCGGCCGACACAAAGCCGTGGGCATTGAGGTTCTCATGGTCGGGCACGACATCCGGATCAAGTGCCTCCGGCTCGAATGCATAGCCCTCGAAGGGATATTTGTTTGCGAAGCCTTTGGTACCTGTGAGCTGGTACATGCGCGAGTAAGGACGAGGATTCATCACATCGTGCTGTATATGAATTGTCTTGCCGTTCTCGGTCTTGATCATTGTCATGGTGTGGTCGCCGTTGAGGAACGAGTCGCAAGCCTTGCCGGTCTGTTTCTCCACTATTTCCGGTCCGGTCACAGCCTTGGTATCCATAGCCACAAGGGTCTTCATACGGTCGCCTCGATGGATGTCGAGGAGCTGACAAGCCGGGCCGAGGCCGTGGGTGGCGTATACGTCGCCACGGTTCTCGCGGTTGAAGTCGAGGCGCCAGTTATTCCAATATGCGTTCCAGAAGTCGGAGAGATTATGAATATAGCTGCCTTCGGTATGCAGCACCTCGCCGAAGAGCCCCTGCTGGGCCATGTTGAGGGTGTTCATCTCGAAGAAATCGTAGACACAGTTTTCGAGCATCATGCAGTGCTTGCGAGTGCGCTCCGATGTGTTTATCAGTTCCCATATTTCATCAAGAGTGAAGGCGGCCGGCACTTCCACCGCAGCATGTTTGCCCTGCTCCATAGCATAGAGGGCCATAGGCACGTGGTGTTTCCAGTCGGTTGCGATATATATCAGGTCGAGGTCGTCACGCTCCACAAGCTGCTTCCATACCGAGTCATTGCCGGCATATACGGCAGCCTCGGGGCATCCATTAGCTGTGAGATAGCGCTGAAGGCGCACGATGTTGCCGGTGTCGATGTCACACAAGGCCACGATTTTGGTTCCGGGGATATGTGCAAAACGCTCCACGGCCCCGGGGCCACGCATTCCGAGGCCGATAAAACCTACACGGACAGTGTCGATAGGTTCGGCAGCAAAACCGAGCATATCGGTCTGTCCGGCCGGGCGCTCGGGCACATCAGTAACAATCGTTGTCGTCGTCGGTTTATCGCCAGTACATGAAGCAACCAGCATCATGGCTGCAAGGGCGATAGCGGTTGTCAGTTTTTTCATCGTATAGCTGTATAGTGTTTGTTAGATTAATGCTTTGCAAAGATACAAATAAGTCGAGAGCAAAACAAAATAATTCTGGCTCTTGTCTCATCGCCCTGTTTCCGTCCACTTGTTTCTGACCACTTGAGTTCTTCATATCAGCATTGTCAGATGGAAGCATGTCTTTTATCTGACACCTTTTACATCAGGACGCAGATAGGTTACAGTTGATGAACCTACGATCATATCTCTAACTGATTTCAATTACAAAAATACAATTTTCCCCGTTAACAATACCCTGAAATTCAAATATTCTGCTTAAATTTGCGGTTGGATTGGCATCATGCCGTCCACGACATATTGGAAAATATAGAAGCGTTATGCTTATCTTGTGATTTGTGAACGTAGGAAACTCATAATCTGTGCAGGAGATAGCATAGTGGTTCTCACGCTTATAGCGTGGGTCACTATTGTTACATCTGCACAAATGGTTTCCTACGACCAACAAATCACGACGTAGCATAGTTGGCTCACGTTTCTGCATATATTAACCAATCTCTCTTTTGAGCCAGGTGAGAGAAGATAGAGACTTGATTATATGAGCATATCTTATCTTTTCATCATCGCTGCGATTATCGTAGCCTATCTGATTTTCATGTTTGTCATGCGGGGAAAGATAGTTAAACGCACCGAAGGTGTTGTGGAAGGCTACTCCGCAGAAGAGGCCATGAACGACTACCTCTGTCAGACTGTGAAGGGTTATAATCCTGCCGACTTCCAAGTTGCTTATGGTTGGGTTATGGCAAAGTACGACATCAACAGGGTATTTGCATATAACTACAATCAAATATTGGTTGTTCCGGTGAAACTTCTCCACGGAAAGTTGACGATGCCTGACAATCAGGAAATGGTAGTAATTAACCTTGAGACTGTTGACCATCTTTTCATACTCAAACGCGGTTCTAATTCCGGTGTCCGTGTGTATTTCGACAACGAAAAGAACACAGACAATTTCTACGATCTCGATTGTGTGAAGAAAGATGTATGTGGGAATGACAATATTCAGGATTTCATGAAGTTTGTGTGCTTCATGGAGAATTGGGCGAAAGAGAACAATATCCCTATCGTAGATTAAACGTTTTCCGTCATGGACGCACATTACGTATTGATATTTACGTTTGCGGCATTTTCAATGCCTGCCGCAAATGCTCAGCTCAATATAGTTGTTGAGGGAGATGGTATTGTTGAATATTCTCGAGAGAATGCAATCCCATATGACAGCCTCGCGCCGTTCCATCAGTCGTATGAGAATTATCCTAAATTGCCAGGGCAGACCTTGTTCTTTTTGGGCATGAAAAACGATGTAAACGGTTATCCGGACACCTTCTTTTCCGCCAATCCTCTCAGAGGTGACGCACCGGTATATCATAGAATGGAAAGCGGAGCCGGCAATACCGCACCGGATGCAGTTGTAGGCAAATACTTCGATGTGATAAAGGTTTTCTGCCAGCAGAACTCACGGTACTGCCTGTTGCTCCGTGAACAAAAGTCAGGAGATGAAATCTATTGTGTTCCAGGGATACTGACAGCCAACAACTTCGTCTGCATAGGGAATTACGAAAAGATGAAACAACTTCATTTAGGCAAGACATTTTACTCGCTTGGCAAGCGCATAGGACTTGTTGGCGGAGGAACAATGCAGACGGAGGAAGGAACGGCATACCGAGCTGTTGATATGTCAGTCAAACTACATGACAACAGCGCATATCTTATTCTCGAAAACAGCAAAGGACAACGGCTGAAAGGTATTCCATACAGACACATCGTAGCCGGATTTGTGGCAAAGGAACGTGTTGACAGTCTTATTTCCAAATATGGGAAAGAGAATGGTGAAAAAATTGCGTTCCAGCATGTAACCGAGGGAATGACAAAAGCAATGCTTATTGAAGCGTTTGGTGATCCGATAAAAAAAGAGCAAACCACATTCAAAGGAAAACCAGCAGAAATATGGAGATTTCCGGAGGGATATAACATCGGCGTGCAGAAAGACAAGGTCGTGTCTGTCCATAAGAACTCATATTATTGATAAGTACATAATTGAGGAGTAAATAATGTCGATGGATATCATCCAGTTACATAGGGTATTGCAGGACCTCATAGTAAGAGGAATGTGATTGAGGAATTATAATAACTACTTCAATGTTACAAAATGTCAATCAAATATTTACAAAAAATGAAAAAGGTAATCTTCTTGTTGATATCGGCCTGTCTGATGGTCGGTATGCCATCGTGTAAAAAAACGATGAAAAATGTGTTGAACGAAATCAGTAGTTCAACAGGCTTGGATGGGTCAAAAACATTTGACAATGCCGAGACTCTTAACAGCGTCAAGGAAATGTTGCTCTCAAAGTGCGACACTGAAAAGATGCCGATTTATCGTATTTTCATCACAGAGGTTGATGAGTGCAGCGGTCGTGCCCAATTTGTCAATGTGAGTATGCTCAACGCCGATAAAACGCAGACATTCTATCAGAATTTCTATTTCGATGGCGAAGCTATGCCGATCAATGACAACCGTGATTCTGCCGATGC
This sequence comes from Porphyromonadaceae bacterium UBA7176, assembly GCA_002491245.1. Lineage (GTDB taxonomy): Bacteria > Bacteroidota > Bacteroidia > Bacteroidales > Muribaculaceae > CAG-873. The sequence goes on from DKVO01000004.1 coordinate 58,721, forward strand.
TACTCCCATAAATCTTTCGGCACTCGACATGAATGTAATTGCCAAAGGTATTGAAAACGCCAAAGAGCTAATACCTGAAGGCTACTCTTACAAAGCATTAAGGATGCTTGATTTGGGGAATGGTACAACTCGCCTGACAATAGCTCTGACTAAAGACGGAGAAGAAACCGTGACCAGCGCAGGTCAAACATCAGAGGTGTACTATGATGCCATATACGAAATTGACAATAAAACAGGAGAGGCTACGGATAAAAACTAAATCTCATCCAAAAACATTACACCGGGTGCTCACAGGAAACTACATTGTGGCACCCGTTTCTATTATAGTAGTAAAAAGTTTGGTAAAAATGCTCACTCTCAAATTGCAGCCGTTATTTTTCCATATAAAACCACTGCTTTATTTTTTAATCAGCGCAGAGATGCCGAATGAAGTGTGTTTTATAGCGAAAAAATGCTTATTTTTGTGCGGCAAACACATTTAAACCTATTTTTTACATTATCATGAACTTTTCTAAACTATTCTTTCCTGTTTTGGCGCTTGCCGCAGCATCATGCAGCGACCGCCCGGCTGTCGAGGCGGACTACCAAACCGTGCCGTTGCCCGAAAACATCAGCCTCTCCGCTGATGCTGCTGCGTTCAAGTTCAACCCCAAGACCCGTATCGTAGCCACCGACAGCGCCCAGACTGTCAACGCCGGTCTCTTTGCCGGATATGTCAACACTCTCACCGGCTTCTCGCCTGAAATAACCGACAAAGCACCTGTCAACAACTACATACGCCTCAAATCGACACTTGGCGGCGATAATGCCGACGCATACACCATCACAGTCAACGCAGACAGCATCGTTGTCGACGGCGCGACTCCGGCAGCGACATTCTACGGTCTCCAGACCCTCCGCAAAGCTATCCCCGGTGCCGGTAAACACGATGTGCTCTACCCTGCCGGAACTGTCACCGACTCTCCGCGCTTCGCCTACCGTGGCACACTCTTCGACACCTCCCGTCATTACTTCAGCCCTGATTCGGTGAAGATGTTCATCGACATGATCGCTCTCCACAACATCAACCGTTTCCACTGGCACATAACCGACGACCAAGGTTGGCGCCTCGAAATCAAAGGCCTTCCCGAGCTTACCGAAAAAGGATCTGTACGCACAGGCACAATAATCGACAAGACCGAAGAATACGACTCGATACCCTACGGGGGCTTCTACACTCAGGATGAAGTGCGCGACATCGTGAAATATGCCGCCGACCGTCATATCACCGTCATACCCGAAATCGACCTGCCCGGCCACATGCAGGCAGCATTGGCAAGCTATCCCGAACTCGGCTGCACCGGTGGCCCGTACGAAGTATGGCGCCGCTGGGGTGTCAGCGATAATGTACTCTGCGCCGGCAACGACAGCGTGTACACCTTCCTCGACAAGGTGATGGACGAAGTGACTGAACTCTTCCCATCTGAATACATCCACATCGGCGGCGACGAGTGCCCCAAAAAGCATTGGGAAGAATGTCCCAAATGTCAGGCCAAGATCAAATCGCTCGGCCTCAAATCAGACAGCCACAGCACTGCCGAGCAGAAACTTCAGTCGCATGTAATGACACACGTGGCCGAATATCTCGCTAAGAAAGGCCGCAAGGTAATCGGTTGGGACGAAATACTCGAAGGCGGTGTCGACACTTCGACAGTCATAATGTCGTGGCGAGGAACCCAGGGAGGCATAGCTGCAGCCCAAGCCGGACACGACGCTATCATGACTCCTAACCAATATATGTACTTCGACTTCCGCCAGGCCGATGAGGGCGAACCTATCGCCGCCAACTGGGGCGACGCGCTGCCTCTCGAAAAGGTCTACAGCTACGAACCCATCCCCGACGAATTCACTCCCGAGCAGGCCGCCCACATCATCGGTGTACAAGCTAACCTGTGGTGCGAATACATCCCCAACTACCGACAGGCCGAATACATGGAGATGCCTCGCATCGGAGCCCTTGCCGAAGTGCAGTGGACAAAAGGCCCCAAAGATTTCGACGCCTTCATGAAACGCATCGAGCGCCTGACAAAAATCTACGACGCCGAAGGCTACAACTACCGCAAGGCTTATTTTGAGACTCAGGCTGAAACAGCCGAATAATATAGCATGCATTATAAGGACAGGGGGCCGGAATAAAGTTCCGAGCCCCCTTGTCTTTATCTTTCAAATCATTTTTGTTGTCGTATATACTCCTTCATCATCGCAACTTCGCCCGTCGTGTTTTCGGGATATAGGAAATCGTCGACATACCAGTTGTTTCTTTCCCAGACGAACCGGAGAGTCGCACCGGTCTGCATCTCGTCTTCCCTCACATCCACGACAGCTACCGAGTCCGACAACAGCTCCATGCTCTTGACGACAAACACCGGAGAGTCGGGTCCATCCTGAGCCGAAGTCCAATGATTGCTGTCAAAAAAACCGACCTCGTCAAGCTCTTTATCGGCCGAGACAACTGCATTATAGACTTCAAGATATGCCTCCGAGCAATATCGCTCTTCCAACTCGCCCTCATATAGATTGGCATATATCTCAGAAACACGATCCTTCAGCGCAGCAACCCGGTCGACGGAAGTTTTTGCAAAACAACTGCATACGGCCAATACGACCATTACAACGACACAAGCCCTCTTAACCCGGATAAACACAGTGCTATTCATATCAAATTCATTTAGTTTCCGCAAATTTAACAATAAAGCATCAATAAATCAATCGCGCAGCATATCCTGCCACATAAATTGTCACACTTCTACAACTCTGATATAGTATATCTCGAAGAGATTTCTTAATTTTGCGTATATAACAGCTTCGATATGATAACAAAAGAAGAAGTTTTGGAATTGCTGACATCAACCGAAACCTATCGTGTTGAGCGCACAATCAGTACCGGCAACATGGACAAGTTCTGTGAGGCCATTTGTGCTTTTGCCAACGATATGCCCAATTCTCGGAAAAACGGCTATCTCATTATCGGGGCACATGACGATGGAAAGTTGTCTGGGTTGAAAGTGGACGATGCTCTTATGAAGAAAATATCAGGCATCCGTTCAGATGGCAACATTCTCCCGTTGCCGACTATGTCAGTTGACCGTTTAGTGTTTCCCGAAGGTGATTTGTTGATAGCTGAGGTTCGTCCTTCTGACTTGCCACCAGTCCGTTATCGTGGTCGAGCGTTCATTCGTATCGGGCCACGCCGCGACATCGCCACCGAAACCGAAGAACGTATATTGGCCGAACGGCGTTGCTCATTCATGGCTACATTTGACGCTACTCCTTGCCTAAATGCAAAGTTGGAGGACTTGGATATAGATTATATCAAGAATACATATCTTCCAAAATTTCTTGATGAGGATACACTCGCAACTGACAAGCGCGATATCAAGGAGCAACTTGCGTCTATCCATCTCTACGACCGTAAAAATGATTGTCCGACTTATGCCGGGATAATATTGTTTGGTACCAATCCCAAATATTTTCTTTTAGGCAATTACGTGCAGTTTGTTCGTTTCACAGGAAAGGACAAAGGTGGCGACATATTGAACGAGCGAGAGTTCTACGGACCTCTTTACAAGATGCTTCCTGCATTGGAATCATTTGTAAAAGATGGCATCATAACACAACGTCCTGTACCAGCATCTCTTTTCCGCGAAAAAACTGTATGGAATTATCCTGAAGGTGCTATCCGAGAACTAATGATGAATGCCTGTATGCACCGCGATTATCAATCAAATATGCCAATTCGGTTGTATCAATTTGATAATTATATCGAAATTATGAACGCCGGAGGGTTATACGGCGAAGCACGCCCTGAAAACTTCCCTTCGGTTAATGACTACCGCAATCCGCTTATTGCAGAGGCTATGCGAATGATGAAATATGTCAACAAGTTCAACCGAGGAGTTACTCGTGTTCAGGAAATGCTCAAAGAAAATGGCAATACTTCCGCTACCTTTGATGTCAACACCATAACCGCATTTCGAGTAACAGTTCAAGCGACAAATGAAGCCAACTTGTCAAAGGGCACAAGTCAGGGCACAGGTCAGGGCACAAGTCAAGATAACAAAACCATTGAAGAAAAAATCATAGAATTTTGCAAAGAGCCACGCTCATTAGCGGAAATAACAGCTTATTGCGGCTTCCAAGACAAGCGTAAGTTCAGAGAACGATACCTCAATCCGCTCCTTGGCACCCACATCCAAATGACAATCCCCGACAAACCCACCAGTCGTTTTCAAAAATACATTGCAAATTAAAAAGAGTTTATGCAGCTAAAATCAAGGAGGGGGTATATATTTTTATAATTTATTGCCATTTTGTTTGGTGGTTTCGATATTTTGATATAAATTTGCCGCACAGATAAGACAAACAACAGACAGAATGTACACGAATTCGACAAATAACCGTTATTGGTGGCGCCCCGATGATAAAAATCGATGGCGGCACTGTCTGTGCGAACAAGCATAAATCTCTATTCCAATTCATAAGCTTAATGAAGCCATCGATTTTTACGATGGCTTCTTTTTTATCAATTTATCAAATAGAAAAACACTTACAACTATGATACCCGTAACTACCACAACATTCAAACATATCCTCCCCGTCAACGACAATGGTTTCTACGGCCCCTTCGGCGGCGCCTTCGTCCCCGATGTACTCAAGCCCAATATCGACAATCTGCGCGAAGCATTCTACCACTACGCCTCCGACCCGGAATTCAAAACGGAGTTCGACCGTCTTCTCCGCGACTATGTGGGCCGCCCGACGCCGCTATACCGCGCACCACGACTCTGTGAACGCTACGGTGCTGAAATCTACCTCAAACGCGAAGACCTCAACCACACCGGTGCTCACAAAATCAACAATGCCATAGGTTCGGCCCTGCTGGCCAAACGCATGGGCAAGACACGCATCATCGCCGAGACAGGTGCCGGACAACACGGTGTGGCTGCCGCCACCGTATGCGCCCTGATGGGAATGGAATGTACTGTCTACATGGGAGCTACCGATGTAGAACGACAACTGCCGAATGTAAAGCGGATGGAAATGCTCGGAGCTAAAGTCGTTCCCGTCACATCGGGCAACAGCACGCTTAAAGATGCTGTGAACGCAGCTCTTCAGGACTGGTGCGACAATCCCGACAGTTTTTACTTGATCGGATCAGCAGTAGGGCCGCATCCCTATCCCGAAATGGTGGCGCACTTCCAATCGGTGATCAGCGAAGAGATGCAAAAACAATTGCTCGAACAGACAGGACGCGCCTACCCCGACGCCATAATAGCATGTGTAGGCGGCGGCAGCAATGCTTCGGGTGCGTTCTATCATTTCATCGACGACAGTCGGGTGCGCCTCATCGCTGTCGAGGCCGCCGGTTTGGGCACAGAGTCGGGCATGACTGCCGCCACCATGACAATCGGACAAGAAGGCATACTCCACGGTTCGCGGACGCTGCTGATGCAAGGCGACAACGGCGAGGTTGCAGATCCGTACTCCATATCGGCAGGTCTCGATTATCCCGGGGTCGGTCCCTTGTTCGCATATATGTCACAGACAGGGCAGACCGAGGTGCTCGCCGCAACAGATGCCGAAGCCCTCGCAGCAGCCAGGACACTCGCGCGGCTCGAAGGTATAATCCCGGCCCTGGAGTCGTCGCATGCCCTTGCCGCCCTCGAGAAAATCAGGTTCGAACCGGGCCAGACCGTTGTTGTGAACGTATCGGGCCGCGGCGACAAGGACATGGACACCTACCTGCAGTAGCCTCTCCTAAGTGCTATGGCACCGCGACCTTGGAAGACTTACCGTCGACCACGACTATGTAGACTCCTGACGGAACTTCAAGCGCCGGCATCGTCCGACCATAGACATCGCATACCTGCAAGGACTTGAAGCTACCTTCGATAACAATCCGTCCCGGCACAGCGCTTATCCGCACAGCATCTGCATCGCCACTGATCTCTCCAATACTGGAAGTTGCCGCAGTTGTCACGAGTCCCCAGTGGAACGTGCCGATATTCATGTTACCGTTATTGTAGCCGGGAAGGTCGTACGACACGAAACGTCCGTCCCAATTGCCCGGGGCCCAATAACCTGCGGCATAATCTCCGGCCGGGTCGTGGCAGACAAAAGAGCCTATTTTATCGTAGGTCGCCGAGCCATCGACCCGTGCAATCTGATTTGCACGGAAACAAAGCACAAGATGACCGCCCGTACCGTTGGCAAGACACATCGCGTATGGGCGGTTTGCTTTGCATTCGCGGATGAGGGCCGCTGTACCGGTCTCAAAAGACGAACTCCGGGCTCCGTTGTTTTTATGGAAATCGGCCATAGCCGTACGCGGTGATTTGTCACCATACCACATAAAGCCATGTCCACCTTTCACGCCGTAGGTCAAGCCCCAATAACCACCATCGTCAATCGACTGCGAGAACTTGTAGCCCGTTTGCGGCGAGGTGTATTCTTTAGCCACATACCAGGCATATTTTGTCACCTGGACAGCGCCGGCCGGCTTTCCCGAATTGGCGACATACCTCGTCGGGTCGTCGGGCAGAAGGCCATAATAACCGAGCAACATGCACGATGTAGCGGCCGCACAACAGTTATAACCATAGTTGACATTTGCAAACGAATTCTGACCGCCATCTATCAAGGGAGTGTCCCATAGTTGGTTTATATACGGAATATCGAGCAGGCCTATGCTGTTTTCACCTTTAACCTCACCAGCCCTGGAGCAGACATGCACCGAGGCTTCCTCTCTGATATCAGACCGCAGGGCGTTGCCGAAATTTTTTCTTGCCGGGTGGGCTATAGCCACACCGGACCTGGCCTTGAAGACTGATGTTTTGCTGAATGAGGATGAGTTGGAAATGCCACCGTCGTAAACGATGCTCTCAACGCCCCTATCTCCGCCGGCATATGAGACAAGCAACTCGTCACCGTTGACAGAAACCGACACCGGGGTTGTACCAGACAGCGGCACTACCGTTTCCACCCGGCTACCACGGAAGTCCACACTCTCTACAGAAGCGCCACCGACAGTAAGGTCATCGATACGCTCGGGACGGCTCACGATGATATCTTCCGAATTGGCAACCCAGGCAAAAGAGTTTACTTCGCCAAGTTCAAATACTTCCGACGAAGCAATCTCGACAGCGGAAAGCCGGCCATCGACTTGCTGTACGGCAAGCTTAGCACCGTCGGGCGACCATCTGGAGAAACTGGCATCGGAAACAGGCACGCTGACACATTCTTTCCTTCCGAGATCAAAAACAAAGCAATTGCCCTCGATATCGCTATATGCCACCTTTGTGCCGTCGGCCGAGATATCTGCGATGTTGGCATACAGCCCTATGTCATATGTTTCCCTTCCCTGTCCTCCTGCAACATGGAGTTTGGTCCCTACGGTGTAGGCCATCGTTCCGTCGGAGGCAAACGAAATCTGACCGCACTGGTTTGAGTATGGCTCGAGCAACACAACATCGCCAGTCTCAATATCGAGCAAGGCCGGGGCCTGCATGGCATCGTCGTTGATGCTTTTGAAACCGACATACCGGCCATCGGGACTAACGCTCATATAGCGTCCGGCACCCGGGCTGCTTACAAGTGTCTTAAGCTCCGAACCGCAAATAAGAGATATATCAGAGCCGTAATTGTCGACGGCTATCACTCCGGCCTTGGTCCGCAATGCAGAAGAAATGTAGCCGAGAGCCGCACTCTCATAGTAATCAGGTTGAGCCGAAACACTCTGGGCCGACATGACCAATGCCGCAATCGCGGCTCCGCAGACAATACGGGAATGGTTTTTGTAAAAATTTTTCATGGACTGTGCTTTAAGGTTTAGTTGTTTTTGCAAATGTAAAACAAACATTTCATGCGCTCTACTAAAATAATGTTAACAACATTTAATTTAAGTTTTTCAACAGAGTTGATAATACCGTAATATTTTCGGTCAGAATTTAGTAATTTTGCGGTATCCGATTGTTATACTCTACGATGAAACACGAAAAAAGCCTCGAGCTGAAAGAAAAAATCGCCATACTGCCCGACACCCCGGGAGTCTACATGTACTTCGACAAAGAAGGCACGGTGATTTATGTCGGCAAAGCCAAAAACCTCAAGAGAAGGGTGTCGTCGTACTTCAACCGCACCCACGACATCCTGCGCACAAACCTGCTGGTGCGCAACATCGCCGACATGAAGTATATCGTAGTACCCACCGAACAGGACGCTCTCAACCTCGAGAACGCCATGATCAAAGAATACAAGCCGCGCTACAACGTGCTACTAAAAGACGACAAGTCATATCCCTGGATTGTGGTGACAAACGAGCTATATCCCAGAGTATTCCTCACCCGTCAACACATACGCGACGGCTCTAAGTACTACGGTCCATACACCAACACCGCTGTGGCCCGGACTGTACTCGACCTCATATCCGACCTCTACCCCATCCGCACCTGCCGCCTCCAGATTACCCCCGAATATCTTGCCAAAGGTAAAGGCCGCCTGTGTCTGCAATATCACATAAAGCGGTGTCGTGGATGCTGCACCGGCGAAATCGACGCCAAGACCTACAACACCTACATCGACCGCATCAGGCAGATACTGCGCGGCGAGACCGGCGAACTCATCGCATATCTCCGAGACGAGATGGACCGGCTTTGCTCCGAGCTACGCTTCGAGGAGGCCCAGGAACTTAAACACAGCTACTCGCTGCTCGAAAATTACCGATCGAAGAGCGTGATAGTGAGCCAGACGATAGGCGATGTCGATGTATTCGGCTTCGACGACGATGGGAGCAATGATGTCTACGTCAACTACATGCACGTTCGCCGCGGAGCCGTCGTCCGTAGCGTCACACTAAGATACCGCCGCAGCCTCGAAGAATCGAAAGCGCAGATATTGGGCTATGCGATGGAAGAAATACGCCAGAGCCTCGGAGTGGAATACGACGAGATAATCGTGGCCGAAGCGCCCGAAGTGGAGATGACAGGCATCACTTTCACCATACCACGCCGAGGCGACAAGGCCAAGCTTCTTGAAGTGAGTGCCCGTAACGCCCGTCAAAACCGTATCGACGACCTCAAGCATATGGAGCGCCACAACCCCGAAGAACGCGCAGGACGGCTGATGGACCGCATGAAAGCCGACTTTCGCCTCGCCGAGCAGCCCAGGCACATAGAGTGCTTCGACAACTCAAACATACAGGGGACCAACCCTGTGGCATCATGTGTTGTCTTCCGCGACGGCAAACCATCGAAAAGGGAGTACCGGCATTTCAATATCAAGACCGTTGAAGGCCCCGACGATTTCGCTTCAATGAAAGAAGTGCTCACCCGACGATATACCCGACTCATGGAAGAGGGTCAGGAGTTGCCCCAGCTCATAGTGGTCGATGGCGGCAAAGGTCAGTTGAGTTCGGCCGTCGAAGCTCTTGACGAAATGGGACTACGTGGACAAATAGCCGTGGTAGGCATAGCCAAACGACTTGAAGAAATATACTTCCCCGGCGACAGC
>DKVO01000022.1:0-15690 GCA_002491245.1 Porphyromonadaceae bacterium UBA7176
CTAATTTTCACTACTTACTTATTACGACGTCACATAATCTTCAAACCGCCCGAGTGCCTCCAGCAGACGCGAACGTGGACATGCTATATTCCAGCGCACGAAGCGGTCATCGCCATACATCGCACCTGCGTTCAGCCACAGTTTCTCTCGCTCGAGAAGCTCCTCCTCAACCTGTGTGCCGCTCTTGCCAAGCGCCTCTACATTCATCCACACAAGATAGGTACCCTCCAGACGGCAAAGCGGCAGTTGCGGAAAATGATCTTCGCAATAAGCCTTCATCGCCTCATAGTTTCCTTGCAGGTACTCTATCAGTTGGCCAAGCCATTCCTCGCCCTCATTATACGCCGCTATCGTACCTGCGACACCAAACGGATTGACATCGCACACCTCATTGATGTTTATCGCCCGGTCGATACGGCGGCGGAAACTTGCATTAGGGGTCACTATCGATGCGATCTGTAGACCGGCGGTATTGAAAGCCTTGCTCGGCGACACACAAGTCACCGACTGCTCAACCAGCTCAGGCGGCAGTGTACCGTAAGGCGTATACCGATACCCTGGCAAAACAAGCTCACAATGTATCTCGTCACTGACGACCGTCACACCGTTCGCCGCGCAGATACGCCCTATACGCATAAGATCGTCGTAGCTCCACACACGGCCGGCCGGATTAGCCGGATTGCACAGCAACATCAGTTTCGCCGACGGATCTGCCGCCTTCTTCTCGAGATCCTCGAAATCTATCTCATAGCTGTCGCCGGTATAGCGGAGCGGATTTTCCAGACTCGTGCAGCCATTATTGCGTATCGACGAAAAAAAGCAGTTATACACCGGCGTCTGCACGATCACCTTATCGCCCGGCTCGGTAAGAGCCTTGATGATAGCAGATATTGCCGGAACGACTCCGGATGTATACATTATGCTCTCGCGCGCTATATTCCACCCGTGGCGGCGCGCGAACCAGTCGACGACAGCCCTGTAGTAATCCTCTCCCACCAGAGTATAGCCGAAAGCACCGTGCTCCACACGGCGACGCAAGGCCTCGGTCACACACGGGGCCGTAGCGAAGTCCATATCAGCGACCCAAAGAGGCAACACTCCGGGTTCGGAATCCCATTTATAACTTCCTGTACCGCAGCGATCCACGCCTCGGTCGAACGATGCTCTGAAATCAGTCATTGGTCTCTATCCTACAATCAGCCGGAGCAAGTATGTTCGAATCAATTATAACCTCTCCTATACTCGGAGCCTTTATATAACCTGTCGTCGGATTTTTCACGCTCGTGATGGGCGATTTGACAGTCGCACGCACCTCCGACTCCTCGAACGCGAGATCGCAGTCAGCGTCGAACGTACAGTTTTCAAGCACAAGGTCTGTGCAGTAGCACAGCGGCTGCGTGCCCGATATATGGCAATTGATCAGATGCAGACGATGGGAATGCCATCCAAGATATTCGCCGTGGAGCTCACTGTCGCGCACAGTCACATTCTCCGTCTCCCAGAAAGCATCCTTGGAGTGTATCACAGCATTACTTATCTCCACGTTTCGCGCATACTGGAACGAATAATTACCGTTCTGACGATAGCGGTCGATACGGATGTCCGAACAATGCATGAAGATATAATCAGCATGATCGGTTGTCACGTCTCGGATATCTATATTCTTGCAGTGCCACAGCGTCTCCTGTGCGTCGGGGATAGCGACTCGGTCAAGCACCACACCATCCATCTCACGGAACATCTTGGGAGCGTTTACCAGCGTATTGCGCATCTCGCAGTCATCCGAGTACCACAACGCGGCTCGCGCACCGGGCTCAAAATCGCAATGGTCAATCTTGAAACCCTTCACATGCCAGAACGGATACTTGCCTTTGAACGTGCAACCCTCGGCCTCGATATTGCGGCAACGCTTCAGGGCCGATTCGCCCTCATTGAATGTCACCTTCACCAACCGCAGGTCATGGGCAGCGAATAGCGGACGCTCACCGCCGAACTCTTTATTTTCTATTGTTTCCATACACTTGATTTTAGTTCTCCAAAATTAATAAAAAAACTAATATCAAAGTCTGAAACACCCCGCATTTTTAACCAAGCAGCATCGCAAATAGAAGCGCGACACTCATGTCAAACCACGTATGGAGCGAAGCGACATGCGTGGTCTTATCCTCGCCCTATCAGCGCCACAGCCTGGGCCGCGATACCCTCGCCACGACCCGTGAAGCCAAGATGTTCAGTTGTGGTAGCCTTTACCCCCACACAGTCGATATCAACCCCAAGGTCGGAGGCAATATTAGCACGCATCGCATCGATATAAGGCCGCATCTTCGGTGCCTGTGCTATGATGGTCACATCAACATTGACCGGCCTGTAACCCTTGCCGGAGAGCAACGACACAACATGCCTCAGCAACATCCGCGAGTCAGCACCGCGCCAGCGCTCATCCGTATCCGGAAAATGGAGACCGATATCACCCAACGCCGCAGCTCCGAGCAACGCATCGCTCAACGCATGGAGGGCGACATCCGCATCGCTATGCCCTAACAATCCCTTTTCATACGGAATATCCACTCCGCACACAATGCACCGCCGTCCCTCGACAAGCCTATGCACATCAAATCCGTTTCCTATCCTGAAATCCATCATATCCTCTTATCTCTTGCCCAACAGATCGCGCAAGCCATCCATATCGAAAGTAAGAGTGAAACGCAACGTCTGGTCAAGCGGCGACGTTTGGGCTGTTGCCATCATATAAGATGCATCCAGACGCACAACATTCAGCGAAAATCCGGCTCCGATACCGAAATACTGGCGGTTGCCCTTGTATTGGTTCTCGTAGTAATATCCGGCACGGAGGAAAAACTGATTGTTGTAGGCATACTCCGCGCCAAGCGACCATGTGATTTCGCGCAGCTCCTCCTTCATTCCACCGGGTGCATCGCCAAACGACTTGAAGATACCCGTGATAGGCGACATATTGCGCCAGTCCTCCAGTTTGGTGATATACTCCTCTTCACCCTCCACTCCGTCGGCAAAATCGCTCCGCCGGGGTTTTGCCGGCACAAGCAGTTTGTTGAGGTCAAGGCCGATGGCAAGAGTATGATAGTCAGCCAAAGGAAACATGAACGACGTACCGAGCTTGAGGTTCGTCGGAAGGAAAGCCGGGTTTTCTCCGCCTTCATACGACACCTTCGTACCGATATTCGATATATTCCAGCCCCACGACCACTGGCACTCGTTACGACCGATTATAGGATACGTCGTATAGTAGCCCGATATATCGGCGGCAAACGCCGATGCGCCCGTATTCTGGTCTCCGGCATAAGAGTCGCTGAAACCCAGTGCCGAATAAATGTAGCGGAACACAACTCCCATCGAGAACTTCTCCGACAACTTGCGCGAATAACCCACGTCGAACGACATCTCATAAGGGCTCAGCGACTGTCCCACGATACCCTGCTCTTCCGACATATTTATCTCACCAAGCGAAAAATAGCGCAGCGAAGCCGACACTGCCTGATTATCGCCCGAGCCTATCTTGTAATAGCCCGACAGGTCGGCGAGAAATATATCATTCACAAGTTTGCGCAGCCACGGCGTATAGTTGAGCGACACCGCAGCCTGGCTCCACGCGAAAGCATACTTCGACGGGTTCCAGTACTGCGAATTGGCATCAGGGTCGGTGGCGGCGCCAAGATCGCCCATCGATGCGCCTCGGGCGTCGGGTGCGATACCAAGCGACGTCACACCGGTCTCGATAGGGTTGAACTCATTCTTGCCGTCGGCGCTCGCTGCAAAAGCCACTCCTAACGCAAGCAGGGAAAATATAAGTCGGTATATTGGTCTCATTTTTAGAAACTGCGCTGATTTATTGATGCGCTAATGGTATAACTATTTTTTTCCCCGTTTATTGTCCTTGTCCACGATATTACTCCATCACAGCCCTTATCACGAAGCGACCGCCGGCATACTCGAAATCCACAAGCCCTATCGACGCAAGACGCACCACCGCATCCTCTGCAGCCCCGAAAGAGATATGAAGGTCGATTGCAACACGTCGCAAATCATCCACAGCACCTCGGGTGGCAATATAATCAAGCACCCGGGCATCCGGACCGTCAGCATTAAAAGGTACTCCTCCCTGCAATTCCCACGACCGCACCATCAGCGGATGGGCCGCAATATTTTCATCCGCTACGCGGTAGTACGCACGGAGACTGCCGTCAGGCTCAACCGCATAGACTGGCCTCCGTGGAGTCGACGCGATCTCCGCAACTATCACATGCACAGGTCCGTCAACCCGGTAAGCCTTGAAATCGACATGCTGGGCAGGCTTGCAATAGCGCTCTGCCGCCTGTTCCACCACATAGATATCCTCCTCATTGCGCACACCTGCGACAACCCCGTTATCCTTCACTCCGATCAGCAGACGGCCCCCGTCGCGGTTGGCAAACGCCGACAGCGACCGCGCTATCTTTCGTGCATCGCTTATGGCATATTTGAAATCCTGGGTCTGATGCTCGCCCTGTGCTATCCACTCGCGCAGCAGGCGTGTGCCGCGTATAGCCTGCAGGTCTTTCATCTACAATAGTTCCAACAGTCGTTCCACCGCCTTGAATGTAGCCTCGGGTGCTGCCGTCCAGAAATTTTCGTAAGCCGCAGCATTGCCCCCCTCGCCGGGAGTGTCGCTCACCACTCGGAGGCACACGAAAGGCACTCCGTGAAGATAGCACGCATGGGCTATCGCTGCCGACTCCATATCCACCGCCAACGCATCCGGATACAAGGCAAGTATCCGGTCGAGATCCTCGCGGCGGTCCACAAAGATATCCCCCGACGCAAGAAGGCCTTCCTTAGCCCCGAGCGCCTTGCGCACATCGGCATCAAGCGGACACTCAAAACGGGCCGGACATCCGGCAGCCGCACCTGGCTCTGTACCCGGGCCACACCACACATCATGGTAAGCCACTTCTGTGGCAAGCACCACATCGAGCACGCGCGCAGGCGAAGAAGTAGCACCCGTACCACCGGCCACTCCGGTGTTTATCACAATATCAGGCTCAAAGAGATCCAGCATATCTGCAGCCCCCAGAGCGGCATTCACCTTGCCTATGCCGCACTTGCCTACAACTATATCGCGCCCGGCCAGACGGCCCTGATAATAATCACGGTTACCATATCCTACCGTATTGAGATCTTCAAGCATGGGGAGCAACAACTGAAGCTCCTTATCCATCGCCACTATGATACCTATTTTCATATTCTCACCACTTACAAGGTGTTTTTATCAAACACCCTCTTACTTATGATAAAAAACCGGCTCAACGATGCGTCAAGCCGGCAAATTCTGTCTGTCCAGTACTCTTATGCTTCAAACTTCTTCACGATAACAGTGGCATTGTGGCCGCCGAAACCGAATGAGTTCGAGAGGGCCGCACGCACTTCGCGTTTCTGAGCCTTGTCGAAAGTGAAGTTGAGCGAGTAGTCGATATTCTCGTCCACATCCTCAGGATCGTGGTTGATTGTCGGGGGAACGATATCCTCCTCCACTGCCTTGATCGAGAACACTGCCTCCAGTGCGCCTGTAGCGCCGAGCAGATGTCCTGTCATCGATTTGGTCGACGAGATATTGAGTTTCTTGGCAGCATCGCCGAAAAGCTCTACGATAGCCTTCACCTCGCTCACGTCGCCTACAGGAGTCGATGTTCCGTGGACGTTGATGTAGTCGATATCATCGGGTGTCATACCGGCATCCTCGAGAGCGGCCGACATCGCGAGTTTCGCGCCAAGGCCATCAGGATGGGTAGCGGTCAGGTGATAAGCGTCTGCGCTCATGCCGCCGCCGGCAACCTCGCAATAGATATGGGCACCACGTGCAAGGGCATGTTCAAGCTCTTCGAGCACAAGCACAGCCGAGCCTTCGCCCATCACGAAACCGTCGCGGCTCTTGCTGAAAGGACGCGATGCTGTCTCGGGGCTGTCATTACGGGTCGACAAAGCGTGCATCGAATTGAAACCGCCAACACCGGCAGGGAAAATAGCTGCTTCGGCACCGCCGGTAAGGAACACGTCGGCCTTGCCGAGACGGATAAGATTGAATGCGTCGATAATCGCGTTGTTCGACGATGCGCAAGCCGATACCACACCGTAGTTCGGGCCGTGGTAGCCATATTCCATCGATATGTGACCGCTGGCGATGTCCGCGATCATCTTGGGGATGAAGAAAGGATTATATTTCGGGCCTTTGTCGGCATTGAGGGCATAGTAGCCGGCTTCCTCTTCAAAAGTGTGAAGACCACCGATACCTGCGGCAACTATTACTCCGACACGGTCTTTGTTCACAGTGCCTTCGGGGGCCTCTTCGAGACCGGCATCCTTTACGGCCTGACGGGCAGCCACAAGGGCATATTGAGCGTACAGGTCGAGCTGGCGCATTTTCTTGCGGTCGAAGTGTTCTTCGGGGTGGAAGTCCTTGACCTCGCAGGCAAACTGTGTCTTGAAAAGACTTGCATCGAAGTGGGTGATAGGTCCGGCACCGCTGACTCCGGCTTTTGCGTTCTCCCAGGTCGTGGCAACATCATTGCCAAGGGGTGTGATGGCGCCAAGACCGGTTACTACTACTCTTTTGAGTTCCATATATACTTATGTGGCTGTATAAAATAAAGAAACCGCCGCTCTTTTCTTTGCCGAAAATCCGCGGCGGCTTTGAGTTTCTTTAGTGTGCTGACGCGGTAAGTCCCTTACGCAGCGTGGGCTTCTACGAAGGCAACAGCGTCACCTACAGTTTTAATCTTCTCGGCTTCTTCGTCGGGAATTGTGATACCGAATTCCTTCTCGAAGTCCATGATAAGTTCTACAGTGTCAAGGCTGTCAGCGCCCAGATCTGTGATGAATGAAGCTGATTCTGTTACTTTTTCGGGCTCTACACCGAGTTTGTCTACTACGATGCTTTTCACGCGATCTGCGATTTCAGACATATTCGTTTAATATTTGAGATTAATAAAATTCACGTTTTGCGGTGCAAAGTAACGAAAAATTCACCGAATACGGAAATTTTTATTGAATACGACCCCTCTTACCGACCCCTTTACAACTCCTAAAACACGCCTACACAGCACTCTAAGCCACTTTTTACGCAATTGTGAAATATTGTTAATGAAGCTGTCGCGTTTTATACAATATATATACTCTCGCTCCGTTTTCCAACCTCCCTACCGCCTCTCACCACTGCCAGACACCAAGTCAAATTCGCTTGCATTTCTGTTACAATTTAGTCACACAAAGCTCTTTGTAACAATAGCGCAACAAATAATACACTATTCAATACACTGCAAATCAACATTTTATCAATACTTATTCATTTTCTTTATTGTATTAACACTCATTAACATTAAAAATATTGCAATCGGTGAATTTCGCTATAATTTTGAGACATCAAACAAAACAAACAGTTCTAAACCCACTATAAAATTCACCACTATGGCAAGCGTAAAATTTCAAAGCAATCTGATGAACTTGCAGGCAAACCTGCTCAACTTCGCGTACATGCTCACATCTAACCGCGACGATGCCTACGACCTCCTTCAGGACACAACCCTCAAGGCTCTCGACAATGAAGAAAAGTACTCCGAAGGAACAAACTTCAAAGGATGGGTGTTCACCATCATGCGCAACATCTTCATCAACAACTACCGTCGTGGCGTTCGTTCGGCAACAGTAGTCGACACCACCGACAACCTCTATCACCTCAACCTCAGCCAGGACAGCGGCATCGACTCTCCCGAAGACAGCTATGCTGCAAACGAAATCTCCGACGCCATCAACGAATTCTCCGACGAATACCGCATCCCCTTCTCGATGCACGTCGCCGGTTACAAATACAACGAAATCGCCGACCACATGGGACTCCCCCTCGGCACCGTCAAAAGCCGTATCTTCATGGCTCGCAAACGCCTTCAGGAGCGTTTCGCAGACTACCGCTAAACATCCCATGCCATAGGGAGACGTTTAGCGCGCCTCTCTCTCAACCAAAATTCAAGACAAACACGACCTAAGCCAAAATTTCAAGAGATTACATACTTACATAAAACACAATCTATAAAATCGCCCCGAAAGCGCGGCTCCTAAACAGGGCCGCGCTTTCGCATATCGCCTTTTTTAACTACTTTTGCGCCATTATGAATGACGTTCGCAAAGACATCCGCTCACAAAGCCTCGACCTGCTCCGATTTCCTCTCGCGCTATTCGTCACTGCCGTCCACGTTTTTGTCGTCCCGGCATATGTCCCCGACGACGTTATCTCCAATGACGGATTATTCTCCTCATTTCCTTTAGCTAATACAGTCCTGCGCTTTGTATCAGCCTTCATAACCGACCAAAGCGTGCCGGTCTACTACTTCATAGCTGGTTACGTATTCTTCCTCGGCTTAGACTTTTCCTTTGACAGCTACACTGGCAAATTGAAGCGAAGATGCCATTCGCTGCTGATTCCATACCTCGCATGGAACACCGTTGCCATCCTCTTTTTCCTCAAGATGTACCTTCCGGGCATTAGAGACATCTCAGACTCCTTCGGCTCCGTCGAAACCGACTTCTCCTTCAAGGCTTTCCTAAATTGTTTTTGGGATGACCGTCAATCCATAACTCCTTACGACATCGGCTTTACCGACGGCATATACCCACTCGATAAGCCCCTATGGTTCGTGCGCGATCTCATGATCATGGCCCTCATAACACCTGTAATATACTATATCTACCGCTTGCCCTCCAGAATATCCGCGACCATCCTCGCCATATCCACCATAGTATGGGCTGTGCGCATACCCGGCCTCGGTCACGGCGCTCAACTGCTCGAAGCTTTCACATTTTTCGCCTGGGGTGGCTTCATGAGCTATCACAAGCGCGACATGATGCTTGAGTTCAACCGCTTCCGCTCCATCTCCTTCATCCTCTACCCCTTATTGGCCACAACAATATTCTTCCTCTCTCCACAATATCCTCAGGCTATGGTATATGTCAAGACCCTCAACATAATTGTCGGACTCTTTTTCTTCTACAACATCGCAGCCCTGCTCATCACGCGCGGCATCTGCCGCCCGAGCCGTTTCCTCGCTGCCTCCTCTTTCTTCATCTATTGCGGCCACGCAATCATTATAAGCCCTATCGGACGACGTCTCTACACGATCATATCCCCCGGTTCCGACATCTCCATGCTCATCTATCTTTTCGCTCTCTATTTCTCCGTAGTCGGCTGTCTGCTGATCATATTCGCACTCATGCGCCGCTTCACTCCTCGCATTCTCAAATTATTTAACGGCGGACGCATCTGATTTCGTTTTTTTGACTATCTTTGAAGCGTGAAGAAGCTCACCGACAAAGCTGCCCGAAGGGCCGCAATAGCCATCATCGCCGTCACAGCCTTGCTCACTGCGGCTGTGGCCGGGTGGCGTCTTGCCAGGCCACGGCTGCCGCACATCGACATCGACACCGCCGAGTTCCCCGTCAGGGGCATCGACATATCCGCCCATAACGGAGCGCCCGATTTCGATTCCATTGCCGCAGCCGGCTACGCTTTCGTATACCTCAAGGCAAGCGAAGGGGCCGCTCACCGCGACCCGGCCTTCCTGCGCAACTATCTCGCTGCAAGGCGTGCTGGGCTCGCCGTAGGGGCATACCACTTCTTTCGCTTCGACAGCGACGGAACACGTCAGGCTTCCAACTTCCTCGAAGCCACAAAAGGGTGCGAACTACAGCTGCCGGCAGCTGTCGACATCGAAGAATGGGGAAACCCGGCCGGTTTTTCCACCGAAACAATCGGCGAAAGACTCGACGCGATGATAGCGATACTCTCTCTTCGGCGAGGACCTACGCTGATATACACCAACAAAAACGGCGACGCTCGCTTCGTCCGCAAACGCTACGACAGGCTCGACGGCTCCGCTCCCGACCTTTGGATATGCTCGTTCACCGACCCTCCCCTAAGGCGGAGACCCTGGAAGCTGTGGCAACACAGCCACATAGGAAAAGTACCTGGCGTTTACGGAAATGTCGACCTCGACGCTTTCAACGGCGACTGGAAGCAATGGGAAACATGGCTCGATTCGCTCGCGCGCACAATAAAACCAACCGAACCGCGTTAATTCTCTGATAATAGAGCTCCTCATGTCCACTCCAAGATTTATCACATCAATAATATCAGCCATATTGCTCCTCGCCGCACCTATTGCCGCCGGGGCTTTCGACACATCGGTCTACGCCGACAACTCCGTCCTCGCCCAAGGCCGATGGATTAAAATATCCGTACCGGCCGACGGACTCTACCGAATACCCGCCTCTAAACTCAGGGCATGGGGCTTTTCAGATCCCTCCAAAGTCGTGGTCAGAGGCTATGGCGCAAGGCGCCTGGGCGACACCCTCAACCAGAACTCTTACATCGACGACCTCCCCGAAGTGCAGACCGAAGTCTCATCCAACGGCATCATTTTCTACGCCGTCGGAGCCGGAGAATGGACCGAAGCTCAGGATAAAGGTCATTACTTCTTCGCTCAGAACGATTTCGCCAACGCCGGATATTACTTCGTCGGACTACGGACCGACGGCGAAACACCTCGCAGCTTCAGCTCAACCAATGCTTCATTGGTGACTCTCCCGGCAGCGACAACATATATTTGCCGCGTCCAGCATGAGGTCGAACAGACTCCCGTACCGGGCGAAGCCGGCCCTCTCCTCCTCGGCGAAGAAATTGCATACACATCCAAACGCTCATTCAAGCTCCAGACTCCCGGAGCGGTACCGGATGGTGAAGCTTGGCTGCAGGCTTCGGTCGTCACCAACCTCGAGACTGGCGGACAGCTGTCATTCTCTTTCGACGGGAACAAACTTGAGACCAACAACACCGACAGAGTCTCCGCCACATCAGGATCATACGTCCACGGTGTCGAAACCATTAGCAGACACTTCTTCACACTCAGCGACCATCCCAAAGAAATATCCGAGATAGGCCTGCAATTCTCCGTTCAGGGCCATGCCAACGCAGCATATGTCAACTACATTACCCTCAACTACGAGCGCAGCCTCAGACTGCCGGCAGCCGGACATCTCGTATTCAGCACCGACAAAGCAGCAAACACAATCGCCTGCCCAAGTCCTTCTGCCCTAACCCTGCTCGACGTCTCCGATCCTCTCGACATTCACATCGTCGAAGGATCCGCAACCTCATCCGCCTTGTCGTGGCAGATTCCGGGTAGCAAGGTCCGTAGCTTCGCTGCCTATGCTCAGGGAGCCTCTCTCCCCGAACCGAAGACCGTCGGTTACATCTCCGCCCAAAATCTCCACTCCCACAAAGACCTCGACATGGTCATCGTGGCGCCGGCCCCATACCGCTCCCAAGCCGAAAGACTTGCCGCTTTCCATGCCAAAAGCGAGCCGGCTCTCGCAACAGTTGTCGTAACTCCAGAAGAGATCTACAACGAATTTTCCAGCGGAGCCTGCGATGTAGGCGCTATACGTCGCTATTTCAAGATGCTCTACGACCGAGGACAGATCTCCGGCCGACCTCTGCGTTACGCCATCCTAATGGCACGCACAACTCTCGACAACCGCGGTCTGTCGGCATATGCGCCCCAATACCCCACAATACCGTCGTGGATGCCGGCCAAACACAGCGCCTCGCTGAGCGACAACACCGGCTATTGCACCGACGATATCATCGCCATGCTCGACGACGGCTCGGGCGCCAACATGGGCTCCGACAAACTTAGCATCGCGATCGGACGTATACCTGTCACTTCCGAAACCGACGCTCGCAATATCGTCGACAAGACCCTGGAATATGCCGAGAAATCTAAGAAATCGGCATGGAAACACCGTTTCATGTTCCTCGCCGACGACGAAGACCTCGGCAAACACCTCGAGCAGACCGAGCTCATGCTCGACCACTACTCCCACAGCGGTGGAGGAAACATGCTCCCTCGAAAAATATACATCGACGCTTACGACTTCCGCAACGGCACATATCCCGACGCTCGCGACGCAATGTACCGACTGCTCGACGAAGGCGTCGTGTGGTGGAACTTCATCGGCCATGCAAGCCCTACTGGTTGGACCGGAGAAAACATGCTGTCCTATAGCGACCTTACAAATCTCTACCTCCGCCACTGGCCCTTCATCTACGCCGCCACGTGCGATTTCATGCGTCTCGACTCCCGACGAATAAGCGGCGGCGAACTCCTCTACCTCGAGCGCTACGGCGGTGCCATAGGCATGATAAGCGCCGTAAGACCGGTGTATATAACCGACAATGGCAAATTCACAAATGCAATCGCCCGTGCACTATCTCAGACCGGCGACGACGGCAAGATACTCACTCCCGGTGAAATATACCGACGCGCCAAAAACGATATCCGCGACGACGACAGTAGGCCCGTTACCGACAAGACTCGTCCTATATCCGACAACAACCGGCTCCGGTTCATATTCGTCGGCGACCCGGCTCTGCCGCTCGCGATGCCATCAAACACCATCCGCATCGACAGCATCAACGGCATCGCTGTCGACAACCCCTATGCCCAGCCAACGATGGCCGCTCTGCAGAAAGCCACAATAGCTGGCTCTGTCATCGGGCCCGACGGTCTTCCCATCGAAACGATGGAGGGCGTACTCACACTCGACATATTCGATGCCGAACGCACCGTCACAACCAACGGTCGGGGAAAAGGCAAGGTCAAGAACTTCGAAGACATGGGCAAGCGCATCTACACTGGCTCCACTCCGGTCCGAAACGGTAAATTCTGCGCCGATGTAGCCATGCCGTCAGAGTTGACCCAGAATTTCAGACCGGCGGCAATGTCCCTCTACGCATACTCGACATCCGACAACACCGAAGCTGTTGGCCTTTTCCGCGACTTCTACGTCTACGGATACGATGAAACCGTAGCTCCCGACACTTCCGCTCCCCTCATCGAAAGCCTCGTCCTCAACCACTCCGACTTCCGTAGCGGCGACGCCGTCAACGAATCTCCCATGCTGATCGCCCGGCTCAGCGACGACACTGGCTTGAACATGTCTTCAGCAGGTATCGGACACCAGATGACAGCCATTCTCGACGGCAACAAGACATTTACCGGACTCTCCGATTACTACATTCCATCTGCCGATGGAAGTTCCTCTGGCGTGCTCAACTATCCCATGTCGGCCCTCCAGCCCGGCCTGCACACCCTTTCTCTGCGAGTGTGGGATACTTCGGGAAATGCTGCTGAAAAAACAATCGATTTCAACGTTGTCGAAGGTCTTGCTCCAAAAATCTACGACATCTACTCCGACGCAAACCCGGCTTCGACTGTGGCTAACTTCTATCTCAGCCACAACCAGCCCGACAACATGATCACCGTCACCGTCACCGTCTACAACCTTGTCGGACGCCCCGTATGGAGCGGTAAAGTTAGCGGAAGGAGCGATATGTTCTTGTCCGTGCCCGTTTCGTGGGATTTGACCGACAATTCCGGACACCGTGTCGGTAGAGGCATCTACATCTACCGCGCGACAATCACCTCCGACGGCTCTTCTTTCGAGACTGCTTCGCGCAGGATTGCAGTCACTTCTAAGTAAATCCTACTTCATAAACACGAAATAGACTGCCATTATCAGGCACACAAACGCCGCGAAATGGTTCCAGTGGAGACTCTCGCCACGGAAGAACACCACTGTAAACACCGTGAATATCACCAGCGTGATACACTCCTGTATCACCTTGAGCTGCATAAGTGTGAACGAACCCCCATTGCCTGCAAATCCGATGCGGTTGGCCGGAACCTGACAGCTGTACTCGGCCAAAGCGATACCCCACGACAGCAATATCACGGCATACAAAGGAGTATTCGACGATATCACTTTCATATCCTGCAACTTAAGATGCCCATACCAGGCAAAAGTCATAAAAATATTCGATACCACAAGCAGCACTATGGTCAAAATAGCATTTTTCATATCTGATTTGTTTATTCTGCTGCAAAATTACTACTTTTGCGAACATAATATCCTATAAATTTCAACTCTTATGAAAAATCAGGAACCAATCACTCCCCCCACACCCGACATGCAGGGTAACTTCAGGCCGACACCACCCCCACCTCCTTTCAACCCGGTCATGCCGCCTAAAAAACAACGCGATCCCCTGGGCACAAAAATACTCCTCATCGCAGTCATTTCTGCCGTCCTGATGATACCAAGCCTCATAATATCCTCCCTCGTTTCCGACCGCGAATATACACTCAACTCCACCGTCGGCGACATATCCGACTCATGGAGCGGACGACAGGTCATATCAGGCCCCATCATCACGATACCATACGACAGTATCTCCAAGAAAAATAACGGAGGTCTCGTCCGGCTACTCCCCGACAGGCTCGACATCGACGCCGACATCAAATCGCAAGAACTGCACCGGGGCATCTACGAAGCCGTCGTCTACAACTCCGACGTCACAGCCGAAGGCAACTTCTCTTTCGAGCCACTCCGCAAACTCGGCATACCCATGTCGGCATACCGCTTCAGCGAAGCATATGTCACTATCGGCATCGGCGACCTCCGCGGCGTCGAAGAAATATCACCCTTCGCCATAGGTGCCAAATCCTATGAACTCGAAGGAACAAACAACTCAAAAGTATACTCCGACTATGACGTCGACGACGAAATCGAAGTCCGCCGTTACCGCAACGAACACTCTCCCGGCACCGGATGCATGCAGGCCAACATCAGCATAACCCCTGACGACTCCACCTCGATACCCTTTAAAGTCACCATGAAACTCCGTGGATCAGGCTCATTCGGAGTCACACCAATAGGCCACCGCAACAAAATAGAAATCGAAGGCACATGCAAATCACCCTCGTTCAAAGGCATGTTCCTGCCAAGCGAACGCAAGGTCGAGGACGGCGAATTCGAAGCATCGTGGACCCTCAACTCAACCAACCGCGACTATCCCCAGGCCTTCATCGGTTCACGCGCGGCCGACATCGCCAAATCAGCCGTATCAGTCAGCCTACTCATCCCAGTCGACCGATACCAGAAGACCGACCGCGCCGTAAAATATGCAATCGTCGTCATACTCCTCACATTCATCGCCATCCTCTTCGCCGAGGTAATGCTACGCCATCCCATAAACCTGTTGCAATACCTCCTCGTCGGCCTCGCCCTAATATTATTCTACTCCCTCTTGCTCTCCCTCAGCGAGCACCTCAGCTTTGGCCTTAGCTACCTCATAGCATCCATCATGACAATTGGGCTCATCACCGCCTACATGCGCGGAGTCCTCAAATCAGCCAGAACAGCCTATGCCATAGGAGCACTCCTGTTCATTATCTACGGCTTCATCTTCGTCCTCCTGAGCCTCGAGACCTTCGCCCTCCTCACAGGCAGCATCGGCCTCTTCCTCGCCCTCGCCGCAGTCATGTACGCCACCCTCAAACTCCGCATCGAAAACCGCTGACCAACCCTCCACACCAATCAATAAGCACGGCAATTGCCGTGCTTATTTAATTTAAAGCCAACAAGATAAAGCCATCACAAAAAGAAACCGCTCCGCATTTTCACCCACCTCACCGCCCCGATAGAAGCGCACCACTCCGAGTCGTGCCCCCCACAGCATCGCATCGATAGGAGCGCGACTCTCCAAGTCGTGCCAAAAGTGCAGCATCG
>DKVO01000022.1:16063-16210 GCA_002491245.1 Porphyromonadaceae bacterium UBA7176
CTTTATGGTATCCACCACACCATCTCCGAAAGAAAATGCTCCGCATTTTCACCCACCTTACCGCCCCGATAGGAGCGCGACTCTCCGAGTCGTGCCAAAAGTGCAGCATCGCCAAGTTGCCGAAGGCAACGCCTCATGGATAACGCC
>DKVO01000019.1 GCA_002491245.1 Porphyromonadaceae bacterium UBA7176
T
This sequence comes from Porphyromonadaceae bacterium UBA7176, assembly GCA_002491245.1. Classification (GTDB taxonomy): domain Bacteria; phylum Bacteroidota; class Bacteroidia; order Bacteroidales; family Muribaculaceae; genus CAG-873. Next base: position 2 of record DKVO01000019.1, read on the forward strand.
TTAGTTAAATGATGTTAATGAGGTGTATTAAAAATTGCAATCCCGTTGGCTTGAAACTACAATAACCAGCAGAGGCTGCCTGACAAGTGTCTGACAGCCTCTGCCGGTTGTTATGCTATGTTATGTTCCTACAGTCCTTTGAGCAGTCGGTCGTAGCGCTCAGGATCGTTGATTAGGTCGAGCGCGGCCTTGAAGTCTTTCGATAGTGGCGATATGGCCTTGTAGTACGACCCGTCTTCATACAGGTCGCGAGCCACCAGACCGGCCATTATGGCTTCGATCATCGGTCGGGAAGTGTTGAACTGTTCTTCGTTGTACTCTATTCCCTTCTCGGTACCGTTCGCGATAAGATTGTCGAGCAAGGACTGGGGCACGGCGAAGCCTGCCTCATAGGCCTTGGCGGTAGGATAATCGGCCAAAAGAGCCTTGCGGTTGGCGTCGACATAATTGATTACCGTACGGTTGATCACGCCCTTGGCAATAAGGTCGCGGTAGTAAGTCGAGTAGTAGCTCGTGTCGGCAGGCACGAAGACATCGGGGATGATACCGCCACCACCGTACACCGGCCTGTGGTTGCGCAGGGTCTCATATTTGAGCGAGTCGGGGCGTGCGATGCTGTCGGCGCTCCACAGTTCGCCCGATTTATAGCGGTTGAGCATGTCGAGGTAATACTCCTCGCCGTGGCCCTTCTCGTACGGGCGCTGTATGCAACGGCCCGAAGGTGTGTAGTAGCGCGAGATGGTAAGGCGTATCATCGAGCCGTCGGGGAAGGGGAACGGACGCTGCACAAGACCTTTACCGAATGTGCGGCGGCCTACAACAAGGGCGCGGTCATTGTCCTGGAGTGCTCCCGAGAGGATTTCTGATGCCGACGCCGACGACTGATCGGCAATAACCACCAAGCGGCCGTCGAGGAAACCGCCCTGACCCTCGGTCACGTAGTCGAAAGGCTTGGCATTGCGGCCGGCGGTGCTCACCACAGGCGTGCCTTTGGGTAGGAACTCCGACGCAAGGTCGAATGCTGCTCCGAGATAGCCGCCGCCGTTGCCCGACACGTCGAGGATAAGGTTTTTCATTCCCTGTTTCTTGAGTTTCTTCATTGCATCGCGCACCTCATTGGCGGTGTCCTCGGCAAAGCGTGTGATGCGGATATAGCCCGTCTGAGGATCGGCCATGAAAGTCTCGTCGACACTATAGAGGGGTATGTCGTCGCGCACGACAGCGAAGTCTATGATTTCGTCGCCGCGCTTCACCTTGAGGTCGACTGTCGAGCCCTTCGGGCCGCGAAGCTTCTTCATGATCTGTGTGTTCACCATCTTCTTGCCGGCAATCACAGTGTCGTTGGCGCTTATGATACGGTCGCCGGCAAGTATGCCGACCTTCTCCGACGGGCCGCCGGCGACGGTCTGGATCACATAGACCGTATCCTCAAGCATATTGAACTGGATACCGATGCCGCTGAACTTTCCTTGGAGCGGCTCGGTAAACTCCTTGGTCTCCTGCGGAGTAGAGTAGGCCGAATGAGGGTCGAGGGTCTTGAGCATCGCTATGATAGCCTCGCTCACGATAGTATCGGAATTGACGTCTTCGACGTAGAAATTCTCGATGATGGCCTCGGCTGCGCGCAACTTCTGGTCGGGAGTGAACTTCTCGGGCAGCTGCGCATATGCCGCTGCGGCAACGCAGAGGGTCAGTAATGTGATGTATATCTTTTTCATATTTTTATTATGTCAGGGTAAAAAGGGTGTTACATCTTCGCCGTAGGCGGCGAGCTCGCGCACCATCGACGACGACAGCGCTGCCAACTCGGGCCGGCTAAATAATATAACGCTTTCGATGCCCGAAAGTTGCATGTTGACAGACGCAAGTTCGCGCTCGTACTCGAAATCCTTGACCGTGCGCACGCCCCGGAGAATAAAACCGGCCCCGACCTCTTCGGCCAGCCGTACGGTGAGGCTCGAATAGACGACCACCTCGATCTCAGGCCGACCACGGTAGATGCGGCGTATGGCTTCGGCCGCAGCCTCAGCATCGCCGCGAGGCTTGTTGATGTTGCAGCCCACGGCTATGACGATTTTATCGAACATCTTCAGGCCGCGCTCAACGATATCGGCATGGCCGAGGGTAAACGGATTGAACGACCCGGGGAAAACGGCTGTGCGACTACCTGTCGATGTTGCTGTCATCTTCTACCACAAGATTGTCGATGATGAAATTCTGACGCTCCATAGTGTTCTTGCCCATGTAGAACTCAAGCACCTCGTCAACACCGTCTTCCTTACGCAGGCTCACACGGTCGATACGCATATCCTCGCCGATAAAACCCTTGAACTCGTCGGGCGAAATCTCGCCGAGACCTTTAAATCGGGTTATCTCGGCGTTCGAGCCGAACCGTGCTATCGCATCGAGCCGCTCCTGGTCGGTGTAGCAGTATATCGTGTCGTCCGACGCATCTCCCGAGCGCACCTTGCCCGACCGTTTGGCCGTCTTCTTGTTGCGCACGCGGAAGAGTGGTGTCTGGAGCACATACACATGTCCCTTCTTTATAAGGTCGGGGAAATATTTGAGGAAGAACGTCAGCATCAGCAGGCGGATATGCATACCGTCCACATCGGCATCTGTCGCGATAATCACCTTATTATATCGCAACCCGTCGATACCGTCCTCGATATTGAGCGCCGCCTGAAGCAGTGGCAGCTCATCATTCTTATATAGATCTTTCTGAGGCGCGAGGTAGCTGTTGATAGGCTTGCCGCGGAGTTTGAACACTGCCTGAGTCTCCACATCGCGCACCTTCTCTATCGAGCCGCCGGCCGAGTCGCCCTCGGTGATGAATATCGACGTGGCGTTTTTCTTGTCCTCGCTGCCGCGCGCGTCGTTGAAGTGCACACGGCAATCGTTGAGCTTCCTGTTGTAGAGGCTCACTTTCTTCGAGGTCTCGCGAGCCTTCTTGGCCACACCGGCCATTGCCTTGCGGTCGCGTTCGCTGGCCTGCACCTTTTTAAGTATTATCTCTGCCACCTCGAGCTCGCGGTGGAGGTAGTTGTCAAGCTCCTTGCGGATGAAATCGCTGATATACTTTGCGATCGTAGGGCCGTCGGGCTTCATGTCGCGCGACCCCAGACGAGTCTTCGTCTGGCTCTCGAACACCGGATCGACAACATTCACTGCCACTGCCGCAACCATACCCGTGCGTATGTCGGAGTACTCGAAATTGCGTCCGAAATAATCCTTCATCGTCCTGCACACAGCCTCTTTGAAAGCTGTCAGATGCGTGCCTCCCTGGGTGGTATGCTGGCTGTTGACAAAGCTGTAGTACTCCTCGCCGTATTGGTTTACATGTGTTATGGCCACTTCGATATCCGGACCCTTGAAGTGGATGATAGGGTAGAGCGGCTCTTGCGTCAGGTTTTCTTTTAGAAGGTCCTCCAGACCGTGGCGCGAGATATACGACTTGCCGTTGAACTCTATCCGCAGGCCCGTGTTGAGAAACGTGTAATTCTTAAGCAACGGCACTATATACTCGTCGCGGAAGGCATAATCACGGAAAATATCGGCCGAGGGGGTAAACGACACAAGCGTACCGTTAGGCTCGTCAGTCGGTTCTACCGGAAAATCCTCCACAAGGCGTCCCAGCGAGAAACGGGCCCGCTTGCACTCCCCATCGCGGTACGACGTGATCTCGAAAGATGTCGACAAAGCATTCACCGCCTTGATGCCCACACCGTTAAGTCCGACAGTCTGGGTAAAGGCTCCCTCCTTGAACTTACCGCCCGTATTCATCTTCGACGACACATCAACCACCGACCCCAACGGGATACCGCGGCCGTAGTCACGCACCGTCGCCGACACTCCGTCGACAGTTATCGATATACGGTTGCCGTAGCCCATCATATACTCATCGATAGAGTTGTCGATCACTTCCTTGAGCAACACATATATGCCGTCGTCGCTGTTGGTGCCGTCGCCGAGCTTGCCGATATACATGCCCGGACGCTGCTGTATGTGTTCGTACCACGACAGCGAGAGTATCGCGTCATCGTCGTAGCTTGCAGTGGTCTTGGGGCGGCGTTCGTCGTCGGAAGGGATATTCAAGATGTCCTGTTCGTTGTCCATTCTTTGGCTTTGGTTTGGTGGTGGGAGGTATGAGAGTTTAGAAGGGTTGTTGGTGACATAGGAAGAAAATGCTCCGCACTTTCACCCCTTGGCATCGTCAGGCAAGTTTGGCTTTTGGTAGTTTGTTGTTTGAAAAAATGTTTGTTATAAAGTAATATTCAAACCTCAAACATCCAAACACCCCAACCTACTTCTTAAGAGGATTGCGGTAAGCCTCGTCGTGGTTGCGGCGGTTGCGGAAGATATCGATGGCAGCGTATATGGCCGAGCGCAGGCTATCGGGCGATGCCTCGTTCTTGCCGGCGATATCATAGCCGGTGCCGTGGTCGGGCGACGTACGTACATAAGGCAGACCGGCCGTGAAATTGACTCCGCTGTCCATCGCAAGAGTCTTGAACGGAGTCAGGCCCTGGTCGTGGTACATCGCCAGGATACCGTCGAAACGCTTGTAGGCTCCGCTGCCGAAAAATCCGTCCGACGCATAAGGCCCGAAAGCAAGTATCTTCTTCTCGCGTACCGACTCTATTGCCGGAGATATCACCTTATCCTCTTCCTCGCCAAGCAGACCCTCCTCGCCGGCATGAGGGTTGAGCGACAGTACGGCGATACGCGGCGTCGGCACCCCGAAATCGCGCCGCAACGAAGCATCGAACTTCTCCAGCTTAGCCTCAAGCAGCTCGGCTGTGATAGCTTCCGCCACCTGTGCCAACGGTGTATGGGCCGTAGCGAGAGCTATACGCACATCGCCGGCACACATTATCATCAGTGCCTCATCGCCTTCCTCGCCGAGCCGCGACTGCAGATACTCTGTGTGTCCCGGGAAATGGAAATCGGGGCTTTGTATCGATTTCTTGTTGATAGGAGCGGTCACGAGCACATCGATATCGCCCGACTTGAGGTCGGCCACTGCAGTCTCGAGAGCTGCTAATGCGGCCTGCCCTCCGGCTTCGGTTGCCATGCCGGGATCTATCTTGAGGTCCTCGCCAACGACGTTGACGATATTGAACACGCCGTCGCGTGCGTCGGCAGCGCTGTCCACACGGTTAAGTTGCACCTGCGGCAGATCCATCGCCTTGCGGTAGAAAGCCGCGGCCTTGGCCGAACCATACACCACGATAGTGCACAGGTCGGCGAGCCGTGCATCTTCAAGTACTTTCAATATCACCTCATATCCGATACCGTTGGTATCTCCGTGGGTAAGTCCTATCTTTATCATTTTCATTAGATTAACAGTTTGTTGTTGCCCCGTCTTTATGTCCGGCCAGCATACCGCATGCCGCCATTATGTCTTCGCCGCGCGAGGCACGGATGGTGGCGGTGATGCCGGCGTTGTTGAGGGTGTCGCGGAAGCGCTCCATAGTCTGTCGTCCCGACGGACGGCCCTCGAAGCCGGGTGTGCGGTGGAAACGGATAAGGTTCACGCGAGCGTCCGTGCCGCGCAGCAGTCGGGCAAGAGCCTCGGCATGACGGGTATCGTCATTAAGACCCTCGAACATCGTATACTCTATCGACAGCCTCCGCTGATGCGCGAAATCATAGCGCCGTAGCGTGGCCAGGATATCAGCCATCGGGAACGCTCTCTGCACCGGCATTATCGACAGACGCTCCTCCGCGAATGGCGAGTGCAGGCTCACGGCGATGTGCACCTGCGTCTTGTCAAGCAGGAGGCTCAGACCCGGTTGCTTGCCTATGGTCGACACCGTGATGCGCCGCGGACTCCACGCCAAGCCCCACGGAGCGGTGAGTATATCTATGGTGCGCAGCACAGCGTCGATGTTGTCGGCCGGCTCGCCCATGCCCATAAACACTATATTGGTCAGCGAAGCGCTCTCAGGCACCGACAGCACCTGATTTATGATCGCCCCGGCATCGAGGTCGCCCTGCCAGCCGCCCTGACCGGTCATGCAGAACCGGCAGTTCATCTTACATCCGGCCTGACTCGAGATACACAGCGTCGCGCGGTCGCGGTCGGGGATATATACCGATTCGATATCACGCCCTCCAACACCGCTGAAGAGATATTTGGCAGTGCCGTCCTGGCTCCGTGCCTCCGCGATAGGAGCCTCGCGGCCTACAGTATAGCCATTGTCGGCCAGCCACGCACGGGCCGACTTCGGTAGGTCGGTCATGGCGTCGATGCTGTCGGCACCGCGTTTGTAGAGCCATGCTGCCATCTGGCGGCCGGCAAACTTACGCAGCCCGGCCTCGGCGGCAACGGCCTCAAGTCCGGCCAGATCAAGTCCTAAGAGCTTTTTCATCAGTTGAAAGTCTGTGCCAAGGTCCTGAACGCTCGCGACGCCGAAGCTCCACGGTACAGTATCGAATGCACTGCATTAAGTATCGGCATATCGATACCGTGGCGTTGGTTTATATCCCATATGCACTTCGCTCCGTAGTAGCCCTCGGCAGTCTGCTCCATCTCCATCCGGGCGGCCTTGACTGAATACCCCTTGCCTATCATCGAACCGAAATTGTGGTTGCGCGAGAAGCGCGAGTAACCCGTCACAAGCAGGTCGCCGAGATACACCGAGTCGCAGATATGACGCATCGCCGGCGACACCGCGTCCAGAAAGCGCTCCATCTCACGGATAGCGTTGCTTATCAGTACCGCGCAGAAATTATCGCCAGTCTTCATCCCGTGCACTATGCCGGCTGCTATCGCATACACATTCTTGAGCACCGACGCATACTCGATGCCATCGACATCGCTCGACGTTATCGCGTAGTTGTTCTTGCCGCGCAGGCAAGCCGCGAAAGCATCGGCGCGGTCAAGGTCGGCGCAACCGATAGTCAGATAGCTCGGGCGGTCAAGAGCGACCTCCTCTGCATGGCACGGACCCGACACCACAAGTGTACGCTCCGCCGAAGTACCGAACACGCGAGTCATATAGTCGGTGATCAGTTCGTTCGTATCGGGCACGATACCCTTCACAGCCGACACTATGTTCTTACCCGAGATATCCACCGTGATCTTGTCCACATGGTCCTTGAAGTAAGGCGACGGCATCACAAGCAGCAGCGTGTCTGCCTTGTTGCACACATAGTTGATGTCGCTCGAGAAATCGATGCGGTCGATATCGAATTCTACATCAGTGAGATAGGCCGGATTATGCCGCAGACGTTTGAAATCCTCTATCCGGTCGTCGCGGCGCATATACCAGGTTATCGACGCGCACGACCGCAGCAACAGCTTGGCGAGAGCTGTCGCCCAGCTGCCGCCGCCCATCACAGCGATATGTCCCGGAAAGTTTGTGTCCATAATTATGTAGCTTTTCAACCCTCCTGCACTGCGGCAACCCATGCCTTCACATCGTCGGCGCTGGGGTTGGTCAGGCCAAGCTTGTTCTTTTTATTGTAGCCGCAAAGCTCCTGGAAGAGTTTGTTAGGGTTCATCGGAGCGAGTGATGCCACGGTCGTGACACCGATTTTCTGAAGAGGGGCCACCCACTCCTCTGGCACACCGATTGCAGTATAAGCCTCTGCCGGATCGCGTTTCTCCACCTTCTCCGGACGCATCTGGGGGAAGAGAAGCACCTCCTGTATCGCTGTCTGACCCGTCATGAGCATCACAAGGCGGTCCATACCTATACCCATACCCGATGTCGGAGGCATACCATACTCCAAGGCGCGGATAAAGTCGCCGTCGATGATCATGGCCTCGTCATCACCCTTCTCGCCAAGGCGCATCTGCTCCACAAAGCGCTCGTACTGGTCGATCGGGTCATTTAGCTCCGAGTAAGCGTTAGCAAGCTCCTTGCCATTGACCATAAGCTCGAAACGCTCCGTCAGTTCCGGATTGTTGCGGTGGCGCTTTGTCAGAGGCGACATCTCGATCGGGTAGTCCGTGATAAACGTAGGCTGGATATACGTCCCCTCGCATTTCTCACCGAAAATCTCGTCGATGAGCTTGCCCTTGCCCATCGTCTCATCCACCTCGATACCCATCTCTCGGGCAGCCGCGCGAAGTTCTTCCTCGCTCTTGCCCTCGATATCGTAGCCCGTATGATCCTTGATTGCCTGCGCCATCGTCACACGGGGGAAAGGTGCCTTGAAACTGATCACATTGTCGCCGACTTTAACCTCAGTCGTGCCATTCACATCGAGGCAGATCTTCTCAAGCATCTTCTCCGTGAAAGCCATCATCCAGTTATAATCCTTGTACGACACATAAATCTCCATACAAGTGAACTCAGGGTTGTGAGTGCGGTCCATACCCTCGTTGCGGAAGTTCTTCGAGAACTCATACACACCCTCGAAGCCACCCACGATCAGACGCTTCAGATAAAGCTCGTCCGCGATGCGGAGATAGAGAGGAATATCCAACGCATTATGGTGAGTTATGAACGGACGGGCCGAAGCGCCGCCGGGGATCGATTGAAGTATCGGAGTCTCAACCTCGATGTAGCCGGCAGCGTTGAAATACTCACGCATCGAGGTATACACCTTCGTGCGCTTTAGGAAAATCTGCTTCACCCCATCATTCACAACAAGGTCCACATAGCGGCGGCGGTAGCGGAGCTCCGGATCATCGAAAGCATCGTAGCGCACACCATCCTTCTCCTTCACTATCGGCAGCGGACGTAGCGACTTGCTCAGCACCGTAAGCGACTGCGCGTGTACCGATATCTCGCCCGTCTGTGTCCTGAACACATAACCCTCTATACCCACGAAGTCGCCGATATCAAGAAGCTTTTTGAATACAACGTTATAGAGATCCTTATCTTCGCCCGTGCATATCTCGTCGCGCGACACATACACCTGCACGCGGCCGCGTGAGTCCTGAAGCTCGATAAACGAAGCCTTGCCCATGATGCGGCGGCTCATGATACGGCCCGCCACGCGCACCTGGCGCACCGGAGCGTCATCGCTGAAGTTCGACTTGATTTCGTCGCTGTAGCCCGTAACCACATACTCGGCTGCTGGATAAGGCTCGATGCCCATTGAGCGGAGCGTAGCCATGCTATTGCGGCGTATCTGCTCCTGTTCGCTTAATTCGCTTACGTTCATTATGGTAGTATTATATATTTCAATCCAAAGGGTGCAATACCCCAATTAACACGCAAAGATAACGAAAATTTCCCACCAATAAAAATCGCACCCCCACATAGTAAAAAAATACTCTACATCATCAGCTCAAGCATCATTAGGAGCGCGACCCTCCGAGTCGTGCCCAAAGGTCGACGACAGCCTCCGCAAAGCGGAGACTCCCACTTATTTGTCGCCATAATGCCCTCTTAGGGAAACGACTGCGACAATTACCTTATCTTCTTCAATTGCATAAATCATCCTGGACTCCTTGTCTATTCTTCGGCTCCAGTATCCCGATAAATCTCCCTTTAGTTGCTCCACTTTTCCAGTGCCGGTTGTAGGATGTTTTTGAAGCTCTTCAAATAAGTCTGCAATCTTTTTGAGCGTCTTCTTTTGTCCTGACCTACGCCATTCTTTCAAGTGCTTTTCGGCTTCAGGCATCAAGATCAGTTTATAAATCATACCCCTAATGTATCCTTGATTTCATCCAATGTGTATTCTTTCCCTTTGTCTGCCTTCATTTCATCAATTCCTTGTCGCACAGATGCAAGGTTCTCAGGATTGTCAAACCATTTATCACCCGAAGGGGACGGATTTTCGCTTATATCTACAACGATTGAATTTGCTTTACTTATAAGCAATGTTTCGATGTAGTTCTTAAGACTTTTACCCTGAGCGGCAGCCATAACAGAGAGTTTCTGCATGATATCGATAGGGAGATCTATATTCTTTCGTTTGATATTTAATGTTGTAGCCATAATCTCTCGTTCATTTATTTTTTTACAAAGATATATAAAATATACATTATATACAAATGTACAACATGATTAAAAGTTCATATACAAAACTAACACAGAAAGAAAAGCTCAAGCATCATTAGCAGCGCGACTCTCCGAGTCGTGCCCAAAGGTCGACGACAGCCTCCGCAAAGCGGAGACTCCTTGGTTAACCGCCTATGGAGCGCAGCGACATGGGCGGCCTGTCGGGGGAGATGCGGCTGCACCGCGAAGCCCGTGCCTCTCTGCATCATCGCAAAGTTGCCGGAGGCAACGCCTTATGGATAACGCCGGACTTCAGTCCGGTGGTCGCAAAACAAAGAAAACCAGGCGTTTCGGAGATACGCCTAATGATATCAGCAACACCATCATAGGAAGAAAATGCTCCGCATCTTCACCCCCTCCGCGAAGCATCGATAGGAGCGCAACTCTCCGAGTCGTGCCCAAAGGTCGACGACAGCTTCCGCAAAGCGGAGACTCCCTGGATAACCGCCTATGGAGCGTAGCGACATGGGCGGCCACACTCCATCAAGAAAGAAGCACCGCGAAGCGCGAGCCTCTCCTGTCGTACCAAAGGCCAGTATTCCCTTCTTCAAATTGTCAAATTTTTAAACAAACTATAAGAAAAGCAAAAAAAATGCTTGTAAAGCCATCGGGATATTTGTACTTTTGCATCTGCAAACGAGATAATATCACCCATACATATGAAAAAATCCATATCGGCCCTTTTGACGGCCGGTTTCTTCTTGGCTGGCATTAATGCCGCCGATGCTGCTCCTCTCACTCCCGAACAGGCCCTCGCCAGACTCGGCTCAAGCCGGCAGATGAAAAAAATTGCACCGGCCGCAAGACCGCAGATGCGCCTCGCCCTCACCGAGAGCGCAGCTAAGGGCGGTGTATACATATTCTCCTCTCAAGATAGCGCTTACTACATCACTCCGACCGACGATTGTGCTCCGGCTCTGCTCGGATATGGCGAGAATTTCGATCCCGAAAACATCCCCTCCAGCATGAAATGGTGGCTCGCCGAATATGCACGCCAGATATCATACATGGCCGAGAACGGCATTACGGCAGAGCCTGCTGCAGCCAACCACGATAAGGTGACTCCCCTTGTCTCGACAACCTGGGATCAGGACGATCCCTACAACCGCGACTGCCCCTTGTCCTCCGGTGTCCGCTGTGTCACGGGCTGTGTCGCCACTGCAACCGCGCAGGTCATCAATTACAACCGTTGGCCCGAAGGTAACGGAATTGGAACTCACTCATATCGTTGGGGATCCTCCACATTGTCGTTCGACTATGGAGCCACGGCTTTCGACTGGTCAAAGATGGCCAACTCTTATGCCAAGCCGACGACTGCTACACAGAAAAACGCCGTAGCCAAACTCATGTATGCCGTCGGTGTTGGTGTCAACATGAACTATACCTCTTCAGCGTCAGGTGCTCACTCCCTCTCCATTCCGCGCCTCCTCATCGAGAACCTCGGTTACGACAAAGGTGCGGCCTTTATGATGCGCGACTACTTCTCCGCCGATGAGTGGGACCGCATGATATATGCCGAGCTTGCTGCCGGTCGTCCGGTCATCTATTCCGGTGTCACAGCTCGTCAAGAGGGTCATTGCTTCGTATGCGATGGCTACAACGGCAACGGAATGTATCACATCAACTGGGGCTGGGGTGGCGTTGCCGACGGTTATTTCGCCTTGTCGGCTCTCGATCCCGACTCTCAGGGTATCGGTGGCTCTGTCGGAGCATTCAGTTATGCCCAGGACGCTATCATCGGTATTCAGCCTCCTGTCGAGGGATCGGTTGAGTTTCTTCCGGTCTATGCAGATACGGGCTTCACATATTCGGAACAGAATGGTATATTCAAGTTTGTAAACGGCTACTTCAATTATTCCCCCCTGTCCGCGAATATTCAGACAGGTCTGAAAATAGTGGCCGAAGACAACGACTCTATAATTTATGTATCCGGTTCTGATGTCACTTTGAAAGGCATCGGCAGCTCTGGCAACCTCTCCGGCTATTCCGTTATCGATGCAGCGATACCCCTCTCCATTCCTGCTGGCTCTTATAGAGTATATCCGGCTTGTCGACCGGCCGACGGTGGCGCTTGGCAGCAGATTATGGTCCCCTATGGCAAAGCTGAGTATGTGACGGTGAGGGTCGGCAATAACGGAGCTGTAACCTACGATGGCAGCGATCCCGAAGAAAAGTCTTCATCACTCTCTGTTGTCATCAAAGACGATGTTCTTTACTGGAAGTCAGGTTCACAGGTGAGGATTCCTGTGAGCATCGTCAATACCGGTGCCGCTCAAAGTTCTACATATTCGCTCCGGATGGAGAATATTAAGACCATTAATACCCTTACTGCTGCTTCTTGGAACTTTAGCAATAGCGCTGAATATAATCTTACCTTTACTCCCGATGTTCCCGACGGCAGGTATCTTGCAAGATTTTTCTCGAATGCAAATTCGATGTATGTCTCAAATACTGCCACAGTATATGTCGGTACAGTCCCCACCTCTGTGTCGCTTGCTCCATCCGCGCTCGATCTCACCGTCGGTGCCTCTGCGACTGTGCTTGCTGATGTGCTGCCGGCAAATGCTTTCGACCGCACAGTGGCTTGGGAGAGCGACGATAAGGCTGTCGCCCTTGTCGATGCTTATGGTCTTGTCACTGCCGTCTCTGAAGGTACTGCAACTCTTACTGCCACTACAATAAATGATTTGACTGCGACAATAACAGTAAGCGTTGCTGCCTCGTCAGGTATCGAGGATATCGAGGCTGTCGGCGATGCCCTTGTCGATGTCTATAACCTCCAGGGCATATTGCTCCGCAAAGCCGTCGACCCGGCCGTTGCAACAATCGGTCTGCCGACAGGCGTCTACATCGTCGGTGGTAAGCGTGTCATGGTTAGATAACTCTTCATGCCGTGGGGCGGATAGCATCCGGCAACGGGCCGGATGCTAAATGACGGGCCAATACTGCTGCCGACATCTCGCTCACTCGTTCATAGCGCTCGCACATCGGGCCCTTCGAACCGCTCCAGGCCCGTGCGAGGACCCTGGCGGCGACTGCCGTCTCGAGTGCTGGCTGGAAGAGCGTCGGTATAACGCTGTCTGGCAGCCGCAGGTCAAGTGTGACTATATCTTGTGCGCTCCCGAGGTTCGAGCCAGTCAAGGCCTTGCCGAATTTCATGGTGATGCCGGCGATAACATCGCGGCATATCACTTTGAGCATGGCCTCTCGGGCTCGGCCTAATATTTCGGGTCGTTCAATACCTGAACTCAAGCTCTCTGCTGCACTGTGGGCATACACACTCTCAAGTATGCGTGTGATAGATAGCGATATCGTTGTTGTTGCCATAGTCCTCAGCCTCTTACCGTTAAAAATCCCTTGCGCACACTGCCGGCTATTATTTTATAGGCGGCATTACGCGTGATATAGAACCGCGACGGCCGGCGGAAATGAAGTACGAACGACAATGCTTGTGCAAACGTCAGTCGCCTCCGGGCTGCCATTATCTCATCCACCTGTTGGCCGAGTTCCGCCCACTTGGCACGCCCCTCGGCGGTGTTCACTATAGCATCAAGTCCGTGACGCCGGATTGCATGGAGCTTGTCCGATGCTGTGTCGAAATCTACATAATGCATCTTGGGGCTGTGGCTCAATGCTGCATCCACAAGTTGGCGGATATTGATTGTCTCTCCTCGGCGATAAGCCTTCGATACGGCTCGCCGGGCGGCTTCCAGCAAATCCTGGTTTCGGTAGTAGGTGATCTGTTTCATATTGTAGTTTATTAATTCTGTTGCAAAATTACAATATTAATTTGCGTTTGTCAATAGTTGGCGCAATGTTTTTGTCATGTCACAACCACATTTTTTAAGAACCGCATCCCGAAATTCAACTCTTTTGTTAACAAATATCACACTTATTTAATTAAGGATAAACCGTTTGGCATACTCAACTATTGGCATTATTTTTGCGTACACGTTTCTACAATCTTAAAACCGCTTATAATTTTTATGAACCGAATTTTCATTACCGCAGCAATCGCAGCCCTGGCCATGAGTTCGTGTACCGCTCAGGACAATTCAAACATCGCAGTGCAGGGCCGCATGATATCGCAGGACGATTTCGTCCGCACTGCCGAACAAACCGTCAACGGCGTCGTTTCGGTCAAAAGTTTCGCTACTCCGCAGATGAGCCGCCAAGGCTACGGAAACTATTATGCCGATCCGTTCGAATACTTCTTCGGACAACCCCGTCAGCAGCCTCGTCAGCAACAGCAACAACCGCGCCAGCAACAGCTCGGCCTCGGATCCGGCGTCATTATCAGCGACGATGGATACATCGTCACAAACAACCACGTGATCGCCGACGCCGAGAGACTCGAGGTCACTCTCAACGACAACCGCAACTTCCAGGCCACCGTCATCGGTACTGACCCTGCAACCGACCTCGCTCTCATCAAAATCGATGCTCCTCAGCTCCACGTCATTCCGATGGGCGACAGCGAAGACCTCAAGGTCGGAGAGTGGGTCCTCGCGGTGGGCAACCCGTTTGGCTTTACTTCTTCCGTCACATCGGGCATCGTGAGCGCTAAAGCTCGCAACATCGCAACTTCCACCGGTATGCCTTCTCAAGGTGGCATCCAGTCGTACATCCAGACCGACGCCGCCGTTAACCAAGGCAACTCGGGAGGTGCTCTTGTCAACCTAAAAGGCGAGCTCGTTGGTATAAACACCGCCATATACTCGTCTACAGGCACATACGCCGGTTGCTCTTTCGCAATTCCCACCTCGATCGTCGAAAAAGTGGTAGGCGACCTCAAAAGCTACGGTACAGTCCAGCGTGCATACCTCGGAATACGTTTCGTCGAGCTGTCTCCCGAACTCATCGCAGAGAAAAAAATCGAGGGTCCGACCGCCGGAATATACGTCGCTTCGATTGAAGAGCGCTCGGCGGCGATGGAAGCCGGCATCATCGAGGGCGACATCATTACCGCCGTCAACGGCAAACCCACTCGCTCCACTGCCGAGCTCCAGGAGGTGATCACCCACTTCAGCCCCGGCGATAACGTCAACATCGAGTTCTATCGCGATGGACGCCCCAACAGCGTATCCACAACCCTGCGCAACAACCGCGGCGGTGTCAACCTCGCAAAAGCTGCCGACACGGCCGGGCTCGGTGCCAAACTCGCCGCTATCGACGACGACACTGCCCGTCGTCTCCAACTGCGTGGAGGCGTCGCTGTCACCGATCTCGACGAAAACGGTCGTCTCGCACAGGCTGGCATCCGCGATGGCTTCATCATCCTCGGCATCAACGGCCGCAGGGTAGCCGACCCCAAGCAGGTCGACGACCTGCGCAAAGCAATCGAACAAGCTCAGGGTGGCGACAAAGTGCTCTTTGTCAGTGGTATCTATCCGACAGGCAAAGCCGCATACTACGCCGTCCCTCTCGAAGACTGATGGCTCAACGACATTCCTTGTCAAGCCTGCATAAAAACCAAAAGCTCCGCCACCGCGGAGCTTTTGTACTTAAATGATACCCGGTTACGGATAAAAATTCGTACTTTTGCGCTAAAATCATATTTTACCATGCGCAAACTCATCATACTACCACTCGTTTTCGCCCTATGCGCCTGCGGCGGACATAACGAAGCTGACGACCACAGTCATCACAACCACGGACATGAAGCCGAAGACCATGCTCACCACCACGATCATGGCCACAGTGAAGAGGACCATGAACATCACCACCACGGGCATGAGGCTGGCCATCAACACGGCGAAGCCAAACAGGCATCCGCAAACGGCGAGATAACCCTCCACAAAGAAACTGCCGACGCATTCGGTGTCGTGATCGACACCGTCGCCTCCGGCGACTTCTCATCGGCAGTCAAGGCCGCTGGTGTAGTGATCACCGCAGCCGATGCCGATGCTGTCGTGTCGGCCCCCACCGCAGGTATAGTCCGTTTCGCTGCCGGCATAGAGCCGGGTAAAGCCCTCGGGCGTGGTGCGGCTGTTGCGACAATCGACGCAAGCGGCGTGACAGGTGGCGATGCCAACGTGGCCGCAAAAGCTGCCCTCGATGTCGCCAAGGCTGAGTACGAACGCATAGAAACCCTCTACAAAGACCGCCTCGTCACTGTCGGCGAGCGCAATGCAGCCTTGGCCGCATACAACGCCGCCCGTGCTGCCTACAGCCCGGCAGCTGCCACCGGCAAGGCCGTGAGTCCGATTGCCGGAACAATCACCTCCCTCGCCGTTCGGCAGGGGCAGTACGTCAATGCCGGCGACCTGATAGCCACAGTGGCCTCGCCGGGCGAGCAGACCGTGCGCATCGACCTGCCCCAGCGCCACTATGCCCAGGCCCCGACATTCACCGACGCCACCGTCGTCATGCCATACACCGGATCGACCATCCGTCTTGGGCAGTACGGCGGCAAACGCATCCAGGGAACACCTGTTGCCTCGCAGGGGGCGGCAGCATACGTGCCTCTCTTCTTCTCGGCCGGTAATGCTCCGGGTTTCGTCGCCGGCACAACATTCACTGCATATCTTCTCGGCGAGCCGCGTCATAACGTCGTGTCTGTGCCTTCGACCGCAATTTCTGAGCAACAGGGCGACTTTTTCGTTTATGAGCAGCTCGACGACGAATGCTACGCCAAACGCCGGGTCGAAACCGGTGCCACCGACGGTATGCGCACTGAAATCATATCGGGCATAGCTCCCGGCACTCGCATCGTCGGCAAGGGCGTGACCACCGTACGCCTTGCCGAAACAGGCAGCAATATTCCTGAAGGTCACACGCATAACCATTGACACGATGCTCAACAAAATCATACGCTTTTCGCTCGACAACCGTCTGACAGTCCTCATACTCACCGCGCTGGCGCTTATCGGTGGTCTCCTGGCCCTGATGCGCATGGAGGTCGACATTTTCCCTGACCTCAATGCCCCCACCGTCGTGGTGATGACCGAGGCCCCGGGCCTGGCACCCGAAGAAGTTGAGAAAGTGGTCAGCTACCCGATCGAGACCGCTGTCAACGGCTCTACCGGAGTGCGCCGTGTGCGCTCCACATCAACGACCGGCTTCTCTGTCGTTTGGGTCGAATTTGATTGGGGTACAGATATATACACCGCAAGGCAGATTGTGAGCGAACGTCTCGACGCTGCCGCCGAAAGCCTCCCCGAAGGCGTCGACAAACCCGTCATGGGTCCGCAGTCGTCGATCTTGGGCGAGATTATGATCATCGGTCTGCGGTCCGACACCACCTCGCTTCTCGAGCTGAGGCGTCTGGCTGAGACTGCCGTCAGGCCACGTCTCCTCGCTCTCGGTGGTGTGTCGCAGGTCGCCGTGATCGGCGGCGACGCTCCCGAATACCAGATTAAGATCAATCCCGACAAGATGAGGCTTCTTGATGTGACCCTCGACGAAGTGCTCGAGGCCGCCGAAGGCTTCAACGCAAACGCCGGCGGTGGTGTAGTGTACCAGTACGGCAACGAATATATCATCAAGGCCGACATAAACACCGACAACTGCGAAGCTCTGGCTCAAGCCGTTGTGCGCAGCGACAACCGGGGGATTGTCACACTCGGCGACATCGCCTCGGTAGAGCTTGGCGGACGTCTGCCGCGCATCGGTGTCGCTTCTGTCGAGGCCGAGCCGGCGGTGATTGTCACAGTCACCAAGCAACCGGGCACGGGCACAATACAGCTTACCGACGAAATCGACCGCACTCTCGCATCGATGTCGTCGACCCTGCCGCCCGATGTGCGCGTCTCGACCGACATATTCCGCCAAAGCGACTTTATCGACAACTCCATCGGCAATCTGCAGGAGAGCCTGCTCGAAGGTGCCTTGTTTGTCATTATCGTGCTCTTCTTCTTCCTGATGAACCTGCGCACCACGCTCATTTCTGTCATAGCCCTGCCGCTGTCGATTATTGTTTCGGTGCTCATCCTCAATGGCCTCGGTTACAGCATCAACACCATGAGTCTCGGTGGTATCGCGATTGCTATCGGCTGCCTCGTCGACGACGCCATCGTCGATGTCGAGAACGTGTACAAACGTCTGCGACAGAACGCCGCCCTGCCGCCCGACGAGCGCTTGTCGGTCCGCGATTGTGTGTACCACGCCTCGGCTGAGGTGCGTATGCCTATCTTCAATTCCACACTCATCATCACAGCCGCATTCCTGCCTCTCTTCTTCCTTACCGGCATGGAGGGTCGTATGCTCATACCTCTTGGCGTGGCTTTCATCGTAGCTTTGGCAGCCTCGACGATTGTGGCCCTCACGCTCACTCCGGTGCTTTGCAGCTACCTCCCCGGCAATAACGGCGAGGGTGTGGCTCTGGCCCGTGAGCCGCGTGTCACCGCAGCCATGCGCCGCGCCTACAGCCGATCGCTCGCGTGGGTCCTCGGCCGCAAACGTGCCATGCTCGTATGTGTCGCCGTCCTTTTTGTGGCCGCGATGGTGTGCTTCTTCACTCTCGGCCGCGGCTTCCTGCCGCGTTTCAACGAGGGTTCGTTCACAATCAACGTGTCCACGCTTCCGGGCATCTCGCTCGATGAGAGCGATGCCATCGGCCGTCGTGCCGAGGAGATAATCCTCGCCACACCCGAAGTGCAGACAGTGGCACGCAAGACCGGCCGTGCCGAGCTCGACGAGCACTCTCTCGGAGTCAACGTGTCGGAAATCGAGGCTCCCTACAAACTCGACGGACGCAGCCGAGCAGAAGTTGCCGCCGACCTGCGCAAGCACCTCGGCGAAATACCCGGAGCAGTGGTCGAGATAGGCCAGCCGATATCGCACCGTATCGATGCCATGCTTTCGGGTGCTCAGTCGCAGATCGCGATCAAGATTTTTGGTCCGGATCTCAACCGCCTTTTCGCTATCGGTAAGGAGGTTAAGGAGATAGTCGACGGTGTCGACGGTGCTGTCGATGTCAACATCGAGCAGCAGACCGAACGTCCGCAGCTCCTAATCCGTCCGCGTCGCGATGTTCTCGCATCCAAAGGCGTGCGCATGGGCGATTTTGCCAAAGCCATCGAAACAGCCTTGGGCGGACGTGTGGTGTCGCAGGTCTACCGCGACGGATACGCTTACGATGTGGCTGTGATCCTCGATGAAGCCCACCGCAGCACTATCGACGATATCGTCTCCCTCACCATCGACAGTCCCTCGGGTAAGGTCGCCCTTGCCGAATTGGCCGACATCCGCTCGACGACCGGCCCCAATACTGTCAACCGCGAGAATGTTGAGAGGCGGCTCCTCGTGTCGGCAAATGTCGAAGGCCGTGATCTGCGTGGCACTGTCGACGAAATCCGTCGTCGGGTAGAGGAGAAGGTCGATATGCCTCGAGGCTACCATATCGCTTACGGCGGACAGTTCGAGAGCGAGCAGGCTGCATCGCGCACCCTCCTGTGGGCCTCGTTCGGCGCCTTGCTGATTATTTTCATGCTGCTCTACGGCGAGTTCAAATCGGTGGCCCAGTCGCTTGTTATCCTGGTCAACATGCCCTTGGCACTTATCGGCGGCATATTCATGCTTGCAATCTGCGGCGATGAGGTGAATATCCCTGCCATCATAGGTTTTATCTCACTCATGGGCATCAGCACACGCAATGGTATGCTCCTGATGACACGCTACAACCACCTCAAGGCCGAAGGTCTGCCGCTTGCACGGCGTATCGCCGAGGGATCGTCCGACCGACTGCTGCCTATCGTCATGACAGCGCTGACATCGGCGCTCGCCCTTATTCCACTGGCTATCAATGGCGATGCTCCCGGCAACGAAATCCAGGCCCCGATGGCAATTGTGATCCTTGGCGGTCTATTGAGTTCCACACTGCTCAATATCTATGTAGTACCGGCTCTCTATCAGCTCCTTAACCGAAAAGAACAACGATGAAACGCTCAATCATATCTGCCGTGGCGCTGTTTGTGTGCGCCACTTTGGCGGCAGAAAATCTTGATACTATTTGCCGTCGGGTAGCCCTCGAGGCGCCCTCGCTCAAAGCCGAGGCCGCAAGGCTCGATGCCGATCGGATCCAGTCCGAGGCCGACAACTCGCTTGCCGGTCCTGAGGCCGATTTCGATTATAAATTCGCACCCACGGGTGAACCCAACCGTTGGGGAGTGTCGGTAGGACAAAGTTTTGACTGGCCCGGGCTATACGGTGCGCGTCGCAAATCCAACCGTCTTCGTGCCGGTGCCATGAGGCAGCTCCATGAGCAAAATGTACTCGACAAGGCCCTCGAGCTCAAACTTGCGGCCCTTTCGCTTGCTCAGGCAAGGGAAAACCACGCGTTGATGAGCGAGGCAGCCAAGAATTTCGAGGAGTTGCACACATACCTCCAGGGTGCTTTCGACCGTGGAGCGACAACAATCCTGGCCTTGCGTAAGTCGGAGTTGCAGCTTGTGGCAATGCGCACAGCCTTAGCTGATGCCGAGGCTGCTGTTGTGCGTGCCGAAGCCTCCCTCAACGCCATTCAGCCGGGTTGCCTTGACAGTTTCCGCGATATCGTGGCGATTACTCCATTGCCTTTACGCCCGGAGACTGTCTATGCAGAGGCTTTCGACACCGCTCCGCTCACCGGAGCGAAACAGGGAGAGCTTGATGCCGCACGGAACGATATCAGCGTGGCCCGTCGGTCGGGACTTCCGTCGTTCAAGCTATCGTATGCCCATGATTTCGAGGACGGCAATCACTTCAATGGTTTCGGCATATCGGTTGCGCTGCCTTCATGGCAACCCAAAAAGACAGTCGATGCCGCAAGGGCACGGGCCCTCGCGGCCGACTTCGACATGGTGGACTACACCACTGTGCAACGGGCACGTAACCATGCCGACTATCAGGAAGCGAGCCGTCTCTACGCACGCATATCAGACGAAAGCAAGGCTTTGGAAGGCGACTATCCGGCTCTGCTCAAGAAAGCTTTCGACTCCGGAATTCTAAATATATTCGACTACATAACCGAGTATAATGCCTATCTCGATATCCTGTCGGCACACAAGGCTCTTGTGGCTCGCTATGCTGAGATAGAGGCCCGGTTGGCAAAAAATATCCGCTGACCCCAACAATCCGGCAAAATGACGATAGAGATATACCGACCGGAACTTGCATCTGAATGGGATGCAGCGGTAGCTGCCACGCGTAACGGTACTTTCCTCCACATGCGCGGCTATATGGACTACCATGCCGATCGCTTTACCGACATGTCGTTGCTCGCACGCGACGACCGGGGGCGTATCGTAGCCCTGCTGCCGGCCAACCGGAGTGGCGATACGCTCGAAAGTCATGGTGGCCTCACTTATGGCGGCTGGCTCATGACGCTACGAGCCGACACCATCGCCATGATGCAGATATGGGATGAAATGACACAACTTTTACGCCGTGAAGGTGTAAAAGTTGTGATTTACAAGCCGGTACCGTATATATATCACAAATATCCGGCCGAAGAAGATATCTATGCTCTCTGGCGAGGCGGCGGACAGATACGGTCGGTACAGGTTTCGAGCACTATCGATATGTCGTGCCCCAAAGGGTTCGACATGGCGGCTCGCCGCAAAGTCCGTAAGGCTGACAAGGAAGGTATCACGGCAGCCTGTTCCGACGATTGGAGTGCTTATTGGGCGGTGCTCGAGAAGCGTCTGGCCGATTCCCACGGAGCCAGACCGGTGCATACTGTTGAAGAGATGATGTTGCTTCACAGCCGTTTTCCTGAAAATATACGGCTTTTCACCGCCACTCTCGACGGAGAAATACTTGCAGGTTCGGTAATGTTTTATACCGATACCGTCGCCCATTCCCAGTATCTTGCAAGTTCAGATGTGGGCTACAGGCTCAATGCCATGCCTTTTCTTATCGACCATATCATCAACAATTTGCCGGCAGGAATACGCTATTTCGATTTCGGCACAAGCAACGAGGACGGCGGCCGCTACCTCAACGAAGGTCTCATCCGCCAGAAATGCAGTTTCGGCGCCCGCGCCACCGCATATACAAGTTATAAAATTGATTTGTAACTCGGATGGATTTATTAGCAAAGGGAAAGGGAAACTCCTCCAAAAGAGAATGCTGCCGGTACTCCCATAGCTTTGAAAGCTCTGACGATTGTTCCGACAGTCAGGTTATGGCCTCTTTCAATCCTCGAAACTTGTGCTCTCCGAACTCCCATCAACTCTCCAAGTTGTTCTTGCGTGAGGTTCTTTTCTTTTCTCGCTTGTTTGATAGCTTCACCTATAAGAAATGACTGCAATTCAGCTTCCATCGCATCACGGCGCGATGTCCCTTTCTCGCCAACTACTCGGTCGAGCATTTCTTCGTGGGTATATAATTTTATTTTTTCCATATCTTATTTCGTTTGTCTGTCGTAATATTTTTTTCTCAATGCCTCTGCATGAGCTAATTCTTATGTAATGATGCAAAGATACTAAGAATGTTACATATATGGAAACAATTGAGCTGTTGTTTTTGTTTTATGACGAATTTTATCATATCTACGACACACTTTATCAGGCAGGTGTACGGAAATGGACAATAGGGGTGAGGGTAATGTGTTGATTATCAAGGGGTGTTGACATGGCGTGAAAAATTCTGTTATTTTGCGGCATGGACAAGATAATAGACAAAACACAACAGCGAAAGGAGCAAATGCGCCGGTGGGTGCGTCTGGGCGCCTGGGGTTTAGGTATAGGAGTTGCCGTGGTCGGATCTATAATATGGTTCGGCGGCAAGAGTGTCAATGGGGCTGATCTGTCGTTCGGGACAGCCGGCCGCGGTCCTCTCGAGACAGCGGTTGCGGCGTCGGGACGGATGGTGCCTGCGGTTGAGGAGATAGTGATATCGCCTGTGGCGAGCCGTATTCTGGCAGTCTACGCCCAGGCCGGCGATAGTGTGAGCAAGGGTATGCCTCTTCTGCAACTCGACCTCGAGGAGGCTGAGACGCGCTACCAAAATCTGCGCGATAATTACCAGATAAAGAACAACAGCCTGCAGCAGCTCAAGCTTGCCAATCGTACGACTCTCTCCGATCTGGAGATGCAGATAAAAATCAAGGAGATGGATGTGAACCGTCTTGCAATCGAGGTAGACAACGAGCAGCGGCTCGACAGTCTCGGCTCGGGTACGGGCGACCGTGTGCGCCAGGCACAGACAGCACTCGCCACAGGCCGTCTCGAACTGAAGGGTCTGCAGCAACGCCTTGCCAACGAGCGCGAGCGCCTGACCAATCTCGAAACAGCCACGGCACTTGAGGTTGGCAACAGCGCCCGAGACCTCGAGATGATGGGTCGGACTTTGAGCCAAGGCCGCATACCGGCACCGCTCGATGGCGTGATCACTTATCTCAGCAGCAGTATCGGCAGCACTGTTGCCGCCGGCGAACGAGTGGCTGTGGTCGGCGACCTGAGTCGCTTCAAGGTTGCCGCAGAAGTTCCTGAAGGCAGCAGCTACAAGGTGGTGACCGGAGCCAATGTTTCCATACGGATGGGTAATGTGGAAATGGCCGGCAAGGTGGCAAATGTGGAACCGCAGTCGACCTCGGGTTCTGTGCCGTTTACTGTCACACTCGATGATGCCACCAACTCACGTCTTCGCTCGGGCCTGCGTGTACAGGTTTATGTCGATTACGGATTTAAGGACGATGTGCTGCGCATACCCAACGGCAGCTATTACCAAGGCCCCGGCCCGTATGTGCTATTCGTGAGTGAGGGCGAGGGTAAACTCTCGCGCCGTACGGTGAAACTCGCCGACAGCAACCGCGAATGGGTTGAGGTCGAATCGGGCCTCGAGGCCGGCGACCGCGTTGTGCTCAACGATATGAGCAATTACGAGAAATACAGTTCCCTGAAAATAAAATAATAAAACCAACAGAATATGTCACTGATCGAACTCAGCGGTATCGACAAAGTGTACCGCACCAAAGAAATAGAGACAACGGCTCTCGAGAATGTAAACCTTACAGTAGACAAAGGTGAATTTGTGAGTATCATGGGTCCGTCGGGCTGCGGCAAGTCAACGCTGCTCAATATCATCGGCCTGCTCGATAAGCCCACCGCCGGAACGGTACGGCTTCTCGACACCGATTGCAGCACTCTTGGCGACAACGCCATGTCGCACTTCCGCAACGCTAACCTCGGCTTCGTGTTCCAAAGTTTTCACCTTATCCCGTCGCTCGACGTTGCCTCGAATGTAGAGCTACCGTTAGCTTACCGCAGCGGCATGAGTGCCTCTGAACGCCACCGCCGCGTGGATGAAGTGCTCGCACGTCTGGGCATATCGCACCGCAAGAAACACCTGCCGACACAGCTCAGCGGTGGACAGTGCCAGCGTGTGGCCATAGCGCGTGCAATCGTCGGGCGGCCGTCGATAGTACTTGCCGATGAACCTACCGGCAACCTCGACTCCAAGATGGGCGCCGAGGTGATGGACCTCCTCCACTCCCTCAACACCGACGACGGCATCACAATTGTGATGGTGACACACAACGAAGCTCAGGCGATGCAGACCGACCGCATTGTGCGCTTCTTCGACGGACGTGTAATCTCGTGAACAGACAAGAGCTATGAAAAATAAACTGAAACAGATAATCTACGACATGCGTACCCAGCCGGTCATCGCCTGGGTGACGGTGATAGGTACAGCGCTGTCGATATTCCTGATCATGACAGTGGTTATGATGCAGCAGGTCAACGTAATGTCGTTCGCCCCCGAGAGCCACCGCGACCGGATGCTCTACGGAATGTTTTTCAATAGGGAGATGATTGAAGGTGAAAACTCTTCATCAGCCAGTCTCAGCTACGATATGGCCAAGCGTCTCTATGCAGAACTCAAAGGAGTGGAGAAAACGGCTTATCAGACCCTTGGTATCGAAAAGGTCGATGCAAAAGGAACTACCGGAGAAAAATTTACGGTTGATACGCGGCAGACCGACGACAACTTCTGGGAGGTGTATGACCATAAGTTGCTCGAGGGCCGCTATTACACTGCCGACGAGATGATGTCGGAACGAAAAGTGTGTGTTGTGAGTGAGTCGACGGCACGGAGATTATTCGGTGGCGAAAGCGCTGTAGGTCAGTATTTCGAACTTGATCATAAGGACTATGAGGTGGTCGGGGTGGTCGCTAACAGCTCGATATTTGCGTCGATGGCTTATGCACAGGTATTTGTACCACTCGATACCGATGCTTCGTGGGGCGAGGGCGGTTTCGGGCCTTTCATGGCTTCGCTCCTTGTCGAAAAAGGTGTTGATTTTGAAGATGTCCGCAATCAGGTGAAGGCACGCTATGCTGAAGTTGACGCCGAAATCAAACCGGAAGGGTTTAGGACCGTCTACCACGGCGCACCCTTTGACCAGGAAATAATCGCCTCGGGCCACCGCGGCAGTAATACGACCCCCGACACTTCGTCGGACCGCTATATGCGCTACGCTATCTATGCGATACTTCTGATTGTGCCGGCAATCAATCTGAGCAGTATGCTCCACAGCCGTCTTCGCCGGCGAGTGAGCGAAATAGGTGTGCGCCGAGCTTTCGGCTGCACAAAGATGCGGATTGTTGCCGACATCATCGCCGAAAACCTCATTGTGACCATTATCGGCGGTATCATCGGTTTCGTGCTCGGCATTATCTTCGCCCAGTGCTACGATGGCTTGTACACCGACCCCACAGGCACAGCCGCACGTCCGGCACTGTCGATTCTGCTCAACTGGACAATCTTAGGCATAGCATTCGGAACCTGTTTCTTCCTCAACATCATCAGTGCCGCCGTGCCGGCTTGGCAGGCGAGCCGCCTCAACCCTGTAGAGGCAATAAACGCCAAATAACTTAATTTCGCCACTTACTTATGAAACGTAAACTCATACAGCAGATGCGCTCGGAGTGGCGCAGCAATTTGTGGATGACAGTCGAACTGGTCATCGTCGGCTTTGTCCTCTGGGGCGTTTTTACCGTCTTTGCCGGTATCGAATACCTACACAAAGAACCTGTCAGCGTCGACTTCACCGACATATATTACGGTAACATCGGGTCGATACCTAAGGATGCCAATAACCGCAAGGCCTATGAAGACAGCCTTCACAACGAATGGACCGACCTCGAAAATCTTTTGTCGAACCTCAAGTCTAATCCCTATGTTGAGAACATAGGCACGGGCAACAACGCCATACCCTATAATTTCAATTATTCAGGCGTGCAGTTAAACGCCAGAATAGGCGATTCGATACAGCACTACATGGGCAATAGGCGCGTCATGGACCCCGATATGGTGCGCACACTGCGGATGAAAGGCATCAACGGCGAATCAAGCGAACAGCTCGCCCAAATGCTTGAGGAGGGTAAAACTCTAATCTCGACCTATGACCGCAGCTACTACGACAATGACCCCAAGCAATGGGTAGGGCATGAGGCTTGGGTTGGTGCAGACTCGGCAATGATTGTAGAAATCGGAGCGATGATAGAGGGAATACGGCGAAGCGACTACGAGCCGGTGTTCAACGGTGTGCTGGTGTGCTACTACAAGAATTGGTTTCCTTATGAGATAGCTATCCGCGTAAAGCCCGGCAAGGGCGAGGAGTTCATGGCATCGCTCAAGGGCGATGATCTGGAATTCGGCAACGTGTATGCAAGCAATATCCGCAGCATAGAAAAGCGCAAGGATGAGGCACATCTCGATATCCACAACTTGCTCCGTAACCTGACAGCGTGTGCTGCCTTCGTGATGATAGCGGTGTTCCTGGGTTTCCTCGGCTCGTTCTGGTACCGTACACAGCAGCGAGTGCCTGAGATAGCGCTCCGCAAGGTCAACGGCGCGACAAACACAGATCTTTTCCGGCGCCTGGTGTCCGAGGGTCTGGTGCTTTTAGGTGTGGCATCTGTAATTATTCTCGGAACAGCAGCCGTACTGATTCCACAGGTTGATATTGCCGGCAGCATAGGTTTTGAAGTTCCCAAAATCCTGCTGTGGGGTATGGTTGCGGTTACATTAGGAGTCCTTGCGCTGATGATAGTGGGTGGCATATGGCTACCGGCACGTAAAGCGATGAAAATCAACCCAGCAGAAGCACTTAAAGACCAATGAAACGTTTTTTTATCGCCATCATAGTTATCCTTCTCGCCCTGTGTGTGTTTGCACAGGGCGGCAGGGAGATGACTCTCCCTCTCGACGAGGCTATAGCGATGGCCCGTGTGCGTAGTGTCGATGCCGCCGAAGCCCTCGATGAGCTGAGGTCGGCCTACTGGGAGTGGCGGACGTTCCGCGCTGACCAGTTACCTGAGTTCACGTTCAAGGCTACGGCACCGTCGTATGCCAAGCAGTACAGTTCCTACATGGACGGCGATGGTAACTACAGTTTCGTGGGAACCAACACGCTCCAGGCGACAGGACAGCTGTCGGTGACGCAGAATATACCACTGACGGGTGGTAAGATCGCCGTGAATTCGTCGCTCGACTTCCTTCGTCAGTTCGATGGCGGTGTCGGCAACCGTTTCATGAGTATCCCGGTGGCTCTCACCCTGTCGCAACCGCTCTTCAGCGCGAACACGATGAAGTGGGACCGCAAGATAGAGCCGGTTCGGTACTCTGAGGCCAAGGCGGCGTTTCTCAGCGCGACGGAGAATGTTGCCCGAAGGACGGTGGATTATTATTTCACGCTGCTGATGAACCGGGAGAACCTCGAGATAGCACGTCAGAACCTTGAGAATGCGGAGAAACTCTACGCTGTGGCGCAGGAGAAGCGCGAGATGGGAAAAATCAGTCAGAACGACTTGCTGCAGATGGAACTCAATGTGCTCGACGCACGCTCGGCCATGACAGAGACGCAGAGCGAACTTAAGGCGAGCATGTTTACCCTGCGTGCATTCCTCGACTTGGAGGAAGATGTTGAAATAGTGCCAGAAGTGCCGGGAAACGTACCGTTGGCCAATATCAGCTATGCGGATGCCCTTGACCGAGCGCTGACAAACAACAAGTTTGTAAAGACGATGCTCCGCCAACAGCTCGAGGCGGACTATGAGGTGGCTCGCGCCAAAGGTGACATGCGCGAGATAAATCTTTTCGTTCAACTTGGCTATACGGGCACTGGTGCAGAACTTAGCCAATCGTACAAAGGGTTGCGCGGTAATCAGCTTGCATCGGTCGGCTTCTCGATACCGCTTGTCGACTGGGGCAAGCGGCGCGGAAAGGTGAAGGTGGCGGAGAGTAAACGACGCGTGACGGAGAGCAGGATACGGCGCGAGACGATGAACTTCAATCAGGATCTTTTTATCCTGGTTGAGCGCTTCGCCAACCAACAGCAGCAGCTCGACCTGGCTGAACGGTCGTCGGAAATCGCCGACAGGCGCTACCGTACTAATGTGGAGACTTATCTCATAGGCATGATATCGACTCTTGAGCTTAATGACTCGCGAGTGAGCAAGGACAGTTCGCGCCGGGAGTATATCAACCAGCTCTATAAGTTCTGGAACTACTGGTATCAGCTTCGGTCGCTCACGCTCTACGACTACTCGTCGGGGGGTGATATCAACGTCGATTTCGAGAAGTATATCAAGGCGTCGGAGTGATGTTGCGTAAGTGTACTGATGACAGGGGGCACGATCCGTGGAGGGTCGCGCCCCTACCGGTACTGTGGGGTGAAAATGCGGTGCAATTTCACCCTGTGATGGTGTCACTTTTTGTTGATTTTTAATTATATTTGCCACATGATACTTATTGTTGATGATGACCAGTCGATACGGCTTTCGATAGGGCTGATGTTGCGTCAGGCCGGATTTGACTATGAGGCCGTCTCTACGGAGGAGGATGCTCTTGCGGCTGTCCGCCGCGATGGGCTTGAGCTTGTAATTCTTGACATGAACCTGACCTGCACCACTACGGGGCGGCAAGGCATAGACATGCTTCGCAAGATAAGAATTCTTGCTCCGAAAGTGCCGGTGATACTTCTGTCGGCATGGGCTACGGTGCCTCTTGCCGTGGAGGGTATGGGGCACGGAGCGGTGGATTTCGTGACGAAGCCTTGGGCCAACCGCGATTTTCTTGCCAAGATACGCAAGGCGCTGGCCGATGCCGATGCGGCAAGCAAGGCCAATGCAGTTGATACGCTCGACAATACGGAGCGGCAGGCTATTGTGAAGGCTTTGCGGCAGAGCGATGGCAATATGTCGGCAGCGGCGCAGATGCTGGGTATCACGCGGCAGTCGCTCTACCGCCGCATGGAGAAACTTGGAATAAAATAATACCGACAGAACCGACGATGAGAAGCGTACTTTGGTTTATAGCCACTTTTCTGGGGCTTGTGATGACGGTGGTGACGGCTGCGAGGGGTGATATGTTGGCTATGGGAGCGACTGCTGCTGTCGCTGCCTTTTGTCTGTATATGTCGTACCGTTCTACGGCGATGCCTATGCGAGCGATACGGTCGGGTATGGATCTGCTCCGTAGTCAGGACTTTGCCAGCCGCCTGCGTAAGGTGGGACAGAAGGATGCCGACGAGGTTGTGGAGCTATATAATACGGTGATAGCAAATATGAAGGCTGAACGACTTCGTAATCTTGAGCAAGACAGTTTTCTGAGCAAGGTTATCGAAGCTTCTCCGATGGGTATTGCCGTATGTGGTTTCGATGGGAATATAGAGAGCTCCAACCCTGCTTTCAAGGCTATGGAAAGCGCGGAGCTGAGAGATGTATTAGATTCGCTTCCGGACGAGGGTCAGTGTGTTATCCGTACAGGAGGTACTCAGGTGTTGCGTTGTTCGAGGCGTTTTTTCATGGACCGTGGTTTCCGTCGGCCTTTTTTCCTTGTGGAACGTCTGACCGACGAGATTGTGCGAGCCGAGACTGCTATATTCCATAAAATCGTGCGGACGATAGGGCATGAGGTCAATAATACGCTTGGAGGAGTGGTGTCGGTGCTCGAGACTCTTGCCGTGATGCATTCGGATGATGAGGTGGTTTGCGATGCTCTTGGCAGCTGCCGGTCGAGTTGCGTAAATTTAGGAAATTTTGTCAAGGGGTATTCTGATGTGGTGAAGTTGCCTGAGCCGGAATTGCAGCCGGTGGATCTCAACGAGTTTGTGAGCGAATGTCTGCCTTTTCTCCGGAATATGTGTCCGGCCGGGATTGAGGTCGTGACCGACATCGCGGAAGGAGCACCAACGGTGGCTGCTGATGCGATGCTTCTGCAACGTGTGCTTGTCAATGCTGTGAAAAATTCATGTGAAAGCATAGGGGATGCCGGTGGGCATATCA
Organism: Porphyromonadaceae bacterium UBA7176; assembly: GCA_002491245.1. Taxonomy (GTDB): domain Bacteria; phylum Bacteroidota; class Bacteroidia; order Bacteroidales; family Muribaculaceae; genus CAG-873. The sequence continues at coordinate 30,183 of DKVO01000019.1, forward strand.
CAATACGTACATCGCGAGGCTGTCTTGAGGTGATTGATGATGGCCCGGGTATTCCTGCTGATGTATCAGGCCTGATATTCACGCCGTTCTTCTCGACAAAACGCGCCGACCGTGGCCTTGGGCTGATGCTTGTGGCGGACATACTGCGCAAACACCGGGCGAGTTTTTCGTTGGCAACCGGAGATGATGGCCTGACCCGTCTTTCGATCAAATTCGCAAAGTTGTGATTATGAAAAAGATATTGTTTCTTATTGGCTGTGTTATAATTGCGGTCTTCGGATGTGAGGCTGCAAAGGTCAATGGGGCCGACAGTTGCATGAAGGTGGTGGCGTATGTCACTTCGTGGTCGGAGGAGATGCCCGACCCTAAGTTCATGACGCACATCAACTATGCATTCGGGCATGTCAATGAATCGTTTGACGGAGTGAGGATAGACAATCCGGTTCGATTGAGCCGCATCGCCCGTTTGAAAAAGGTTAAGCCGGAGCTGAAGGTGCTTCTTTCGGTCGGGGGCTGGGGCAGCGGTCGTTTCAGCGAGATGGCGGCAGACCCGGTTTTGCGCGGACGTTTTGCCGCCGATTGCCGCAGGGTTGCCGACGAGTATGGTCTTGACGGAATTGATATCGATTGGGAGTATCCGGGCAGTAATGCCGCAGGGATATCGGCTTCGGAGGCCGATCCGGGAAATTTCGTGAAGCTTCTCGCCGCTATACGTGATGCCATAGGGCCGGAAAGGCTTCTCACGATAGCATCGTCGGCATGGGGGACGGGTTGCCGGTTTTCTGAAATATTGCCGTATGTAGACTTTATCAATATCATGACCTACGACATGGCGCAGGCTCCATCTTTGCACAACGCCTTGTATAGTTCTGGCCGACAGGGAGGTATGTCGGCGGAAAAGGGAGTGGCGATACATCTTGGAGGAGGTGTGCCGGCGTCGAAATTCGTGTTGGGAATACCGTTCTACGGTCGCGGAGCCAGTCCGTACCAGAACTTCGTCGATTATAAAGATGTGGCTCTCAAACCAGGGTGTACCGAGGGATGGGACGATGTTGCGAAGACTCCTTATATCGCTGACAAGTCGGGCTCGGTCGTGCTGGGTTTTGAAAACCCGAAATCGATAGGGTATAAATGCGATTTTATAGTGCAACGCGGTCTGGGTGGTGCGATGTATTGGGACTATGCAGGTGATAATGCCGGGTCGGAACTGCGAGAGGCTGTCGCCCGGGGGATGGGTATGGATTTATCTGAGCCGACTTATCCGGCCGATTATGCCGGGGCACCGCGCTTCAAAGCCCTGATTTACTATAACGATCAGGCAGAACCGGCACATGTGGATTTTGCCAAAGACGCGATAGATTTCTTTCACCGGCTGTCATACGGCGACGGCTACAGGTATGATGTGACGACATCGTTGGCCGACTATCCCTATGATCGGCTCAAAGGGTATGATCTTATCGTGGCAATCAACGCGTCTCCGGTAGCTGACAAGGAGCGCAAGGCTTTTGAGGAATATATGGAAAACGGTGGCGGTTGGATTGGTTTCCATGCTGCCGCATATAATGATGCCAATACCGGATGGGATTGGTATAACCGCTTTTTAGGTGCCGGGAAGTTCTATTGCAACACATGGCCGCCTCAACCGGCACTTGCCGATGTGGAGCTCAGGGAGCATCCGGTGACAAAAAATCTGCCGCAGTCGTTCGTTTTGCCCGAGTGCGAGTGGTACCAATGGCAACCCGACCCACGGTTGACGCCCGGGGTGGAGGTGCTGTTGTCGTTGTCGCCTGCCAATTATCCATTAGGAATCAAAGATGTGGTGAAGTCGGGCGACTTTCCTGTTGTGTGGACGAATACTCGCTACCGTATGATATATCTCAATATTGGTCACGGCGACCGCGAGTTTACCGATGCTGCTCAAAATCTGCTGCTTGTCAATGCTTTCAGATGGATAGCAGCCTCAAGCGCCTCATCTTCGCTATGAGTGTCATGAAATATATTTGAGCCATAGATGGGGTGTGCGCTCCGCCTATGGCTCAATTTATGTTGGGTGATTTAGGGGTTAAAGGTCTTCTTCGATTGAGAACTCTTCGGGGAGGTCGTCGAAGTTGTCGTCGTCATCGTCGATAAGCATGTCGGTGTCAGCATCGTCGGTGTCGGGAGCATCGGTGTCGGCTTTGGCCGATTTACCTTTGGCTGCGGCTTTTGTCTTTTTCTCGGACGGCTCGGCGAGTGCTGCGCTGATCTTAGCTTCGATTTCGTCGGCGAGTTCGGGGTTGTCTTCGAGGATGCGTTTAGCAGCTTCGCGACCCTGGGCGAGTTTGGTGCCGTTGTAGCTGAACCATGATCCGCTCTTGGCGATGATGTTGAGTTCTACTCCGAGGTCGATGAGCTCGCTCGAACGCGATATGCCTTCGCCGAACATGATGTCGAATTCGGCCCTGCGGAAGGGGGGCGCCACTTTGTTTTTGACGACTTTGACGACGGTATGGCGTCCGAGGACGTTTTCGCCGTCTTTGAGCGAGGCTCTTGAGCGGATGTCGAGTCGTACGGAGGAGTAGAACTTGAGAGCGTTGCCGCCGGTTGTTGTTTCTGTTGGTCCGAACATGGCACCGATTTTCTCGCGCAACTGGTTGATGAAGATGCAGGTGGTGTTTGTGCGTGCGATGGTGCCGGTGAGCTTGCGCATCGCCTGCGACATGAGCCGTGCCTGAAGGCCCATGTTGCGGTCGCCCATCTCGCCTTCGATCTCGCTCTTTGGTGTGAGGGCGGCAACGGAGTCGACTACGATGATGTCAACAGCCGCTGAGCGGATGAGTTGTTCGACGATTTCGAGAGCTTGTTCGCCGTTGTCGGGCTGCGATATGTAGAGGTTGTTTATGTCAACTCCGAGTTTTTCGGCATAGAAACGGTCGAATGCGTGCTCGGCATCGATTATTGCCGCTATGCCTCCGAGTTTCTGAGCCTCAGCGATGGCGTGAATGGCAAGTGTTGTTTTACCCGAGGATTCCGGACCGAAGATTTCGATGATGCGTCCGCGAGGATAACCGCCGACTCCAAGGGCGGAGTTGAGGGCTACCGAGCCGGAGGGTATTACATCGACTTTCTCGACCACCTCGTCGCCCATCTTCATGATGGCTCCTCGGCCGTAAGCTTTTTCGATTCGTCCCATAGCTTGCGCCAATGCTTCGAGGCGTGCGGCTTTAGGGTCGAGTTCTTCTTTGGTCTTTTTTGATTTCGTTGCCATAATTATAGTGTTTTGTTGTTTTCTTTATCCGGAACCGCAGTGTTGCGGTTACAGGTGCAAAATTAATACACAGGTTGTGCATCTCAATAGCACACCGGTGTTAAATAAAGCTAAGTTTATGGCAAGGTGAAAAAATTTTGAATTTCCGTGAACTATTCGGGCGTGGCTGCGTTTTATAAGTACATAGCAAAATTACTTTTTCCATTGCAAGAAATGTGATAATGATTGGTTTATTATCTACCGTGGCGACACTGTGACAGCGTCGCCACGGTAGTTTTTTGTAAACTCCTATTTATCAGCGTTTCTTGAGGGAAGCGTATGGTCAGGGTATTACGACTCCGGTCATGCGCAGCGACAGTTCCTCGCTTTTGCCGCTGCCGTTGCGAAGCTTCACGCGGATGTCTTTGTCGACCTCGCCGCGTTGTCCGGCCGGCTTGAAGGTGACTTTTATTTTTGCGTTTTCGCCTGGCTTGATAGGTTTACGGGGATATTCCGGGGCTGTGCAACCGCATTTAGGTTTCACCCATATGATGGCCAAGGCACTTGTGCCGGTATTTGTGATGCCGAATTCGTGTGTGACTCCCGGCTCGGTCTCGCGGACGGTGCCGAAGTCGTATACTATATTGTCGATTTTTGCCCCGACTTTATCTCCGGGGACTTTTCGGGCGTAGGCAGAGATGCTCAGAATAGCCAGAAGGGATATCAGAATGATGCGGAGATGTTTCATATCAAAGAAGATTTTTCGGAGAAATATGATGCGAGTACTTGTGTTGCCGCGGCAAATGAACTGCGGCGGTTGGCATATACATCGGCTTCGCACGAGGCGAGTTGGCGCTGTATCTCCGGGTTGTCGTAAAAATGTTTGCGCAATTGTTCGTCGATGGTCTCGTACATCCAATAACGTGCCTGCTCGCGACGTTTGGCATCGAAATAACCGTTGTCTTTGACAAAAGCGAAGTAGCGGTCGATCATGTCCCATACCTCGGGGATGCCAAGCTCGTAATAGCCGGAATATGTGAGCACCTCGGGCGACCAGCCTGAGGCTGTGGGCGGAAAGAGGTGGAGGGCAGAGCGGTATTGGGCTTGGGCGAGTTGTGCCGGGCCGACGTTGTCGCCATCGGCCTTGTTGATCACGATTCCGTCGGCCATTTCCATGATGCCTCGCTTGATGCCCTGGAGTTCGTCGCCGGCGCCGGCAATCTGTATGAGGAGGAAGAAATCGACCATCGAATGTACGGCCGTCTCGCTCTGGCCTACGCCTACGGTCTCGACAAATATGTTGTTGTAACCGGCGGCCTCGCAGAGTACGATTGTCTCGCGTGTCTTGCGAGCCACACCTCCGAGCGAACCTGCCGACGGGCTGGGGCGGATAAATGCTCCGGGATGTACGGCGAGTTTCTCCATGCGTGTCTTGTCGCCGAGGATAGATCCTTTTGTCCGTTCGCTCGAGGGGTCGATTGCGAGGACGGCGAGTTTTCCGCCATCTTTGAGCACGTGGAGCCCGAAAACGTCGATGCTCGTGCTCTTGCCGGCACCCGGGACACCGGTGATACCTATCCTGCGCGAATTACCCGAGTGGGGCAGACATTTTTCGATAACTTCCTGAGCGAGCGCGTAATGATCGGGGGCAAGGCTCTCGACGAGGGTCACGGCCCGGCTTAGCATCGTGACGTCGCCTTTGACGATGCCTTCGACGAGTTCGGATGCCGACGGCAAGGGCTTGCGCCGCCGGGGAGTGCGGTAGGGATTGACTACCGGAGGTTGAGCGACACCGCTGTTGACAGCCAGGCCGCTGTATCGTGTATCGTTTTCGGGATGTTCCATAATCTCAAATCAGTTGTCCTACAAAATTAAACAAAAAAAACGACTATTGAGCTTTTTCTTTAGTCTGGCAGCGTAAAAAACGTCGTCAGATTTGCACAGATGCTAAAAAATACATAACTTTGCACACGCAAACACACCATTGGAGAGATGGCAGAGTGGTCG
>DKVO01000029.1 GCA_002491245.1 Porphyromonadaceae bacterium UBA7176
GCGTCGCCGGCATACCAGTTCTGTACGGTGGAGTATTTTACCTCGGCACGGTCTTCGACGATAATCTCTACTATGGCCGCATGAAGCTGGTTTTCGTCGCGCATGGGGGCCGTGCAGCCTTCGAGGTAACTTACGTATGAGTCGTCGTCGGCTACGATGAGCGTGCGTTCGAACTGCCCGGTGCCGGAGGCATTGATACGGAAGTAGGTCGACAGTTCCATCGGGCAGCGGACGCCCTTTGGGATGTAGACAAAAGAACCGTCGGAGAATACGGCTGAGTTGAGGGCTGCGTAGAAGTTATCGCGGTAGCTGACAACCTTGCCGAGGTATTTACGCACCAGATCGGGGTATTCGCGCACAGCCTCGGAGAAAGAGCAGAATATGATGCCCATCTCGGCGAGACGCTCACGGTGGGTTGTACGTACCGACACCGAGTCCATCACGGCATCGACGGCCATACCCGACAGTTGTTTCTGTTCTTCGAGTGGTATGCCGAGACGGTTGAATGTGTCGATAAGCGCAGGGTCAACCTCGTCGAGGCTCTTGGGGCGCTCCGAGTCTTTGGGTGCGGCATAGTAGCTTATGGCCTGGAAGTCGATGGGCGGAATCGTGAGGTGAGCCCATGTGGGTGGCTCAAGTGTGAGCCAGTGACGGTAAGCCTTCAGTCGGAAGTCGAGAAGCCAGTCGGGTTCGCCTTTCTTACGGGAGATGAGGCGTATGACATCCTCCGACAATCCGGCCGGAATAATCTCTGTGTCTATGTCGGATGTAAATCCGTATTTATATTCGCCCGAGGTGGCGTCGGATATCACGTCGCTTGAGGTTTCGGGCTTTTGGGGTGTTTCGTTCATTTCTTGTCGGTTATACTTAGTGATAACAAAAAATGCGGTGTTTCAGTTGACTATGTAGCCCAGCAGCTTTGGTGCCAGCTCTACGGCGACTGTGCGCCAAGGTTTGTCGGGTCGGTTGAAACGGGCCCTGTCGGCAGGGCATACGCTTAGATATATGTTTATGGCCAGACTCGTGAACAACAACCAGAGGAACGTCCTCATCACGGCTCCTGCGGCGCGGTCGAATATCTTGAGCTTTACGGCTTTGAGGATTGAGCTGATGAGACGGGCTATCAGGTTGCAGCCGAGAAATACGGCGACAAAGAGCACCGCATATACACATGCACGAGCAATGTCGGCGTGTTCGGAGCTGCGGTCGACGAAATAGGCTGTCACGTCGCCGCCAAATATCCGGCATACGATAATGCCGAGGATGATGCCGGCAACGGTACCGATCTGGTGTACCAGACCGCGCATCCAGCCTGTTATCAGTGCTACGGCGATAATCGCCAGCAATATGAAGTCGATAAAAGTCATGGCAGACTGCTGTGTTAAAACTATATGGGTTTGTGAGGAGAGATATATCTGCGTATTACAAATCCGCGGTGGGAACCGAAATCTACTGCGGCGAAATCGCCGTCGGCGTAGAGGTCGGTCACGTTTAAGGCGTCGCCTTTGTTTACGGTTCCTATCACCGAAGCTTCGCTATCGGGCATTTCGCGTATGTTGAGAACCCATGCATCGCAATAATATGTCTGACCTGCTGCTTCGGTGTATTGTTGGTGAACTTCGGCGTAAGTGTGGTTTTGGTCGGCGACGTGGTTCTTGCCATACCAACCGACGGCTACAACTGCTATGACCAGCATGAAAGTCACTGCGTTACGGAAGATAAATCTCAGTATGGCGAGTGGCAAGAATATGAGCCAGCTGATAGCCAGGGCAACTACGGCAGAGGTGTAATAGAATATCGGGCCGACGATAATTCCGAGTGCGATGGTCATTATCCAATGTCCTCGGTAGATAAGGGATAGAAGTCCAATGGCCCCGACTATCCTGAATGCCCATGTGAGGGTTTTTGTGAGTTTTGACCGTATTTCTTCCGTAAATCCGGCTATGCGGCACCCGATGCCGGCCACCTGACTGTCGAAACGTGTCCATACTCCAGGCCGGGATGATGTATGAGGAAAAGCTTCGCCGTCAGTCAAGCCGATGGCTGTAGCGCCGAAACTGCCTTGATCGACTGTCGGCGAGATGCCTGCATACTGTCGGGGCGGTTCGGAACGTTCCCATTTGCCGGTGTTAGGATTGAATTGTGCCAAGAGATAGAAATATGATAATCTGTGGGGGCATAACCTCCCGTTTGTCTGATGCAAAATTACTGAAAATAATCCTATCGGCAAAATCGATATATCTGTAGAGATTAAAAGATAAGAGGCTTTCGATTTCGTGTTAACGGTTGTTAAGTGTTGCGGCAGTCATTTGCCTTAGTCGACAAATTTCAGTAACTTTGAGACCAAATATTCCCCGGCGGCAAAATATGTATATACACAAATTAGATTTAAAAAATATCGGGCCATTTAAGGAAGCTCATCTCGAGTTTGCCTGTAAGTTTCCAAAGGAGCCTGATGCTGTTGTAAGTCCTGTTACGATGATAACAGGGCTTAACGGCGCCGGTAAATCGATAGTCATCGACGCTATCAGGGTGGCTCTTGGTTCTGGTGTAGTGGAGCGAAACATTATCGCTAATGACGATGACTTCAACATTGGGCTGGAGATTGAACGGGATGGTGTGTCTGCCTCATATTCGACTTCCAGTTTTTCTGATGGTGCTGTAAAGTGGGTTGATTACATGAATATCAATAGGATATTCATGTATGGATACGAAGATCATACGACTCCGGCCAATTGGGTGCTCGATTATTGGTCTTCTTCGCCGGCGGTAGATTCATTCAAGATAAGTTCGTTGACCCAGTTGAAGCATAGGGAAGCCTTGAAAGATGTTCTTGTAGGGTACCGTCGTAATTTCGACGTGTCGAATTTCTTATGCAATATCGACTACCTGCGCACCAGTGATGTGGCAGAGGAAAAAGCATTAGGGTCGTTTGTTTTCGAAAAAATTAAACAGATAATAGACAGTTGTCTTGATAACGGAGAGTTTAAATATATCCGAAGGTCTGACCTGCAGCCGATTGTAGAGCAGAACGGACATGAAATCACGCTTGAGAAGCTGAGCAGTGGAAACATATTCCTAATCGGGCATATGATGTCGCTGTTGAGCAAAATGTATTCTCTTGCCGTGTTGCGCGGTACTCCCGTAGGTGAGATGCTTGATACCCCGGGAGTTCTTTTGGCTGATGAAATCGAAAACCATCTGCATCCGAGCTGGCAGAAAAAGGTGGCGAGTATCGTACGGCAGATATTTCCTAACATTCAGATTATACTCACGACTCATTCTCCTTTCGTGTTGTCGAGCGTGGATGGGGCTAAAATTTATACCTGCAAGCCGTATCCCGGAGGCAGTGAGGTTGTAGATGAAACTGAAATGTATAGCACTATGCCGGTCGATCAGATACTTTCAAGCGAGGCTTTTGATGTAAACCCTTTCAATAAGGAGATAAGCGAAATCATGCAAAAGCGTAAGGACGCTATCGCCGACGGCCGAGTTGACGAAGCTGATGAACTTGCCCGTGAGTTAATGGCGCGAAATCCGTTCTATTTCGATTACCTAAAGGTTAATCTACCCGAAGATGAGGCACATTGAAAGATTGGCGAAACCTCAGATATTGGCGGAGAAAGGTGCTGTATGGCTCGAGAAGTTTCTTATCTCGGGTGCAAAGCGACCGCCATCGAAGCAGTATGCCCATCCGCAGATTGTCGAACGGTTGTTCGGAATGTCTTTTGGTAAGTGTTTTTATTGTGAGACCTTGGTAAATGCTGAAGAACACGAAGTCGACCACTTTATAGATGTGACAGTCGATCCCGATAAAGCTTTCGAGTGGGAAAACCTGTATTTTTCGTGTCCTAAATGTAATCGGGGAAAGCCCGACCATAGATGTATCCCTGTCGAGACTACGCTTGATCCTTGTCGGAACACAGATGAAGAAATTCAGGCTGGTATAACATTCGTCGATGAGCAGATATTACCGGCTGCTGGATCGGCTGTCGGTACTAATACTATACGGAAATATAAATTGAACCGTCCGACCCTTGACCTGTTGAGGTCGAAATGCCTTATACATATTTCAAAGAAATTGGACGGAATATTGGGGTCTCTTGTTGATGAAGGTCGAACCGAACTTAATGACGAAGAGAAACTTCAACTTAAAAACCTTATGCAGCCGGCGGCGCCGTTTAGCCTCATGGCTTCGATATACATAACAAAATGGCTTAGGAAACACAAATTTAATCTTTAATCTAATACCAAATCAAAATGAATGATCCAGTATTCTGGCTTGTGCCGGCGTCGGCAATTGTGGCGCTTTTTCTTGCGTGGTATTTCTACCGCGAGATGTTGCGTCAGAGCGAAGGCACCGACACGATGAAGCGAATTGCTTCCCATGTGCGCAAGGGCGCCATGTCTTATCTCAAACAACAGTATAAAATCGTCGGCTGGGTTTTTGCGGCTCTCGTTGTACTTTTCGCTGTAATGGCTTACGGCTTTCAGCTGCAGAATGCCTGGGTGCCAGTGGCATTTCTTACCGGCGGCTTCTTCTCGGGCCTTTCAGGCTTCCTTGGAATGAAGACGGCTACCTATGCCTCTGCACGTACTGCTAATGCCGCCCGAAACTCGCTCAACAGCGGTCTGCGCGTGGCTTTCCGTTCCGGTGCAGTGATGGGTCTTGTGGTTGTTGGACTCGGTCTTATCGACATCTCCTTCTGGTATCTGTTGCTCAACTGGCTTGTAGACCTTCAGGGTACGGCTAAACTTGCCATGATCACCACCACCATGCTCACTTTCGGCATGGGTGCGTCGACCCAGGCCTTGTTTGCCCGTGTAGGTGGCGGTATCTATACCAAGGCCGCTGATGTAGGCGCCGACCTCGTCGGCAAGGTTGAGGCCGGAATACCTGAAGATGATCCCCGTAACCCTGCCACTATCGCCGATAATGTTGGCGACAACGTGGGTGACGTAGCCGGTATGGGCGCCGACCTCTATGAGTCGTATTGCGGCTCGATTTTGGCCACCTCAGCTCTCGGCGCTGCTGCGTATCTGCTGTCGGGCGATGAAGTGATGCAATACAAGGCCGTCGTAGCCCCGATGCTGATTGCAGCCGTAGGCATACTCCTGTCGATACTTGGCATCTTCTGTGTGCGTACTAAAGAAAACGCCACTATCAAACAACTGCTTGGTTCTCTGTCGTTAGGCACAAACCTCAGTTCGGTGCTTATCGTGGCTGCCACTTTCCTTATCCTGTGGCTTCTCGGGCTTGAGAACTGGGCTTTGATAAGCTGTTCGGTTGTCGTTGGTCTGCTTGTTGGCATCGTCATCGGCCGCTCTACCGAATATTATACCTCGCAATCGTATAAGCCTACCAAGAAACTTGCCGAAAGTGGCACTACCGGTCCGGCTACAGTCATCATATCAGGTGTAGGCCTCGGTATGGTTTCCACTGCTGTTCCCGTAATCGCTGTTGTTGCCGGTATCATATTGAGCTATTGGTTCGCCTCGGGCCTTGATTTCTCAAACGTTGCTATGGGTCTCTATGGCATCGGCATCGCTGCTGTAGGTATGTTGTCGACACTTGGCATCACTCTCGCTACCGACGCTTACGGTCCTATCGCCGACAACGCCGGTGGTAATGCTGAGATGAGCGGCCTCGGTCCTGACGTGCGCCGCCGCACCGATGCTCTCGATTCGCTTGGTAATACCACCGCGGCTACCGGCAAGGGTTTCGCTATCGGCTCAGCAGCCCTCACAGGCCTGGCTCTGCTCGCATCATATATCGAGGAGATACGTATCGGCCTCGAACGTCTTGGCGAGACCTTTATTCAGATTGGTGACAGGTCAGTGCATATCCACGAAATGTCGTTCCTCGACTTTATGACCTACTATGAAGTCAATCTTATGAGCCCCAAGGTACTTTCGGGTATGTTTATCGGTTCTATGATGGCATTCCTCTTCTGCGGTCTCACGATGAATGCTGTTGGCCGCGCAGCACAGCATATGGTTGAGGAAGTGCGCCGCCAGTTCCGCGAAATCAAAGGTATCCTCGAAGGCAAGGCTGAGCCCGATTATGCACGGTGCGTGCAGATTTCGACCAAAGGAGCTCAGCGCGAGATGGTGTTCCCCTCTTTGCTTGCTATCGTGGCTCCGATTGTGACCGGTCTTATTTTCGGCGTCCCCGGTGTTCTTGGTCTGCTCGTTGGTGGTCTTAGCGCAGGTTTCGTTCTTGCCATCTTTATGGCCAATTCTGGCGGTGCCTGGGATAATGCCAAGAAATTTGTCGAGGAAGGCAATTTCGGAGGTAAGGGCAGCGAAGTGCATAAAGCAACTGTTGTGGGCGACACCGTCGGTGACCCGTTCAAAGATACTTCCGGCCCATCGCTCAATATTCTCATCAAGCTCATGTCGATGGTATCCATCGTCATGGCTGGTCTGACTGTGAGCTGGAGTCTCTTCTGATAACTGATCCACATATAAATAAAGCACAGCGCCGGGCATCAGCTCGGCGCTGTGTAGTTGTTGTAATAATATTTTTTACATATTTGCTTTTATGTAGTCGGCGATAGTAAATGCCGGAGGCGAGGTGAGTGCTGCGCCTGGCTTTGATACTGTGGCGTTGATGCTGAGGCGTTCTTTCCCGGCGGCAACACGCTTGATGAAGCCGAGGATGTCGTAAAGATTGTCGGTCATGGGCGATACGGCTATACTGTGGTCGGCTCCGGCAAAGGTGAAGAACTCGCAAGGAACAGCTTTATCGGCCAGCGACGAAGCCACTGTTTTCGACCCGTTGAAGTTATACGGATATGCCGACAAGATGGAGTAGGGTACATTCCTGTCAAAATCACCGTGGAAGAGTTGCATGGGGCAAGGCTCTGTGCTCCATGACAGGGAGCCGACGCTGAATATGGCTCCGGCGAAGCAGACTGTGCCGGCATAATTGAACCCTTGAGGGAAGATGCCCGTTGTCTGGCCGTTGCAGATGCCGTATTCAGCCTGTAGGGCTGTGATAGCTCCTGCGCTTGAACCGGAGGCAATTATCTTGGAGGGGTCTACTTTTAGCTCTCCGGCATTCACAAGTATATAGGCCGTGGCGGAATAAAAGTCGGTTACAGCTTCAGTGATAGCTCCCGACAGAGCCTGAGCGAAGCCTTCAGGTGATGTAAGCAATTTTGGGTCTTTTGCCAGCGAAGTGCGGTAGTCGGTGGAGATGGCCACTACACCATTATCGGCGAGGAAGTTGAAGTACTCGATATATTGTTTGTCGTTGCGTGTTCCGCTTGTGAAGCCGCCCCCAAAGGCGAAAAGTACGGCCGGGTGGGCAGATACAGTGTCGGCAGGCATGTATACGTCCATGCGCAGGGTGTCACCGTCGGTTACGGCAAAATCGTATGTCTTGGGTTCGACAGCGAGGCAGTCGAGCGCAAGGCCGGCAATAGCGGCCAATGAAAAAAGATATTTCATTTCTATGTGGGTTGATGGATATATTTCGGATTACTAACGGGATGAGGCCGTAAAAGTTGTGTCGGGCAGATTATTTTGACGGATTGTCGCGAGGTATGGTGCCGGGACGTACGTTAGGTCCTGGGTTCCACCCGATACCGTTTGGCCCTAATGGTTTTGTTTCTGTCGGCCTTTGTTGTGGCGGACGTACCTGAGGCGGACGCGAGATCTGTGGAGGTCGCGGTGTCTGCGATGGGCGGTTGCCGGGAATTACTATTGAGCCGGGGCCGTTACCGACTAATGGCGGAGCCGGCCTGGGTGGTCGGTAGATTGGTCCATAGTCCCACAAAGGATTGTTCCAGTAATTATCGTAGGGATATCCGCTCGGATACCAGTAAGTGTCGGGGCCGGCTGTGGCATTATAGTCGACACCGAAACCGAGGTCGGCACAAGAGGTGGTGCCGAAGAGGCCGATGCATACAGCCGATATTGCGAGGAGATTTTTCATACTTGAACGTTTTAATATACCTTAATAACAAATGAGAGTGCAAAAAGGCTCGGTATGTTGTTTTTATTTGTAACTTTACACCCTGAAAATGAAAACGACTGCAATCATAATCCGAAATACCGGCTCGAGCTATGTGGCGCGCGACGCTTCTGGAGCCGAGACGCGCTGTCTCGTCAAGGGTAATTTCCGTATCAAAGGCCTACGGACCACAAACCCTGTTGCCGTAGGCGACCATGTGGATCTTGGAGAACCCGGCCCCGACGGAGTATGCTATATCACAGGAGTCCTGCCGCGTCGCAACTATATAATCCGCCGGGCCAGCAACCTCTCGAAAGCAGCACATATCATAGCGGCCAATATCGATTGCGCTGTCCTTGTGGCCACCTTGGCTCATCCTACCACTTCGTTTACATTCATCGACCGCTTTCTTGCTACCGCAGAGGCTTATAATGTGCCGGCTTTGCTGGTGTTCAACAAAATAGATCTGCTTACCGATGAGGGCGACGACGAGTTGCTCGATGCGGTGGAGTATCTCTACCGTTCGATAGGCTACCATGTGATAGGCGTCTCGGCTGCTACAGGCCGCAATATCGACAGCCTTGCAGCATATCTCAAAGACAAAGTTGCGCTCTTTTCCGGTAACTCAGGCGTGGGCAAGACCACGCTTATCAATGCGCTCGTTCCGGGGCTCGATCTACGCACAGGCGATCTGTCGGCTTCGCATGATACCGGTATGCACACCACCACTTTCTCCGAAATGTACGACCTCCCCGGTGGAGGCGGTATTATAGATACCCCGGGCATACGCGGTTTTGGTGTGTTCGATTTCAAGAGAGAGGAAGTTAGTCACTATTTTCCTGAGATTTTCAAGCTGTCGAAAAACTGCCGCTTCGACAACTGCACCCATACCCATGAGCCCGGTTGTGCAGTGCGCGAAGCCGTTGAAGAGCATCGTGTCAGTGAATCGCGCTATAGTTCTTATCTCAGTATACTCGAGGAAGCATCGGCTCCCGGAGCCGACAAATACCGCGCCGGTTATTAAAAAATACCCTGTGGTTGTTTTGGTGTAAAAATTGGTGGATTTGTCGTATTTTTGGGTTTATTAGCATTTCCATTGATTTAAAACGGCAGGATAATGACTATTTTTGTGCCGTTTTCTTAAGCCAATTATAATCACGATGAAAAACATCACGATGCTTGCTGCCGTCATGGCATTGGCCGGCTCGATGAGCTTGGGCGCTGCCGAACCGACGCTGCTCGACCTCGATGCCTGCCTTGAGATAGCGCTTGCCGAAAGTCCCACGGTCAAGGTGGCTGATATGGAGGTGAAGCGCGTCGATTACTCGCGCCGCGAGATTTTAGGACAATTGTTACCAACTATCGATTTCGGAGGGCAATACAGCCGCACGCTTGCCAAACAGACCATGTATATGAATATGGATGGATTCGGGGATATGGGCGGAGATAGTGGCGAAGGCGGAGACTCCGGTGAAACCGGTTCCCGGGCAGCCGCGAGGGCCGGTGCCGGTAACAACGGTATAAAGGTGGGCCTCGACAACTCCTATTCTGTAGGCTTCCAGGCTTCGATGCCTTTGATTGCACCTCAGTTATGGACCAGTATAAGTTTGAGCGACCAGCAGATTTTTCGCAATGTTGAAGCTGCCAGAAAAAGCCGTTTCGAACTTGTCAATCAGGTCAAGAACGCATACTATGCCCTTATGCTTGCCGAAGACTCCAAGATTGTGATCAAGGAGAGCTACGATATGGCAAAACTCACATACGACACATATTCCAAGCAATTCGCTCTCGGTGATGCAAGCGACTATGATGTGTTGCGCACATCCGTGGCGATGAAGAATATCGAACCCCAGTTGCTTCAGGCCGACATCGCTATAAAACAGGCCCGGCTGCAGCTGTTGATACTCATGGGCGTCGACTCGGATTTTGAATTTAAGATAGACGGCAAGCTCGCCGATTATCAGGAGTCAATGTATGCCCGGACTCTTGCCATCGACCCTGACTACAGCGGCAACTCCGATCTCAAACTTATGGATATCGACACCGAGATGTTGCGCAAGTCGCTCAAAATCGAGAAATTAGCGTATTCGCCGACACTTGCCTTGACGGCCAATTACAACTGGACGGCGATGAACAACGGCACACCTTTCAAAGACCTGCGGTGGAACCCCTATTCGTCGATCGGTGTATCGATCTCTGTGCCTATATTCTCCGGCGGACAGCGCTTCAACAGAGTCAAGCAGGCAAAACTCCAGGTTGAGGAGATGAAATGGCAGCGCGAGAACCTTGAGCGCAGTATCGACATGCAGGTAAAAGTCGCTGTAGATAATATCAAGATGAACGTCAAGCAGATATCATCGTGTGCCGAAAGTGTAGCTGAGGCCGAGAGAGCCTACGGCATACAGCAGAAGAGTTTCGACATCGGTGCGGCGAGCTACCTCAATCTCCGCGATAGCGAACTGGCTCTCACTCAGGCTCGCCTGTCCTACAATCAGGCAATCTATAATTATCTTGTAGCCCACAGTAACCTTGAGTTGCTCCTTGGCAACGCTCCAATCGACAAATATACCAACAAATGAAATACGCAAGTTTAAGCCTGGGCCTTTTGGCCGCCGCAGCCTTGGTGTCGTGCGGTAAAAAGGACGACAAGACGGTCGTCGTAGAAACCCCAATCGTCACAGTCGACGTGGCCCACCGCATCGACGTGCCACAAAACAAGGAATATACGGCTAATGTCGAAGCCGAGAACATCAACAACATCTCACCGGCGACCCCGAACCGCATCAAACGCATCAATGTAGAGGTCGGCGACCGAGTACGTGCCGGACAGGAGCTCGTCGTGCTCGACAAGTCGAATATCGACCAGTTGCGCATCAACCTCGAGCAGACTCAGCGCGAGTATAACCGCGCCGTGCAGCTTCTCGAGATCGGTAGTGGAACGCAGCGGCAGGTTGACCAGCTCAAAGCGCAGCTCGACGCATCGCGCTCGCAGTACGATAATATGCTTGAGAATACAATCCTTCGCTCTCCTATTTCGGGAGTGGTGACGGCCCGTAACTACGACCCGGGCGACATGACAGGATCGCTGCCTGTACTCACTGTAGGACAACTTACCCCCGTGGTCAAGGTTATGATTAATGTGAGTGAAAACGATATGAGCCTTCTGAAAGTAGGCCAACCCGTAGAGGTGACTTTCGATGCCTTCCCCGACGAGATATTCCAGGGTAAGGTGCAGCGTATCTATCCCACGGTCGATACTGCAACCCGTACTTTCGAAGTGGAGGTGCGCATCGCAAACGCTGGCGAACGTATCAAACCAGGCATGTTCGCACGTGTGTCAATCGACTTTGGTACCCAGCCGAATATCGTAGTGCCCGACCGCGCTGTCGTGAAGCAGACTGGCTCCGGAAACAAATATGTTTATGTCCTAAAGGGCAATAAAGTAAGTTACAACCGTGTGGAACTCGGTCGTCGTCTCGACAATGCATACGAGCTCCTTTCCGGTATCGAGGACGGTGATACTGTCGTGATAACGGGCCAGACTCGTCTTGCCGACGGCATAGAAGTAGAAGTCCACTAATCGCCGGAGTGTGTAGCCGATTATTTTCAAACTGAAAACAATATAAAGAATGAGTCTCTACGGCAATGCGGTGAAACGCCCTATCATGACCACCCTCTGCTTTGTGGCAGTGGTGATTTTGGGCTTGTTTTCGCTGCGCAATCTACCAATAGACCTTTATCCCGATGTCGAAACCAACACTATCATGGTGATGACAACATATTCGGGTGCGAGTGCTCAGGATATTGAGCAGAACGTGACACGTCCGCTCGAGAATGTCCTCAATTCGGTGAGCAACCTTAAACACATCACCTCCAAGTCGCGTGAAAACATTTCGGTCATAACCCTCGAGTTCGAGTATGGCGAAGACATCGACGTGCTCACCAACGATGTGCGCGACAAACTCGACATGGTATCGTCGATGATGCCCGACGATGCCGAGACACCGATTATCTTCAAGTTCTCGTCCGACATGATACCTATCATCATGCTTTCGGTCAACGCTTCGGAGAGTATGCCGGGTCTCTATAAAATTCTCGACGATGCCGTTGCCAACCCCTTGGCACGAATATCCGGAGTCGGCTCAGTGTCGATTTCGGGTGCACCCAAGCGCGAGATACATGTCTACGTCGACCCTGTCCGTCTTGAGGCTTATAACCTCACGGTGGAGCAGATAGGCAGCATAATCGGTGCGGAAAACCGCAATATACCCGGTGGTTCGTTCGATATCGGTTCCGACACTTATTCCTTGCGTGTCCAGGGTGAATTCAAAGCATCGGAAGAGATGCGGAACATCGTTGTCGGAAGTTACGATGGCAAAACCATATACCTCAGCGACGTTGCCCGTATCGAGGATAGCCTCGAGGAACGCACTCAGGAAACATACAATAATGGAGAGCAGGGTGCCATGATTGTGGTGCAGAAGCAGAGCGGCGCCAATTCTGTGCGCATTTCAGACAAGGTGCTCGAAATCCTGCCCGACCTGCAGAAACGTTTGCCTTCCGATGTCAAGCTCGGCATTATCGTCGACACCTCCGACAACATCCGCAACACTATCGCCTCGCTTGTCGAGACAGTGCTTTATGCCCTGCTGTTCGTGATTATCGTGGTGTTCTTCTTCCTCGGTCGCTGGCGTGCAACCCTTATCATCACCATCACGATACCTATCTCGCTCATCGCGTCGTTTATCTATCTTTACGCCACCGGCAACACTCTCAACATTGTGTCGCTCTCGGCCTTGTCGATATCTATCGGTATGGTGGTCGACGATGCTATCGTGGTGCTCGAAAACGTCACGACTCATATCGAGCGAGGTTCAGATCCCAAGCAGGCCGCCGTACATGGCACCAATGAGGTTGCGGTGTCGGTAATCGCATCGACCCTGACCCTCATAGCGGTGTTCTTCCCCCTCACGCTCGTCACGGGCATGACCGGTGTGCTCTTCCGCCAGTTGGGTTGGATGGTGACTATCATGATGATAATCTCAACTGTGTGCGCCCTTTCGCTCACGCCGATGCTATGCTCGCTGATGCTTCGCCTCAACAACCGTCACGGCAAACTCTACACGCTTTTCTTCACTCCAATCAACAAGGGCCTTGATGCATTCGACCGTGGTTACGGACGCCTGCTGTCATGGGTGGTGGGGCACAAGATGGTCACATTCATCATCTGTATGGCCATATTCGTCGGCTCTCTGATGCTTGTGCGTCAGGTTGGTACCGAGTTCTTCCCAACCGCCGACGATGCCCGTATGAGAATAAGCCTCGAAATGCCGATTGGAACACGTGTCGAACTGTCGAAGGAGAGCACAGCCCGTCTCGTCGAGCTGTGGCGTGAAAAATACCCTGAGATAACAGTTATCAACTATACTACCGGTACGGCTTCGAGCGACAATACCTTTGCGTCGCTCAGCGATAATGGTCCTCATATTATCTCGATGAACGTCCGCCTCACCGACCCCGGAGAGCGCGAACGCAGCGTCACCGACATCGCGAGACTCATGCGTCAGGACCTTCGCAACTTCCCCGAATTCAAGAAAGCCCAGGTGTCGACAGGCGGTATGGGCATGGGTGGACAGTCGACGATCGACTACGAGATATACGGCTATGACTTCACCGAGACCGACTCTGTGGCACGCAAGCTTCAGCAGGTGCTCCGCAGCATTCCCGGTACTGCCGACGTGATTATATCGCGCTCCGACTACCAGCCGGAGTATCAGGTCGATTTCGACCGAGAGAAACTGGCTCTCTATGGCCTCAACCTTTCGACTGCCGCAACATATCTGCGTAACCGTATCAACGGTCAGCTTGCGTCGCAGTTCCGTGAAGATGGTGAGGAGTATGATATCAAGGTGATGTACGCGCCCGAAAACCGAACTTCGCTCGAGGATATCGAAAACATACTTATCTACAATTCCGCCGGCAAGGGCGTCCGAGTGAGCGACGTCGGCAAAGTGGTGGAGCGCTTCACGCCACCCACTATCGAACGTAAAGACCGCGAGCGTATCGTCACCGTCACCACTGTGGTGCAGGATGTGCCAATGAGCGACGTCGTGGAGGCCTCCTTGGCCGAAATCGACAGGATGGACATACCTCAGGGTATAAACATCCAGCTTGCCGGTAGCTATGAAGACCAACAGGATTCGTTCCGCGACCTCCTCACCCTCGCAGTACTCATCATAGTGCTCGTCTACATCGTCATGGCGGCACAGTTCGAGAGCTACACCTATCCCGGCATCATCATGACCTCGCTCCTGTTCGCGTTCTCTGGCGTATTCATCATCCTGTGGCTCACAGGTCATACGCTCAATGTGATGTCAATGATCGGCGCTATCATGCTCATAGGTATTGTGGTTAAAAACGGTATCGTGCTCATCGACTACATCTCGCTCAACCGCGAGCGCGGCATGTCGATACGCCGTGCCGTGATCAACGGCGGCGAGTCGCGTCTGCGTCCTGTTGTCATGACCACGCTCACCACCATCCTCGGCATGGTGCCTATGGCTGTCGGAACCGGTCAGGGTGCGGAGATGTGGAGACCTATGGGTACAGCCGTTATCGGCGGTCTCACCTTCTCCACCATCCTTACACTCCTCTTTGTGCCCGTGCTCTATTGCGTCTTTGCATCGCAGGGTGTCAAGAACCAACGCCGCAAACTCCGCAAAGCGCACATTCCGCAAGTTCAATAAGTCTCAGACAATATTTACCCGGAAACAGACAGATAATGAAATACAGATTATTAACTATATCGTCTGCTATAAGCCTCGCAATGACGGCGCTCGCACAACAACCTGCGAATGTACCGCCACGGAATGAATTATCTGCTGTTTTCGGGGAAAAGGATAGAGTAAATTTCGCTAATCCTCCCAAGGTATATTATCCGGAGACTTGGTTTCACTATATAGAAGGAAATGTCGACAAACGGGGCATTACAGCCGATCTGGAAGCAATCGCCGCTTCTGGTATCTCGGGAATTCATCTGTTTCACGGCAGTGGAAACGCATGGCCGGGAGTGAAAGAGCAAATCTTATCCTTGAGTTCAAAATGGGATGATGCGGTGACGCATACTGCCAGTGAGGCGCAGCGGCTCGGCTTGCGTTTCACTATGCAGAATTGCCCCGGATGGGCGATGTCGGGAGGTCCTTGGATAAAGCCGTCGAACGCGATGCGCCACCTTGTATGGAGCCGCACAGATATAAACAGCGGAGACGAGTCTATTATGCTGCCAGTTCCTGACGGGACTGCAGAAGAATGGCGTGATTACAAGGATTTGTTTGTGCTCGCTTTCCCTACTCCTGTTGGCGATGAGAATAAACCGTTGAGTCCGGTAGAAATAAAAAGTGATTTGGTGGATAAGCCTTGGCTCGATTGCGTCAGTAGTTATGCCGGCGTTGACTTACCTCCCGTATCGGCTGATAAATCTCATTGGATAGAATTGACCTTCGATGAGCCTAAGACTGTCCGTTCGATAGAATTTTCGTCGATCAACGGTTTCTATCACGATTGGTGTTTCGAGCCGGGAGTGAGCTTCTTGGTTCAGGCATTACCCGACGACGGCTCTGATGCTGTCGATATCCTCTCTGCCGATATGCCCCAGAGCAACTGGCAGGACGATAAACCCATAACATTCGCCTGTCGCGAGGTCGCTCCGGCTAAGCGTTATCGTGTCGCAATAGATAACAGGCATCCGATGCATCTCGGTTTCCTACATCTCTATTCGGCGGCCCGTAAAAACAATTGGGAAGCCGAAGCCGGATGGACACTGCGCAGCCAGATGCCGGAATTAAACATGCCCGAGCAATCTGCCGATGCTTTTGTAAACTACAACTCTGTGCTTGACCTTACTTCAAGAATGGGGGCGGACGGAAAACTTGACTGGTCATCTCCGGACGGTAAATGGACTGTACTCCGCGTAGGCCATGTGAATACCGGAATGAGAAATGGCCCGGCGCCTCAGGAGGCCTCCGGTTGGGAGTGCGACAAACTGTCGACATCGGGTGCGGATGCCCATTTTGCCGGATATATAGGCCGTCTTGCCGATGGGCCTTTGAAAGGGGGACTGCTTGGCGGTATGCTTCTCGACAGCTGGGAATGCCGCACTCAGACATGGACAGACGATATGGAAGCCGAGTTCCGTCGTGTATCAGGCTATGACTTACGTCAATGGGTGCCGGCTTTATTCGGCTATGTGATGAATGATCCTGAGACGACATCCCGATTTCTGAGAGATTGGCGCTCAGTGCTCAACGATTTGGTTGTCAATAAATTCTACGGCCGTATGGCCCGGCAGGCAAAAGAGAAAGGTCTCACGATAACCTATGAGACGGCTGCAGGGGATGTCTTTCCGACCGACATCATGGAGTATTTCAAATATGCTGATGTTCCGATGTGTGAGTTCTGGCAGCATTCTACCAATACCTTTGTAGGATCAATTAATTTCAAGCCGGTTAAACCGACAGTTTCGGCTGCCCGTCTATATGGCAAACCTCGAGTATCGGCAGAAGCGTTCACTTCATTCCAGCTCACATGGGACGAGCACCTCGGGATGCTCAAGGAGAATGCCAACTTCCATGCTATCGAAGGAGTGACACATCAGGTGTTTCATACGTATACCCACAACCCGTGTGCCGACACAATGTTCCCCGGTACATCTTTTGGTCAGGGTATTGGCACTCCATTTCTCCGTGGGCAGACGTGGTGGAGACACATGCCGGCCTTCACCACATATCTGGCCCGTTGCACCTATCTACTCGAACGGGGACGTCCTGTTTCCGATGTCCTTTGGTATTTAGGTGATGAGATCGACCATAAGCCAAACCAGCAGGCTCCGTTCCCTGCCGGGTATAAATATGATTATTGCAATCCCGATGTGTTGCTCAACCGTCTATCTGTTCGCGACGGCATGATTGTCACACCTGAAGGTATATCATACCGCTTATTATGGATACCTGAAAACCACCGGATGTTGCCTCAGACACTCGAAAGATTAGTGGATCTTGTAAATGCCGGGGCAATAGTGGTCGGTAATGCTCCTGAAAACCCGGCTACACTTAGTTCGCCTGAGGAGACTGGACGCCGCTTCAATGCTGCCGTACATACCCTTTGGGGCAGTGGAGAACCGGGAGTCCGCAATATAGGCAAGGGTAAGGTGATAGCCGGACATTCAATTTATGAGGTTCTTGGTATATTGGATTTGCAACCTGATGTGACCGGAGATGCTCTTTGGATTCACCGTAAGGCCGATGGGGCCGACTGGTACTATGTCTGCGCTCCCGAAGGCTCTGGCTTCAAAGGAGAAATGAGTTTCCGAAACACAGAAAAGGCCGAAATATGGGATCCGCTGACCGGAGAAGCATTTTCTGTAAAGACTCTGCTGAAAGACGGCCGCACGTTCATCGATTTTGATTTACCTCGTGCCGGATCTTGTTTTGTTGTCTTCGGGTCGGAAGGCCGTAAAACGAAATCAATGCCATCGGATTACACTACGGTATGGACCGCCGACAACAGCGTGTGGACCTTGGATTACCCTCTTGGCTGGGGGCAGGACACTCCGTTGCAGATATCCGCCCTCAAGGCATGGAAAGATCTGGATGTCTCCGACGAAGCCAAAGCGTTCTCGGGAACTGTAAAATATAAAACGGACTTTAAGTTGGCTAAGAAAGAGAAAAACGCACGATATATTCTCGATTTAGGTGAGGTCGACATGATTGCTGAAGTAAGCATGAATGGACAGAAACTGTCGACGGTATGGACTTCGCCTTATGTCGTGGATATCACTGACGCTGTTAGGAAAGGCCGGAATGAATTGACGGTCGATGTGACAGGTACATGGTTCAACCGGCTCGTATATGATGCCGGATTGCCTGAAGCCGACCGCAAGACTTGGACTATCAGCGGCCCTGCTGCCGGTGCACCTCTCCGAAACTCCGGCCTTATCGGTCCGGTGAAAATATCAATAGCCAGATAGAATGTAATTATTAATTTTGATAGATAAGATGAAAGCCATATTCATAGCCTACGACCAGGCTCATTACGACCGCATCGTGGAGATGCTTGAGCAAAGCAACTGCCGTGGTTTCACTTCATGGGACCTCGTGAAAGGACGCGGCAGCGTCGACGGCGAGCCTCACTACGGTAGCCATGCATGGCCATCGCTGGCCGGTGCCATAATGACGATGGTTGAAGACCACCGTGTGGCGCCTGTGCTTGAGAAGCTGCGCCGCTTCAACGACGAACGTCCAAAACTCGGTCTGCGCGCGTTTGTCTGGACTGTCGAAGACGGCATCTGAGTTTCAGGTCTAAGCTTGCTCTTCGCCATCTTTCTTGCGGCCGCGTTTCACAAGGCGTGTCACGTAGTCGGTGAGGTATACAGTGAAGAGAGGAAATATTATCATGCCGCACATCGGCAGGATGACGGCAATTATTTTACCGGCCACCGTCACGGGCGAGATATTGCACCCGACGGTGGTCATGTTCATTGCCGACCACCACAGGGCCGTCCAATAGGTTCCGACCTCAGGGTTGACACCGTTTTCGCGTTGATAGAAAATAAGCGAGCAAAAGTATGTGACCAGCACGATGATCGACAGATACGACAGAAAAAGGCTTGAAACCGGGTTTGATGATAGATAGCCAAGCACTATCGACATCGCCAGTGCTCCCCGGGCCAAAGGGATGAAGCGCACGAAATAAGCCGCGTCGTGGTTTAGGTCGATATTGAGCCAGCTGATGATGTTGACATACGGTATCGACAGCAGCAGAAACATTATACGGCTGCGGAAGAATGCAAGGCGGTCATCCGCAAAATATAGCCCTACGAAGAAATCGAAGACAAAAAACAGACACACCCAAAACTGGAAGTGCATGTACCTGAAGTCCTGTAGCAGGCTTTCAGATTCGAATGTATCAATCGATATCCATACTATCAGTACTATGGACAGCAGGATGACGCCAAGGTTCATCCATCCTATTATATACTTTCCGAAAGAAGCTTTGTTTGCCATGATGCGATGAATGATGAAAGTTTAGGTAATGATGATGGTGTGTCAAAACACTCGTTTGACACACCGTTACGAACGCCGCTTCTGCAGCCCCTGTGTCAGTAACTTATCGCCGGTTCCATTTCCTTGGCTTGCTCCACCATGCGTGTGATTTCGGCTTCGGATGGTACGCGGTTGCAGAGGTTACGGGCCTCGTTGACTTCGACGAGTTTAGTGTGCAGATTAGCCGGTACGCGGTGGCGCAATTCTTTCACCGTGTCTACTCCTGCAGCCTCAAGGAGTTCAGCAAACTGACCGGCTACACCTTTGATGCGGAAGAGGTCGGCATGGTTGGCCCATTTTAGAATTAACTTCTCAGAGATGCCGGTTTCTTCGGCAAGGGCTTCGCGCCCTTTTTTAGTCGATGCTTTCGCGAGCAGATCATCTGTAGTCTTCACTCCGGCAGCTTCGAGCTTACGGGCGTATGATGTGCCGATGCCCTCGATTTCTTCAATTCGGTATGCCATGATAAATATGTTTTGGTACTAATTCAAAAAACAACCGGCCGAACTCATAAGTTCAGCCGGTGTATCCTTTAGTACGATGACGTTTAATATTTGCGGTATGGTTCCGACATGGCATGTATTGTCTTCACAAGCCACACGCGGTAGCGTCCGTCCCGGGCCCAGTCGTTGCCGGCCGATCCGAAGTCGCAGAACTTCACATATCGCGGCGTGCTGTTTTCGTGATTTTCGAGGTCGGTACCGAGGATTGCAGGTACTTCGAGGGTGATCCATGCAAAGTCGGCCGGAGAGTCGGCAAAACGAGTCTCTACCACGCCGTCGGGCGATGCTTGTATCACGCAGCATTCGTCCACATATCCGTCGGCATAGCGGCTGTCGCGTGCGAAGACAAGCGGACCGCGGACAACTGCCTGCATTCCGTTGCGTTCTTCCACGCGGCTCTCGAGAGCGAAGTCGGTCGTAATGGTATTTGTCTTCGACTTGCCAAGATTTATGAACGCATAGCCGTTTTTGACCTCGGGAGATACTTCGGTCGATTGGACGGCGATGTTATATTTGTCCTTGCACCACCCGGGTATGCGCAGCGCTATGACAGCCTTGCCTTTGCCTGGTTTCGATTGTGTGATCGTCAATGTATTCTCTCCCGTAACAGGGAATTTGCTCTCCACGGCGACCGACACTTCATTTTTCCCGAGTTTATAAGTCGCATTCTGAGGAACATAGAGGTTGACGAAAATAGTATCGCCCGACACTCGCGTGGCAAAGTCGGGAATTAGTGCGAAACCGCGCGGACCATTGGCATTACAGCAGTTGATGGGCAGACCGCACTGTTCCTCACCGCTGACGCGACGACCTTCAAGAGGGCTGTATTTCGATATCTGGCCGCCATCGGCGCGGAGCGAAGCCATCAAGGCGTTGTACATCGTTCGCTCGAACTCATCAGCGTAGTGCGGATTGCCGGTCTGCTCCCATAGCTTGCTGAGATACTGCATCCATGTAAATGTGACGCATGTCTCCATCGTATGATAAGCCGGGGTGGTCTGACTTGTTTTCCAATCGCCCCAGCACTCGAAAGCTGCTCCCGATCCGGCGATGTTTATCTCGTTTCTGATTATATTGTCGGCAGTCTTTATAGCTGCCTCGAGATACGACGGATTGCCGATTTCTTTGCCCAACTCCATCAGCCCTACGTAACACGACATCATTTCGTATGCCTTATGACCGTTTTCGTACGACCACCACTGTTTTGGGAATTCGAATCGGTGGGCGACGGGAATGTCGGCACGACCTTTGGTGACAAGTTGGGAATTGCCCTCGCGCTCGATCGACTCTACAATAGATTTGGCAAAATCGAGATACTTCTCCTTTCCCGACAGGCGGTAGAGATATACTGTCGGTTCGAGGATTGAACACGACGCCATGCCGCGGTAGTTGCCCGTGGCCGATATTTCGGTACCGGCAGAGGCGAGGTCGTTGATGAGGTCGTCGATGAGACGCTCCACTGTGGTCAAAGCTCTTTTATCGCCCGTCAGACGGTAGTAGTCGAGCAACGACAGAGCGCAGTACTTACGTCCCCAAACGTCCCATTGTTTCAACCTGTCTTCTATCTTGTAGTTGCCTATATAGCCGTCGGCTTGCTGTGTGTCCATGAGTTTGACAGCCGCGTCGGTAATCTTGGCGAGAAGTTCAGGGGTGGGTTGGTAGCGGTATGTGTCGATGGCGCCAAGCATCCATTTGCCGATAAACTCCATTTGCCAGCGGTCGCCCTCGGTGAGATGACGGAATGGCTCTACAAGTATATCGACATCCTGAGCCATGACGCGTCCATTGATGCAGGCGTCGATACGGTCGCCGACATAGCCGTCTACCTTACATGATTTAACCGCCGGAGCGGCCCCCGACAGGCTATGGAAGCCTGCCAGAAGCGCCACGGCGGCATAAATGATTTTATTCATATGTCGAATTTATTTCAGCTCTTTCACGATTGAGTGGCTGCCTGCTCCGTATTCGTTGGAGCTGCTTTCGCCGGGCACGGTCACGGTGGCAGAGGCACCTTCAGGAATGGTGAAATTCCATGTCCAGGTGTCGCCTTCGTATTTCCACTCACTGTCGATCGGGCCGGCAGCCGAGTTATAGGTAGCTTTGAGAGAGCCTATGCGGCGGTCAGGCTGGGGGGCCATGATGATATGCTTGAAGCCGGGCTTCTCAACATCGGCGGCGATACCGGCCATAGTCTTCCACATCCATTCGGCCACGCAGCCGTAAGCATAGTGGTTGAAGCTGTTCATGCCGCGTGGGCCCATGCCGTGTTCGATCATGTAGCTGTTCCAACGCTCCCAGATAGTGGTGGCTCCGTTGTCGATGGAGTAGAACCAGCTGGGGTTCTTGTGTTGGAGCAGAAGCTCATAAGCGATGTCGGTCATGCCGTTTTCGCTAAGTGTGGGCATGAGTATCGAAGTACCGAGGAAGCCGGTCTGGAGGCAGTTGCCGTGTTCTTCAAAGTTCTTGCGCAGACGCTCTATCATCTTGGCCTTCACATCACCTTCGACAAGTTTGTTCTTCAGAGCAAAGAGAGCCGGAGTCTGCATCGTATTGAGGATTTCGGTCTTGAACTCTCCTTCGGGAGTGAGGAAGTTAGTCTTGATATAATCTCGCGCTTCTGCTGCCATTTTGTCGTACTTGGCGGCATCGCGGCCGGTTGCACGGGCCATGTCGGCCATCATGCCGGCATCGATGAGCCAGTAGTTGGCGTTGAGGTAGTTCCAGTACTCTACAGCCTCGGGACGGAGACCGTTTTCGCCCCAGATACCGCCGCCACAGCTTTCGAGGGGCTCATAGCTGAGCCAGTCGGCCCATTGATAGTTGCCGTTCTCTTCTTTCAAGGCATTGTGGTCGTATTTGGTCTCATAGATATGGTCTACAAACTTCTCCATCGCTTCCCAGTTCTCGTCGATGATTTCGGTGTCGGCGAACTGTTTCCATACTGTCCAGGGTACGATAACGCCTGCGTCGGCCCAGCCCACGCGCATCATGTCGTTGTCGGTGGCGCCGTACTGTGCTACAGGAGCCACGCCGGGGAAGCCGCCCTTGTCAGACTGGGTGTCGCGCATGTCGCGCATCCATTTGTGGAAGAAGTCTCGTGTGTTGGCGAAGAACGATCCTGTTTCGGCAAATACCTGGGTGTCGGCGGTCCAGCCGAGGCGTTCGTTACGCTGTGGGCAGTCGGTGGGTACAGACAGATAGTTGGAGCGCTGGCCCCAGATAGTGTTTGAAATCAGTTTGTTCACCATGTCGTTGCCGGTGGTCATGGTACCGATTTCCATATCTTCGGCAATCGAACTTACCGGAACCGATTTGATCGATTTGATTTTGACTGGACCTCCGTCTGCGTTCATCGAAGCGTAGCGGTAGCCGTAGAAAGTGTGGCGCGGAGAATATTTGACAACGCCCTTGTCTTTGCCGAAGGTGTATTTGTTGAGGAACGCGATATCGGGAGTGCGCAGGTTGAGGCGGTGTACACTTCCTTCGGGTCCGTCCATGCCGCGGCTCTTGGCTCCGTTGCCGTCGTTGAGGAGCTCGCCGGGAAGCCAGGTCACGGTCGTTCCTTCGTCGCCTGCGAATTCAAATTCGGGCACACCGGCTGTGTTTTGGCCGAAGTCCATCACCAAAGTTTCTCCGGGATTGAGGGTAAACTCTTTTCCGGGAGTAAACTCCTCGCTAATCACCACCTTGCCAAACTCTTCATCCGTCGCTCCTTCTACTTCTTTCCAAGTATAGAGAGTCACAGGATCGAGGGCGAGGTCGCGGCGGAGATATATTTCAGCACCTTCCGAAGGTAGTATTTCTCCGGCAAATTCGGTATTCACCTCGGGAGTGGAGAGCTTCTCGGGCGTTGCGTATCCGGGGAGCTCACGGGCATCATATTCCTCGCCGTCGAAGATGGCGGCATGCTTCACCGGACCAGCCACACCGGCTGTCCAGTCGCTGGTATTGGTACCGTAGTATTCCACTGTGCCATCATCGAATGTAAGTTGGAGCACACTGCGGAAGGCCGGCTTCTTGCCGATATAACCTTCATGTCCTTCAGGAGTTATGATCTTGTCGCCCCACCAACCCGGTGTCACTTCGGCAGAGAACACGTTTTCGGCTCCGGCTGCGGTGTTCATCGCATCGGTCACGTCGTAGGTAAACGAGCGTTTTGTTTTGGCGTAATGAGTGAATCCGGGTTTCAGTATTTCTTTACCTATGAGTTGTCCGTTTACATAGAGGTCGTAAGTACCCAGACCGGTTGTCATCCATTTCGCATCGGCTATTTTTTTGTCGCTCGATACCGTCGAGAGGAACCAAGAGGCTCCGTCGGCAGCGCGTTCGGTTTCGCCGTAGCGTATGACATTAGTTTCCACGGGGGCATTGACTGCCGAAATCCACTCGGATTTGTTCCAGAGAGAGTCGGCTAAGGCATCGGTCTTGCTTCCTGCCTCGGTCTTTGCTTTAGGTGTGCAGCTTGCAGTCACGAGCATGACTGCGGCTGCTGTGGCCATTGCAAGTTTTTTCATGTGATTAGAGGTTTAGCGTTTATTTGTTTTTTTTATTCTTTTTCTTGCTCAGGTCAAGCACGCGTATGTTGCGTAGTTTGAGGCCCGATCCGTGACCGCAGAAACTTATATGGCCTTCTTTGTTGAACAGGCCCGGGTGATTTTTGTGGTCTAATGTATAGGGGTTGTTGTTGCTGCCGTCGGGCGCCACGTTATGTCCCTTGCAGGCTTTGCGTATATCGCATTTGGTAATCACCTTGCCATCGACTGTGACAGTGATGCTGTCGCCGACAGCTTTTATCTCTTCTGTGTGCCACTGCTTGATCGGGCCGAAGTCCACATGCTCGGGCGCTACGATACCGTAGACAGAGCCGTGGTTCTGATACGGGCGCAGACCCGTGTAACCGTAGGGATGGCCCTGATAAATCGGGTCGTCATGGTCGAGGATTTGAATTTCCATACCCTCATAAGCGGCATCGACGCCGGTGACATCGCGGCCGGTGCGGATGCCTACGCCGTTGTTGACTCCGGGCACGTCAAAGAAAAACTCGAAGCGGAAGATAAAGTCGCTGTAATTCTCCTTGGTGTAGAGGTTGCCTTCGCCACCCCATTCGGCCGACACGTTGATGTTGCCGTCGACAGGCACGTAGGCCAAGGTATTGCCGTGCCATTTATCGAGCGAACGGCCGTCGAAAAGCACTTCAAATCCCTGTTCGGCCTCTTCCGGCGAAAGCACAAAAGTCGGAGAGTCGTTCGCGATTTTTGTTAGGATACCGTCGATATCGTCGACAGCATATCCGGCATCAGCGTCTCCGGCAGCCTTATGGCGCATGAATATCTCACGGGCTTTCATGAGCATATCTTTTACAGCATCGCCATGCTGGAGCGAAGTGTTTTTGGCAATAATCTGCCTCACAGCCCCGGCTGCGGCAAAGTCGGTGTCGGCGTTGTCGAGATATTTGGCTGCAAGAGTTGCCGAGGGTAAAGTCGGGCTCGAAGCAAGAGCTGAAAGCAGGAGGTTCTGGATATCGGCCGACGGTTGCAGGGCAAGGGCGCGGCTATAGTGCATGTAGAGCTCTGCCGGATTTTTGCCACTGTTGCCGACGATGGCTGCATAGCGGCGTAGCACACGGTCTTTTTCCGACGGATTGTTGGCAGCGATATTGTAGAGAATATCGGTCATTTCCGGACTATTGACAACGAGAATGGCGTTCAAAGCGTCTTTATCGCCCTTGGCGAAATTGTCGGTCAGGATTTTGATTGCCTCGGGTGTGGCTGTCAAGGCAAGCATCGGGTAATATCGGGCTGCATTCGGGGCCTTGGCATAGCGTTGAGCCACCATTGAGTATTGCTCATTTTTGGGCATCGCACCTATGGCCTCGCATGCGGCGAGCAGGAGGGAGCCGATATTGTTATTGCCCTTGTCGATCATGTCGCAGATATCGTTGAAATTTTCGGGTCCTGCGACACCAGCCAAAGCCGATGTTGCAGCATTGGCGATATCAGGATTGGACGATGCGGTAAGGGCTGCTACTCGCGGATATGCGCTGTAGATGCGTCGGCCCGAGGCCAGGGCGAGAGCTTTTGTCACAACTGCCGGGTCGGACGATTGCAGTGCCTCTACGATACCGGTCTTGATGTCTCCATTGAAACTACGCAACGCGGCAAGTACTGCCGGTGCGTTTTCACCGTCGCCAAGAAGCTTGATGAGAGTTGTCAAGGCCTCATCACCGCCAAGTTTGGATAGACCGGCGATACTTGCGGCGGCCAGAGGCTGATAATCTGCATCTACATTATTGGCAAGTATGGATGTGACAGACTTTATACCATTGTCGGCCAGCCAGATAGTTACATCAGTCTTGGCTTGTGGGGCAAGCGACTTGAATTTGGCCGATACGGCGTCGAAGATACCCTCACCGGCAACACCGGGAGCAGCTGCGAGGGCCGTCGTGCGGTACTGGATGCTATTGTCTTTGAGAGCCGACAGCACAGTCTTTGTCGCCTCGTCGGGTTTGGACTTGAGGTATATCTGCAAGCCGGCGCAGCGGACTGCTTCGGGCATTTTAGCACCCATCATCGTTTTGGCGGCTTTTGCATCGCCTGTTCGGCTTGCCAGTTGTATGTAAGCGTCTGTTTTGTCGCCCGTAAAACCTTCTTCCTTGGCGGCTTTGCCGAGAAAACCGAGCGATTTTTCGCTTCCACAGACTCCAAGAGCCTTGTAGGCATTTTTGCAACCCGAAGCGGCCCATTCTGTGAGTTTGGCTTCGGTGCTGCCAAGTTTGCGGAATGCCGCGAGTTTGGCCAGGCCACAGTCGGGTTTCGATGAGGAGTTTACGAGTTCTGTAACTTTAGCGTCAGCTTCAGGCATATGCGATAGGCCGGCAAGTGCTGTCTGGCGCAGGTACTCGTCGGCAAGCAGTGAGGTGTAGAGGTCGAAGTCTGAGAGCTCATTGATTTTATTGAGCTGTGTGAGCAGGAACGCGCGGTTGGCATTGTCGTTGCAGGCGGCAATAGCCTTGACGAGTCCATCGTGTATGGCTTTACGGTTAGCGTTGTCCTGCATCGAGACACGGCTCACGATAGCGTCGATGGCATATTCGAAAGGCGCGTTCTGGCTCGTCTCGGCAGGCTTGAGCATACCTGCGAGCTGCTCTATGCCTTTTTGGCCGGTGGCGGCCATCTCGTCGATTACTTTTTCGTATTTGGCGCGTGTGTCGGTAGGCAATTGTGCCAGGCCGTCGGCGATGATTGTCTCAACAGTGCGTCCGCGGCTGTCGAGTTGCGCTGCGCTGCCGAAATTGATACCGGCGAGCAGCGCCAGTGATATGGCGAGTGATGAAAATCGGTTTGTCATGGTGTTTTATGTTAGATTGTCCAACCGGCCCTCATTGGCTGGTCTATCAAAGCATTGGCAGCGTTATCGCCGATAAATGTCTGCGTCGTGGGGTCGAAGTTGAGTTCGTTGCGGCCAAGACGCAAAGCTATTGCCCCAAGATTTACAAGCGTACAACTATTGTGTCCGTTGAGCTCATTGAGGGCGAATTTTTGACGGGTGTTGATGCAGTCGATGAAATTGGTGCGCTGTGGTTCGGGGTCGGGAAGTTCTGCGATTTTGTTCATCACATTGGGTATCGTGCACTCAAAGCCTTGATATACTTTTCCACCGGGGCCTTCGATATAAGGCACCTTGCCTTTCGACTCGAAGCCTTCGCCTTCGAGCACGATACGGCATCCGTCAGCATAGGTGTAGACAATCTTGCGCCAGATACCGACAGCATCGGGGTGCTGCTGTGGTGCGTCTACTTCGATTTTGACAGGCAACTCCTTGTCTTTGCCAAGTATGTACTGCACAGGATCGAGGTAGTGCTGGCCCATATCGGTGAGACCTCCGCCGTCGTAGTCCCAGTAGCCGCGGAACGTCTGGTGCACGCGGTGTGGGTGATAAGGTTTGTAAGGGGCCGGACCGAGCCACATGTCGTAGTCGAGTTCGGAAGGAACTGCCTGCGGTGCGAGATTTTCTTTGCCTACCCAGAAAAATTTCCATGCGAAACCCGTCGCACCCGACACGGTAACTGTCAACGGCCATCCCAGCATTCCACTCGCAACAAGTTTCTTGAGGGGTTTAACATCTGTGCCGAGACCGTAGAATGTGTCCGTGAAGCGGAACCATGTATTGAGCCGGAAAATACGTTTGTAACGTTCGATTGCCTCTATCACGCGTTTGCCTTCGCCTATGGTGCGTGTCATAGGCTTCTCGCACCATATGTCTTTACCGGCTTTGGCTGCCTCGATCGACATCAGGGCATGCCAATGGGGTGGGGTGGCGATATGCACCACATCGACATTCGGGTCTTTGATGAGGTCAAGGAAATTGGAGTATTTAGCCACGTCTTCACCGAAGCGCTCCTTGGCCATGCCTGCGGCTTGGTTGAGGTGGTTGCTGTCTACATCGCAGAGGGCTACCAGACGGCAAGTCTTGTCGCTGTTGAAGTGATACGACGAACGGCCGATACCGCCGGTGCCGATAATACCTTTGGTCAATTGGTCGCTTGGGGCTATATGTCCGTTACCCCCAAGCACATGACGCGGGATAATTGTGAACAGACCCGCGGCGCCGAGGGTCTTGAAGAAAGTGCGCCTGCTTTGTTGCATAGTATTATATTTGAGGTTAAGGTTGTTCAGATAGGATATGGTAGGTTTTTGCAGTTGTTTTATAGTGCTCCGGTTTCGTCTGCCGGTAGTTTTTGAAGAGTGAGGCCCGGAGAGTCTGGTGTGGGTGGATCCTGTTCGGTCCTGAATATATCATCTTTATCAATCGGGCGCCGGTGTTCGAACCATTCGAACTTGGGCAGGAAATAGATACTCCTTCGTGCTAAGAACAGTGGCGTTACCGTGCCTGTTGTCGCCGGCCACATTTTGATATGTTCTGTTACCCGGCCTTTGAACAATGCCGTCAGGAAACTGCTCTCGGCGTTTACTATTTTGTTGATTGTCGAGTCGTTTTCTTCCGGGTACATTATTATTTCGACGTTGCCGTTGATGTCGAGCTGGCGCATTTGGCCGCCTTCGAAGTGCGCTACCATTTCCTTGCCGCTCAACTGCTGGTAGTGGTCGCCCTCGATGTGTTGGGCGGCGAAAGCCTGGTCGGGGAGGGTTGCTCGTTCTATGGTGCTGTCGTTGAGGAGCATCTCTATCACGTTGCCGAAAATCTGCTGCTCTTCGTTCCACACAACCGGGTTGATGAACATCCGCAGTGTGGAGTCACGTTCGGTAAAGCGCAGGGAGTCACACACGCCCTGGAGGTCGGTGCGGTAGAAGCGCACCGCCGGATGGACTACGGCGACATGGGTGGTGTCGATTATTATCGACTCCGGTGTGCCGGCCACTGTGTCGGCTGCCACAAGCGTGGTATCGTAGAGGGCTGAGGTCCGGATATACTTGCCGTGGAGATAAAGGGTGTCGGTACCGTTGAAGTGTTTCAACAGAGCCTTGCCGGTAACGAAAGAAGTGTCGGCAAGTTCGTTGTAGAAGCCATACTCGCCGCACACTTCTGCGTCGTGGACGCTGTCGGTCAGCACCATTCCTCCCCAGGCCTGGCCGTAGCCTGCTGTGCGGTCGTAGTATATGGTGTCGGCTGTGAGGGTATGGTGTTGGGCGGTGACAATCGTCGAGCGGTCGTAGAGTGTGGTGCGGTTGCTGTCGGTGTCGTATACTCCGAGTGTTGTGTATATGGTGCCTCGACGGTTGATTACCTCGCTTGGAGAGAATAGACGGGCAACATGGGTCTGCGTGTTGTAGTAGAGGGTGTCGGAGTATATGTCGAGGGTATCGCTCTGATTGCGCGAATTGAGGTGGACTCCGGTGTAGAAATTAGCTTCTTTTGTCGACAGGATATACTCGCCGTAGAGCGACGAGAGTGTGTTCGACGGGTCTGTCAAGGTTCCTCCGGTTTCATAATAACCAAGGTCGATGCCAAGGTCGTAGATGAAGATGTCGGTCTGTAGCTCCACATCGCGGTTGATGAGCCTCACCTTTTTGCCTTGGTCGGCATAGAGGGTCGCTATTTCGGTGTCGCCGTCGTAGTCAAGTTCGTCTGCATAGACAAAGAGGGTGTCGCCCTGCTCCATGCTCACGTTGCCGAAGGCCTGCAGCGACTCCGAGTTGTCGAAGAAGTGGGCGCTGTCGCATTTCATTATCATCGGCCCTTTGGTAAACACAACGCTACCGACGACCGTCATGAACGAGTCGTCGGTTTCCTTGTGCAGTCTGTCGGCTTTCTCGAGAAACACTCTGTCGCCGGTCGTGCGGTCGGCCAATGGTATCTGAGGCCGTATCAGCGGCGGCTCGGGCCGGCTGTGTGGCGCTACGGCCAGCAGCACAGGCAATGCGAGCAGCACGAATGCGATGAAGAAAGTGTTACGGCTCAATTTTTTTAACTGTTTGATAGCGGTTTATGTTTCCTGCAGACCTGGAGGAGGGTATGTCAATTCTTGATCCACCCTTTGTGTTGGAATTCGCAACCTCTCCAGCCTTCTTCTATGCGCACGTATGTGTTTTTGATCTTATTGGCGAGCCATTCGTCTATAATCTCCTGGCTGCGTGCGTTTTCATACATAGTCTTGATCGTCTGGTAGTCGTCGGCGAGGTTGGCCTGGTGTGCGTCAAGGCGCGACGTGAGTCTTACCATCGCCACAACTTCACGGTCGCTCTTGGAGTTGCGCATGATGAACGGCTCGGATATTTCGCCGGGTTGCATTCCGGCAACGGCTTTGGCAATTTCCTGAGGAAGTTCCGACATCTCGAAGCGTGTGGTACCGTTGGCGCTGTTGACCATCACACCGTTGCTCATGCGTGTGTCTTTGTCCTGCGACACGAATTTGACAGCGTCGTCGAACGACAGCGTTTTTTTGTCGACTATATCGGTGCGCACTGAGTCGAGTCGGGCGAGAGCCTCTTCCTTGTCTTTGTCTGCAACCTTGGGGCGCAGGAGGATGTGACGGGTGTTGATGCGGTCGCCACGCTTCTCGATAAGCTGGATTATGTGGAAACCATATTCGGTCTCTACGATTTTCGACACTTTCTTGGGATCGTTGAGGTTGAAAGCCACAGCGGCATATTCAGGCACAAGCTGTCCGCGGCCCATGAAGCCGATTTCGCCGCCTCGCACGCCTTCCGGGGCTTCTGAATAGAGGATGGCCAAAGTCGAAAACTCGCTCTCTCCCTTGTTGATACGGTCGGCATATTCGCGTAGACGGGCTTTTACGTCGTCAATCTCCTGCCGTGGGATTACCGGGTTGAGTGTGATGAGCTGTACCTCTACCTGAAGGGGGACGAAAGGTATGCTGTCCGACGGAAGCTTGGAGAAGTATCGACGCACATCGCCGGGTGTCACCTTCAGGTTTTTGGTCAGGCTCGAGCGAACCTGCTCCACTCGCGAGCGGTTGCGCATGTTGGTCGCATAATATTCA
Source organism: Porphyromonadaceae bacterium UBA7176 (assembly GCA_002491245.1). Lineage (GTDB taxonomy): Bacteria > Bacteroidota > Bacteroidia > Bacteroidales > Muribaculaceae > CAG-873. Next base: position 31,024 of record DKVO01000029.1, read on the forward strand.
CGGATGTCGGGGAAAGATTTACGGAAATATTGCTCCACTTTCTCTCGGCTGCCAAGATTAGTGATGAGGAAGTTCATCTGGGCGTCGACCTGCATCTGCACCATCGATTCCTGCACTTCTATCGTGTCGATATCGGCCTGATGGAGGAATAGACGCTCCACAGCGATTTGTTCGGGTATGTAGCAGTAAGGGTCGCCGGGGATAGGCATCCGGTCATTTTGCAGGTCCATGTAAGCCTGCTCGATTTCTGATTTGTATATAGGCTCGTCGCCAATCATCCATGCGACTTCATCGATAACGTTGTCGCCGGATTGGGCGAAAAGGGATGCGGCGGCGCACAACAGGGCAAGGCCGCAAAGTAGAAATTTCTTGTTCATTTGGAAGCACTTCAATGTATGCAAGTGCAAAGTTAAGCCATTTTTGCGACTTTAGCCACTCTTTAATAATTTTTACGACATTAAAAATGTAATAAAAGTTCGATATACGTTAAAATTGAGTAATTTTGTGCACGGAAAGAAATAAAAAACTTACATAATTATGCAAAAACTTGCAATGACAGCGAGTGCACTGTTGCTTGCGGCCGGTGTCTCGGCCGCAGATAGATTTGTGAGCCCCTATGGCAATTTCAGCATCGACGCCCTTGAGGCGCTTGGCCGTGTGAGCGACCCGGCTCTGTCGCCCGACGGTAAATCAGTCCTTTTCGGCATCGCTTATGAAGACCTTGCCGATAACAGCTCCAATAACGACCTTTACACTTTATCGCTCAACGTGAAGAATGCCGTGCCGGTACGTATTACCGACACCTCGAAAAGTGAGAGCGGAGCAGTGTGGATAGACGGAGGCAAGCGCATAGCCTTCATGTATCCCGATGCCGACGGGAAACCGCAGATGTGGACTATGGCCGCCAATGGTTCCGACCGTGTGCAGGCTACCGACCATGAGGGTGGTATCGCCGGATTTCTCCTTTCTCCCGACCAGACAAAAGTCGTTGTTATAGGCAGCGTCAAATATGCACGTAAGGCCGATGATATATATCCTGACCTCCCCAAAGCCACAGGACGGGTGATCGACGACCTGATGTACAAACACTGGGACGAGTGGGTTACTGAAATACCCCATCCTTTCGTCGGCGATTTCAAAGACGGTAAGGTGTCGGGGCTGAAAGACATCATGGCCGACGAGCCGTTCGAAGCTCCGATGAAACCATTCGGCGGAGTGGAGTCGTTTGCATGGCACCCCGGAAGCGAGATGCTTGTCTATGTATCGCGCAAGAAAACCGGTCTCGACTACGCCCTGTCGACAAACTCCGACCTCTATCTCTATCATCTCGCGAGCGGCGAGACCAAAAACCTCACCGAAGGCATGATGGGCTATGACACCATGCCTGCCTTCTCGCCCGACGGTAAGTACCTCGCATGGCTCAGCATGGAGCACGATGGCTACGAGAGCGACAAAAACCGTCTCTTTATCCTCAATTGCTTCACCGCCGAGAAACGCGACCTCACTACCGACTGGGACTATACCATCGACGAGTTCGCATGGGCTCCCGAAAGTTCGGAGATATTCTTCATCGCGCCCAAGGACGGCGTGACTCCGGTGTTCCGTATCGGTGTCGAAAATGCGAAGGTAGAGCAGCTTACCTCCGAGCAAGCCGACTACACCTCGCTTCAGCCTATGGGTAAGGGTCGTGTCGTGACCATGAACCATTCAATGCTGCGACCCAACGAGCTTATGCTTGTGGCTGCCGGCAAGAAAAAGAACGAGGAAACTCGCCTCACTAAAGTCAACGATTACATATTCGAGCAGCTCGACATGCCTACGATCGAACGCCGCATGGTGCCCACCACCGATGGTAAGGAGATGCTCGTCTGGGTTGTCAAGCCGCCGAAATTCGATGCCTCGGCCAAATATCCGGCCCTGCTTTATTGCCAGGGTGGTCCGCAGTCGGCTGTAAGTCAGTTCTGGAGCTATCGTTGGAATCTTGCCCTCATGGCAGCGAACGGATATGTCGTGATCGCTCCCAACCGTCGTGGCCTTCCCGGCTTCGGTACGGAGTGGAACGCTCAGATATCCAAGGACTATCCCGGTCAGAACATGCGCGACTACCTCGCTGCTGTCGATAATGTGAAAGCCGAGCCGTGGGTCGACGAAAAACGTATCGGTGCAACCGGCGCAAGCTACGGCGGTTTCTCGATCTACTTCCTTGCCGGACACCATGAGGGCCGTTTCGCCGCATTCCTGGCCCATGCCGGCATCTTCAATATGGAGCAGCAATATCTCGAGACAGAAGAGATGTGGTTTGCCAACTGGGACATGGGTGGAGCTTTCTGGGAGAAAGACAATGCTGCTGCCCAGCGCACTTTCGCCAACTCGCCCCACCGTTTTGTCGACCGTTGGGACACGCCTATCATGGTGTCGCACGGCGAGTACGACTACCGTATCCTTGCCAGTCAGGGTATGGCGGCCTTCAACGCTGCTAAACTCCGCGGTATACCTGCCGAAATGGTGATATACCCCGACGAAAACCACTGGATCCTAAAACCGCAGAACGCCGTGCTCTGGCAGCGCCTCTTCTTCCGCTGGTTTGACAAATGGCTTAAATAATTTTATCAGGTGTGCCAAATATTTTTTGGCACACCTCAAAATTTTCAATGAGCAAGGCTGCGCTTAAAAAAGAATTGAAGACTTTCACCTTGGAGCAACTTTCCGAGGTGATACTCAGTGTTTACGATTCGTCGAAAGAGGCCAAGGCATATCTCGAATTCTTTCTCAATCCCGACCCGGCGGCATTTGTCGACAGGCAACTGGAGGCCATGCAGAAAGAACTGCGCCGTGTGCGCCGCAGGGGTGTGTCGAAAGGCCGTATAAGCGTGGTGAAACAGATGATAAAGCAAGGCGTGGCATATGGGTTGGAGCCCGAGTATGTCGATCGCCTCTATATCGGCGCCATATCTCTGCTTGTGGCAACCGAGCGTTATCTTTACTATCCGACGACACTTTTCAACGGCACATACAAACTGGTGGCTGATTATGTGGCTTGGGCGGAGGCTAACGGAATGCTCGGCGAAGTCCTCACGAAACTCACATCCCTTGTAGACGACAAGGAGGCCGGTACTGAGATATTCCGCCGCAACATAGGTTGGTCGTTAGATGGTGCCTTGCAGAAATTAAACAAAAAGTAGCTTATATACCTACAAAAAGGTATTGCCCGATTGGCGGCAAATCGAGAATTTTGCGCTGTAATGAAACTATCGGAACTTCAGACCGGCCAGACCGGTATCGTACTTAAAATTCACGGACACGGAGCTTTCCGCAAGCGTATCATCGAGATGGGCTTTGTCAAAGGTCATGCCGTCAAAGCCGTGCTCGACGCCCCCCTCAAAGACCCTGTCAATTACAGCATCCTTGGGTATGAGATATCGCTCAGAAGGTCGGAGGCCGACCTGATTGAAGTTGTCGCTGTCGACGATGCCGAGGCTGCTGTCATAGGTCGCGAGGTGTTGATGACGCCTCCGCCCGAAATTGCCGATACTGAAGCAAAGCGTCGTTTCGACCGCCAGCGCCATATTGTCAATGTTGCCCTTATAGGTAATCCCAACTGTGGTAAAACGAGTATCTTTAATGCCGCCTCGGGTGCCCGTGAGCATGTCGGGAACTACTCGGGAGTCACTGTCGATGCAAAAGGCAGGCAATTTGTTTTCGAAGGCTACACGTTCAATATCGTCGATCTGCCGGGGACATATTCGCTCACATGCTATTCACCTGAGGAACTTTATGTGCGTCAATATCTGCGCGAGAACACACCAGATGTAATCCTCAATGTTGTAGACTCCTCAAATCTCGAGCGCAACCTCTTCCTCACCACTGAGCTTATCGATATGGACTATCCGATGGTGATAGCCCTCAATATGTACGACGAGCTACGCTCAAGCGGTTCTGAGCTCGATTTCGAGGGTCTTGGCAAGATGATAGGCGTGCCGATGGTGCCTGTCGTATCGAAGACAGGAGAGGGGATGAATGCTCTTCTCGAACGTGTCATCTCGGTATATGAGGGCCGCGATAAGACTGTCCGTCATATCCATGTCAACCTCGGAGCAGATATCGAGGGGGCTGTTCGAAAACTCGTCGATGCCATAAAAGCCTCTCCGGCCATGAGCCGGCATTTCTCTCCGCGTTATCTGGCTATCAAACTCCTCGAGGGCGATCATGAGATAGAAGACGAGATACCGGCGGTTAATAAAACCGGCGAAAAGGCGGCGCGTGGTGGTTTCTGGCATCGGTTGACCCGGCATGGAGCTGACGCCCGGTGGCGCCAGCATGTGAGGGCCGGTGCCGATGACCCGATAATATTGCTGCGCGATAAGATGAGGGCAAAGATCGAAAGCCTTCACGATCAGGATATTTCGTCGATTGTAGCGGCTGAAAAGTATGGTTTCGTGGCCGGTGCCCTGGCCGAGACATACACCCCCGGCCGCAAGAACAAAGGCCGGGCCACCGCCGTGCTCGACAAACTCGCCACTAACCGCTGGCTCGGCTTCCCGATATTTTTTGCCATAATGGTGCTGATATTCTGGGCGACTTTCGCTATCGGTAATTACCCGATGGAATGGATTGAAAACGGGGTCGCATGGCTTTCTGGACTGGTGCATCAGCTTATGCCCGACGGGCCGCTCAAAGATCTTGTCGCCGATGGTATAATAGGCGGAGTAGGAGGCGTGATAGTGTTTCTGCCCAATATCCTCATTCTTTTCTTCTGCATCTCATTTATGGAAGACTCCGGCTATATGGCCAGGGCAGCTTTTATCATGGATAAAGTGATGCACCGTATCGGTCTCCACGGCAAATCGTTCATCCCCCTTGTCATGGGTTTCGGTTGCAATGTCCCGGCCATATTGGCCTCGCGCAGCATCGAGAGCAAGTCGAGCCGCATCATCACGGTGCTTATCAATCCGTTTATGTCGTGCTCGGCACGTCTGCCGATATATGTGTTGCTGTGCGGCACATTCTTCGCCGGCTCGGGTGGTCTTGTGATGGCCGGTCTGTATTTCGGCGGCATATTGGTGGCTGTTGTCACGGCGCGTCTGCTGCGGCGCTTCCTGTTCAAAAAAGACGAGACGCCCTTCGTGATGGAACTTCCGCCATACCGGATGCCCACGCTTAAGGCGTCGCTCAACCATACCTGGGGCAAAGGTAAGCAATATCTTAAGAAAATGGGTGGTATCATCTTGTTTGCCAGTGTTATAGTATGGGCGCTCAATTACTTCCCTCTTCATGATGGTGTGCCGTCGTCTGAAGTGCACTCAGAAACCGTAGAACTTGATCCCGGGCGTGATTCTTACCTCGAGATGGCCGGAAAGGCCGTCAATCCGGTCATGGCACCCCTCGGTTTCAGCTGGCGCGCTACTGTGGCAGCTATGGCAGGAGTGCCGGCAAAAGAGATTGTGGTATCGACTCTCGGTGTGCTCTATACCAACCAGGAGGAGGTGAGCGACGCTCGTCTTGGTGCGCGTCTGCAAGCTCCGTCACCAATAACCGGAAAGCCCGATTTCACGCCGGCTGCAGCTTTGGCTTTCATGGTGTTCATCCTGTTGTATTGCCCCTGTATTGCCACCATCACAGCTATCGCCAGAGAAACCGGTTCGTGGAGATATGCCGCATTCTCGGTCGTGTACAATACTCTTGTAGCGTGGATTTTGGCTTTCGTCACCTACCGCATCGCCCTCATGGTGCTGTGACCGGCATAAACTCCTGACATATTTTTTTGTAAACCGGGGGAAAATATGTAACTTTGCCATACTATGAACAGCAATAACGACAAACAGGAAGTGCTTGACCGGCGATATCTGCGCATGGCTTTCATATGGGCGGAAAATTCATATTGCCAACGCCGCAAGGTGGGGGCTATATTGGTCAAGGACAAGATGATAATATCGGACGGCTACAACGGCACCCCGGCAGGATTTGAGAACGTGTGTGAGGACAGCGACGGAGTGACAAAGCCGTATGTCCTTCATGCAGAAGCTAATGCTATATCGAAGGTTGCTCGAAGCAACAACTCGTCGGAAGGGTCGACACTCTATGTCACGGCGTCGCCGTGTCTCGAATGCGCCAAACTTATAATCCAGGCCGGCATAAAGAGGGTGGTGTTCAACGACCTCTACCGTCTCTGCGACGGTATTGACCTGTTGCGTCGGGCCGGCGTGGAGTGTGTCCACATCAAAAGCCTCGGGGCTGAAGCCGAGGGATAACGTAAATTTGTAAACCGAAGATGGAAAACCGCAGATATATGCTCTGGCTGCCTGTCGTGGCGGCTGTATTCCTTATTGCCGGCCTGTGGATGGGGCGTTCGCTCGATGGGCGGCGACCTGTCAGCGATGCCAGACAGAAGCTCAACAGGATATTCGATGTGATTGAAGCCCGGTATGTGGACCCGGTGGATTTCGACAGTCTTGTGGAACTGTCGATCCCCGAGATCCTCCGCAATCTTGATCCGCACTCGTCGTACATTCCGGCCGATATGAGGGTTGCTTCCGACCGCTCGCTCGAAGGGTCGTTCTATGGCATCGGCATCCAGTTCCAGATGCTCAACGACACACTCTATGTCCTTGAGGTCATAAGCGGAGGCGGTGCCGATGATGCCGGAATGCAGCCCGGCGACAGGGTGATAGAGGTCGACGGGGAGAATATCGCTGGAGTCAATGCCGGCGAAGAGCATCTGTTCAGTCTCTTGCGCGGCGAGAAAGACACACATGTGAAGCTCGGCGTGAAGCGTCACAACAATCCCGGTCTTGTCTATTTCGACATCGTACGTGCCGAAGTGCCGGTGTCGCCTGTCGATGCGTCGTACATGCTCAATGACTCGGTAGGATATATCCGTCTTGGTAAATTCTCTGAGAATACATATCCCGAGGTACTGACCACACTCGGACAGCTGCGCTACGACGGCGCAAAGAGTTTTGTTGTCGACCTCCGTGGCAATGGCGGCGGATATATGAACCCTGCGGTACTGGTTGCCAACGAATTCCTTGAGCCCGACCATATCATAGTGATGACCAAGGGTCGCACTGCAGCCGATCATAGTGTGCTTGTTTCTGACGGCCTCGGCACATTTACGGGAGAGAAACTTGTGATACTCATCGACGAATTCTCGGCCAGCTCGAGCGAAATTCTTACCGGAGCTATCCAGGACAACGACCGCGGCCTTGTGATTGGTCGACGCTCGTTTGGAAAGGGTTTGGTTCAGAGTCCGTTCGAGTTGCCCGATTCAAGCGAGTTCCGCCTCACGGTCCAGCGATACTACACACCGTCGGGCCGTTGTATCCAGAAGACTTACAAGCCCGGCCGTACAGGTGAATATGAGACCGAGATATTCGATCGCTACGACCGCGGCGAGATTTTCTCGGCCGACAGTCTGAGGGTCGACAGCACGCTCATATTCAAAACCACCACCGGAAGGCCTGTGTATGGTGGCGGAGGCATCATTCCTGACGTTTTTGTGCCTTCAGATACCACGGGAGTGACCTCATACTACATCAAAGTGGCAAACTCGGGGCTTCTGCGCAAATTTGCCTACGAATATGCCGACTTGAACCGGGAAAGCCTCAACGAGAGCCGTAATGTCGATGAGATGCTTGCCAAACTTCCGGCTGACAACGTGCTCCTGCAGTCTTTTGTCAACTATGCGCAGAACAAGGGAGGTGTGGCTCCCCGGTGGTATTATATCAACATTTCGTCCAGGTTGATTGTTAATCAGATAAAAGCGTTGATTGCACGCGATATAGTCGGTATGGACGGCTATTTTCAGGTGATCAATGCCAACGACCCGGTGGTCAATGAAGCCCTGCGGCAACTCGAGAGCGGCGGCGCAGATTTCCCCCTGGCCGACAAAACGACAATCGACACCGTCCATGAATAAAAACGACATACGGCGCAGCGTACGCGCCCGTAAACAGATGCTCGATGAGGCCGAACGGCTTGCTGCCGCTCAGCGCGTATTCGATACCGTCCGGAAGATGGCCGCCTATACCGTGGCTCACCGGGTGTTGCTCTACCACTCCTTGCCCGACGAATTATCGACACACTTGTTTTTCGAAAATTCGCCCTCGGATAAAACTTATTATCTGCCGCGAGTCAACGGCCTTGACCTTGAGATACTTCCTTACGAACGCTCAAGGATGCATCTTGGCGCATTCCGCATCGAGGAACCGGATGGCGACGATACTGTAGACATTTCTGAAATCGACCTTGTCATAGTTCCGGCTGTAGCCTACGACCGTGCCGGCAATCGTGTGGGCCGTGGCAAGGGTTACTACGACCGTCTGCTCAGCCGCTCGCGAGCCACAACGATAGGCATCTGCTATGACTTCCAACTCGTCGACGAAATAGAAACCGACGAATTCGATATACCTGTCGATTTCGTTGTCGCCGACGGCCACCCCATAATCCGCCGCAAACGGTAGGGCTTGTGAAACATAGTTGTCTGGCTGTATAGATTGAGAATACAAATATTATAGGTGGATATATTGTAATTGTAATACATTTGCAGTATAATAAGATTAGAACTATGGATGTTGCATTAACAAAGAAAAATCAGAGTTTCCGCCTATCTGTTGACTTGATAGAAAGATTTAAGCTTATGGCAAAGCGTCAGAACCGCAGTCTTAATAATTTTGTAGAGACATTGTTGTTGGACGCTGCCTATAACGAGCCTAATGCTGAGACTCTTTCCGCGATGAAAGAAGCGGAAAGCGGCAAGCTTTGCAATGAACCGGCGATAGATACATCGTCGGTAGATGCTATGATTAAGTCTATAGGATTATGAAGAAGCTGAAGCCGTCCACTCAATTTAAAACGGACATCAAGCGTATTCTTAATAATCAACTGTGGTGAAAAAGCACGGATAAGCTTCGTCGAAATTGAGGTACCTTTGCATACCGACAAGATGGTGTATATCCAGTTTTTGTTAACGGATATAAAAGCCAAAGTGCCGGTGAAGAGGTATTTGACATTTTGGATTTGTGCTGAAGTGTGATTTGTTCGCGAAAAATCGCTAATTTTGCGGACATGTTTCAACTTATTTCTGATTTTGTGGCGCAGTACATCACAGGTTCTGTGCCAGCGTTTACAGTGATTATGCTTGTCGTGACGGCCCTTATGGCTATTGCGGCGTATTATATCGTAAAATATCTTTTAGGTTTTGTAGAGAAAATAATAAGTCACAGTTCGACCGACTGGGATGATGACCTAATCAACCAATCACTCCTCAAGGCGATATCGCAACTTGCTCCGGCGATATTCGTGAGCTGGGCTATCCCGACTTATTTTGCCTACGATGTTGAGTCGCTCGTATGGATGTCGAAATTGACCTCGCTCTATATCGTGGTGGCAGCGGTGCGTGTGGTCACGATATTTGTTGGAAATCTCTACATGGCTCTTGCACACCGGCCTCGCTACAAAATGTATGCCGTCAAGGGGGTATTCCAGATGTTCAAGCTTATAGTGATAGGCGTCGGTGTCATAGTGGGGGTGAGTATACTTATCGGCAGGTCTCCAGTTGCTATCATCACAGCCTTGGGTGCTTCGGCAGCAGTGCTGATGCTGGTGTTTAAAGACACGATACTGGGCCTTGTGGCGTCGGTGCAGCTTACGGCCAACAATATGCTGCACCGCGGTGACTGGATTGTGGCGGAGAAGCACGATGCTAACGGCGAGGTTATCGATGTGTCGCTGACGACGGTGAAGGTGCGCAACTGGGATAATTCGGTGACTACGGTTCCTCCGTATTCGCTGGTGTCGGAGTCGTTCAAGAATTATGAACCGATGCGAGAGTCGGGAGGGCGCAGGGTGGACCGGTCGATATATATCGATGCCAACAGTGTACGGTTCTGCACGTCGGCTGAACTTGAGTCGCTCCGGGCTGATGGGTGGCTCGAGGGGTTGGATGTGGCGGAAGCGGCTCGAGAAATCAATTTAGGGCTTCTGCGCCGATATCTCGAGCATTATCTGGCTACTAATCCTGAAGTTAACAGTGAGATGCTCCATATGGTGCGTCAGCTGGCTCCAACGTCGTCAGGTCTTCCTCTACAGCTTTATTTCTTTACCCGAACCACTGAGTGGCAAGCATATGAAAATGTGCAGGGTGATATCTTCGACCATGTCTATGCTGTGATCGGTCGCTTTGGTCTGCGGATATATCAGACACCTGCCGGAGCGGATTTACGGTCATTACGGGATTAATCGATAAAATCGGGCGGTTTTTCGACGTTTGGACCGCCGAGGTAGAGAGTGGATTGCGGAAACGGAAGATGCTTGCTAACTTTGTAACGTGAAAGAAAGAGAAAGTCTAAACGCTTAAATGCTTATTGATGGTTTTGCATAGAATTAACATGAGAGAATTGAGACACTTTATTGTTTTGATGGTTTTTGCATTCCTGGGAGTGGCGACCGCGACGGCCGCCACCCTTTTAGGGTCTGTTACAGATGCCCAGGGAGAAAGTTTGCCACAGGCTTCGGTGCGAGTGCTCGCTGCACGCGACTCGTCGGTTGTCAAGGCAGTCGTTACCAGTAGTGACGGCAAATTCAAAGTTACGGGTATCAAGAAAGGTAAATATCTTGTCGAGGCCTCGTATGTTGGCTTTGCCTCCGAGACACGCCAGGTGACGGTGGGTGACAAAGATATCACGCTCAAACCTTTTGCTCTCAATGAAAGCTCCATAGCCCTCAAGGATGCTGTCGTCACCGGTATCCGCACACCTATCAAGGTGATGGAAGATACAATCGAATATAACGCAGATTCCTATAAGACGCAGCCCAATGCGGTTGTTGAAGACCTTGTGAAGCGTCTGCCGGGCGCTGAAGTGAGCAGCGACGGTAAGATAACCGTCAATGGCAAGGAAGTGAAGAAGATACTTGTCGATGGCAAGGAATTTTTCAGTGATGACCCTACGGTGGCATCACGTAACCTGCCTGTCAACATGGTTGATAAACTCCAGGTTGTAGACCGCAAGAGCGACCTTGCCCGAATGACCGGTGTTGACGATGGCGAAGATGAGACTGTGATAAACCTGACTGTGAAGAAGGGTATGAACAATGGTTGGTTCGGCAACGCCGAAGCCGGCTATGGAACAGATGACCGCTACCGTGCCAACTTCAACGTGAACCGTTTCTGGGATGGTAATCAGATAACCATTCTTGGCGGCGCGAACAATGTGAACCAACCCGGTTTTGCCGACGGCGGCATGGGACGTTTCAACCGTTTCGGTGGTTTCGGTGGCTATGGCATCACTTCGTCGGAGGCATTCGGTGTGAACTTCAATGTCGGTAAGGAAGAGATATTCCGAGTAGGCGGTAACTTCATGTACAGCCACACTGACCGCAATACAAAAACATCGTCGGACCGCCAGTACCTTTTCACAGACTCAACGTCGACTCAACGCAGCAACCGTCAAGCTAAGGATAATGGACATAATTTCAGCGGAGACCTGAGGATACAGTGGAACCCCGACAGCTCGAATACATTCGAGTTCAGGCCGAACTTCTCTCTCAATTACAATGATTCGTGGAGCGTCGACTCTTCGTCGACATTTGCCGGCGGACGTGCTGCAGGCCGTCAGGTTACACGAAGCCTCAATAAGAGCAACAGCGACGGTCATTCGTTCGAGTTCGGCGGTACGCTGACCTACAACCACAACTTCAAGCAGCGCAAGGGCCGCTCGTTCTCGGTGTGGGGCCAGTACCGGCTGAGCAATATGCGAGAGCGTTCGAATACTTATTCGTTCAACAAATTCTTCCAGCTCAATGATTCGGTTGATCTCTACGATCAGTTTGTAGACAACCATACGTGGAGCAACAATGTGTCGGCACGTCTGACCTGGACCGAGCCATTAGGCGACCCTGCCAAGGGTAACTTCCTGACGCTTGCCTACCGATTCAGCTATCGTTGGAACAATCAGGACCGCATGACCTACGACCATCCGGTTGAGTTCCCCGACGGATGGGAGGGCGATCCGGTAATCGCAGAGGAGCTATTGTTCAATCCTGATCTGTCGAACAGCTTCCGCAACGATTATATGAATCAGGACATCCGTCTCGGCTACCGCCACGTGAGCAAGGAGGGCAACCTCAATGTGGGTGTGTCGCTGGTGCCCCAGATGACTAAGTCGATCAACCTTATCAACCACGACAAGGATATACCACGGCGCAATGTGCTCAACTTCGCACCGTTCCTGCGCTACCGCTATAAGTTCAATAAGTCGCGCTCGCTGCAGATGCACTACAACGGCCGCTCATCGCAACCGTCGATGAACCAGTTGCAGCCTGTGCCTGATATGTCGGACCCTCTGCGCATCATCATCGGTAATCCTGACCTTAAGCCGACTTTCAGCCACAACGCCAATCTCCGCTATCAGGACTTCAACGCCGAGTCGCAGCGCTCGATAATGGCAATGCTTGATGGAAGTTTCCAACAGAACTCCATCGTGTCGAAAACGACTTTCAATCCCGAGACCGGTGGTCAGACGACTACCTACACCAACGTCAATGGTGTGTGGAGCATACGAGGTATGAATATGGTTTCGTTCCCGTTCAAGAACAAGGCGTTTACATTCAATAACTTCCTGATGTTGTCGTATAACAACACCGAAGGTTTCAACAATGGCGAGCGCAATAGTTCAGGAACTTTGGGCGTAAACGAGAGCTTCGGCATCGCATGGCGTCCCGAAAACGTGGAACTCGAGCTCCGACCCAACTATGGACTGTCGACGACAAGCAACAGTTTCGCCCGTCAGAGCAACCGCACCACCCACCGCTACGGCGGCTCTTTCTACGGCTCGTACACTTTCCCGTTCGGAGTTACGGTGGGTACAGACCTCAATTATTCGGCCACAAGCGGTTATTCGCAGGGCTATGATACCAAGGTGTGGATGTGGAATGCGAATATATCGTACCAGTTCCTCCGCGACCGCTCAGCCACACTCAGCCTGCGAGCCTACGATATTCTCGGGCAGCGCAGCAATATCAACCGCAGCGTTACTGCCAACTATATCGACGACAGCCGGTATAATTCGCTCACACGCTACGTGATGGTAAGTTTCTCCTACCGATTCAATACATTCGGCAAGGGCAATCAGCCTCAGGACCGTAACTTCCAGGGCGGTCCTTACGGACCTCCCCCCGGAGGTGGCCGTCCCGGAGGCGGTCGACCCGGTGGACGCTTCTAAGAGGGTGTTTATAAAAACCGTCTAAGATTATAAACCGTCCTCTGATAAATTTACGCAGTCCCCGAGGATTGAAAATTTGTTAAATGGACAAGTGATACTGTGTTATATGGCAAGGATTGAGTACTTTTGTAGCAAATCTGCATGAAGCCATATGACACAGTATAATTTTGATGACATCATCAACCGCCAAGGTACGCAGGCAGTAAAAATCGAAAGCCTGGACCGAATGTTCGGCCGTCATGACGTTACGCCCCTATGGGTTGCCGACCTCGACTTTGCCGTGTGTCCCCGTATCACGGATGCATTGGCCCGTCGTCTCCATCATCCTATATTGGGTTATTCGGAGCCATCCGAAAGTTACTGGCAGTCAATAATCGACTGGGAGATGCACCGGCACGGCTTCGAGGTGAAAAGAGAGGAACTCAGCTTTGTGCCCGGTGTAGTGAGGGGTATAGCGTGGGCAGTCAATTTCTTTTCGTCGCGTGGTGACGGAGTGGTTGTACAGCCGCCAGTCTATACACCGTTTACTACAATAATCCGCGGTAACGGTCGCCGTATCGTAGAAAATCCGTTGTTGCCAACAGCAGACGGATACCGGATGGACCTTGAAGGACTCCGCAAAGTCGTTGCCGAAGAGAAGCCCAAGATGCTTATTCTCTGCAATCCTCACAACCCGATAGGAATACAATGGGACCGCGATACGATGGCCGAACTTGCGTCGATCTGCCGCGCTGCCGGTATGGTGGTTGTCAGCGATGAGATACATGGAGACCTCATGCTCCACGGCCGCCGTCATATCCCTTATCTCAGCTGCGGCGAGGATGCCCGTGCGACGGGAGTCATGCTCGGCGCTCCGTCGAAGACTTTCAATATCCCCGGTCTTGTCAGCTCCTGGATGGTGATAAAGAACGAAGAATTACGCCGGCCCTACTATGAGTGGCTCGAGGCGAATGAGTTCAATCAGCCGGTATTGTTCTCTACCATAGGAGCTGAGGCTGCCTACCGCAACGGCGAGGAGTGGCTTGACCAGATGCTTAAATATGTTGAGGGCAACCTCGAATTTGTGGCCGATTATGTGGCCGAGAATATACCCGGTCTGCGGATTGTGCGCCCACAGGCGTCATTCCTTGTATGGCTTGACTTCCGTGCCCTTCATATGTGTCAGCGCGAGATTATGGATCTGCTGCTTGACAAGGCTCATCTGGCGCTCAACGACGGTTCGATGTTCGGTAGTCAGGGTGAAGGTTTCGCACGACTTAATATCGGTACGCCACGAAGTGTGCTCGCCAAGGCACTCGACAGTCTGCGCGCGGCAGTGTGCAGTGTCTGCCCACAAGAAAAATAACAACTATGGACTATCGTATCTTTCCTCCCGAAGAAATACTCGAGACCAGTGTATGCTTGCCCCGAAGCAAGAGTATGGCCATGAGGGCCATCGCATTATCATATCTTGCAGGAGACGCGGTTCCGGCCGATCTTGCCGGCGTATGTGATGACACACGGTCGTTCGCAGCATGTCTTGGCATGGATGCCGGAGGCGGTAACTATCTTGATTGTGGCGCATCGGGTGCCGCATTGCGGTTTCTGATCGCGATAATGGCTTCAGTTCCCGGTTCGGACTGTACGATCGGAGGCACGGACCGGTTGAACCAACGTCCGGTAGGGCCATTGGTGGATGCTTTGCGTTTGCTCGGCGCTTCGGTTGAATATGTCGGAAATGAAGGATGCGCACCTTTGCAAATCAAGGGGCGGCATCTTGAGGGTGGCGTTGTAGAAGTGGATGCTTCTGTCAGCTCCCAGATTGTGTCAGCGCTTATGCTTATCGGACCCAAATGTGACAAAGGTCTTGAGATAAGGATGCGAGGGACTGTCCAGTCAGCTCCTTATATCCGTATGACCGCCGGCATGATGCAGGCTTGCGGTGCAGACGTGGAGCTTGAGCGCGATGTGGTGAAGGTAGGTGCCAAGCCTTATGATAAGTCGTATTGCGAAATAGAACCGGACTGGAGTGCGGCTGCATTCTGGTATGAGATAGCGGCTCTTACGGCCGGTTGGGTGACACTCGAAGGTCTGGGCGATAAGTCGCTTCAGGGTGATAGCGGAGTAGTACCGTTGTTCGAGCGTCTCGGCGTCGTGACCGAGTTTACTGAAGAAGGAGCTGAACTATCAGCCACCCCTGACCTCTACAACAGTCTTGACGCCGACATGACCGATATGCCCGATGCTGTGCCGGCGCTCGCTGTGACAGCTGCTATGGCCAGCATACCATTCAGATTCAGCGGAGTGGGCGCTCTCCACGATAAGGAGTGCGACCGGATATCGGCTCTTGCCGATTCGCTGATGAAGCTTGGTATAGTGACAGAAACAGAGCAATATGGAACTGTCTTTGTCTGGGATGGCCGACGGGTGCCCATACGCGAGTTGCCAGTTTTTGATACCTACAACGACCACCGCATGGCTATGGCTTTAGCCGCAGTGTCGGTATTTGTACCCGGCATAGTGGTGAAGAATGCAGAAGTGGTTGATAAGTCTTATCCCGGATTTTGGGAAGATCTTAGTCGTGCCGGATTTGTGCTGCGCGATCCGTCCGATAATCTGGAGGCCGAGGCATGACAGTTGCATTGATATTGCTTGTGGCGCTTGTAGTCACGGGTTTGGCGCTGTGGCTTCATCATCGGTTTTCGGTGGCTCATGACGAAGAATTGCCGACGGAAGAGCAAGAGGCAGAAGAGCCGGAGGAATGCTGCGGAATGCACATCACCTGCGAGCGGGACTCTTTGTTGGCGTCGGTGTCGCCAACTATAGAATATTACGATGACGAGGAACTTGACGTGTACCGAGGGCGCGACCGAGAGTCGTACGACGAGAAGGAAATAGAGGAGTTCCGGGATGTTCTCCTCACCATGCCAGCCAGCGATATCGCCGGTTGGGCCCGGAGTCTCCAGTTGCGAGGAGTGGAATTGCCATCGGCCGTACGCGACGAATTGTTGATGATTGTGGCCGAAGCCCGGCGGCAACATGCCTGAGAAAATATGTTGAAGTATCTCGATTATACCTTTTTTACCAATGCACTGTGTGGGGTTGTGCTTATAAGCATATGTTCGGCACTGATAGGAACCTATATCATCAGCCGTCGTATGGTAGCGATAAGCGGAGGCGTGACCCATGCCTGTTTCGGAGGTCTTGGGCTTGGATATTTTATGGGTATCAATCCGGTGTTAATGGCCGGAGTGTTTGCTGTGGGTTCGTCGGCGTGTGTCGAGTTCATGTCGCGCCGGATGCATCTCCGCGAGGATTCGGCCATAGCGGTAGTGTGGGCGCTTGGCATGGCTCTTGGAGTACTGTTCGTGTTCCTTACGCCGGGTTATGTGCCAGAACTGAACGCATTTCTTTTCGGAAACATACTAACGGTGACAAGCTCAGACTTGCAGGCGTTTGTGATTTTTACGGCAGTTTTGGCGGCGTTTTTCATCTGGCAGTACCGCAATATAGTCGCCGTGGCTTTCGACCGGGACTTCGCCACCGTTGCCGGTCTTCCGGTAAAGTTTGTGAGCTATACGATGACCGTGTTTGTAGCAATATGTATAGTGTTGACTATCAGGCTTGCCGGAGTGATGATGCTTATGTCGGTCCTTTCGTTGCCGATAATCACCGCCGAGGTGTTTTGGAGCCGTTTCAAGCCAGTACTGTATGCTTCGGTCGTGTTTTCGCTGTTGGCCTCTGTCGGCGGACTTTTTCTGTCGACTGTTGTCGATGTTCCGTGTTCAGCGCTTATAGTGCTTTTCATGGTTGCCATTTTTGCGGTATCCAAGACCGTGGCCCTGATAAAAAATAATCTGCAAAGAAACAAAATAAAGAAAATAAATAAATGAGATACCCGATACTGCTTCTTGCCGGCCTCACCCTGAGCGCCCATGCGCAGATAGTGTCGCCCGGAGCCGAAGGTGCTGTGACACGGGCCGAGACGCTTTATGATTGCGGCAACTATGCCGGGGCTTTAGACCAGTTGTCGTCAGTGTCCGATGTTCCGTCGCCACTTGTCGTGCGGCATAAACTGCTTAAAGCACGTTGTCTCTATGCATCGGGCGATTATATCGCGGCACGGGAGGAATATCTCGGAGCGGCCAGGGTAGAGCCTTGGTCGGCTGACGCTGTCGAAGCCTCGGCCGGAGCTGCCGACTGCCTGTTTGCCCGAGGTATGTACAAAGAGGCCCTCGGGGAATATTCGTCGTTGGCGGTAGAGCAGTTAGCTCCGTCGAAGGCTGCGGCAGTATTCTATAACAGCGGAGTGTGTGCGTTTGAAGAGGGTGAAGTGAGAGCCGCGGCGAGGTATTTCGCAGATGCGGCAAAGGACGGCTCGACACGCTCGGCCGCAAATTTCTATCTTGGTGTCATCGCTTTTAATGAGGGAGATTACGGTAAGGCCCGAAATTATTTCAATCTAACCAATCAGGGAGTAGAGCCCGGCCGCCGTTCGCCTTACTATCTCGCCCAGATAGAATACGGGCAGGGAGCATGGGCTAAGGCGCTCACGCTGGCACGTCAGGTCCTCAAGGCCGGTCAAGCACCGGAGCAGGCCGAGATGCAACGTGTGGCCGGAGAGTCGCTGTGCCGTCTGGGGCAGAATAGCGAGGGACTTGAATATCTGCGCAAGTATCTTAAATCGACGTCGAAGCCGGCGCTTACGGCTCTGTATCTTGTGGGCGTCGATGATTTCGAAAACGGAGATTACAGCGAAGCAGTAGAGCATCTAAGACCCGTATGCGACAGTGAAGACCCTAAAGCGGCCCAATCGGCCTATCTCTTCATCGGTCAGGCGCAGTTGCATCAAGGCGACAGCGATGCTGCACTGATGTCGTTCGAGAAAGCTCTCGGCATAGATGGCGGTGATACGGATGCAGAAGAGGCCGCATACTACAACTATGCTGTTGCAAAGTTGGAGGGAGCGTCGATACCATTCAAATCGTCGGCCGGGATTTTAGAGGAGTTTCTACGCCGGTATCCGTCGGGACCGTACAGCCAACGGGTGTCGGAGTATCTTGCCGGAGGGTATCTCGCAGATAAGGATTATGCCCGTGCGATAGAGCGAATTGACAGGGTAGCGCATCCGTCGGATGCAATGTTGAAGACCAAGCTCCAGGCTCTCTATGCTCTGGCATGGACCGATTACAGGTCTGGCGACTATGACTCGGCCCTGGCCAATCTCAACAAAGCTGGAGAATATACGGGCTTCGACCGCGGCACGGGTATGGAGGTGAACCTGCTTAAAGCCGAGACGCTTTTGCGCCGGGGGGACTCTAAGGATGCCGCCAAGCTCTTCCGCAGCTATCTTGACAAAGCGCCCCGAGAGGCAGTGAACCGACCTGTTGCCTCGTACGGACTTGGGTATGCACTTTATAACCAAAAAGATATACAGGGGGCCAAACGAGCCTTCACAGATGCCTTGCATGGACTGGAGGGTGCGGTAAGAAGCGATATCTACAACCGTCTGGGAGATTTGTCGCAGGCGTCGGGAGATTGGGGCGCAGCCGCGTCGTACTACGAAAAATCGGCGCAGACGAGTCCGTCGGCGTCGGATTACTCCGCGTTGCAGATGGCAAGGATGAAGGGTTATCAGCGTGATTACCAGGGCAAGCTTGACGCGCTGGATGCTTTCGCACGCGATCATGCCGGTTCTCCGCTGATGCCGGACGCCCTTCTTGAAACGACCCAGGCTCAGATCAGTCTTGGGCGCAACGGCGATGCGGTGGCAACATACCGCCGGCTTATCGAGGGTTATCCATCGACCTCGCAGGGACGTCGAGGATATCTCGAAATGGCCATGACTCTTCTCGACATGGAGCGCCGCGACGAAGCCCTTGACGCTTACCGGAGTGTGATATCTCTCTACCCGAGCTCGGAGGAGGCTGTGCAGGCTACCGCGCTATTGAAAAATCTGTATACTTCCGACGGGCGAGCATCCGATTATATCGAGTTTATCAACTCGGTGGACAATGCGCCTAAAATCGATGCAGCCGAAGCCGAGAACCTGAGCTACTCGTCGGCGATGAGTGTGTACCGGTCGAAACATGATACGTCGCAGATAGAGGCGTTTGTGGATCGCTACCGTGAGTCGGGCCGACGGGCGGAACTTATGGGCGTATTGCTTGAGGACGCTGTCGGCAAGGATGACAAAGCCAAGGCCCTGGGTATTGCTGAAGAAATAGTGTCGGCCTATCCTGACAGCCGTGTGGCCGAACGGGCGATGCTTGTGAAAGCTCGCGATCTATACGACCGTGGAGCCATACCGGAGGCTCTTGAGATGTACCGGACGTTAGAACCCCGGTCGTCGGACCAGGCTACAGCCGTGGCCGCCCGAATGGGCGTGATGCGAGCCGCCCGAGATATGGGTGACTATAAACTGGCGGCAGAGGAGGCTGATGCCTTGATGAATTCGTCGGCAACGAAAGATTATAATGAGGCAGAGGTTAAATTTACCAAGGCCTGCGCCCTCGAAGCCAACGGAGATGTGGACGGCGCAATAGAACTGTGGCGGTCGAACTCGAAGAACACGTCGGAACTCTATGGTGCCAAGAGCGCTTACCGCGCCGCCGAAGCGCTGTATGAGTCGGGCAAGACTAAAGAAGCGCTGTCGGCGACACAGAAGTTTGTCAAATCGGGCTCGAAGCAACGCTATTGGGTGGCCCGCGGGTTTATCCTGTTGAGCGATATATACAAAGCCAAGGGCAACAATTATGAGGCAAAGCAATATCTCGAGGCCTTGCGCGACAACTACCCGGGTGACGAGACCGATATAAAGATGATGATAGAGAGTCGTCTTGGTGAATGATTATTAAACACCCTCTAAGAAGCAATGAAAAAACTCGCTATAATATTTTTGCTTGCGGCGGTCGCAGCAGAGGCGCAAGACCTCAGTACAGAAGTTGTGGTGGACCGCACGGTGGCTGTGGATTTGCCTAAGGCGATGCCGATGGGCGATGTGAACGCGGAGCTTGTATTGCCGCAGGGCGCCGGCGGCCGTCTGCAGAGCGTTGACTATACTGTGACGGGAGATTATGCCCCGATGGTACTTCAGTCGCGTCCGTTGGTGTTCACCGGTATTGCAGAGCCATCGAAATACCGCGGATATGCTTGGCTGGGCTATTTCCCGGGTTATAATCTTGGTGGAGGGGCCGGGTACAGGCTGCTCGACAGCCAGTCGGATTGTCTTGGAGTTGCGGCGGCTTTCGACGGGGCTTCGTGGCATGGGCCCAAATGGAAGGATGTGAAACCGACGCAGCGCTATAATACTATCGACTTGTTGGCTGATTACCGACATAGTTTCAACAATGGAGCAGTAGTGTATGGAAATGTGCTATATGGGCATGATGGGTTGAAGCTACCGTTTGGCAACATGTCGAGTGATAAAGACTCGCCGCAATCATTTGACCGGTTTGCGGTCGAAGGCGGTGTGTCACGACAGGGAAGTGTGAGTTATTCGGGTAATATATTCTACCGGAGTTTCAATGTTGGTAAAGATGTGTATATAGAATCACAGCCCGGAGGGGTACCTACCGATGGAATGCATCCCGGCGCGAGTGACAAGCATTTCGGGGTAAAAGGCCATGTTGGCGCTGAGTTTGGCGAGACGTCGGAGATCAGGATGGCTGTGGATGCACAATATCTTGACAGCAAGGGCTACGAAATGTCTGCCGATAGGTTTGAAGCAGTGAAGCGAGGCGAGTGGCTTGTGGATCTTAATCCGACTTTCTCATTCCGAGCCGGTGCGTTAGGCGTTAGGCTTGGCATACATGTGGATATGAGTACTCCCCACAGCGGATTTAAGCTGCGTGTCGCTCCTGATGCCGGCCTTGTGTGGCATGTAGGAAAACGGGTAGAGGTGTATGCAGATTTTAATGGCGGCCAACGGTTCAATACTCTTTATGACCAATACAACTACAGCGTATTTGCTCCCGGAGTCGGTATCTACGGTACATCTTGGACTAAAATAGATGCGGTGGGAGGTCTTCGTATAGGATCGTTCGGCGGCTTCAGTGCAGATCTTCATGCAGGATATTCCGATACCGACGATGCAGTGATGACCGGTATTACTTCCAGCAATATGGCCCGTACGGGTCTATTGACAATTCCGGGCGGAGTGAGTGGCTGGCGTTTCGGCGGTAAGTTAGTGTACAGATATGGCGACAAGGTGAGCGTAAGCGCCGGTGGCGATGTCTATTCGCATAATCTCTACAAGGGTTACTATCTTGTGCGCGACAATGCCAGGGCTACTTTTGATGCAGAAGTGGCGGTGAAAGTGAATGAGGCTATAAATGTCGCAGCTTCCTACTCATTGCGAGCCGGGAGGTATGCGTATCTTGTGTATCCGACGATGACATATAAGTATGGCTTAGGTAATATGTCGGATCTCGGGTTGCGTTGCAATTACCGCCTGAACGAGCAGATGAGTGTGTTTGTGAGGGCTGACAATCTTCTTTGCCGCAGATATCTGGTGTTACCGGGAGTGCAGAGCCGCCGTCTTCACGGACTTGTGGGAGTGTCGTACGTCTTCTGATCACTTCTTTGTCATTTCGGGCAAAGGCTTCAGCCTCATGGCCGGAATGGTGAACGCAAGGGCCAGTATCGCTATGCAGGCGAAAACTACGGCCGAAGAGCGTAGCACGCAGCCCAGCCCGACGAGTGGCGAGACTATTGCGGCGAAGAAGTATTTGATTACGTTGAGAATGGCTGCGGCAGTCCCGGCGTCGGAGCGTCCGACTTCCATGCCAAGACTGTTTGCCCCGGCAAATACCATGCCGCTGCCTGCGAGCATAGGTATGGCCATGATCTCGTATGCGGTGAAGCTGCCTGAATGGAACATTACCCATGCTTCGCCGAGGGCGAAAGCGATCATTACCAAGGCGCCGGTGACAAGGCCGTGTTTCAACACCTTGAATTTCATGACCATCACCGACCCAATGGCGATGGCTATGGCGTTGCCGCCGAAAATGAGTCCGAAAGCGAGGGCTGAGAAGCCATAGTGGTCCTGAATTATGAATGGGGCGGAAGATATGTATGCGAAGAGCAGTCCGATGCCGACTGATTTGAGCAGTACGTATATCATGAAGCGGCTATTGCGGAACAGCATGGAGTATGCTTTGATGTATTGGGCTATACCTATGGTTTGCAAGCGTTTTTGCGGAGGCAGGCTCTCGGGCATGTTACGCGACCATATGTACATGGCCACACCGATTGCGAGCAGGAGAAGGAAGATGCCTCTCCACCCGGTGGCATCGGCCATGAGGCCACCGACCGTTGGAGCCAGAGCCGGGGCGATGCCGTTGATGGCTCCGACGAGGGCCATTACTTTTGCCAAACTGCGGCCGGTGTATCTGTCGGCCGGAATAGAGTATGAAAGCACCATCGCTCCGCCGGCGCCCAAACCCTGAACCAGACGGCACGCGATGAAGAAATATATAGAGGGTGATATTACAGATATGGCGGTGGCGGCGGTGAAAATGCCTAAGGACAAGAGCAGAACTGGTTTGCGGCCGTATCTGTCGCTTATCGATCCCCATAGGGCCGACCCGATGCCGAGACCGAGCATGACTGACGACAGGCCGAGTTGGGTGACTGATGGTGTGGTGTGAAACTCTCTCATCATCGCCGGCACGGCCGGGAGGTACATGTCGTTGACAAGCGAGCTAAAGGCGCCCAGTATGGCGATGTAAATCAGAAATCCGGCTCGGATTTCAGTGTCGGTCTGTTGGTTCATGATTTATTTGTCGCGGTATTGCGGAAGCATCGGTACGGGGAATTTTGAGAATAGTGTCTGGACAGCTTCCGCTATTCCTTTGAGGTTGCGGAACTGTGGATTGCCGTTCTGCATTATTGTGGCAACCGAAGCGGAGTAGAGCGGTATTTTGGTGTCGATGTTCACGAAGTCCATCGTGAGGACACCCTCTTTATATATGCCGGTGATTACCTGAGCGTTGGCATAGTATCCGGTCCAGTAATTGTCGCGAGGCCACATGAAGTAGGGATAATAGCCATTGTAGTACGGACCGGCATATGGAGTGTATCCCGGAGGAAGTGCCGGCTGGGTATCAATCTCCCGATGTATGGTGAGGCCGATGTTTATAAGCATGGGTGATGAGGGGTCCTCAGTAAATCCACGCTCTACCATCTGCTCGCGTATCGCAGCGGTGATGTTGTAGTACGTCACCATTTCCATACCCGGCGGCAGGTGTCCGTCGGCAGGGCTTACGATATGGAAAGTTTTGTATTGCGACAGGTCGGAGTCGTTGTAGGTCTCGCTGTTGACGAGGGCGAATGGGCTACATGCACTTAATAACAGGATTATGGATATGAGAGGAAATAATTTTTTCATGCCGGTAGTTGTAAAAATTTAAATTAAAACAAATTACAGTTAGATAATGTTGTGTTTAATTTTATTTAACGGCGGATAGCTTGCCGGACGGAAATATATTATCTATTTTTGGCGGCATAGAATTATGACTTCGCAATCTCATACCGTATGGAAGACATAACAGATTACTTTATATCTATAATCCGCGAGTCTCACAGCGCAGATATGGCCGAGGCCACATTCAGGCAGGCTTTGGTTGATGATCCCGAGTTGCGCAGGATGTATCGCGAATATTGCCGCGAGCAGGGCAACAGCGAGCGTCGCGGTTTCCTCGATTTTTGCAATGAATATATGGACGGTCAGGACGAGCGATGGGATAGCCTTACTGACTATAACGACGAAGAATGAACGGACATACAGTACGTTTCCCGGCTGAATGGGAGCCGGTAGAGTGCGTGATGCTCGCATGGCCTCATGCCGATACTGATTGGGAACCTATGCTCGAAGAAGTGCGACGTACGTACGGGTATATGATAAGAGCTCTGTCGCAGTGCGTGAAAGTGTTGATAATCGGACCGGAGTGTCCTGACAAGGAGTTGCTGCCTGACGGGACGGTGATGGAAAATGTAATCTACACACCTGTCCCGACCAATGATACCTGGACGCGTGATTATGGCCCACTGACGATAGATGTTGACGGGATGAAGGCCCTTGCCGATTACCGGTTCGACGGATGGGGTCTCAAGTTCGGTGCCGATAAGGATAATTTTGCCACGCAGCGCCTTTGTGAGGCCGGTGTCTTCAAGGCTCCTCGTATCAACCGGTTGAGTTTTACCCTTGAGGGTGGCTCTGTGGAGAGCGACGGTGCCGGATTGCTTATCACGACTACCGATTGCCTTCTGTCGCCCAACCGCAACGGCGGTATGTCGAAGGCAGAGATTGAGAATGAACTCAAACGCGACATGGGCCTGCACACTGTGTTGTGGCTCAAGCATGGCTCTCTCGCCGGTGACGATACCGACGGTCATATCGATACGCTTGTGCGAATCGTTCCGCCCGGCGACACTCTTGTGTATGTCGGATGCAACGATCCAGAGGATGAGCATTATGCCGAGCTTTGTGCCATGCGCGATGAGTTGAAGGAATTGCGCCGTGCCGACGGGCAACCGTTCAATCTTGTGGAGCTACCTCTTCCTGATCCGATTTATGATCCTGATGACGGAAGCCGTCTCCCGGCTACGTATGCCAATTTCCTTATTGTCAACGATACCGTGCTCGTACCGGTGTATGGACAGGCTCTGAAAGACCGACATGCGTTGATGGCGATAGGGGCCGCTATGCCCGGGCATAAGATTGTGGCAATAGATTGCCGGGCACTTATACGGCAACACGGCTCGTTGCATTGCGCCACGATGCAGCTTCCTCATGGAGTGCTCGGTTGAACGAAACGATAGCAAAAAAAGAGAGCGTGCCTTGATGGTACGCTCTCTAAATTTATATGTGTCTTTATCAGAGGGGACGGATCCAGATGTTGCGGAAGCTGATGGGGGCGCTGGGGTCGCCGTGCGACTGAAGGCGGATCGGGCCATCGCCGTGAACAACTGTACGGGGGAAGCCGATGAACTCGGTGGTGCCGAGGATTTCGGTGTGGTTCTGGAGAAGAACGCCGTTCTGGATAACTGTCACATAGGGACGGTAGAGGTATGTACCGTCTTCCTTGAATACGGGAGCGGTGTAGATGATGTCGTATACATTCCACTCGCCGGGTTTACGCATTGCGTTGACCAGAGGAGGAGTCTGTTTGTAGAGACTGCCTGTCATGCCGTTTACGTATGTCTCGTTGTTGTAGCAGTCAAGAATCTGTACTTCGTATTTGTCCTGAAGGAATACGCCACTGTTGCCGCGAGCTTGGCTCGTGCCTTCGATGCCTTCGGGCACTCGCCATTCGAGGTGGAGCTGGAAGCTGCCGAAGGGCTGCTTTGTGACGATGTCGCCTTTACTTTTATCAACGGTCATGACGCCGTCTTTCACGGTCCACTGAGCGTCCTGTCCGTTGTCGTGGCGCCAAGCCGAGAGGTCTTTGCCATTAAAGAGTACTATGGCGTCGCTCGGAACTTCAGTAGGGCTGTATTTGCCGGGGGTTACAACCTTGGGCTGGGGGGTCCAGTATTCAGACATGGCCGGACGCATGGGTTCGGGATCAGGGTACTTTTTTGCATCCTGAGCGTTTGCTGCGATGCTGCAAACGAGTGCTGCAAGAGTTAAGGTTACAGTTTTTTTCATCGGTTTATTTTATTGGTTCTTTGTTTAG
>DKVO01000038.1 GCA_002491245.1 Porphyromonadaceae bacterium UBA7176
CCTCTGCCGCGACTCAATCCTTGCCGCTCCCCTCTGCCTTGACCTGGTGCTCCTGAGCGACCTTGCCGCCCGCAACGGCCGCTACGGCATACAGCGCTTCCTGAGCTTCTTCCTCAAGAGCCCGATGCACGACTATACCAAAGACGAAGTACCCGTCAACCACCTCTTCCAGCAGTACGTTATGCTCAAGAACGCTATCCGCGAAATGGGCGGCTACAAAGCTGACGAACTCATCGATTGACGCACCAGAGCCTCATAACCTAAAAGCCGCCTCTCTCGGGGCGGCTTTTTTACTCTTTTTGTGAGGCATAATCAATTATTTCGTCATAATATTTTGAAAGTTGGCGGAAAAATCATACCTTTGCAAAGTTTTTTCGACACCATATAAAGCAGATGGGAAAGTTTTCAGCATTCAAATTGCCGCTAAAGAGCCTCGGGGCAGGTACTCACGAATTTGAGTATCACCTCGACAAACAGTTCTTTGCCAATATGGAAAGCGCCGACGTCCACGACGCCGACTTGACCGTGCACCTCACCGTCAAATACAACGGCGACTTCTACAACCTCGCCTTCCGTATCGACGGAGAAGTTGTGCTCATATGCGACCGTTGCCTCGACGACCTCCACTTCCCCATCGACGCCACTTATGATATCGTGGTGAAGTATGGCGAGGATTATGACGACAGCAGCGACGAGGTGCTCGAAATTCCTGACAGTGACAACTATCTCAATGTCGCTTACATGATCTACGACACCGTGGAGCTCGCTATCCCCATCAAGCACGTCCACCCTATGGGTAAGTGCAACCGCCAGATGAGCGCCCTGCTCAAAAAGCACCGCGCCACTGCATCTGACGAAGACGCCGAACTCGAAAACGAACTGATAGAAGAAATGGACTCAATGCCCGATAGCGGCGCCGACCCCCGTTGGGACGCTCTGCGCAAACTGTCGGACAATACCGAAGATAATTGAATAAAGTAACCATACAATAACCAAAGCAATGGCACATCCTAAACGCAAGCAATCAAAGACCCGCACCGCCAAACGCCGTACTCACGACAAGGCTGTAGCCCCCACACTTGCACTTTGCCCCAACTGCGGCGCGTGGCATATCTACCACACCGTATGCGGCGAATGCGGCTACTATCGCGGAAAACAGGCCATCGTCAAAGACGAGGCCGTTTAAAGACTTGCCGCGGTATCGCGACATTCTTTAACGACTGCCGACGGCAGACACGCCAAGCCCCGTCCTTGCGCCGGCGGTATCCGCAACGGATACATGTCTCCGGCGAGGGGACGCTTTTGGTGTAGTTGTACCGGAGGCTCGCCGGCTCATTGCCGGTATCCTTTTATCACTTCACGGCGCCCGGCATGGCTGTGGCGCTTCATCGCCGCCTTGCGCGCGGCATAAAACATAAAGACATAATGAACGCCCGCATATCCGGTATAGCCTCCTACGTCCCCGAAGGCATCCTCGACAATGAAATGCTCTCAAAGATGGTCGACACCAACGACGAGTGGATTACCACACGTGTCGGCATTAAGCAGCGCCATATCCTGCGCGATCCCGACAAAGGTTCGTCGTATATGGGCATCAAGGCCGTGGAAAAACTCCTTGCCGACACCGGCACGCGCCCCGAAGACGTAGAAGTCCTTATCTGCGCCACTTCAAACCCCGACCACCGTTTCCCCTCCACCGGTTCTATGATATGCTATGGCGCCGGTCTTCCCAATGCATACTCCTACGATATGGAAGCCGCTTGCGCTGGTTTCCTCGTTGCAATGCAGGAAGCAAGAGCTTACATCTGCTCTGGCCTTTATAAAAAAGTTGTCGTTGTCGCTGCAGAAAAAATGTCGTCGATGGTCAACTATTCCGACCGCTCCACTTGCGCCCTTTTCGGCGACGGTGCAGCAGCTGTGCTCGTCGAGCCCACCGAAGAAAATACAGGTGTGATCGACGCCGTCTTCCATGTCGACGGAGTAGGCCACGACCATCTCCTCATGGTTGCCGGTGGCTCTGCCAAACCCACGACCCACGATACCGTCGATGCCGGTGAGAACTTCCTTTTCCAGGACGGCCGCGCTGTTTACAAACATGCCGTGACCGACATGCTCACATCGTCGCTCGATATCATGGCGCGCAACAATCTCACCGTCGACACCGTCGATTACCTTGTGCCCCATCAGGCAAACCTCCGCATCATCGAGGCCGTGGCCCAGAGGGCAGAGATGCCTATGGAGAAAGTGCTTGTCAACATCGAGCACACAGGCAACACCTCGGCTGCATCGATTCCTCTGTGTCTCGACGAGTACAAAGACAAGCTCAAGAAGGGCGACCGTCTTGTTCTCACCGCTTTCGGCGCCGGTTTCACATGGGGTGCCATGTATCTGGTGTGGGATCTCGGTTAATCTGCACTATTGGTGCGTATGAACGATTTTTTATAACAGGAATAGCACTTTCTCGGTGCTATTTTTGTTATATAAGGAGTAATTAATACATAACGAACATGAATCAGAACACTGAAAAAGCCGGCCTTACTCCTGCCGACGAAATAAATCTTCCCCAGGCTCCCGTCCATAAATCGGGCTTTGTCAATATCGTTGGTAATCCCAATGTAGGCAAATCGACCCTGATGAACGACCTCGTCGGCGAGCGTGTGAGCATAATCACACAGAAAGCACAGACCACACGTCATCGTATCATGGGTATCGTCAACACCCCTGCGTGTCAGATCGTGTTTTCCGACACCCCCGGTGTGCTAAAGCCCAAATATAAACTTCAGGAGGGTATGCTCGCTTTCAGCGAGGAAGCTCTCACCGATGCCGACGTGCTTCTCTACGTCACCGATGTGGTCGAAGACCCTGAGAAAAATGCCGATTTTCTTGCCCGTGTGGCAAAAGAAAAGGTGCCGGTGTTGCTGGTGATAAATAAAATTGATCTGCTCAAAGGCAATGGCGAGCTCGAGGCCATCATAGAGCGTTGGCGCTCTCGTCTCCCTCAGGCCGAAGTCTTCCCCACATCGGCAAAAGAGCACTTCAATGTCGACAATCTGATGAACCGCATCGTGGAGCTCCTCCCGGCTGGTGAGCCCTACTTCGGAAAAGATGCCCTCACCGATAAGCCGGCACGTTTCTTCGTCACCGAAATCATTCGCGAGAAGATACTCCTCAACTACGACAAAGAAGTACCCTACAGCGCCGAAGTCGTTGTCGAGAAATTCGACGAAAAAGACAATGCAATCCATATAATGGCGGTTATATATGTCGAGCGCGACAGCCAGAAAGGCATACTTATCGGCAAAGGCGGTTCGATGCTCAAGCGCGTAGGCACTCAGGCGCGTGCCGATATCGAAAAGTTTTTCGGCAAGAGCGTATACCTCGAAATGTTTGTAAAAGTAGAGCCTAACTGGCGCAACCGCGAGAATAAACTCCGCCAGTTCGGCTACATCGAATAAATCAATATGGGACAATTAGTAGCAATAGTAGGCCGGCCGAATGTCGGTAAATCGACACTCTTCAATCGCCTGACGCAATCGCGCACGGCAATTACCGACCCGACAGCAGGCACCACGCGCGACCGACAGTACGGTAAAGTCGACTGGTGCGGTCGCGAGTTCTCGATCGTCGATACCGGCGGTTGGGTCGTGAACTCCGACGACGTCTTCGAGTCGGAAATCAACAAGCAGGTAGAGCTTGCTATCGAGCAGGCCGACGTGATTCTCTTCGTTGTCGATGCCATGAATGGCGGCACCGACCTCGACGACCATGTCGCCCAGATCCTGCGTCGCTCGAAGAAACCGGTCATACTGGTCGCCAATAAAGTCGATTCCAACGATTGGGTCTACAATGTGCCCGAATTTTACAAGCTCGGCCTCGGCGATCCCTATCCCGTATCGGCTGTCAATGGCTACGGTACCGGCGATCTGCTCGACGAGGTGGTCAAAGACCTCCCCGTTGTCGACGACGAAGCTGAGGCACTCGAAGATATTCCCAAGTTTGCTATCGTAGGTCGCCCGAATGCCGGTAAATCTTCGATCATAAACGCATTTATCGGAGCCGACCGTCATATCGTGACCGATATCGCCGGCACTACTCGCGACTCCATCTACACTCGCTACAGCAAGTTCGGGTTTGACTTCTACCTCGTCGATACCGCCGGCATACGCAAGAAAAACAAAGTGAACGAAGATATAGAGTATTACTCCGTTATCCGTTCGATTCGTGCGATAGAGGCCAGCGACGTCTGCATCCTCATGCTCGACGGCACACTCGGTATCGAGGCGCAGGATGTAAATATATTCTCGCTCATCCAGCGCAACAAAAAAGGACTCGTCGTCGTTGTCAACAAGTGGGACCTTGTCGAAGACAAGAGCACCGCTGCCATAAAGCACTACGAAGCTACTATTCGCGAGCGTTTCGCTCCCTTCACCGATTTCCCCATTATCTTTACATCGGCCCTCACCAAACAGCGCATCTATAAGGTGCTCGAAGAAGCCGTGGAGGTATACGCCAACCGCAAGCGCACCGTTCCCACCTCGCAGCTCAACAACGTCATGCAGGAAGATATCGCCGCATATCCACCTCCAAGCAACAAAGGCAAATTTGTAAAGATCAAATACATCACCATGCTCAAGGGGGCGCAGATACCCACATTTATCTTCTTCTGCAACCTGCCCCAGTGGGTCAAGGAGCCATACCGCCGCTATCTGGAGAACAAAATTCGCGAGCACTGGACCTTCACTGGTACACCTATCGCCATATTTATGCGCGAGAAATAGCCTCGCTTGTAAAATATCCACAGACGGAGCACCGCCACACGACGCGGTGCTCCGTCTGTCTTTTTGCAGTATCGGAAAAAATACTTAATTTTGCATGACCTCGCTGCCACATGGGTGGGGCGGGGATGACATATCGAACGGAGACGTTTTTCTTGCGTTATTTCCAGTCTTAGAACTTCGCAACTTCTTTAGCAAAATGGGAAATCACGACAAAAGAGCGTCCACAGTTGGTGCATATTCACACCGGCTTGCTGTGCATTCGCCTTTGCGGATGTTTTGCTTGCTGCCCGTGTCAATATAGGCCAAAGGCGTGGGCAGCGAGTCGTTATACCTCCATTTTGTGGGCAGTGCGAAGGCCTTGAGACTGGGGTATGAGTAGAAGCTCCCCACGTCTCTTTTTTTTCACGGCGCAGCAGGGGAGTGGGCGCCTGCCGGTAGACGACAAAAAATGGATCCTTCGCACTGCCCTTTTTCAATTGTCATGTATCTCTCGGCCTGTTTCAATTCCGTATCATGGAAAGCATAGGCCAACTTATCAAAGAAGAACTCGAACGTCAGGAGCGTTCTGTCTCATGGTTTGCCCGAAAACTGTGTCTCGACCGGTCGAACGTATACCGCCTTTTCCAGCGCCACACTATCGACACCGGTTTGCTTTCACGCATTTCAATAATTCTCGGACGCGATTTTTTTGCCGTTCTGTCACAGCAGATTAGCGATAGGCGAAATACGCAACAGTAGTGTGTCAATGTCGCTACACCTTTCTGCAACTTATGCTGTCGGAAAGGCGTAACTTTGCATCACTTAATATCTCTTCCGCAGCTCCCGGCTGCCGGTTATTCAATGTGTGAAATCAATATTATTTTCTATTGCTGTCCGATAAACCTTTTT
>DKVO01000030.1:0-16385 GCA_002491245.1 Porphyromonadaceae bacterium UBA7176
TGCAAATTTAAGAAATTTATTTAACTACCCTCCTGCTATTAGACATTATTTTTAAACTGCCTAAAAGATTAGAGCAATAGCCGGAATAAAATTCCGTTATAATTTTGTAACTTTGTACATCCAAGTCCGCTTGGGGCCCTTTAACTATGAAGATATTCCAGCCCATACTTTATATGCTTTCAGCCGCCGTAATTGCGTTGCCGCTCAAGGCACAGACCGGCAGCACAGCCTATAATTTCCTGAATGTTACGTCATCGGCCAAAATTTACGGTCTCGGCGGAGTCAATATAAGCCTTGTCGATGACGATATCACTACAATCGACCAAAATCCTGCACTTTTAGGACCTGAGATGAGCGGAATGGCAGCAATGAACTACATGAGATACCTCGGAGGGTCGAATTTTGCCGGGGGACGGTATACACACAGCGCCGGCGAACGGGCAGCGTGGTCGGCGTCGATACAATATTTCGGTTACGGGTCAATAATCGAAGCAGGCGAAGACGGAATAATCACTGGTTCGTTCTCGCCAAAGGATGTCGCATTCGGTGGAATGTATTCCCACGATATCACCGACCGCCTTCGCGGCGGTATCGGTCTTAAAGGTTTATACAGTTCGTATGCCGATTATTCGGCTTTCGCCTTGTCA
The DNA here is from genome assembly GCA_002491245.1 of Porphyromonadaceae bacterium UBA7176. Classification (GTDB taxonomy): domain Bacteria; phylum Bacteroidota; class Bacteroidia; order Bacteroidales; family Muribaculaceae; genus CAG-873. The sequence goes on from DKVO01000030.1 coordinate 648, forward strand.
ACCGACCTTGGTTTGAATTATTACGACCCCGAGCGCGATATGTCGCTCTCGTTTGTCATCTCAAATCTCGGAGGTCAGGTCAAACGGTTCAACGACTCTTACGACCGTCTACCATTCGACATCAGGCTTGGTTGGTCTCAGACATTAGGGTCCCTTCCGCTCCGTCTGTCGATAACGGCATGGAACCTTACCAAATGGCACTTGCCATATACAGAGACCGGTGACGGCAGCAGCGGTAACAAACCGGAAGTGAAAGATAAATTCATGTCAAATCTATTCAGGCATCTCGTATTCGGCATAGACCTTGTTTCAAGTCCCAATTATTATCTTTCGCTGGGCTATAATTATAAAACACGTACTGACATGAGTACATATAACCGAAATTTCCTATCTGGCTTCTCTCTCGGAGGCGGTATAAAAGTAAAAAATTTCGGGGTATCGCTCGCCTTTGCCCAGCCTCATACCGGAGCGACCACCTTTATGTTTAACATATCGTATAATTTCAGCGACTTAATGCAATAATATATCAGCAAAAATGGGAACACCTATCATCATAGCAATCGACGGATTTTCATCGTCGGGCAAAAGCACGATGGCTCGCCGTCTTGCATCGCGTATCGGGTACCGCTACATTGATTCCGGCGCTATGTATCGCGCTGTCACACTCTATGCACTCGAGGCCGGACTCATTACCTCAGACGGTACTATCGATGAAGATAGTCTCGTCACAGCACTGCCCCATCTGCAGATAGACTTCGAGCCACAAGCAGATGGGACACAGCACACGATGCTCAACGGAATCGACGTGGAAGACGAAATTCGTCGCCTTCGCGTATCCAACGCCGTGTCGCCAGTCGCAGCCATTCCTGCAGTTCGCCACGCCTTGGTAGATATGCAGAAAGAAATGGGAAAGACAAAAGGCATCGTAATGGACGGCCGAGATATAGGCACTGTCGTTTTTCCTCAGGCAGAACTGAAAATATATGTCGATGCCACAGCAGAGACCAGAGCGCAGCGTCGTTTTAAAGAAATGGTTGAAAAAGGAGCACAAGTGAGCTATGAAGACATATTGGCAAACGTCGTACACCGCGACCATATCGATACGACACGCAGCGAGAGCCCTTTGCGGAGAGCCGACGACGCCATTTCGCTCGATAACTCCCGGATGACCATCGAAGAACAGGATGAATGGTTGCTAAACCAATTCAAACGCGTCACCGGACAATGATACCGATAGAAATAGACAACGAGTCGGGCTTCTGTTTCGGCGTAGTGACTGCAATAAGGAAAGCAGAAGAAGAACTCGGCAATGGCGAACCACTATATTGCCTCGGCGACATAGTGCACAACTCGGCCGAAGTAGAGCGTCTGTGCCAGAAAGGACTCCAAACCATAACCCACGACCGGCTTGAAACCCTCGAAGGGGTCAAGGTCCTTCTACGCGCCCACGGCGAGCCCCCGTCGACCTATCAAACTGCTCAGAAACAACATATCAACATAATCGATGCCACATGTCCGGTGGTCTTGAAACTGCAGCAACGCATCAAAGCCAAATTTGATGCTGATAAATCCGGCACGCAGATTGTGATATACGGAAAAGCCGGTCATGCCGAAGTCAACGGACTCGTCGGGCAGACAGATGGTCAGGCCATAGTTGTGGAAGATACTTCCGGACTCGACAAAATCGATTTTGGGAATGACATAGCGCTTTATTCGCAGACTACCAAATCGCTCGAAGGATTTAGAGCTATAATCGAGGAGATAAAGAAACGACTTCAACCCGGAGTCAACTTTGAGTATCACGACACTATATGCCGTCAGGTTGCCAACAGAGTTGACCACCTCCGCCATTTTGCAGAAGGGAAAGATGTAGTACTGTTTGTCGCAGGAACTAAAAGCAGCAATGGGAAAGTTCTCTATCAGCAATGCCGTAGTGTAAACCCCAAGACATATCTCCTTGCGTCTCCCTGCGAACTGCAGGCTCAGTGGCTCTCCGAAGCTAAGTCAATCGGTATCTGTGGAGCGACATCCACTCCCCGGTGGCTTATGGAAGATGTGGCTCGTGAAGCATCAAAAATTGTAAACAGCCAGATATGAAATATATCTTACTGACCATACTGCTGTTGTTATCCGCAAGTTGCAGCGATGTCCACCGCGATTCCAACGATGCGGAGCTTGAGTTTGCCGCCGAAGCAGGTCGCAAGTCGGGATCTGCGGCAGCAAAGCTGCCCGAAGGCTCTATGGAGCAACAGAAAGCATTGCTCGAAATCCGTTCGCGCGAAAGTGCGATAAGAGAGGCAGGATACCCCTCAAGCGCCGATACTTTTGCCATAGAGGCCGACAAAGCCTTCTGGAAAAAGAGTAAGTAATACCATGTTTCTTAATGTGTTGTATAAATAATTCTGCGTTATGAAGAAATTTGCAATCTTACTTTCGACAATCATAATATCTACAAGTATGGCTTATTCTAAAAATCCGACAAAGCTCACAGATAAACCTTCGGAGATTACGCAAACAGCCGGTAGGTCGGCTCTCGGAACATTTGCTCCAAAATTTGCGGAACTTAATGATGATATCCTTTTCGGAGAAGTATGGAGCCGCACCGATAAGCTTTCACTCCGCGACCGTAGCATCATCACAGTAACAGCTCTTGTGAGCAGCGGTATCATCGACTCTTCATTGACATATCACCTTCAGGAAGCGAAGAAAAACGAAGTTACACGCACCGAAATTGCAGAAATATTGACTCAGGTCGCATTCTATGCAGGATGGCCAAAAGCATGGGGAGCGTTCAGACAAGCGGTAGAAGTATGGAAAGATCCATCAGACTCTGCCGATGCAAAAGAAAAATTCCAGCAGGAATCCATTTTCCCGATTGGAGAACCCAACGATGCTTTTGCAAAATTCTTTATTGGTCAAAGTTACATTGCTCCGGTTTCAACTGAGCAAGTGAAAATATTCAATGTCACTTTCGAGCCTTCTTGCCGCAACAACTGGCACATCCACAAATCGACCACCGGAGGCGGACAAATGTTGATCGGAGTAGCCGGACGTGGATGGTATCAGGAAGAAGGTAAACCTGCTCAAGAAATTGTCCCAGGTACCATTATCCACATACCGGCCAACGTCAAACATTGGCACGGAGCAGCCAAAGATTGTTGGTTTTCACACCTGGCTATTGAGATTGACGGAGAAGACACGTCCAACGAATGGCTCGAACCTGTTTCCGATGCCGAATATCTGAAAATTGATAAATAAACACCATCAGACAAAGCTCCAGATAAATTAATTCACCCCAAAAGTTTAATGATAAAACTTTTGGGGTGAGTAGCTTATTTACTGAACTGGAGTCCGATGTTATTATAAACTATCACAAAATCCTGATTTGCGGACGAAATGAAAAGTTGTACCGGAGGGTATATATTCCCATGTGGATTCCGTAAAAGTCAGTATTGCATCATCTCCGTCTATCCCGATTGTCCCTCCAATCGGATTACCTGCAGCATCAGTAGCCCGGAATTTAATATGTCCGTTCGTCAGCTCTCCTACTCCATCCTCTATATCCGTAAGCCTGAAAAGCCCGATTGAAACTTTAACGGTAAGACTATCGAGCTTCTCTATATTCAAAGAAGAACCGTCATCTGCCGATTCAAACGTGCCCTCATATTGTTTTCCCGAGGTCGTTACATCATTCACCTCGATAATGGATAGTCCAGTATCTGAAGACTCCCGGTTATTTGAACAGGATATAAAGAAAAATAAGTAGATAAGTACAGGAATGATAACTTTCATAATCAGCATCAACCGTAGAAGCTTGTGAAAGAACCCCGTTCCTGTTCAGGCAGACCGTCTACAGCTTCCTGTGCCTTAAATGCCTTAATCATGAAAGCCATATTACGGGCAAGGTTGCGCATGGTCTGCAAGCCTTCCAGGTCTTTTTCCACATCTTCAGCTGTAAAGCCATGCACTTCATTCCAATAAGTACTCGACGCTATAGGCATCGAGCAAATAGTGAAGTATTTGTTTATTTCATCGAATGCGGATGTCGAACCGGCACGACGCGACGATACAACGGCAGCTCCGACCTTCATCGTCTTGTTAAATATGCCCGACGTGCTGTAAAACAGCCGATCAAGGAAAGCAAGTAACTGACCGTTACTACCGGCATAGTATGTGGGAGTACCGACGACAATACCATCTGCCGCAGCAAATTTAGACGCTGTTTCATTAACCATATCATTGAATACACACCGGCCGTGTTCGCGGCAGAAATTACAGGCTATACATCCTCTGATATCTTTATTACCTATATTTACACGTTCAACTTCGATACCACATTCGACAAGAGTCTTTTCCAACTCCTGCAAAGCCCTGTCTGTACAGCCATGCAGATGAGGGCTACCGTTGATTGTCAATACTTTCATACAACTATTCTATATAATTTTCAATCTTATTACTGGGGTTTAATGGCCTCTGGTCACATAGTTCCAACGTTTTGACCATATGTAGAGTTCCCTGTTTATATTTCTGAAAATGACTGGAAGCGATATGCGACTTATAAGCTCCGGCACTGGCACAAGTCTCCAATATCGTGATTTTACACGGATTGTCTTTATCTTGCAGCGCATACATCGAAAGCACACCTACTTCGGTCTGCAACGATATCGATCCAACCTCGACAGCATATTTTAGATATTCGTCAAGGTATTCAGGATATACCTCTATCTTCGAAAGGCGCACAATTCCGTCTTCTGCAAAGACCTCCTTTTCCACCCCAACCCTTTCTGTTTCCATTTCTCTGTTGTCTATACTTTGACCGCCGTTGCATGAAGATAAAACAAACAACGCAATCATCAACACAAATCCTGCAAGCCGATTATTTACTTCCATATTTTCTCTCAAAGATTTCAAAATGCTCCTCTCCCCACCTAAGCATGGCATCGATGATGGGAAGTAACGATTTACCAAGTTCTGTAATCACATATTCTGACCGAGGCGGTAGCTCTGGATAAATCGTTTTTGCAACCAGTCCGTCTTCCACCATCTCCTTTAGTTGTATATCAAGGACCCGGGGAGCTGCTTCGGGCAGACACCGATGGACTTCACTTGGTCTCATTGGCGAACCTCCACGCAATTCATCCAGGATACACGACTTCCATTTCGACTCTATTAGGCTCATCGTCAGCCTCAACGGACAATCCAAATCAACAGGTATTTTCTTTTCGTATGCCATTATATCAACTATTTATCGCAAAATTAGCAAATATATCTGTATATCATAATACCGAAAAATTTTTCGGTATATGAATATTTTTTCGGTACTTGACACAAACAAAATACCATCGTAACTTTGCGGTCGTAAGATAACACTTAAAAGTCAAAAATATGAGAAGCGAAATTAAAGAATACGAAGCAGTACAAGCCGCTGCCGAAAAATTTGTGAAAAGCGTTGCCGAGGGCAACAGTGTGTATGCCAAAAGTTTATTTACCGATGATGCTGTCTTGTTCGGAATACTCGACGGGACATTGGAACATGGTTCAATTGAACAATTCTACCAGAATGTGGATACCGTAGGTGCCGGCGAAAACTTCAAGGCCAGAATCGACGTCCTCGCAGTTGAAGAAACCGTAGCGGTAGTTCGTGTGCTCGAAGAGGGTTGGGGCAACCGTATCGACTTCACAGACTTCCTTCTTCTTCTCAAACTAAACGGAGAATGGAAGTGCGTCGCAAAAGCATACAACCAGAACTCAGATACAATCAAAAAATAAACGCTCACCCGGTCTCTGTCAAAATATCGTGGCAGAGGCCGGGATATCATTCTACCGGTCAGTCATAAATACTTTTAATAACTTTTGCCGGTACCCCTCCGGCTATCATATCTGCCGGAATGTCTTTCGTCACCACTGCTCCGGCTGCAATTATAGCATTGTCGCCAATCGAAACCCCGGCAGTAACCGTAACATTAGCACCTATCCACACTCCTCTTCCAATACGTATGGGCCCATGATGTAGATTTTGACGTTTTTCCGGATTATGATCATGGTTAAGAGTCGCCAAGACCACACGATGCCCTATAAGACAACCGTCTCCAATAAAGATACCTCCCTGGTCTTGAAAATGGCAACCTGAATTGATAAATACATTTTTGCCAACATGTGTATTCCGACCGAAATCGGTATAAAACGGCGGAAACAAGGTAAAACCACAATCCATCTCCTGCCCTATTATTCTACCGAACAGAATACGGACTTCATCAGGGGTATGATAATTGCAATTAAGTTCGAACTGAAGTCGTCGGGCAATGTCACTCTGCTGGCGCATGAATTGTATCATTTCGTCTCCTTCAAGAGGTTTGCCATCGGCTATCATCTGCTGAAATTTATCTATCGTCATCACATTTATATTTTATCATCGGGACAAAATTAAATATTACCGGCAGATAAATTGTGCCTGTTTCTACGCAGATACAACCAAAATCATCTATGATACACCGGCGAGATATTGAGTCGGTGTCATACCCGTCTGCTTCTTGAACATACGGCTGAAATGCTGGGAGTATTCAAAACCAAGGTCATATGCTACTTCAGCCACACTTCCGCTTTCTATCAACCTGTTTTTTGCCAACCTCACAATATGGCTTCGTATGAAGTTCCCGGCATTCTCTCCCGTCGATTTCTTCAGCATGTCACTGAAATAATTGGGCGACATACATAGCTTGTCTGCAAAATATTGTACAGTCGGTATCCCTTCGGAATATTGCAACCCTTTGTCATAGTAATCGTTCAGAAGTGCGCTGAATTTCACCAGAATATCATCGTGAGACTGTCTCATTTGCCTGAACTGACGCGTATATGCACGGTTACAGAAATGGAGCAAAGCAGAGATATGACTTACAATTATCTGATTACGTTCTACATCGTCCGGACGTTCTATTTCTTCAGCAATAAATCTCATCAACGACACAATCCGGTCTCGCTCGCTTTCTTCCAAAAACAAAGCTTCATTTGCGCTATAGTCAAAATAAGAGAATGTCCGCATTTTCTTCTCAAGCCAGGTGCCGGCAATCAGCTCTGGATGAAAAAGAAGCGCCCAACCATCAATATCAATCAGATCGCCGTAATCCTCCCGGCCCCCTATCTGTCCAGGAGCCACGCATATCACACTACCACCATTATGCCCATATGCACCACGACCATAAGTAAGGTCTTCGCGTACTCGGCTATGCATGAAAATACCATATACACCGTAGTTGTTCAAACTTGAAGGAATAGGGGATATTTTTTCAAAATCGACTACCCCGACAAGAGGATGTTTGCTTCCAGCACCTACATATGAGAGATAATCTCCAGGCTTATTAACTTTAAGTATCTTTTTCATCTGTCTGATATGCAAGAGCAAAGTTACAAATTTTCAGCAAACTACAACAATGTCTGAATGCAGAATAATAGATTTTGGTTGTCATTGCCCGTATTGTGGTATTATTGGTCGGAAACGACTCTGTAATTTTGCATCATAATAAAAAACAAGATAACCATGATGAAAATTATAAGCGTTATTCTCGTCTCCGCAATGACAATAGCCAACCTACATGCACAAGACAAAAACTCAATCGATATGATTAAGACAGAAAATCTCACCCTTACACAGGAATGGGATAAAGTATTCGCGAAGAGCGACAAGGTAGACCATTCCAAAACAACTTTCGTAAACCGTTATGGCATAACTCTTGCAGCAGATGTATACAAGCCTAAAGGAGCTACCGGACAACTGCCGGCTATAGCCGTAAGCGGTCCATTCGGGGCCGTCAAGGAACAAAGCTCGGGCCTATATGCTCAAATGCTTGCTGAGAGAGGCTTCCTTACAATTGCATTCGACCCATCATATACGGGCGAGAGCGGAGGCGCGCCACGATACGTAGCTTCGCCCGATATCAATACCGAAGATTTCTCAGCGGCCATCGACTACCTCATCAACCGCGACGACGTCGATGCCCAGAAGGTCGGCATACTCGGTATATGTGGCTGGGGAGGAATTGCCATACAGGCAGCTATCAACGACCCAAGAATTAAAGCAACAGTAGCCTCTACCATGTACGACATGACCCGGGTAAATGCCAACGGCTACTTCGATGCCGAGAACACCGCAAAAAATCGAAATGACAAAAGGGCAAGCATGAGTGCACAACGGACCGAAGACTACAAGAACGGCTATTATAAACTTGCCGGAGGTGTGATTGATCCTCTACCCGACGATGCCCCACAGTTTGTAAAAGATTACTACGCCTACTATAAAACGCCTCGTGGATACCATAGCCGGTCGCTAAACTCCAACGGGGGATGGAATATGACCTCCAACCTACCCTTCCTCAACTTCAAATTCTTCGAGTACGCCGACGAACTTGAAAATGCAGTGCTGATTGTGCATGGCGACAAAGCACATTCATACTACTTCGGCCGGGATACATTTGCCCTCCTTCGTGGCGAAAACAAACAGATGCTCACCGTCAAAGGAGCAACACACTGCGATCTCTACGACCAAACAGATATAATACCCTTTGACGAGATAGCAGCCTTCTATACCGAATATTTCGGCAAATAAGCCTACGAACGTCCCGTCTCAGCCACAGTCTCTCTTATTGCCGCTTACCATATGCAAGCGGCAATATTTTTATCTTTTATTATTGTCCGACGACAGTGACCGGCTCACCGTGACAAGCCACACACCACTGAATATAAGCACAACCGCCACGCCTTTGATAAAACTGAAACGTTCGATACCAAGCCATATCCCGGCTACAGTAGCAACAATCGGCTGTACATAGTTGTACATTCCCACAACTGTCGGACGCAGATTTTTTTGACCTATCATTATACAGATATATGCAATGAAAGTAGCCCCGATCACAACAGCTGCCACTCCGAGCCATTCGCCACAACTTATGCTCGCCCAATCGGTCGAAGCTATCACCGGCGAGGTCAGAGGCAAAGCCACAACCGACGCCGACAGGAACATCCATTTCATGATAGTGACAAGCGAATACCGGCGGATGAAATTCCTGTAAAGAGTTAGATAAAGCGCATAGCTCAACTGAGCCATTAAAATTATAAAATCGCCGAGAGGCGGATTGGGTGCTCCGGCATCCGATGAAGCATTACCCAGCAAAAGTATCAATGCTCCGGAAGCTCCGAGTACAATTCCTCCTATTTTTTTCAAGCTTATAGGTTCCCTAAGTATCACCCATGCAAGAATCATAACCCACATCGGCATAGTTGTCGTAAAAAGAGATGCCTCTCCAGGTGTCGTCAGGCTCACACCCATTATAAAACATCCCTGATTTAACAGTACCCCAAGCATACCGGCCCCAAACAAGCGTAGCTTGTCACACAAAGGCACATGTTCCTTAGGCAGAAAAACAGATGTCAGCCAAAACAAGACTGCAGCTCCGACCATCCTGAAGTCGACCAGCAGGAACGGGGCGATAACTCCCGATGCAAGCACAAGTTTAACTACCGGAGCCATCAACCCCCAGGTTACGTTAGCCCCGATCATGGCCATATGCCCCTTTATTTTATAATCGCTCATACACTATTGGAAATTTCGTGCAAAAAAATGGCATAAAACGAGGGGGCTATCGCAGCCCCCTTATATTGAATTAATCGTAAAGTGTCGTGGATTGACGGCGCTCTCTGGCATGTATCGATCGTGTAAGTATCGTATTGACCACAATCCATAACACAAGGTCAGAAAAAAACAGTACCGTAATATTCATCACCGAACTCAATATATAATTGATGCCCACAAGAAGCAACGACGACATCAATATCGTCATCATCGCGTAGCGCTGATGCATACCCAACGCCAACAGCTTATGATGGATATGGGTCTTATCGGGCAAAAACGGGTTCCTATGGGCCTTGATACGGTGGAGGTATACACGCACCACATCAAAACCGGGTATCAGCAGCGGTGCAAAAGCTATAATTCCTGTATTCACTCCGGTGTACTCCCAATCTATCGAGCAAATCTCTATGCTCATTACACTAAGGAAGAAGCCGACCGTCAATGCTCCGGTATCGCCCATGAAAATCTTACGATGCTTTTTAGCGTTTCCGAACACATTAAATATAAAGAACGGCAACAACGCACCAAGTGTAGCCACAGCCAGTGCAGAGTAGATGTACAAAGATGAACTCAAGAAGATAAATGCATAGAACACACATGCTATCGCGCTTAGACCTGAAGCGAGACCATCGATACCGTCAATCAGGTTTATTGCATTTATAACAAAAACAATAAACAAAACCGTCAGCAACACCGACGCGACAAACGGCAACTCCTCCACACCCATAAACCCATGCAGATTATCTATGCGAAGACCACCTGCTATGACAAAGAGAGCCGACAAAGTTTGCATCACGAACTTAGCACGGTAACGGACACCGACAAGATCATCTGCCATACCGACAAGATACAAGATAATCGCACCGCAACCTATGAAACACAGAGGCAGGATATGCCTGTAGATACGCTGCACTACCGTAGACTCATGCGACAGGACACCAATACCGATGAGTAGCAACAATGCAAACAGGATTGACGGGAAAAACGCAATACCACCCAGACGGGGTACCTCTGACTTATGTATCTTGCGAGGATCGGGCTCGTCGAAGAGGTTTCTGCGGAATGCTATCAGCAATATCTGAGGTATGATTATACCTGTAAGCGTCGAAACGCATACCAATACTAAGAAATCGATCCAAAGCCACGTTAACATAATAGGCAATATTAAAGTTTTTGTATTTGCAACTTGGACAATATCTCTGCCAAGTCTTTTTTTATTTTCATACCTTTAAGGAGCCCCACATGCCCTGGCCGGTGGATATCGGTACCGGCAAAATCGTAAAAACCGCCTTTGAGCATCTTTTGCGAATACTCTTTGGCATAAGGGCCATAATGCCCGGTCAACGACAGGATATTGAGCTGGAATTTACAACCGGCATCTTTCCACCGGCCGTATTCACTAAGCGACCCCACATACGCATACCGCTCAGGATGAGCTATCAACGGAGTGAAACCATTGCGCTGTATCTCTTCGACAATCTCTTTAAAACGTATTGTCGGATTAAAATACGACGTCTCGACAAGCAACATCTCTTTGTCTTCTCCTATCGGCAGAACATCTCCGGCTTCAAGTCTGGACAAAAAAAGCGAATCCATCATATTTTCTGCCGCAAGATGAAGCTTCACCTCACCGCCGTATGACGACACAAGATCCTCAAACTTTTTCCTCAAGTCCTCTGTCTTGTTGGGGATATCTTCCATCACATGAGGCGTGAGCCATACATCCGAAACTCCCATCCTCTCATATTCCGACAAGATTGAAAGCGAATCCGAAATACTCTCCACCCCGTCATCGACTCCCGGAAGAATATGGGAATGCCAATCAGTGAAACCGTCGTAAGCCACAGTTTGCGATGTAGAAAATATTTTGTCGAATATTGTCACGTAAGTAATCTATATAAGTGATGCTTAATTATGTTCATAGTAAAGACAAAGACTGCCGCATATTTAAGGCAATAATTACCCCCCCCGATTAAAAACCTGACATTCAAGGGGTTATAAACTTTGAGCAAACCATAAAAATTTTAGCATCTGTTCATTTTGCAAAGATACGCAAAATATTGCAGATTGCCAAACACCACAAAAAGCAGACCTTTAGTTAAAAACGTATGAAGCAAGGCAATGATACCATCATTCGCCGCCACTGCTATCGACGATTACAACACCGTTTTACGATTATTTTTTTAAAATTTTAGCAAAACATTTACAAACGCTTCAAAAAAATTGCCTAACTTTGCACTCAACATATCCTTAAAGCGATATTTTTGACAAGAAAACCATATTTATTATCACATAAACATTTAATCTAAGACCTATGTCAAAAACTGGAACCGCAACAGCGGGCAAAGGTAGTATCGTGGCGATTGTGGCCATGTTCTTCCTTTTCGCTATGATTTCGTTTGTAACGAACCTCGCAGCCCCTCTGGGCACAATATGGAAAAACAATTATGAGTGGTCGGGTATGCTCGGCAACATGATGAACTTCCTCGCTTATCTTTTCATGGGTATTCCGGCCGGCAACATGCTCGTTCGTATCGGCTATAAGAAAACAGCCCTCACCGCGATGGCTGTTGGTCTCGTTGGCCTCATCTTCCAATGGCTTTCTGGCCGTGTTGGCGGTACTGTCGAAGTATTCGCAGTCGCCGGACAGGCTGTCACTCTCAACTTCATCATCTACCTCCTCGGCGCATTCATCTGCGGTTTCTGCGTATGTATGCTCAACACCGTTGTAAACCCCATGCTCAACCTCCTCGGTGGCGGTGGTAACACCGGCAACCAGCTTGTTCAGGCTGGTGGCTCGTTCAACTCCCTCGCCGGCACTCTCACTCCCCTCTTCGTCGGCATGCTCATCGGTCAGGTTACCGACCGCACATCAATGCTTGACGTCGCTCCCCTCCTCTACATCGCAATGGGTGTATTCGTCATCGCATTCGTAATCATCAGCTGCGTGGCCATTCCCGAGCCCCACATGAAAAAAGGTGGTGTAGCTAAAGTAAAATACAGCCACAGCGCTTGGAACTTCCGCCACACCCTCCTTGGCGTCATCGGCATCTTCTTCTATGTAGGTATCGAAGTCGGCATCCCCGGCGTGCTCATTTTCTATCTGAGCGACCCCGAAGCATCCGGTATCACTACCAATGCTACCGCTGTTGCTGGTGGAGTAGCCGCAATCTACTGGTTGCTCATGCTCGTCGGCCGACTCGTTTCAACAGTAATTTCCGGTAAAGTTTCCAGCCGCACACAGCTCCTCGTCGTTACCATCACCGCCATCTGCCTTATCTGTGGCGCAATCTTCCTTTCGTCCGACATCCGTGTATCAATGCCTGCATATAGCGCTGCCGACGGCTTCACTACAGCCGAAGTACCTGCCAAAGCGCTCCTCCTCGTCCTCTGCGGTCTCTGCACATCTGTAATGTGGGGTGGCATCTTCAACCTCGCTGTCGAAGGCCTCGGCAAATACACCGCTCAGGCATCTGGCTTCTTCATGATGATGGTCGTTGGTGGCGGCGTTATGCCTCTCATCCAGAACGCTATCGCAAACAGCGTTGGCTACATGGCATCCTACTGGCTCGTTGTCGCAATGCTTGCATACCTCCTCTTCTACGCCGTTGCAGGTTGCAAGAACGTCAACAAAGACATCCCCGTCGACGAAGAGTCTGTTCCCGATCCTCGCAATCTCTAAACTTGCAATTACTCCATACCAAACAAGAGGATGTGTTCACCGCACATCCTCTTCTCTTTATATCCTCCCATGAAAATTACAGTAGCTTGCGACTCTTTCAAAGGCTCACTCAGTAGCGCCGGAGCCAACACAGCCTGTGCTCTCGGAATAACCGACATAATCCCTGATTGCGAAATCGACTGTATCACTCTCGCCGACGGAGGCGAAGGCACAGTCGATGCAATAGCCGCCAATATGCCCGGAGGCATATTCCACACCCCCGTTTGTTGCGACCCATCAGGCAAAACACATACTGCCCGGTACTACGCCCTGCCACAGATATCCACAGCAATCATCGAGACCGCCGACTGCGCCGGACTCACATTATTGCCACCCGGAAAACGCGACCCTTGGACAACAAGTACCTTCGGACTCGGAATGACAATCGCCGATGCAGCATCGCGAAACTACAGACACCTGATTATCGGTCTCGGAGGAAGCGCAACCAACGACGGTGGCACCGGAATGCTACAGGCACTCGGCTATCGCCTTCTCGACCACAAACGTCAGATAATAACCGAGACAGGAGGACGAATACTCGGCCGCATAGGCGCCATCGACAGCTCCGCCAGACTCAAAAAACTCGACGGAATAGAAATAACAGCCCTGTGCGACGTATCCAACCCTCTCATCGGGCCACATGGAGCCACATTCGTCTACGGCCCTCAGAAAGGCGCAGACCCCGACATGCTCATGCGTCTCGAAGAAGGAATGGTGAACTACGCCACCCTCATCAGCCCCGGCATAGCAAACGCCCACGGAGCCGGAGCTGCAGGAGGACTCGGCGCAGCAATGATGGCATTCCTGAAAGCAGATCTAAAGCCGGGAATCAACACCATCCTGTCGCTCGTCAACTTCAAGGAAAGAATAAAAGACTCCAATCTCGTGATTACAGGCGAAGGGAAAATCGACAGAAGCTCCCTCATGGGCAAAGCGCCATACGGCATAGCTACACAAGCCCGGCTAATGGGCATCCCGAGCCTTGTCATTGCAGGACGCATCGACGATACTCTCGACCGTAGCCGCTTCGACAACATAAGGGAAATAAATCCGCCCGACACCCCGGCAGCTATAGCGATGCAGCCCGGGACTGCATCCCAAAATATCCGTCGAACTATCGCCGCCTACTTAGCAGACATGCATCACCATAGCTGAGGAAACGATACTCCCCATCAAGCGCATGTTCGTAAGCCTTTCTCCATCCCTCTCCGATAAATGCGCATACAAGTAACAAAAGCGTCGACTCCGGTTGATGAAAGTTGGTAATCATCTTGTCAACTATTTTGTATTCATACCCCGGAGCGATTATAATCCGTGTCCTGGCCATAAACATATCCTCTCCTCGGCTCTCAAGATAATCTGCAAGCGCCGACAAAGCCGTCGATGCTTCCGGCCCATCACCATCGTCTTCATATGGCGACCATTGGGGCACTTCACCGTCCCATCGTCCCGAAATCAGAAGACGCCCGGCATGGAAAAGGCTTTCGAGCGTGCGCACCGATGTCGTCCCTACGGCAACAACAGGCCGTTTACCCACAATCTCAGCCAGTTCACGTATAAAAACAGTCGGAACGGCAATAAACTCGCTATGCATGTCATGCTCGCCGATAACTTCACTCTTCACAGGTCTGAACGTCCCGGCTCCCACATGCAACGTAAGCTCACGCACAGCCACACCCTTCGCCTGTAACCTATCCATAAGCTCAGGCGTGAAATGCAATCCGGCAGTAGGAGCAGCAACCGAACCGTCTATATGGCTGTATACCGTCTGGTAGTCCTTGCTGTCAGCATCTTCCGACGGGCGGTTAAGATATGGTGGAATAGGAATTTCGCCAACAGCAGCGATAATATCACTCATCGCAACAGCATCATTGTCCCACTCAAAAATTATCGTCCGCGAATTATCCGTTGCCGGAGCCACATCTGCCCGGATAGCAGTAAGCTTTGTCTCTCCACTCGGAGTCTCCACATCCATCTCAAGCGCCCCATCTTTCCACCGCTTCGCATTACCTACAAGGCACTGCCACTCACAGCGTCCTCGCGTAGCGAAAGCCTGGGCATAATCAGCCGGAGCATGAGGCTCGAGGCAAAATATCTCGATTGTAGCACCCGTCGACTTCACAAAGCGCAGACGCGCATTTATCACTCTCGTATTATTGCATACCAGCACAGCATCAGCCGGGAGCAGATCTGGCAAATCGGAAAACACACGATCTTCCACCGTCGAGCCATCGCTCACAAGCAATTTACAAGCATCACGCACCGCCAAAGGATGCTTGGCAATACGTCCGTCCGGTAATGGATAATTGAAATCTTCTATTTTTATATCGCGAGGATTCATATCTGTTCAGAATTATTGACATAAATATCGTAGTGCAAAGATACGAATAAGTCG
>DKVO01000030.1:16698-35230 GCA_002491245.1 Porphyromonadaceae bacterium UBA7176
AATAAGTCGAGAGCAAATGCAAATCCATTTGCAATTTGCTCCGCGAAGCGCGTGCCTCCGCATTATCACCTCACAGCATCGAAGTAGCATCGATAGGAGCGCGATCCTCCGGATCGTGCCAAAGTTGCCGGAAGCAACCCCTCATGGATAACGCCGGACTTCAGTCCTCTGCCGACTCAACAAAGAAAAAAAGACCAGCATCTGCCAATTAACGATATTCGATAAAACCACTGACCACTATCGAAATTTTCTATCACCAACCCTTCGTGCCGACATTTTTTGTTTGTTGTTTTGCACAGTAAAAAAACATACATATATGCTCACACCCATACTCACTTGGTCCATTATCGTCGGACTACTCTCTCTACTTGCCATACTGCGTATCGGACTCTCAATCCGCCGATGGCCTCATCTCTTTGAAATTGGAAGCGAAAACGAAGTGATTTTCGTTCCCGGAGACCCCCTGCCTAAAAACGACGAAGATTATGACGACGACTGAGCCCGACGAACGCGACATCTGCCGCTTCTTATCTCAATATGGAGCCGAACTACTCGGGAGCGGTGCCACATGCATACGCATGGAGAAGAACATAGGGCGCATAGCCCGTCACTACAGACACGATGCCGAAATCGTCATCATGCCGCGCCACATACACATCACCGTCTGGACTCCGGGCCGCAAAGACGCGGTCACTGCAATTTCATCAATAAGCCAACGTGGCATAAACTTCAATATCAATGCCCTGCTCAGCCGGCTTAGCTGGCACATTGCCGACGGAAAAACCGACTTCCAAGGAGCCGTAAAAAGCTTCAGACACATCATCCGTTGCCAAAAACAATATCCGTGGGCAATATTAGCCGCCGTCAGCGTTGCCAACGCATCGTTTTGCAGGCTCTTCGGTGGCGATGCCATATCCATGATAGTGGTGGCCATTGCCACCGGTGTCGGTTATTACATAAAACAACTTATGCTTGACCACCATATCGATATCAGATTCACGTTCTTTATGTGCGCCTTAATTTCTGCCGTGCTCGGCTCATCCGGCTTGTTGTTTACTCTCGGCGACACTCCGCGCATCGCATTGGCAACAAGCATTCTCTACCTTGTCCCCGGCATTCCGTTCATAAACTCTTTCAGCGACATGCTCCACAAATACTATCTATGTGCCTTGGCCCGGTTTGCCGATGCTATGGTACTCACCGCCTGCCTGTCCTCCGGTCTATGCGCCGCGATGCTGCTGTTGGGCATAAGTATGTTTTGACTATGCTTGATAAAATATTGGAAGATGCATTATTTTCAGCTATAGCTGCTGTCGGTTTCGCCTGTATCAGCAGGCCTCCGGCAAAGGCTTATCCATTTTGCGCAGTGATAGCTGCGACGGGGCACTCTCTTAGATACGTCCTGACTGTATATTGCCATACAGGAATAAGCATAGCTTCATTTATTGCTGCATTTCTCATCGGTATAATGTCCGTATTCATGTCTCCGAAAGCAAAAGTTCCGGCAGAGACATGCATATACCCATCATTGCTTCCCATGATTCCGGGCATATATGCATATAAAGCATTTGCAGGTCTGGCAATGTGCATGGTCCGACAAGGTAGAGAAGCTTTCGACACATACTTCTATCTATTCGCCGTAAATGCACTCACCGCAATATCTGTAATATTCATGATGGTCGCCGGCGCTACAATTCCCATTTTTATGTTCAAAAAAATTTCTTTCAGAGCCACAAGATAAGTATCTTTGCAAACAGTATGGAACTAAGGCAACTAAAATATTTCGTCAAGGTAGCCGACACTCTCAATTTTTCAGAAGCTGCCAAAGCACTCTTTGTATCTCAAAGCACACTGTCGCAACAGATCAAACAACTCGAAGGTGAACTCGGCGTACAACTGTTCACCCGAAGCAGCCACAACGTAGGCCTGACCGAAGCCGGGAGCGAACTTCTCCCCTACGCCAGGCAGACCATCATCGATTCTGACCTATGCACAGCCCGTATCGCCGACCTTAATGCACTTGCCGCCGGCACTCTCAATATCGGTGTCACCTACTCATTCAGCCCTATTCTCACCGAGTCATTGCTATCATTCATGAAAGCATATCCGCGAATCAAACTGAACATATATTATCGCCCTACCGACGAAATTATGGACATGTTGCGTCGCCGCGAAGTCGACTTCGTACTTGCATTCCGTCCTCACGATAAGATTGACGGCATCGAATCACACATTCTGTTCCAGAACTACCTGTCGGCAGTCGTTTCCGAATTTCACCCCCTTGCCACACTCAACAAAGTAAGCCTCGACGAACTTGCCCAATACGATATTGCCCTTCCGACACCCGGAATGCAACCAAGAAGTACTTTCGACCTTATTTGCGGAGACATCACCCGATATAAAGTAAGAATAGAGCTCAACGACGTAAACATACTCCTATCCCTCCTCCGATCCTCAATGCTCGTAAGCATCCTCGCCGAAGCAACCACCCATAATCAGAAAGGCATAAAGGCAATACCAATCGACACTCCCGACGGCGAAATGGCCGGTTGCGTGCATATACTCAAAGACAGCTATCGCAAACACTCCATGCAGGAATTCATTCGCCTGCTCAGCGAATCGATAGCTGTCCGAGAGAGACAGAACGCCTGGATATAAAAACCATCATCGGGATGAAAGGCCAGCATCGCCTCCGCAAAGCGGAGACTCCTTGGTTAACCACGTATGGAGCGCAGCGACATGCGTGGCCCAACGCCTCCCCTGACAAAAGCACCGCGAAGCGCGTGCCTCAGCTCACAAAAGTTGCCGGAGGCAACGCCTTATGGATAACGCCGGACTTCAGTCCGGTGCTAGCTCAACAAAGAAAAAAAGCGTTTCGGAGATACGCCTCATGACATAGCCATTGCAGTTATAGGAAGAAAATGCTCCGCATTTTCACCCACAGCACCGCAAAAAATAGGAGCGCGATCCTCCGGATCGTGCCAAAAAAGCCGGTATCGCCTACACAAATACGAGAGTCAGCTACTTCACCTCAACCGTTGCTATTGCCGGTTTAAGTCCCTTGCCGCTTGCCTTTATAGTAAGTTTACCCGGTGTCTTGGCTGTTCTTGCTATAGCCGTGGCAGCACCGCTGAATAGTTTCATTTCCGGCTTCTGGAAAGGCAGGAGACATGTCGGGTCGCCATTCGCAGTAGCCTCGAACGTTCCGGCACCCGTTACTTCAAACCGCACCATATTGTCAGCATCCGGCACTGGATTACCCTTCGCATCCACTGCCTCTACAGTGAAATAAACAAGATCTTCACCATCAGCCGATGCTGTACTATGGTTTGCTTTTATGCGCAACGACTTTGCCTTACCGGCTGTAGCTATTGTTTTTTCTGCTGCCGGTTTTCCGTCTGCATCATAAGCTACCACACGGATTTCACCCGGTTCATACACCACATCATTCCAACGGAGGCGATAGCGGTCTATGACAGTACTGTCATTCTTCTCTCTCTTCCCTTGGCTCTTTCCATTAACAAAAAGTTCAGCCGACGGATACGAAGTATATACAAAGACCGGAGTCACCTTCCCTTCGCGCCCGGGCCATGTCCAGTGCGGCAACACATGGAGTGTTTCATCCTTGTCGTTCCACTTCGACCGGTAAAGATAATATCTGTCCTTAGGCAACGACGCAAGGTCGATTATTCCGAAATATGAACTATGGCTCGGCCATGCATCAGTATCATAAGGCGACGGCTCACCGAGATAATCAAAACCGGTCCACACAAACTGCCCGAGAACCCACTCTCGGTCGTCATCCATCTCAAAATCAAGATCGGGAGTGTTCGACCACGAACAAGCCTCATTATCATAGCTATTGCTTTGATTGTCGGGATGCATCACCGTATGATGGTCCTTGAACTCAATTGGGAAGTAGTACTTGCCTCTCGACGATACTGTCGAAGCCGTCTCCGAACCAAGTATAAGTTTCTGCGGCAGTTTATTATATGCATCATCATAGAATTGAGGCTTATAATTGAACCCTGGGATATCAAGGGCCGCTGCAAAGCCGTTGTCAAGCACAGCACCGATCTGGTCCATGCCGCACGTCACCGGACGGGTCGGGTCAAGTTCATGTACAAGATCCTGAAGCATCGTCAGCTCTTTCAAGCCATCCGGGCCCCATTGGCTCGGCACCTCGTTGCCTATCGACCACATCACAACCGACGGGTTGTTGCGGAAGTTCTTCACCATATTGCTTATATCGCGCTCAGCCCATTCATCGAACACCGAGCCATAGCCGTTGGGCGATTTAGGACGGAAACCCCAATCGTCAAAAGGCTCCACCATAAGCATCACGCCCATCTCGTCGCATAGCTCGGCAAGTTCCGGTGCAGGCATATTGTGCGACGTACGGATAGCATTCACACCCATATCCTGGAGTAACTCAATCTGATGACGCAATGCCGATTTATTAACAGCTGCCCCGAGCGGACCAAGGTCATGATGATTGCACACGCCCTTAAACTTAGTCTGTTTGCCATTGAGGAAGAACCCTTTTTCCGGAATGTATTCAATCGTGCGTATACCAAATCGGGTATCGTAGCTGTCAACAACCTTTCCATCCACACTCAGTGTTGTACGAGCCGTATAAAGCTTGGGATCATCAAGTTGCCAAAGCTGAGGGGCATCGACAAGGAAATTTTGGGCGAACTCCTGACCGTGGGCATGATATATCGATTTGTCGTTTGCCACAACTTTACCCTCCGGATTTATGATATCGGTATTGACAGTCACTCTTTCACCTTTACGGGCTCCATCTATCGTCATTTGAAGGTGTACCGACGCATAACCGTCACCCACCTTAGGAGTTGTCACATACGTACCCCATACAGGTATATGCACGCGGTCAGTATTGATCAGATGCACATTGCGGTAAAGACCTGCACCCGGATACCAGCGCGATGCCCTCTCTTTATTTTCAAGCTCGACAACGAGTTTATTGACTCCGGGCTTCACAACTCCTTGCGTCGATACTGCAAACGAATTGTAGCCATACGGCCAATAACCGACCTCCTCGCCATTGAGTTTAACCTTGGCGTTGCTCATCGCTCCGTCAAAAAGTATCGTGATATCACGGTCGGTGGTATCAGGTATCTCAAACGTCGTTTGGTACACTCCCTTACCTATAAATGGTAAACCGCCGGTACGGCCGGTCTTTTCTGTCTCTTCCTTTTCTCCGTTCTGCTCTACGGCTACAACCTGAAGGTCATTTGCCCTGTCAAATGGACCATAAATAGCCCAATCATGAGGCACACGCACATTTTCCCACTTTTCAGGCGCTTCCAGTGTTCCGCGCGAAAACTGCCAGCCATCAGTCAGAAGGCTCTCCGTTCGCTCTGCCTGTGCCGACATCGCAACGACGACAAGAGCTGCAAAACTTATTTTATTCATTTATATTTGGTTATGAAGTTTCTTTTTATTTAGTTCGTCCTACTCTGCATGGTACTCTACCAACCCTGGCATCGAATATCGTATGACCTTATCGATTTTCACGCCGAAATCTGCCGCTGCCTTCATGAGTATAGGCTTGAAGAGTACACAAGTAGAACCAACAAAGCACAATGGTTGTTCGCTATAATCGTATTGTGAGATATTACGTTTGAAGAAAAGCATGAACGCCGAGTAAACCAGATTATAGACATAAGGGTCATCGAGATGCTCGGCAAGAAATGTGGAATAATGGGCGAGGGCCTTGCTCGGCATAGGATTTGAGTACACATCATCCATCAGTGTATTGGGCGCCACCATGAATTTCTCGAAGAATGCGGCCGCCACGTTCGCCGGGGCAAGACCCTTGAGGATATCTGCTATAAGGATCTTGCCAAGATAAGCACCCGAACCCTCATCGCCAAGTATATAACCTAACGGCGATACATTTCGCGATATCTCGTCTCCATTATACAGACATGAATTCGATCCTGTGCCAAGTATGCATGCAAGACCCGGCTTATGCACAAGGAGTCCTCTGGCAGCTCCGAGTAGATCACTCTCAACCGTGACTGGTGTCTTGAACTGCGCCACCAACGACGACTCTATGATTTTCTTTTTCTCCCGGGTCGAACATCCGGCACAGTAAAAATGCACATGACGCCAACGGCGACGGAAAAATACCTCCGGTAGCTCCAGGCGTATCGAATGGGATATTTCTCTACGCGTCTGAAAGAATGGATTTAGGCCGCTCGTAAAAGCATGTTCCTTTATATCATGCCCATCCACAATCACCCATTCGGTACGCGTACTGCTGCTCTCGCCTATTACTTTCATCGTTGTGTCTGTTTATTTTTTGCCGTCGATATCTTTCAACAAAGTCTCTACAGCTGTTTTCAACTGCATGTCAACACCCTTCACAATATCCTCAGGACGGTTGGCAACCTTGATATCAGGTTCGAGCTGACGGTTTTCGAGGAAACCGCCATCGGGCAGACGATAACCTATCACAGGAATACCAAACACCATTGTCGGATCTTGCATCCGTACCCAGTTGACCGAAGTCATCGTTCCGGGCACTGGCATACCGACAAGTTTTCCGAGGCCGCGGTTGCTGTAAACCCACGGTGTTCCGTGTGCATTGGAATAGCATGGCTCTGCAATAAGCATGATCGAAGGTTTGTTCCAGCGACGCGACGGCATGTCACAGGAGGCATTGCCTCGTATCTCCTGGGTAAAATATTTAGAACCGCTGAGAAGAACCTCGATATCTTCGTGGAGACGGCCTCCGCCATTCCAGCGGACATCGATGACCACTCCCTCGCGGTCATTGTACTTACCCAACAGATCTGAATATACCTTACGGAACGATTCATCATCCATCGACGCTATATGCACATACCCGAGTCTGCCACCCGAAAGACTGTCCACATCGTGGGCGCGCTGACGCACCCAACGGTCATAAAGCATCGAACGTTCACGGGCTCCGCTAACCGGACGGACCACATAACTCTTCTCAGTTCCGTCAGCTCCCTTCACCTCCACAAGCGTACGCTTGCCCGACAGGTCTGTAAGCAGACGGTCGAGAGGCTGCTCCGCTGTGACACGCTCAGAGTTGACCGACACAATAACATCGCCGGGCTTAACCGCAGGTGCAAGCCCATACATAGGACCGAATTCAAGGATTTCGGCTATACGGGCGCCGTCACCTGTATAGTTCATATCGAGCAGAACTCCAAGCGAAGCCGTTGAGAAAGGTGCTCCGGCCTTGGCATTGCCACCGGAATAGCGGCCACCGGTATGGCTCACATTGAGCTCTCCAAGCCATTCGCTGAGAAGCTCAGCGAAATCGTAGTTATTATTGATATGAGGTAGGAAACGGCGGTAATTGTCGCTCATCCCTTTCCAGTCTACTCCATGCATATCTTCAACATAGAAACGTTCGCGCTCCTCACGTTCAACGAAATCAAACATAAACTTACGCTCCGCAACCGGATCAAGCGTCTTCCCGGCCGAGAATTTGATGCTCTTGGGCGACGACCCGAATTTATAAAGCGAGCCACCAAATAGGAATATATTCTTTCCATCTGGAGTGATTTCGAAACCGGCACGTTCGCTGTGGCGGCGTTTCATATCCAGATTTTTGTCCTCCAGATTATACTCCCACACAAACACATCGCCATCACCCTCGGTAAGATAATTGAGAGTCTTGCCGTCACCCGAGACAATAAAGTCTATCAGGTCAGTCGACATAGGGGTTGCCCTGACCTGACGCTCAGAGATACCGTCGAGTTCAACCTTGATTATATCTGATGTATCAGCCGGATTTTTGGGTTCAAGTTCCCGTTCCTCTTTAGGCAAGAGATA
Organism: Porphyromonadaceae bacterium UBA7176; assembly: GCA_002491245.1. Classification (GTDB taxonomy): domain Bacteria; phylum Bacteroidota; class Bacteroidia; order Bacteroidales; family Muribaculaceae; genus CAG-873. Next base: position 24,541 of record DKVO01000030.1, read on the forward strand.
TTTACGATATGCATCATCATTCATGAACACGAAGAACACATCATTCTGAGAGCCCCACGAAGCATGGTTGCGCATACCCAAACGCTCGCTTTGGAAAGCTATGGCCTTACCACCCATTATCCACTTGGGATCTGCATCGAAATAGCCGCTGTTGGTAATGTTGGTAAGTTTACCTGTCTCCACATCTATCACGGCGATATCAGTATACGGGTCATGACGACGGTCAACTATTTCGAGTGCTATCCAACGCGAATCAGGCGACCATCGGTAAGTGAAACCACCGTCGCGATGGCGGTATGTCGAGCCATCTGTAAGTTCGCGAGTCTTGCCACTCTTGATATCCGTCACGGCAAGTTTGTTTCGGTCAAGCAGATATGCCACCGACTTACCGTCAGGCGACACAACAGGTTTCATCCGTTCATGCTTGTCTGATTTGAACACAGGCTTCGTATCCAACACTGTGGCATGCGACAAATCAGGTTCGCCGGCCCGGCCGAGAGTCGAGCGGTAGATGTTATATCGACCGTCGCGCTGGCTGTCGTAATAGATTGTGGAGTCATTGGCCCACGAAATATTACCCTCGGCTTCCGGGGTATCGCTTATCTGTTTGGTGGTTGTATAATCCACAGAGGTCACATACACATCACCGCGGTAGATGAAGGCTACGTTCTTTCCGTCGGGCGACGGTTTAGCACCGCTCACACTGCCGGCTCGCAACTTGCGCGTCTCGTCTGGGAAATCGGCCTTTATATCCACCGTCACTTTTGTCGGTTTGCCGTCCGGCTTCATCGTGTAGATTTCGCCATTGTAGCCAAACGACAAAGTTCCGTCGTTTGCTCGGCTCAGGAAACGCACCGGATGAGGTCCAAATGATGTCAGACGCTCTGCCGCTCCTGTATTGTCGGCAGGAGCACGGTATACGTTAATCGATTTATCTCCATCGCGTTCGCTAAGAAAATAAATGAATTTTCCGGCATCTACCGGGTTGAGATCCTCTCCTGCTCGGTCGATAATCTGGTCATGACGGCCTGTCGACGGCGTGTAACGCCATATGTCTCGGGTCACAGACGATGTATGATGCTTACGCCAGGTATCTTCAAACCCCTTGATATCCTGATAAAGGAAGCTCTTGCCGTCCGGAGCCCACGAAAGCGACGTGGCTGGAGTGGCAAGAATTTGCCGGGGATTACCACCCTTAAGATCCACACTATACAGTTCGGTCATACGTCCCGACGGAAACAAAGCACTCGATGACGGATCTTGTATCGAAGCAGAGAAATAGACCGATTTACCGTCGGGCGTAAATGCTTCGGGCAGCTCTGATGCGCTGTTGAATGTCAGACGTCGCCATTGGCCGCCGCCATCTGTCGGTACTGCAAAAAGATCAAAATTGCCATAGCGGTCAGATGCGAAGACTATTGTCTTCCCGTCAGGACTCCATATCGGCATCTGCTCATAACCGGGATCCGATGTAAGCCGCCGGGCCGTACCTCCGGAAACAGGCACCGTGAATATATCACCCTTGTAGGTAAAGGCTATGTTCTTACCATCAGGAGCTATCGCTACGTCGCGCATCCATAACGGTGCTTCGGCAGAAGCACTTAATGCCAAAGCGGCAAATATACTGAGTGTTGCAATGTGTTTCATGCTTTAAGAATTTATCTAAGTATCACTGCAAAGATACGACATCTAATCCATAAAATATTCTAAAAAAATCAATATTTACGCAAAAACAGCCCCTTGACACAAAAATCGAATACACCGTTATCAAACAATAAATTAACAAACCCATGCGTTTTGTTATATTTTGTTAATATCCATTCTTGCAAGCGCTTAAATTTAAAGAATTTTAGCAAAAAATAGCTACCTTTGCCGATTATTGGACATTATCACATAAAAGATATGAAATTGAAGCTCAAGAAAGGTTTGAAGCTCAATATCGCAGGCGGTTTGATGCCGGGCACTCAAGCGATTGAGACGGGCGTCGGTCTTTGCGCCGTTATTCCTGACGATTTCCCGGGCTTTATGCCTAAGGTGTGTGTGCACGACGGTGATATGGTTGCTGCCGGCACTCCCCTGCTTTTCGACAAAAAAAATTCGCAGGTAAAGCTTGTGTCGCCCATATCGGGCCGAATACGCAGCATCGTGCGCGGCGAACGGCGTAAGATAATGCGTATCGAAATCGAAACAGCAGAAACAGACATGGACAGTCCGGTCTTGCCAACACCGACCGACAGGACCTCCGCCAATAATCTGCTTGCCGAATCCGGTCTTCTCGCATTCATCCGCCAACGTCCTTACGACATAGTACCTACGCCCGGCGACAAAGTGCGCGACATATTTGTGACAGCACTCGACACAGCTCCTCTGGCAGCATCCATGTCCGTATTTTCTTCCATCTTCACCAAAACAGATTATACTGCCGGCGTGGCTTTGCTGCGCAAAATCACCGATGGTAAAGTATACATCTGCCACGGCACAGATTGGCAAACCGGAGCTATCGACGGCGCAGAAATGGTGGAAGTCGACGGTCCGCACCCGGCAGGCAACGCAGGTGTGCAGGCTGCCAACATCGCACCGGTCAACAAAGGCGAAACAATATGGACACTCGACCTGCCTACCCTCGGCCGTATCGGCCGCATCGCCGCAGGCAAGGCTCCCGAGTTTCGTACTATTGCAGCAGTTGTAGGTCCGGAAGTTTCAAAGCCGGCTCTGATAGAGACTATCATCGGAGCTGAGATAGCACCTCTGATTGCAGGCCGTCTCGACTCCACGACACACCGTCGCCGCATCATCAGCGGCAATGTGCTTACAGGTGATGCTGTCGGCGCCGATGGTTTTATCCGCTACCCATACAGGCAGATTACAGTCATCGCTGAAGGCGACGACAAAGACGAATTCATGGGGTGGGCTTCTCTATCTCCGTCGAAAATGAGCGAGAGTCCATCGTTCCCGGGCCATTTCCTCAAACGCAAATTCAGACCCGACGCACGCCTCAACGGCGGACGCCGCGCAATGATAATGAGCGGACAATACGATAAAGTGATGCCGATGGACATACTTCCCGAATATCTGCTCAAGGCTATAATGTCAAACAACATCGAAGATATGGAGCGGCTCGGAATATATGAAGTCGCACCCGAAGATTTCGCCGCCGCAGAATATGTCGACACCTCCAAACTGCCCTTGCAGCAGATTGTGCGCGACGGTCTCGATTACATCCGCAAAGAACTTGAATAAAATGGCACGTTTACGCAACTTTCTCGACAAGATAAAGCCGAACTTCGAGCCCGGAGGCAAGCTACACGCCTTCCACTCGGTATACGACGGCTTTGAAACATTCCTGTACACACCACGGACGACATCGGCTCCGGCCGGCGCTGTCCATATCCACGACAGCATCGACGCCAAACGAACGATGATAATCGTGGTCATGGCTCTGATGCCATGTTTCTTCTTTGGCATGTACAATACCGGCTACCAGCATTGGCTCGCGACTGGAGCCACAGAGTTTCCTTTCTGGAGCCTGATGCTTTACGGTTTTCTTACCATACTTCCCCGGGTACTTGTCGCGTATGTGGTTGGACTCGGCATCGAATTCGCTTTTGCCCAGTGGCGAAAGGAGGAGATTCAGGAAGGTTTTCTTGTCACCGGTATCCTTGTACCGATGATATGCCCTGCCGAAGTTCCGCTGTGGATGCTTGCCGTTGCGGTGGCTTTCGCTGTAGTCTTCGCAAAAGAAGTCTTTGGCGGAACGGGCTACAATGTCATGAACGTGGCCCTTGTTACCCGTGCATTCCTCTTCTTTGCCTATCCGGCCCAGATGTCGGGCGATAAAGTTTATGTCGCCGGCAGCACTCCCTTCGGTTTCGGCACTCCTGTCCCCGACGGCTTCTCCGGAGCAACCCCTCTTGGCCAGATAGCCACACAGGCAGGCCCCGACATAACCCTAACAGGTATCGACGGTAGTATCATCGACACCTGGCAGGCTTTCCTCGGCCTCATTCCCGGCTCTTTCGGCGAAACATCAACGCTGTGCATCCTCATCGGTGCAGCGATATTGCTTACCTCTGGAATAGCCTCCTGGCGTATAATCCTGTCGGTAATCGCCGGAGGTTTGTTTATGGGCTGGATAGCCAACACCTTTGCCTCGCCCCTCTACCCTGCCTCATATATCCCGGCATACGACCAGCTACTGCTCGGCGGCTTTGCTTTCGCTGCAGTCTTCATGGCCACCGACCCGGTTACAGCAGCCCGTACAACAACTGGCAAATATATCTACGGCTTCCTTATCGGCGCCATAGCTATCGTCATACGAACATACAACAACGGCTATCCCGAAGGAGCCATGCTGGCCGTCCTGCTAATGAATTGTTTCGCTCCGCTGATCGACTATTGTGTAGTACAGGCCAATATCCGCCGACGCATGAAACGTGTAACTGTAAAACCGTAAACGAATGAATAAGCAAAGCAATACATACACCATAATCTACATAATTGTTATGGTCGTAGTCGTAGGCGCGGCTCTTGCGTTTACGTCTATTTCGCTCAAATACCGACAGCAAGCCAATGCCGATGCCGATAAGATGCGGCAGATTTTGGCAAGCGTAAAGGTCGAGGTTCCGCAAGACGAGATCGCGGATCAATACGGTAAACTCATAACCTCTACCTATGTCATCGATGCCGATGGCAAAAAAGTGGCAGACGCCCCGGATGCCTTTACTGTGAATGTCGCCATGCAGAGTAAAGAACCGGCAGACAAACGGATGCTTCCCGTCTACGAATGCACTCTGCCTGACGGAAGCTTGAAATACATCCTTGCCATGTATGGCGCCGGTCTGTGGGGCCCGATATGGGGTTATGTATCGGTTGATGCTGACGGCACTACAGTCTACGGTGCATACTTCGCGCATCAAGGCGAGACTCCCGGTCTGGGTGCCGAGATTGAAAAGCCGGCTTTCAGCGATCAATTTCAGGGCAAACATCTGCTTGTCAACGGCAATTTCACCCCTATAGCTGTAGTAAAATCCGGGATGCCGGCTCCAGAAGGGGCCGACTACGTTGATGCTATCTCGGGTGGTACAATAACGAGTAAAGGCGTCGGTGCCATGATCGACAATTGCCTCGCGCCTTACGGCCCGTTCCTTAAAAGTATAGCCTCAAACAATTAAAGACGGAGTACTATGTCGAACAAAAGTGTATTTTTCAATCCTTTTTCCAAGAATAATCCTGTTATAGTACAAATTCTTGGTATCTGCTCCGTGCTTGCCGTAACGGTCAAACTCGAACCGGCAATAGTCATGGGGCTGTCGGTAATCGCGGTCCTTGCGTTCAGCAATGTAATCATATCGCTCATACGCAACACGATACCTACCAATATCCGTATCATCGTACAACTCGTTGTAGTTGCCGGTCTTGTAGTGATCGTGTCGCAATTACTCGAAGCATATGCTTATGACGTGAGCAAGCAATTGTCGGTATTCATCGGTCTGATCATTACCAACTGTATCCTCATGGGCCGTCTTGAAGCTTTTGCGATGGCAAATAAACCTTGGCCATCGTTTCTCGACGGAGTCGGCAACGGTATTGGATATGCGATAATACTGATTATCGTCGGATTTTTCCGCGAGCTATTAGGCTCAGGAACACTTCTTGGCTATCAAGTTGTACCTGACAGCTTCTATGCCGCCGGATACGTCAACAATGGTCTGATGATATTGCCACCGATGGCACTCGTCACTGTGGCATGTATCATTTGGGTGCATCGCAGTTTCAACAAAGACCTTCAGGAAAAATAATCAGTCAATCCGTAACAACCTGACACAATGGATAATTTAAATCTGTTTATCCGGTCGATCTTCATCGACAACATGATATTCGCCTACTTCCTCGGCATGTGCTCGTTTATCGCGGTGAGCAAAAATGTCAAGACGGCATTCGGATTAGGCATCGCGGTGACTTTCATGCTCACAATCACACTGCCTATAAACTACCTGCTTGAGACGTATGTGCTACGTGGAGGTGCCCTGACATGGATCAGTCCTGACTTTGCCGATGTAGACCTCAGCTTCCTCTCGCTCATCGTCTTTATCGCAGTGATAGCATCGATGACTCAATTGGTTGAAATGGTAGTCGAGAAATATGCCCCGGCGCTATATTCGTCACTCGGTATATTCCTGCCTCTCATCGCAGTGAATTGCGCTATTCTCGGTGGCTCTCTGTTTATGCAGCAACGCGATTTCGGATCGGTATGGACGGCTGTCTGTGCCGGTGGCGGATGGGGTCTTGGCTGGTTGCTCGCAATTACTGCCGTTGCAGCTGTGCGCGAGCGTATAGCACAGTACTCGAATATCCCCGGGCCACTCCGCGGAGTAGGCATCACTTTCATAATCACAGCTTTGATGGGCATAGCCTTCATGAGCTTCCTCGGTATCAAGATTTAAACTGAAATCAAGATGACACTTACATATATCTGTTGCCAACTCGACCACTCGTCGTGGCTTACCGTAGGGGCCGGTGTAGGCTTTTTCCTCGGCGTAACACTGCTTCTGGTAATTGTACTGCTGATAGCCAAACGTTACCTTGTCCAATCAGGACCTGTAGAAATAACAATCAACGGAGACAAAAAAGTGACGGCCGCAGCCGGCAAGTCACTATTGTCGACTATGGCCGACAACAACATATTCCTGTCGTCGGCATGTGGTGGCAAAGGCAGTTGCGGTCAGTGCCGCCTTCAAGTAGTTTCCGGCGGAGGTGACACTTTGCCTACCGAAGCTGTACATTTCACTCGCAAAGAGCTCAAAGAACATTGGCGACTCGCTTGTCAATGCAAGGTTAAAACGAATATGGACATCACTATCCCGGCCTCTGCCTTGAATGTCAAAGAATGGGAATGCGAGGTGATATCGAACCGGAATGTGGCCACATTTATCAAAGAATTCATAGTGGCACTCCCCCCCGGCGAACATATGGATTTTATACCCGGTTCCTATGCACAGATAAAAATTCCGCCTTACGAAATGGATTACGCCACCGATATCGACCGCGACTTAATCGGCGAGCAGTATCTGCCGGCGTGGGAGAAGTTCGGTCTCTTCGGCCTAAAATGCAAAAATACCGAAACGACGGTCAGAGCATATTCTATGGCCAACTACCCCGCAGAAGGCGACCGGATTATGCTTACAGTGCGTATTGCCACACCACCATTCAAGCCGAAGCCTGAGGTCGGTTTCCAAGATGTGATGCCGGGTATTGCTTCAAGCTATATCTTCTCACTTAAGCCGGGCGACAAAGTGATAATGAGTGGTCCTTACGGAGACTTCCACCCGATATTCGACTCAACAAACGAAATGATGTGGATAGGCGGAGGTGCCGGTATGGCCCCGTTGCGTGCGCAGATAATGCACATGACAAAAACACTTAAGACTACAAACCGCAAGATGAACTACTTCTACGGAGCACGTGCGCTCAACGAAGTATTCTATCTCGACGACTTCCTCAAACTCGAGAAAGAGTTCCCCAACTTCAAGTTCCATCTTGCCCTCGACCGTCCCGACCCGGCAGCCGATGCTGCAGGCGTAGAATATACTCCGGGGTTCGTGCATCAAGTGATATACAACAACTATCTCAAGGACCACGACTCACCCGAAGATATCGAGTACTACATGTGTGGTCCCGGCCCCATGAGCAAGGCTGTTGAAGGTATGCTTGACAGTCTCGGTGTTGACCCGGCAAATATCCACTATGACAACTTCGGCGGTTAAAATAACACAAAATGGCTTCGGGCTTCATAATTTGTCATAAAAATCGGACCTATACTCAAAACGAATTGAAAATTAGCTATACCGCAATTGGCAAATTGACCAAAATTTTATTAACTTTGCAAACAACAGCAAAGCCACGGCTTGGAATAGCCTGAAGCTACATAAGACACAAATACTAAAATACCAAATATTAACACACTTAACGAATGAAAAGAGTCTATACATTCGGCGATGGCCATGCAGAAGGTAACGCTCAAATGCGCAACCTCCTTGGCGGTAAAGGTGCCAACCTTGCCGAAATGAACCTCCTGGGCATGCCCGTGCCCCCCGGATTTACCATCACAACGGAAGTCTGCAACGAGTATACCCAATATGGCCGCGACGAAGTGGTGTCGCGCATCAAAGCCGAAGTTGAAGAAGCTATCGCCCATGTCGAGAGCCTCACCGGCAAAAAATTTAATGACCCGACCAATCCCCTCCTCGTATCTGTCCGCTCAGGTGCTCGCGCTTCGATGCCCGGTATGATGGATACCGTCCTCAACCTCGGCATGAACGACGCCACAGTGGCTTCGCTCGCTGAAAAGAGCGGCAATCCTCGCTTCGCTTGGGACAGCTACCGCCGTTTCGTGCAGATGTACGGCGACGTCGTACTCGGCATGAAGCCCAAAAAGAAAACCGATATCGACCCGTTCGAAGAAATCATGGACAAGGTCAAAGAAGAAAAAGGTGTTAAACTCGACACTGAGCTTCAGGTTGAAGACCTTCAGAACCTTGTAAAACTCTTCAAGGCTGCAGTGAAAGACTATACCGGCAAAGACTTCCCCGATGACGCTTACGAGCAGCTCTGGGGTGGTATCTGCGCAGTATTCGACAGCTGGATGAACGAGCGCGCAATCCTCTACCGCCGCATGAACCAGATCCCCGAAGAATGGGGCACCGCCGTCAACGTACAGGCAATGGTATACGGCAACATGGGCAACAACTCCGCTACAGGTGTGGCTTTCAGCCGCGACGCCGCCACCGGTGAGAACATCTTCAACGGTGAATACCTCATCAATGCTCAAGGTGAAGACGTTGTTGCCGGTATCCGCACCCCCCAGCAAATCACAATCGAGGGTTCGAAACGTTGGGCCGCACTCCAGGGTATCTCTGAAGAAGAACGTGCAGCCAAATATCCCTCGCTTGAGGAGGCTATGCCCGTATGCGCTCAGGAGCTCTTCGATATTGCCGCAAAACTCGAAGACTACTACCGCGATATGCAGGACATGGAGTTCACCATCCAGGACGGCAAACTCTGGATGCTCCAGACCCGTAATGGCAAACGCACCGGTGCTGCTATGGTAAAAATCGCGATGGATCTGCTCCGTGCAGGCCAAATCGACGAAAAGACAGCCCTTAACCGCATGGAACCCCAGAAACTCGACGAGCTTCTCCATCCGGTATTCGACAAAGCATCGCTCAAACGCGCTTCTGTTGTAGCTAAGGGTCTTCCTGCTTCTCCCGGCGCTGCTTCGGGTCAGGTAGTATTCTCGGCAGAAGATGCTGAAGCTTGGGCTGAGAAAAAACGCAAAGTCATCCTCGTTCGTATCGAGACTTCTCCCGAAGACCTCCGTGGTATGGCTGTTGCCCAGGGTATCCTCACGATGCGTGGAGGCATGACATCGCATGCAGCTGTCGTTGCCCGTGGTATGGGTAAATGCTGCGTTTCCGGTGCTGGCGAAATCAAAGTCGATTACGTTGCTAAAACCGTCGAAATGGGAGGCAAGACCTATAACGAAGGTGATTGGATCTCACTCAACGGTTCTACCGGTGAAGTTTACGACGGTCAAGTTCCGACAACCGAACCGGCACTTGACGGTGACTTCCTCGCAATAATGAATCTTGCTGACAAGTTTACCAAAACATTGGTCCGCACCAACGCCGACACACCGCGCGATGCCCGTCAGGCACGTAAATTCGGTGCTCAAGGTATCGGTCTCTGCCGTACAGAACATATGTTCTTCGAAGGCAACCGTATCGATGCTGTCCGCGAGATGATCCTCGCATCGGATCTCGAAGGTCGCCGTGCAGCGCTGGCAAAACTTCTCCCCATGCAGCGTGGAGACTTCGAAGGTATCTTCGAAGCTATGGACGGCTTCGGTGTTACAATCCGTCTGCTCGATCCCCCTCTGCACGAGTTCGTACCTCACCAGACCGCTACCCAGAAAGAGCTTGCTGACAAACTCGGCATCTCACTGGCAGAAGTGAAAGCAAAGGTAGACTCTCTTGAGGAGTTCAACCCCATGCTCGGTCACCGTGGTTGCCGTCTCGGCATCACTTATCCTGAAATCACCGAGATGCAGACCCGTGCAATCATCGAGGCTGCTCTGGCTTGCAAATCGCGTGGCATCGATGTTCATCCTGAAATCATGGTACCTCTGGTTGGCTCGCTTAAAGAGCTTCAGCATCAGGCAAATGTAATCAACGCTACCGCAGTCAAGGTATTTGAAGAGAAGGGTGACTCTATCCCCTACCTCGTAGGTACTATGATTGAGGTTCCCCGTGCAGCCCTCACTGCAAACCAAATCGCCGAAGTGGCCGACTTCTTCTCATTCGGTACAAACGACCTTACCCAGATGACTTTCGGCTTCTCTCGCGACGACGCTCCCAAGTTCCTCAAATTCTACAAGGAACATGGCGTAATCAAGACCGATCCCTTCGAAGTACTTGATCAGGAAGGTGTAGGCCAGCTTGTAGAAATGGGTGTGAAGAAAGGCCGTGGCGTTAAACCCGAACTCAAAGTAGGTATCTGCGGCGAGCACGGCGGTGAACCCTCATCGGTAATCTTCTGCGCAAAACTCGGCATGAACTATGTCAGCTGCTCACCCTTCCGCGTGCCCATCGCCCGTGTAGCTGCGGCCCAAGCAGCCATCGAAGAATAAGCGTAA
>DKVO01000002.1:0-38473 GCA_002491245.1 Porphyromonadaceae bacterium UBA7176
TTTAACACTTATTTAACATTTGAGGGCGAACATAATCAGGCACTCTTTGTTGTATCTGTTTACAATTCACAAAATTAAGCTATATCCATGACTTCTGCAAATTTTTCGGGCCTATCCACAAAAAAATTCACATAGCGGAACGATTGAACAAATATACGTCATGAGCGGTTTAAAGAAAAAAAGACCCCATTATGCAAAAGTACCGCAATCTCATCCGCCGGACCGGCAAAGCACTTCTGCTTCTATGTATCGCAGCGTGCTTTTCTTCGTGTGGCTCGATCCGCACCTACGGAGGCATCGAACACGAATATAAATACGACTTCGACAAAGACGGACATTACAAGCACCACAAACATAAGAAGCATAAAAAACACAAACACGACAAGAAACACCACAAACATCACCATCACGACGATTGACCGGTAGCCCAAAATACCGCAATACAAAATATTTTTGCGAGATAACAAAAAAAGCATTAACTTTGCAGAGCAAACGCCCGGATGGCGGAATCGGTAGACGCGACGGTCTCAAACACCGTTGGGGCAACCCATCCCGGTTCGATCCCGGGTCCGGGTACAGATAATGACTGACAATCATTCGATTTTCAGTCATTATTTTTGTTTTGAGGTGTACTAAAAGTGTACTACCCGGCAAAATAAAGGCAAACCGATAGTGTAGGGTTAGCTATTTTAAGGTCTATTCGTTTTATAATTCTATTTGGTTGCCTTAGAATTTATCGGATTTCTTCGGCTCCGATACCTTATATTCTCCGAAAATTAATAACTTTGCAATATGGGAACAGAGCTGACAACCAACATACAAGAGTCACAATTCTACGCCGAGATAAAAGAATTGCTTTTACAGGCGCGCAGTCGTGCCTATATGGCTGTCAATTCCATTATGTCGCAAACATATTGGCAAATTGGTAAACGCATTGTTGAACAAGAGCAGAAAGGTAGCTACCGCGCAGAATACGGATCGCGCCTGATTAAGCGATTGGCTCAATCTCTTGCTGCTGATTTTGGTGACGGACTATCCGTTGCCAACCTCAAAAACTTTCGACGTTTTTATCTCACATATCCTGACCAAGAAAAAAGTTACACACTGTGTAGCCTTTTAAGTTGGTCACACATTCGTCTGATAATGAGATGTGACGATGAACGGGAACGCCAATACTACATTTCCGAATCATCGAAGCACAATTGGAGCGTGCGCACCTTGGAACGTAATCTGAAAACAGACTCTTTCCACCGCCTAATCTCGCAATCGTCTTTGACCGAACATAAAGAACCGTTAGCGCAGCACGACATTGTCAAAGACCCTTATGTGATGGAATTTCTCGGTATTAAGGGTAACGGTAAATTTTTGGAAAGCGAATTGGAGTCTGCCATAATTGACAACATCGAACAATTTTTGCTTGAACTTGGCAACGGATTTTCGTTTGTCGGACGTCAAATGCGCATAAGTACCGAAACCATGCATTTCTATGTGGATTTGGTGTTTTACAATTATTTACTAAAATGCTTTGTGCTTATTGACCTTAAAACTGATAGGCTGACGCACCAAGACATCGGCCAAATGGAAATGTACGTCCGCATGTTTGACGACCTCAAACGTCAGTCCGATGACAACCCCACTATTGGAATAATACTCTGCAAAGATAAGGACGAAACACTTGTGAAGTACAGTGTATTGAACGAGGCTCGCCAAATATTTGCATCTAAATATAAACTTGTTTTGCCCTCGGAGGAAAAACTTATAGAGGCTATTGATAAAAATTTATGAAACTGTAAATAAAAAAAATACCGGTCGTGAGATATCTTATACTATCCGCCATCTTGAGTATCGGTTTTCTCGCGAAAGCCGTAAGCCCTATGAATGTAGTTGATGCCGGCGACAATGGCCCCATAGCCGGAGCTACCGTAATCGCCAAATCAGGAATGATACTGGGCCTCACCGACGAGAACGGTCAAATCGAAATCGGCGGAAACAACTATCCTATAATAATAAGGGGTATCGGTTACGAACCGCTCGAGATAACCATGCTCACCGACACGGCAAGGTTGATGCCGACAGTATACGAACTTGGCGAATTTGTGGTCACCCCGGCCGACAGGCCGATTGCCCGTGTGGTATGCTTTGCCCGGGAATACAGCAGCGGCATCACCGGGCAGGACACACTGCAACTATACTGCGAGTACATGACCGAATCGTTCCTTGCCGACGGAAAGGTGAAAGGATACAAGAGCTACGATGCCAAACCCTCGGAAAGAAAAATCCGCCGGTATGCGAGGATCACGAAGGACGGTCGCGACAGCATATTCCGCCCGTCGCACAACGACGACATCAAAGACCTGTCGTGGTTTGACTTCATGGCATTTCTGCCTACAGAAAGGACTGAAGCACCTTCGAGCATCAAGAGCGGAGCGGAAACGGATTCGGTGCCGGGTAAACATGGTGTAAAATTTATCTACCGCAAGAAAAACAAGCAATTCTCAAAAACAGCCGACGTATTGAGCGACCACAAGGACCGCAGGTGGTCGCCCTGGATCTTCAAATTGCTCGGGCTGACAGTCGACATCGATGTTGCTTCGTGGACACTCGCGTTCAAGGCGGACGACTCTGACATATACGATATCAACAATTTCACCAGCGGCACATACAACATCCACATGACCGGACGCGGAAAATGGATCAAGAAAGCATTCGACACCAAGCTGCCTATCGAGATGGACACATATCTGGAACTGTATCCCGTAGAAATCACTCACCACACCGTTGAAGAATACAAGGAGTTGCGCGACAAATTCGAGCCGATTCCATTCCGGCGGCCCGAAAATCTATCGTCGATATCTCCGGCAGTCGAACAGCTGATAGATAAAATCGATAGCAAAACCACCGCAAAATAAAGTCTGCGACAGACACAACCTTAAACACACATGAAAACTAAACTGATTATCTGTCTGACAGCGTTATTACTCACTGCCCAAACATTGACAGCCCGTCGGCTCGTATTCATAGGTCTCGACGGCTGGGCCGGCAACACCTATGAGCAATCTGATATGCCTTATGTGAAACAACTTGCAAAAGAAGGCGCCATGACTCTCGAGAAACGGGCCGTACTACCCTCCTCGTCTGCCATCAACTGGGCGAGCATATTCATGGGCGCCGGTCCTGAAGTCCACGGATACCTCAACTGGGGGTCGAAGGCTCCCGAGATGCAGCAACCGACAGGGACTGTGAAGACTCACAATATATTCCCGACAGTCTTCCAGTTGGCCCGGCAGCAGAAACCCGATGTCCGGATGGGACTTTTCTACGAATGGGATGGGATAAAATATCTGACCGATACGTTGGCATTCGACCACCACGAACAGACCAAAGATGGCCATACGGCACAGATAGCGGCAGAGTATATCAAGGCCAACAAGCCCGACGTGACCGTAATAGTATTCGACAATCCCGACCACACCGGGCATGGCAAAGGCTGGGGCTCACCTGAATACTATGCCACCATGATGCAACTCGACAAGGATGTCGCAACAATAATCTCAGCTGTAAAAGACGCCGGCATGGCAGATGATACCGTGGTGATGGTCACCGGCGACCACGGTGGTTCGGGAACAGGGCACGGCGGCACAAACATGGCCGAGGTTAATTCGCCACTGATCATGTGGGGTGCCGGCATACAACCCGGCACGGTAATCACCGACATGGTGATAGGCTACGACCTTGCGGCCACAATGGCCCATATCATCGGTATCGACACTCCCCGATGCTGGCGAGGGCGAACCATCGACCAGGCTTTCGAGGGATATCTGCCGCGATCGATCTACTCGGGCCTGCAGGGCAAACATCATGTGCAAGGCATCGCCGTAGACATAGCGAGGGGGTATGTATACTTCTCATTCACCACCCGTCTTGTCAAAACCGACATGCAAGGCAGGCTCATCGGCTCAATCGAAGGGCTCACGGGGCATCTCGGTTGCCTTGCACTAAATCCTGACGACGGAAAGATATACGCCTCGCTTGAATACAAAGACGACGCCATCGGCCGCGGAATATCGGGCGATGAAGCTACAAAACGAGAGAATGCATGGTACATAGCTGTTTTCGACGGCGAAAAAATCACACGTCCGGGTATGAAAGCACCCGATGGCGCCATGACAACTGTATATCTCCCTACCGTGGTCAAAGATTACACCGCCAAGGTGACAAACGGCGGCAAGACCGTCGACCACCGCTACGGCTGTGCCGGAGTCGACGGTGTGGCTTTCGCTCCACTGCCAGGCAACGACGGAGGCAAAAATGTGCTATATGTCGCCTACGGCGTATACAGCGACACCGGTCGTACCGACAACGACTATCAGGTACTACTGACATACGACACCCGTGACTGGGAGAAATACGGACAGATCCCGGCAGAGGGCCGACTTCACCATGCCGGACCGGCAAAACCTCTCGCCCGATACTTCGTCTATACAGGCAACACTTCGTGGGGCGTGCAGAACCTTTGCTACGACCCGTTCTCCGGTACTCTCTTCGCAGCTGTATATAAAGGTAAGAAGAAGACCTTCCCTAACTATTCTCTCTTTGCCATAGACCTCTCCGACAAAGCCCGGAAACAGAAACTCAAAGGATTCGGCGGCAAGGAGTCAAGGTTGGTACTGCCGCTGAAAGAGCTTGGCCAGCACGATAAAGCAAGCGATATCTACGGTTGGCATTTCCCTTACGGCTCAACCGGTCTGTGTGCCATCGGCAACGGCCTCTTCTACATATCGCATAACTCCGGCCACCCCGAAGAAAACACCACCCTGCACCTCTACCGCTACGACGGCGGCACAACCCCTTTCGTCGAAGTACAATAAAAAAACAAAGTTCTATTTAAGGAATAGAAACATTATGTATATTTGCAACAGCAAAATATACACATAAGTCATGTCAAAAATTCCTGATATATATAAAGGACGGTACATCTTCCACATGACCCATATCGACAATCTTGAGTCGATATTGAGTCACGGTCTATTATGCCATAACGAATGTAAGAGACAAAACATCAATTATCACGATATTGCCCATCAATCGATTCAAGACCGGAGAGCCAATATGACGGTGCCATGTGGTGCCGGAGGTAGTGTACATGACTATGTCCCTTTCTATTTTTCGGCACTGAACCCGATGTTGCTCGCAAGGCTTAACACCAAATCCATAGACCAGCCTATGATGGTGTTTATCGGCTTGAAAATAGATGCGCTCGAAAGGGCCGGTGCAGTCTTTACAGATGCATCGGCAAACACGACAATTCCTCCGGTCTTTTTTGACGACTTGGCCGATCTCGACAAATTATCTTGGCCTCTGATTAGGAACAACAAATGGAAATACAGCGACGACGAGCGCCACAAAAAAATGGCGGAAGCCCTTATTCCTCATTCAGTGAAGGTCGAAGATTTCGACACAATTGTCGTTTTTAATAATTCTGTCAAAGAATACGTAAGCCAAATGATCAGTAGAGTCGGATGTGATAACATCCGCGTCGACCTTGACAACTTCCAACCTGGCCTACACTTCTTTTTTACCAAATTTTTCTTTCCGGACAGGACTAACGAAACTCTCGTTGCAGGGCCTCGTTTCCTAAAAGGCTATTTCGAACAAAATATAACCGAAATACACAAACTGCGACAGCAGGAGAGAAGATATCGCTTCAACGATGTCGCGGAACTGGTCTATGCCATCGACAACGACTTCTGTACCTTGAAAGAATTAAGAGGTATACATAATCTGGAAACCGACAACCCTTCTCACCACGAAAGCGTCAGCGACCACACCAAAAGAGTCGCGGCCAACATCCAGACCACCGCTTATTTTCTTCAATCCTCCACCGACCGACAAAATCTACTGAAATTGACAGCATATCTCCACGACATCGGAAAAGGGCCAAAAGAAAAATGGGTACAGAATGGAGGTAAACAGAAGATTTACCCGGACCATCCGGCTGATTCCATACCGATGTTAAAGAGGATCCTATCTGAAGAAATCAGAAATATTTCAGACGAAGATATCCGTCTTCTTAATCTTTTGGTCATATACCACGATATTGTAGGCGACTGCATGATGAAAGGTCGAAATACTGAAGAAATCAAAAATCTATCGCTTTCGGACGACGATCTCGACGCTCTTTTCTGCATTGCAGAAGCCGATATCAAATCTATCAACAGTCTATGGCATTCCAATTTCATGAGAGAGAAAGACTCTCTCATAAAAAAGCTTTGACAGATGGAGTCTGATCACAATATCGAATTCATGACCGGCGATATGTTTGCCGTCGATGCCGACATCCGCATCAACACCGTAAATTGCGTTGGTGTAATGGGTGCCGGTGTCGCTTTAGAATTCAAAAAGCGCTATCCCGATATGTTTGCACAATATGTAGGCCTATGCAAAAAAAAGCTTGTACAGCCCGGCGTTCCATATGTGTGGTCCGACAACTCTATTCTTGACGACAGCGCTAAAGACATTATTATAAACTTCCCGACAAAAAATCATTGGCGCCGTCCATCTGAGTATTCATATATCGAGAATGGCTTGCGATGGATGAGTGAAAACCTCGAAGCTTACAACGGCAAAACTCTTGTAATGCCGGCATTAGGCTGTGGGCATGGAGGACTCGATTGGTCAAGGGTACGGCAGATGATTATCGACCATCTAAGCAATCTCGACCTTAAAATCAAGGTTTTTGAGCCATCTTCATCCAATATGACACAAGGATTGTCGCAAGAGGATATCAACTTCATGCAGCGTAAAAATATCAGGACAATCTCACCCTCAGATGCATCTTATCCTGATTTTCTACGGGGCAAATCTGCCATCAACCTATATTACCACGGGAATATCGACAGACTCAACAACCGGAGATCTTTAGCTTTATTGCCCTGCAACAACGGCGAAGAAGATATCGACGACCGTGTTGCAGGATGCATCGCTTATTACTCCCAAAGTGATATCTCTTTTTTATTGGGACTGGAAAGCGATATGGATATGAAAATTCTTGAGACATGCCTCAGCAATCATATCGATGTCATACTGATACTTCCCTACGGCATACGGGAGATGAGACTATCAGACAGAGTCAAATCCTTATGGAACAACGACATGATAACTGTCGTATCCCTATGTCCGCCGTCTACAAAATACAGCCCGGCCCTGCATAACAAAGCCGACCGACTGAGAATCGCTGTCAGCGGAGCCGTCCTTGCTGACAAAGCATTAGCCGACAGATTAAAGACATACAAACTCAAAACCTCATCAAAGCCAGTATACTTCTATTAATATCAATGCGCCTCGAGCCAGTTGGGGGCTATGCCGGCTTGTTGAGCACTCACAAATTTGGAAGTGAAACACTCACAAATTTGGAAGTGAAACACTCACAAATTTGGAAGTTTAGATATATTTTGTAATTTTGTGCTATCAGCTAAAAGATTACGGACATGGAAAACTATCTGGCGAGATATATTGAATCCACGATTCCAAAAAAAATGAAATCAAGTGGTGTTGTATTGGTTGAAGGACCAAAGTTTTGCGGAAAAACAACTACAAGCGCTCTATTTGCAAAAAGCGAAATACGCCTTAACACGAAATCTGCTATACAGATTGCACGTATCGAACCAGCCAATGTGCTTATAGGTGAACGACCGAGACTTATCGATGAATGGCAGACCGTACCTGATTTATGGAATCAAGCTAAGGCATGGATTGACGAAAACCCCGGATTCGGACAATTTTTATTCACAGGCAGTTCTACGCCTGTCGACAGCTCTGAGATATTTCATTCCGGAGCTGG
Organism: Porphyromonadaceae bacterium UBA7176; assembly: GCA_002491245.1. GTDB lineage: Bacteria > Bacteroidota > Bacteroidia > Bacteroidales > Muribaculaceae > CAG-873. The sequence goes on from DKVO01000002.1 coordinate 7,841, forward strand.
GCGTATCACAAAGATTATGATGCGTCCGATGAGTCTTTTCGAATCCCACGACTCAAGAGGGTCTGTATCTCTTTCTTCACTTTTTGATAATGAGAGCCTGATGGTTTTTGATCTGAATGAGGGATATGGATTAAAGGACACAGCCTACCTCCTTTGCCGAGGTGGATGGCCATTGTCAATTCAGCCGGAAAAAGATATTGCGCTTGATGTGACTTCAAACTATTATGAAAGTTTATTCAATTTGGGTAATAGCGAAAATCCTAAATTCCGTAACAAAAATCCGGAAATAATGAAAATCGTCATGAGGGCTTATGCTCGGCATATATCTTCTCAGACATCAACAACAAAAATATTAGCAGATATCACAGCCCGAGACAGCCGATCAATAAGCAACAAAACATTTGAGAAGTATACTGATGCCCTTACAGATTTGTTTATCATCGAAGATATGGAAGCTTGGAATCCTAATCTGAGATCTAAAACAGTGGTACGTTCCACGCCTACTCACCATTTCGTTGATTGTTCCATAGCAGCGCAAGCTCTTGGAGCCTCTCCCGCTGATTTGATGTCAGACTTGAATACATTCGGACTATTGTTTGAAGATATGGCAGTTCGTGACTTAAGAGTATATGCCCAGACAATCGATGGAAATGTCTTTCATTATCGCGACAGTCGTGGGCTGGAGTGCGATACGATAGTACATCTTAAAGACGGCAGATGGGCTCCGATTGAAATCAAACTTGGAGGAGACAACCTTATCGAGGAAGGTGCAAATAATCTAATCAGACTCAAATCTGACATCGCAGAAAAAAATCAACCATCATTTATGATGATACTCACAGCTACCGGAGCAGCCTATCGACGAAAAGACGGAATATATGTTGTGCCTATAAATTGTCTCAAAGCATAGTAGCCAAACAGGCTATTAATGCGCCTCGAGCCAGTTGGGAGCTATGCCGGCGGCGGCGGTAAGGGGTACACGTCCGTGATAGGCGTCTTCCATACATTCCACCACAAGCTGCTGCATGGCTTCTTCCTCGCCCTCGACAACATTGAATATCAACTCATCGTGGACCTGCAGTATCATGCGTGAGCGCAAGCCGCGGCGACGTATCTCTGAGTCGACGCGCACCATCGCAACCTTTATTATATCGGCGGCCGATCCCTGTAGCGGTGCGTTGATTGCGTTGCGCTCGGCATACGACCTCACCGTATTGCTCCGCGAATGGATGTCGGGCAGATAGCGCCGGCGACCCATTATGGTAGACACAAATCCGTCGCGCCTGGCCTGCTCGATAGACTCCTGCATATACTCTGCCACACGTGGATAAGACGCAAGATAGCCGTCGATCAGCATTTTGGCTTCGCCACGGGGGATACCAAGCCGATCGCTCAAGCCAAAAGCCGAGATACCGTAAATGATACCGAAATTAGCAGTCTTGGCGTTGCGGCGCTGAGTCTCAGTCACATCATCGAGAGCTTCGTGATAAATCTTCGCGGCTGTCGCCCTATGGATGTCAGCACCCGACAAGAAGGCCTCTATCATGGCAGGGTCGCCGCTGAGGTCGGCCATGAGCCGCAACTCAATCTGAGAATAGTCGGCCGAGAGCAACATACAACCTGGATCAGCGATAAACGCCCGGCGTATATCGCGGCCATCGGCCGTACGGATAGGTATATTCTGGAGGTTCGGATTTGTCGACGACAATCGACCTGTTGCCGTAACAGTCTGATTATATGTCGTGTGAAGTTTTCCTGTCACCGGATTGATAAGCTTCGGGAGAGCATCGATATATGTAGCGAGCAATTTTTTAAGGCCACGGATATCGAGGATAACCTGCACCAGCGGCACAGTCGATGCATATTTTTCGAGGACGTCCTCGGCTGTCGACCATGCGCCTCCTTTGGTTTTGCGAGCCTTCGGATCAATCTGCATCTCACCGAAAAGAACTTGCCCCACCTGCGAGGGAGAACCGACGTTGAACGGATGCCCGGCCAGATCATAAGCCTGCCGCTCGAGCGCCTGCAGACGCTCTGTCAGTTGTACCGACAACCTGTGCAGTTCAGAAGTATCGATACGGGCTCCCTGCCATTCCATATCGGCCAACACGGCAACAAGAGGCAACTCAACATTATCGAGCAACTTCATCTGTCCCCTCTCCTCCACCTCTTTGAGAAGCAAAGGACGGAGCCGCAGACAAAGCAAGGCCCGTTGGCACATCGTGCCGACAGGGTCGAGCGGAGCCGTCTGACGGTCGGTGGGGTGGTCGTACCCATCAGTCCGCATTCCGAGATAAGTCATTGCCAAAGTGGGCAAGTCATGTTTCTGCTCCGGTTGGCACAGATAATGAGCCACTGCCGTATCGAACCATCGAGCTCCGGCGAAAGGCATACCCAGACGGCGGAGTATTAGCATATCGCGTTTGATATCCGAGCCACACACCGTTACGTGCGACGAACTCAACAGCGGCATGATAAATTTCTTTGCATCGTCGACAGCACCAAAATCGACATACGCCGTCTTGACCGCGCCTCCATCTGCCGGCATGTAGGCAAAAGCCATACCATAGGCCGCAGCCGTCATAGCTTCGCTGCCGACACTGTTGACAGCAATTCCGACACTCCCGTTCTTGACCGCATCATCAAGGAACTCACTCAATTCGGCCGGAGAGGTCAGCTCCCGGGCGATATAATCAATTTCAGCGGCCGCGATTGGCGTTTGCATGTTGCTCACGGCTTCGGAGGCTTCGTCTATCATCCCGAAAAGGCCCTCGTCGACAGCCGGAGCTGGCTTCTGTGGCGCAAGTTTGGCAACAAACGACTTAAACTCGAGCTCTTCATATATCTTGACAAGAGCCGCCACATCAGGTTCGCAGCGACGCAGATCTTCGGGAGCAATACCGACCGGAACATCGGTCACGATAGTCACCAGTTCTTTTGACAGTCGTATCTGTCCGGCGTTGTCCACAATCTTTTTCTGCAGCGCACCCTTGAGTTTGTCGGTATTTTCAAGCAGATTTTCAACCGACCCGAACTCCGCGATAAGTTTCGCGGCAGTTTTCTCGCCCACACCGGGGCAACCAGGCACATTATCCGACGCATCGCCCTCGAGAGCAAGCAGATCTATCACCTGCCGTGGCGACGATATACCATAGCGCTCGCACACCTGTTCCGGTCCACGTATCTCAAAACCCTGGCCTTTGATAGCAGGGCGGTACATAAACACCCGGTCCGTCACGAGCTGACCGTAGTCCTTGTCGGGGGTCATCATGTAGGTAGTGAAGCCTCCATCGAGAGCAAGACGCGAGAGCGTGCCGATAACATCGTCGGCCTCATACCCTTCCACCTCAACGACCGGTATACAATAGGCAGCCAAAATCGACTTTATATAGGGTATCGCGAGCGTGATATCCTCGGGCTGCTTGTCGCGCCCGGCCTTATATTCAGGATAGCGGTCGTGGCGGAACGTACGCCCATGTGCAGGGTCGAAACATACAGCGATATAGCCCGGATTTTCTTTCCGGAGCAAGTCCTCAAGCGTGTTGACAAACCCGAAAATAGCCGAAGTGTTAAATCCGGTCGATGTCACGCGCGGAGAGCGCATCAACGCATAGTAAGCTCTGTAAATCAATGCATAAGCATCGAGGAGAAAAAGCTTCTTTTCTTCCATATCATCATATGTTGCGCCCTATCCAAAAGGCTGTTATGGCGATTAATATTGCCGAGATAATAAAAGGGTTGACCGACGCTGCGTGCAATCGGGGCCAACGGCGACGCCCACTTTCGATAATAAGATAATAGACCGCTGCCGGAACTGCGAAAAACACCATCGGGTTGTAGCTCCACGCAAGTGCGAAACGACCGTGAAGCAGGGCATGGAAAGCTCGTTGGCTGCCACAACCGGGACAATCGTATCCGGTAAGCACCTTAAACGTACACTTCAACGACGGCCCTGACGATGGGTCATGACTGTAATAGTACCAGCACAATACCACGATAGCGACAGCAACAGCTGCAACAACCGCTATAGGGGCAGACCGACGGAACCGATGTCCGGTCTTCATCAGCCCATAAAAGCACTCATGAACATCATGGGCAGCATACCGAGAGCTATTGATATCATCACCAGCCACGCAGCCCATTCCGATGCCTTCTTGGCTTTGCCCAAATCGCCGCGACCATAGTACGACGACACGAATATCGAAGCAGCAAGAGCACCCAGACTCACCGGTGAACAGCAGCATATGAACAGGAATACCGACCATCCCAGATAAGTCGGAGGACACGGTTCATCGAGCACAACAGGGCGGTAAACACGCCCCGGAGCATAAGGATTATCGTCCGGCATAGATTTCATGGCCGGCTCAGCAGACTCGACCGTGCCGGTCATCACATCATCGGCATTTGCGACCGTATCTGCCACCTCTTCGATTTCGCCACCCTCATCCCGGACTGTATCTTCGGCGAAGAGCGAGGTCAGCTGCTCAAGCTCACCGGCAGGGTACCATTTAGGCAAACCTTCGAACCAAACCCGTGTGTTCCGGTCAAACCCCGGTTTACTTTTCAATTCTTCCAATTCGAAAGGCCCTTGCTGCTGCCCGTCGAGATAGATCCATACTTTCATTGCTGCGATAATATTTGGATAGTCCGGATATCAAAGTACGTCCCGGGCCGGTAGATATCGGCCCGGGGGAACGTTAAAAGTCTTAGAAATGTTTCACTTCATAGCCCACGATTGCCGTAAGCAGATTATTTGCCAGGCGCGACGCTCCGATACGGAAAAGGTCGTTGGTAAGCCACTCCTCGCCGAGTATTTCCTTGGCAAGGGTATAGTACTTCACAGCGTCCTCGGCTGTCGACACTCCGCCCGAAGCCTTGAAACCTACACGGGTGCCGGTCTTCTCATAATATTCCTTGATACACTGCATCATCACATACGCAGCCTCGAGGCTCGCACCGGGATAGTCCTTGCCGGTCGACGTCTTCAAGAAATCGGCTCCGCTGTAGAGGCTCAGGATCGAAGCCCTCTTTATATTGCGAGCCGTCTTGAGAGCTCCCGATTCGAGAATAACCTTGAGATGACCATCGCGCACGGCTTCCTTCTGCTCCTGTATCTCGTCGCACACAGCTTCGTAATCACCATCGAGGAAGTTGCCTACGTTCAACACTATATCGATTTCGTCGGCGCCGTTTGCCACTGCGAGGGCCGTTTCCGCAATCTTTACCTCCTCAAACGACTGGCTCGAGGGGAAAGCGCCCGACACACAGGCCACACGCACACCCGAAACCTCGAGCACCGTGCGCACCACAGATGCGAAATTAGGATATACGCATATCGCAGCCACATTAGGAAGCGACGGGAAACGCTCTTCGAAATCATTGACCGCCTGAGTAAAACGGGCCACCGAATTAGGCGAGTCCGTACCCTTGAGGGTCGTCAGGTCGATAGTATTGAAAAGGAACTTATAGACGTCCGTTGTATTATTTTCGGCAAAATGCTCGTCGACAATTTTCTGGACGGCGTCCACGACGGCGGCATCATGGTCTACGACGGTGCTTCCGTTGATTGCCTGGTTGTATCTGTCGGTTTGAGGTGTGTCTGCCATAGCTGTTGATTTTATATTAGTTATCTTGAAGTTTTGGATTGAGGCGATGCCTCTCGTTGTCTCTAACGCTTTTTTTCGCGATATTGTTGGCAAAAGCATCAGCGAGGTCCACACCATGCTGGTTCGCTATCGCCATGACGACCCACATTAGGTCGGCAAGCTCATCGGCAAGGTCGAGATGCTCCCCGGGCTTGGCCGACTGCTCGCCATCGCTGCGCGCTATCACACGGGCTACCTCGCCGGTCTCCTCGGCAAGTATCGCCATATTGGTCAGAGGTGAGAAATAACGCACCCCCACAGTCGTGATCCATCTGTCGACAGCCGCCTGCGCCTCGCGCAACCCTATATCGTCTTTTATTTGTTGCATATACATCGCAAAAATAAGCAAAATCCACGATAACGGCAAAATTTGTTTGCCCGTGTCCGAAACTTTTTGTTACCTTTGTATGTTTTAACTTAGTAAAAACTACTAACTCACCAAAAACACTACAATATGAAAGGACTTCCCATCATCATCGCAGCCATAGGCGGCGCTCTCGTCGGAGCAGCCACTGCTCTTTTGCTCGCTCCCCAGAAAGGTAGCGACACTCGCGCTGCAATCCGCGCATATATCCGCAGCCACGTTCCTGGCATCAAGGACGGAGACCTCGAAAGCCTCGCCGACCAGATTGCCGAAGAAATTAAAGAAGTGAAATAAACCCCTTCGGGGACCACCAAACCTCAACCACAGACATGAAAGGCTTAATGACATTCGTTCTCGGTGCCGCCGTAGGTGCCGCTGTCACCGCTCTCCTCACTCCAACCACTGGCGAAGAACTGCGCGAGCGCATCAAACTCATCCTCCAGAAGAAAGGCATCATCGCAGTCGACAAAGTCGACGAACTTGTCGAGATGATCGCCGCCGAGGTCGAGGAAGCTAAGAAATAAACCCTCCCCTTGCGGAGCTGTGTCGAAATTCGGGAGAAGGCGCCAAAAGTCGCCGTAACCGGGTTTTGACGCATTCTCCACGGGGACTCTGTCAATAACCGACTACGCATCACATTATGGAAACCAACGACAAACCTTCAGGACTGGCGGCGATATCGCAGATTGCAGGCAAGTACATAAAACTGCTCGTCGAGGACACTCGTCTCAACGTTGCCGAGAAACTCACCCGGCTCCTATCTGCAATAGCCCTCGCCTCACTGCTGACGATCATATCCACCGTAGTCCTTGTCTTCATATCCATAGCCGTTGGTCTCGCTTTGGCCGACACACTCACTCCTTTGTGGGCCTTCGTGATAGTCGCCGGTTTCTATATCATCCTCCTCGTCGTGCTCGTCGTATGCCGACGCATACTTTTAGTCAACCCGATAGCGCGTTTCATCAGCATCATCCTGCTCGATCCGCCATCCAAACCCGACTCCGGCAATGATCAATCTACCACCGTATCCTAAAGAAGACGCCATCAAATGGGCCGGGCACACGCTCGAGCAGATGCAGATGAGGCGGACACTCGTCCAGGCCCGTATGGAGATACAGAAATTCAAGCTCAACGCCGAGATAAACCGGTGCAAGGAAAATGTACCGATACTCGGGGGTGGCCCTTCCGTTCTATCACGTATAGCAGGAGTCTTCTCCATAGCCGAATACGCTTTTTTCGCCGTCAGACTATTCCGGATGGCAGCACCGATTTTCCGTCGAAAAAAATGACTCGCATAATACTGTTGATTAACACACTGCTGCTGGCGCTCTCGGCGTCGGCAGCTGTTTATTCTGTCAGCGACATTCCCAACGTACACCTCGCCGACAGCACCCGATACGTTTCCGACCCCGACTACATCCTGTCGCCGGCCGCTCTCGCTCGCGTCGATTCCATCATGGCCGACATACGCCGCACCACAACAGCCGAAGCTGTCGCCGTGATTGTCGACGACATCGAAGGAGACGATATCGACAGCTTCGCGACCGAACTCTTCACCCAGTGGGGAATCGGCAAAAGCGACGTCGACAACGGGCTCCTCATACTCGTGGCAAAAGACCTCCGCAAAGCCGCCATACGACCTGGATACGGCCTCGAAGGAGTCCTGCCCGACATAGTATGTGCCGGTATTCTGAGGCAACAGATGTTCCCGGCATTCCGCCAGGGCGACTACGACAAAGGCATCATCGACGCTGCATCTACCATCCGCAAAGTACTCACCGACCCCGGCGTCGCTGCCGAGATCCGCTCTCAGCAGCTCGACAGCAAACCAAAGGGCGACAGCGACCTCAAAAAATTCTTTACCGCATATCTCTGCTTCGCCGGCGTCATCGCACTGGTTATGCTCGTGGTATTCTGCATCGTCTTGTATCACAACCGTGCCCGAAACCGCCACGACAGATACATCGCCCTCTCTCACCTCAAGCCCGTATATCTCGCCCTCACATTCTTCGGCATAGGCATTCCGGCAATCGCTACCATCCCCTTGCTCATTACGATGAACAGGCTCCGCAACGCTCCGCGCATATGTCCGCGCTGCGGCTCAAAGATGACAAAAGTCGACGAAGTCAACGACAACAACTATCTCAACCACGCCCAGGACACCGAGGAGAGGATCGGTTCGGTCGACTACGACGTATGGCTGTGCCCTCAGTGCGGCGAAACCGACATCGAGCCTTACGTCAACGCCCTCAGCGGATTTACCCCCTGTGAGAATTGCGGCGCCAGGGCCTGCCGGCTCACACGCGACCGCATACTGTACCAACCCACCACACTACGCTCCGGACAAGGCGTAAAAGAATACACATGCTTCAACTGCGGACACGTCAACCCCAAAGTCTACATCATCCCCAAACTCGTTGCCCCCGTCATCATCAGCGGTGGCGGCCGTGGTGGTGGCGGCTTTGGTGGCGGTTTCGGCGGTGGAAGTTTCGGTGGGGGCATGACCGGCGGCGGCGGCGCATCCGGCGGATGGTAGTCAGCGCAGTATACGCCTGTAAGCGGCTACGGCGCCGATACATCCGAGTACAGCAGCAGCCACGCCACCCCACATCGCATCAAGAGCAAATGCCAGCCCTCCGGCACATAGGGCGCAGGCAAGCAATGTCCCTATCCCCCTGCGCAGCCTCAATCCGTAGCGCACACGGCACACAGCATAGCACACTCCCGTATACACAAGATACCACAGGACATACGCCACCCCGAGCCCGGCATAACCATAACAGGTATAAAGCGGAATATTTAGACACAGATACACAACAGCACTGGTCAGCTCTGTAACAACATAGAGACGACCGTCTCCTCGCGCCACAATCACATAAGCCATACAGACTGATGCTCCGCGCAGACACACCCCGATAATAGCGAAACCGACATACGGCAACGCGCCGTAAAACTCGTCGCTGTACAGAAAATCAATCACCGGCTCCTTGAAAGCTATGAAAAACAGAGATACGGGAATAAGCACCCACAGCACAATCTTGATCTCGTGCGACATTACAACCGACGTTCGCCAACGGCTCCTCACCACCGAAGCCAGACGAGGATAGTACTCCATCGCTATCGCAGTAAAGATCATGCCTACATAAGAATTGACCAACGTATAACCGGCCTGATACACCCCGACAGCGACCGACCCGTCGGTATGGTTGAGCCACGCGACAAAAACATACGATGCAAGTAACGACGAAGCCATGCTCACGGTCATATAGAACCCCAATGCAAGCATTCCCTTACCATCGTCCCAAGCCTGCCGGAAGCCCACCTTGACCCGTTCGACATCCCTCACTCTCAGAAGCCACGAATAAAAGCAATTGCTCGCAGCAAACACTATCAGTACCGGCACGATTCCCGATATCCTGAAAAAATAAAAAAGAGGAACAGCTATCGCCGTTGCCGTCACCGAGGCAAACATCGTGCGCCGGGCCAAAGGCTTAAGCCGCTCCAAGCCCTGCATCACTGCACTCTCGCCGCTCGTCACCGCCGACAGCAGCATGGTTAGAGACAGTATGGCGAATGCAATAGCATGCTCCGTATCTCCGAACGAAAAATAGCTCAATGCCGGAGATGCGAGCAACATCAGCAACAGTCCGCCGACACCCAGCAGTAAGGCAAGCTTACGTGTCACCGCCACAATCCGGCTCTTATCCACCTCTTGAGCGATATCACGAACAGCACTTTGATGCAGATTACACTGCGTCACCGACGACATAAGTTCTATCGTACTGTTATATATCGTTATAAGACCCACCCCAAGCGGTCCTATCCATATGGCCACAAGCTTGGTCCTCACAACAGAACAAAGCACCGTGATCACCTGCACGCTGCCGAATATACCCAACGCCTTCAATATCTTCGCCGTCGTGGGCGAGTGTGGTGTCACGGCTTTAGCCATAGCATCGGGTCAAGTTTCGTTTTCTCATGGCGCACCTCGAAATGAAGCTTGGTGCGGTTGCCGTCCGACGGGTCGGAGAACACCGTGCCTATCAGCTGGCCTCCCTCCACCTTGTCGCCCTTGCGCACCCTGAGGTCCGAAAGGCCGGCATATACAGTAAGGTATTCGCCGTGGCGCACAAGCACAACATTTCCATAGCCTTCCATCACGATAATCATACTCACAGTTCCATCATAAACAGCACGTGCCGACGCCCCGGGCGATGTCTCGAAATCGACGCCATTGTTCTGCACAGTCACGCGCTCGAGCGTCTCGTGCGTATGACGCCCGAAGGTCGACGTCACCGTCGCCTTGCGGTCAAGTGGCCACGGCAATTTACCCTTGCATTGCTCGAAAGGCGCCGTTAGCCTGTCGGGGGCCACCGTTTCCTCGGCCTTGGGTTTCGACGGACCGGCCTCGGGCGTTTCCTTTCCGCCCTTTTTACGCTCTGCCTCAGCCTTTCGCCGGGCCTCGGCCTCTGCTTCTATTATACGGTCAAGCTCATCATCGAGCTGCTTGACAAGCCTCTGCTGCTCTTCGAGAACTCGCTGCAGATTGCGGCTCTGACGCTTGAGCGAACCCACTGCTGCATCAGCTTTATGTTTCCGTTCACCAAGCACTCGCCGAACAGCCGCCAGACTGTCTGCACTCATTGCCACCCGGCTTGTCAACGTGTCCAGTCGGCGGTGGCGTTCCTCAAGACTCGCCTTCAAGGCTGCGATATCTTCTGTCTTGTCTTTCTGCCACTCTCCAAGTTCCTTCAGATAGCGCATACGGCTACGGGCCTGTTGAAAAGAGGTCGAACTGAAGATATACGATACCCCCGACGCCTGCTGCCGCTGACGGTGCAAGGCGCGCACTGCCTTGCCGTACGACTGACGCAATTCTGCCAGACGGCTTTCGTTGGCGCTTATGCTGTCTGCAACCTTACGGCTCTCGCGTTGCAACCCGGCAACCTGTCCGGCCAAACGCTCCGCCTCGGCCTCACGGTCGCGTATCTCCCCCTCAAGAACCTGAAGGTTGAGCAACTCGCGGCGTGTCGACTGCTCGTTCTTTGTCAGCTCCTTGCGTGTCCGCTCTATCTTCCGGGTCGCCTCCCGGCGCTCGGTTTGCACCGTTTTTTGCGTGCGTTGGCGTCCATCAGCCAACTGGCCGATGACGGCGACAAACAGCACACATAGCAAAAAACGGATCACCTCATCACTTCTTTAAAATCTCCATAATTTTTGATGCCGGTATCCTGCGTGAACCCGACGGGATACGGGGCTTGTTGATCGTGAGGCCTGTATCCCATTTGGCACGCCCAAGATCCCAGCTGAGGGTAGCGTCGACTGTATGCTTTCCGGCCTTTGCTCCTACATTGACCCACGGGGCAACCTCTCCGGCAGCTGATGTTTCCGACGTACCGTAAGCAAACACTATCGGCTCTCGTGCTCCGGCGTTCACCGTGAGGCTGCGGAGCGAAGGAGCACCCTCTCCAAGTGCGGCGGCAAAAGTCCAGGCAAGACCCTTCGGCAATTTCTTAGGGGTCAGACTGAGTGTGCTTTCGCCCAACTCAACAGCATAGCGTTTAAAATCGTCTGATGCAAGCACTCCGCTGCCGGGAGTGAACACCTGCCCTAAAAGAGCCGACTGGATATCTGCCAGTGTAAGGCCATACGTGTCAGTGATGGCTCCGAGAGCTTCGCTGCAGTACATGTCGTTGACCTTGGCCACCACAATCACCGAGTCATTGTCGGCATATAGCGAACCTACTTCAAAACCAAAAACACGGACCGATATCGACAAAGCCTTGCCGCGTATCATCTTAGCAGTGGCCGACAGACTTATTCGCTTGGGCTGCGATATCTGAAGTTTCACGGGCATCGACACATCTGTCCATGCGCCATACGACCGGGCAAGAGCTCCGAACTCTCCCTCAGCCGTGCGCTGCTCTCCCGGCATTGTCTCCGCCGGGCGCGGACTATCGGCTTTACTTTGCTTTCGCGAGGTGCCGCAAGCCGTCATCAACAATATACCTGCAGTTGCCACTGCCAGGAGTAAATATGCTGTCTTTCGTGTCATAATCTATTCTGTCAGATACTTCTTTGCTTTCACCTTCTTGCGTATCAGTTTATTATCCGGGTCAAGCTCGAGAGCCTTTTTCCAGAATTCAAGAGCTTTGTCATGCTCTCCCGACATAAAATATATATCGCCGGCATGGTCGTAGATATCTGGCGTCGGCTCTTCGCCGCTGGCGCCATCCTCTCCTTCGTACAGCTCGAGGGTCGTGTCGATCACCTCCTTGGCCTTGGCGTAATTACCTTTCTTGAAAAGCACCCAGGCATAAGTGTCGAGGTAGGTCGGGTTATCAGGCTCGGCACCGGTGGCGATACCGGCATAAAGCTCGGCGGCTCCAAGTTCGGTCCCCTCGCAGGCATTGAAATAGGCGAAATTGTTCATCGCCATATAGTTGTCGGGGTTAAGACCTATTGCCTGACGGTAAGCCGACGAGGCTTCGGCCGCCTGCCCCATACGCCATAGTATGTCTCCCTTGGTCGAGAGGATTGCCGAGCACACAAGGTCATTACCGTAGCGCGACAGATCCAGAGTGTCAAGTAGTGCCAGCGCCGTCGTGTCTCGCCCCTGCATGGCAAGGGCTGTCGACATTGTGAGAGGGAAATATCCGTTGTCCGGAAAGAGATCTTTTGCCTTGGTCGACGTTTCGAGAGCCTTGACAGTATCCTGTAGAGCGAAATAGTACTGCACCAGCGACGCCCACCGCGTGGGGTCTGATCCGTCAAGGTCTATGCTGTACGACATCTGCTCCGCTGCCTCGGCCGTCTTGCCCGTCTCGCTCTTATACCGCGCCAAAAGGTCGTGGAGCATAGCCTCTCCGGGATTTTGCTCCTGCATCACGGTAAACATACTGTCGATGCGAGGCCACTGGGCGCTGTCGGTATACAGTTTCGCCACATAGTCGGTCAACAACTCAAGCTTGGGTGCGAATTCTATTGTCGGCGACTCCAACGCCCCGAATACTGCCGCATCATAACCAGTGCTGTCGCCCTGCTCGCGGAAGAAATCGGCTCGCGACAGGTACACACTTCCGTTATCCGGGTCTATCTGCAGTGCCTTGTCAAGTCGGCTTCGGGCAGAGTCCGGCATTCCGAGACCGGCGAACACCGAACCGGCGAAAATCTTGGTCGACACATCCGCCGGGGCATCTTTCTCAAGAGCCGCAAGCTCGGCAAGAACTGCTGTCGTATCACCCAAATTCATATAGATATCAATCTTGCGACCCGACACCGGCAAGGTGTGTCCCATGCCTTTCTCAAGACGCGAGTATATCTCCAGTGCTTCATGCAGGTCGGCGGTGTCACCGCGCATGGCATAACGGGCAGCGAGTGATCCGGCAAGATAGAAGGCAGGATCGCTGCGGTCTGGCCTCACGCTATCCTGGGTGCGCCAGATTTCTATCAGGTCGTCGATTCGCTGGGCACTCTTCGCTATCACACTGTACACCTCGGCATAGTTGCGGTTCGTAGGCTCCATACGGAAACGCTCCGCTATCGCAGCATACGCTCGCTCCCGGCGCAGTGAATCGGCAAGAGGAGTCATAAGCTCCATCTCCCCGTACGAAGCCGCTATATAAGGGTCGGACGGTGCAAGACGGTAAGCCTCGCGGAGCAACATGTAGCAGTCGTCGTAACGGCCGGCATTACGGGCATTCGCGGCTTCAAGGAACAGATACTCGGCCTTGAGCGACGTTTCGGATTCAACCGACGGACGGGCTGCCGATATCACTCCGGCGCAGGCAAGTACCAGTAAAAAAAAAGGCAGGAGATAAAGTGGTCTGTTTTTCACGTCGTTGCAATATTATACTCCGGAGTGCCCGAAACCACCGTCGCCGCGCACCGTTTCGTCCAGACTATCGACTGGATCCCACTCCACCGACGGAACTCGGTTAAGTACCATCTGGCAGATTCGGTCGCCCGGCTCAACTGTAAAGGGCTCTTCAGAGAGGTTTATTATTATAACACCTATCTCCCCCCTGTAGTCGCAGTCGATTGTTCCCGGAGTATTGACAAGACTTATGCCCTTTTTAAGAGCCAGACCACTGCGTGGACGCATCTGCAACTCATACCCCTCGGGGATTGAAACATATAAACCGGTAGGTATCAAGCATCTGTGCAGCGGTGCTACAGTCACAACTCTGTCGAGCGAAGCATAAACATCCATTCCGGCAGCTCCATTGGTAGCGTAAGAGGGCAGTGGATTGCCCGACTTATTCACAATTTTAACTTTTATTATATCTTTCATAGATTGATGCGTTTAGCCGTACTTCCGGCTTTTAGGATAAAGATACCACGCTGACCGAGTGTGAGGCGTATCGTTCCACCTTCAACCTGCCGTTGGGTTATAAGCTGACCCAGAATAGAGAAAACCTCTACCTTCACCGGATGGTCGACAGTGATATACACCGACCCGTTGTGTACTGTCACTTCCACATCCTCCTGTTGCGACAAACGGCTCTCCGACGACACCGGACGGTCCGGCACCGGCTCCCACACCACGGTATTACGCGCAGTGATTGGCTCGGCAATCATCAAACCGAGCGCAAGAACCAGAAGTGCCGGCAATCTTTTCATTTTGGTGTCGATATAGTTAGTTCTCCGGCGATAGGCACAGCCATACGGCGCCCGACCTCGTTGGGGTCTATGCCGAGACCGAAAAGAAACATCATTTTTGTAATCGCGGCCTCAAATGTCAGGTCATGGCCGGGAATGACTCCCGTGGCGGCAAGGACATCGCCGGCAACATAACGGTTGGGATGCACCCCTCCGTTGACACACTGGGTCACATTCACTATCACCACTCCACTCTTCACCGTGTTCTCTATCGCGTCGAGAAACCATTGCCACGTCGGGCCATTACCGGCTCCATATGTCCTGAGCACTATGCCCTTGATACCCGGAGTCTCGAGCAGATGCTTGAGCACTCGCTCGTTTAGACCCGGAAAAAGATCGATTGCCATCACATTATTATCCAACGCATAGCGTGGCTGCAACGGACAGGCATGGTGATGGTGGGTCAAGGCATCGCGGTCATACTGTATCCCGAGGCCTATCTTGGCAAGATAAGGATAGTTGTTGCTCTTGAAAGCGTTGAAGTTGTCGGCACTCCGCTTGGTGGAGCGGTTGCCGCGCCAAAGGTAGTTCTCGAAGAGGATCGCAACCTCTCGCACTGTCGGTGTTCCGTCTGGCTCGCGGTTAGCCGCGATCTGGAGAGCCGTTATCAGATTCTCCTCCCCGTCGGTACGCACCTCGCCGATAGGCAGCTGCGAGCCGGTGATGATCACCGGCTTGTCAAGATTGCCAAGCATGAACGATAGCGCCGAAGCAGTGTATGCCATAGTATCGGTGCCGTGGAGGACAACGAAACCATCATAGCTGTCGTAGTTATCAGCTATGCTGCGAGCGATAAGCTGCCAATGCGCGATATCCATGTCCGACGAGTCTATCGGAGGATGAAACTGGATATTGTCGATGTCATACTCAAGCATCTTCACCTTAGGCACGTTCTCCATAAGGTGAGAGAAATCGAAGGGCTTCAAGGCTTTCGTCCTGGGGTCCTCTATCATACCGATTGTGCCGCCGGTATATATTATGAGTATGCGTGGTTTCATGTTTTATGATTGGCTGTTAGGGAGTGTTTTTTGTAAGGTCGACGCCTTATTTCACTTGGGCGCCGGCTGAGGTCTTGGCCGACGGTGCGGCAACAACAAGCTTGCCATCCGAGTTGAGCGCCGACAGGATCATGCCTTGCGACACTATGCCGCGGATTTTGGCTGGGGCAAGGTTAGCGATAAAGAGTACTTGCTTGCCTACAAGCTGCTCGGGGCGGTAGCTCTGGGCTATTCCCGACACTATCGTACGGGGTTCGCCGGTACCGTCGTCGATTTTGAACACAAGAAGTTTGTCCGCTTTCTTCACTCGGTCGCATTCAAGCACCGTACCCACTCGGATATCGAGTTTCTCGAAATCCTCTATCTTGCATTCTGCCTGCACCGGTGCCGGTTGCCACGCCTTGAGAGCATTCTCTTTCTTGATTGCCTCGAGGCGGTCGGTCTGTTTCTTGATTGCTTCGTCATCGATCTTTTCAAACAGCAGTTCCGGCTGACCTATTGTCCGGCCGACAGGGATAAGGTCGCGTCGGGCGATATCGCTCCACCGAGGCTTGTCCATTCCGAGGGTAGCGACAAGTTTCTCGCTCATGAAAGGCATGAAAGGCTCCATCGCCACGGCAAGACTGCCGCAGATCTGCAGGCAGACATTCATAACCGTTGCAACACGCTCTGGGTCGGTCTTGATCACCTTCCACGGCTCGCAATCCTGAAGGTACTTGTTGCCCATGCGTGCTATGCCCATAGCATCCTTAAGGGCCTCGCGGAAGTGGTATGTCTCAAGATTTGACGTCAGCGACTCCTTCAACCGCTCCATTTCGGCGAAAGCGTCATTGTCGATATCAAGATATTCGCCGGCTGCAGGAGCGGTGCCACCGTAGTATTTATGAGTCAGGACAGTTACTCGGTTCACAAAGTTACCAAGAATTGCCGCAAGTTCATTATTGTTTCTTGCCTGGAAATCAGCCCAGGTAAAATCGTTGTCTTTCGTTTCGGGGGCGTTCGCGGTAAGCACATAACGGAGCACATCCTGCTTGCCGGGGAAGTCTACAAGATATTCGTTAAGCCATACTGCCCAGTTGCGCGATGTCGAGATCTTGTCGCCCTCGAGATTAAGGAATTCGTTGGCCGGAACATTATCTGGCAACTGGAAACCGTCGCCGTAAGCCATCATCATCGCCGGGAATACGATGCAATGGAACACGATATTGTCCTTGCCGATAAAATTGATTATGCGGCTTTCAGGGTCTTTCCACCACTTCTCCCACGAGTCGGGAAGCAACTCCTTGGTATTCGAGATATATCCGATCGGAGCGTCAAACCACACATAGAGCACCTTGCCCTCAGCCCCTTCGACAGGAACGGGAACACCCCACGACAGGTCGCGCGACACCGCACGCGGTTGGAGACCCATGTCGAGCCACGACTTGCACTGCCCATACACGTTGGTCTTCCACTCCTTGTGGCCCTCAAGGATCCACTGGCGCAGCTTAGGCTCCCACTTATCGAGAGGCAGATACCAGTGGCGTGTGGTGCGCAATTCGGGAGTAGCACCGCTGATGGCGCTCTTCGGATTGATAAGGTCGGTGGCGTTGAGCGACGTACCGCAGGCCTCGCACTGGTCGCCGTAAGCTTTCGGATTATGGCAATGAGGACACTCTCCGGTAACATAGCGGTCGGCAAGGAACTGTCCCGCCTCAGGGTCATAAAGCTGCTCTGAGCTCTGTTCGATAAACTCGCCCTTGTCGTAAAGGTGACGGAAGAACTCCGAAGCCGTCTCATGGTGCACCTTCGACGTCGTGCGCGAATAGATATCAAACGAGATACCCAACCCCTCGAACGATTCCTTTATCAACTTGTGGTAACGGTCCACTATATCCTGTGGAGTGACACCTTCGGCCCGGGCCTTCAGGGTGATAGGCACACCATGCTCATCGCTGCCGCCGACAAAAAGCACGTCGCGACCGGCAAGACGAAGATAACGGGCATAAATATCTGCCGGAATGTAGACGCCGGCAAGGTGGCCGATATGTACAGGGCCATTAGTATACGGCAAAGCCGAGGTAATGAGAGTGCGCTTATATTCTTTTTCCATTTCTTTCTTGGGCTACGGCATGGCCTAACGACAAATCTGCCATACTCTTAGTGTTTCAAACGGCAAATTTAGTGAAAAACCGTCATATTTACCAATCTACAAACCGTTTTTTCAAAATTTTATACCTGATTTTTTGCTTATTTTCGGGCTATGCTCCGAAACTATCCGGAACAACATCCTTTCGACTTGCAAAATTAATTTTGTTATAGCCCGGTTTATCCCTATTTTTGCAACAAAATTTATTTTTACAATGCACACCTTAAGCTCGATTTTGGCCCAATATCACTGCGAGGGACTCGCTGTCGGACTGGCCACATTCCTCATCATAGGTCTCTTCCATCCCCTTGTCATCAAAGGCGAGTACTATTTCGGTGTGCGCTGCTGGTGGGTCTTCCTCCTGCTCGGCATCGCCGGATGCGTGGCGTCCGTGCTCATCGGCGACACTATTGCCTCCACACTTTGCGGAGTCGTTGCCTTTTCCTCATTCTGGAGCATAGGCGAACTCTTCCAGCAGCGCGAACGTGTCCGCAAAGGCTGGTTCCCAAAAAGGCCCTCAAAATCCTGAAAACAACACCGGTCTACCCCATCACTCCGTCGAACCCTCGGGGGCTTCGTGGCGGAGACGATAGGTGTTGCGTAGCTTTTCGAAATCTTCCGGATGCGCTTTCAGCGCATCTGACTCAGGCATCGGATCATAACTGTCCATAATTCCGGCCACAGTCACCGAACGCGCCGGAGCTGGTGGCAGTGGCTGGTCTACAGTCACTCGCGGCATCATGAAAAAAGTCGTGATGGCATCAAGGGCGATTTGCGACGCCCTCACCTTGCCCTCTGCCGAATAACCGGCGATATGTGGTGTGGCGATATCGGCCCGGCGGAGCAGCTCGCGGTCTATCTCAGGCTCGCCCTCCCAGCAATCTATGATCAGACCGCCCACGAGACCGGCGTCACGTGCGGCAACAAGAGCCTGAGTATCGACGATTTCACCACGGGCACTGTTGATGATTATGGGCGAACGGCGCAACTTTCCAAAAAATTCCGCGTCGGCTATATGGTAGGTCCGGTACTCCCCTTCACGGGTCAGCGGCGTATGGAAAGTGATTATGTCAGCCTCACGTACGATGGTTTCGAGATCCGACCACCCCTCGCCGCCCTCGGCCTGCTGCCGCGGAGGATCGCAGACAAGCACCCTCATATCAAGCCCTCGCGCCCAACGCTCCACGATAGACCCAACATGACCAGCACCCACAATACCGAGCGTATACGATTGCAGCGGACGGTTGATAACCTGCATCAGAGTGGCAAAAACATATTGCGCAACCGCCGGAGCATTGCAACCCGGAGCATTCACCGCAGTGATCGTACGCGACCGGCAATAGTCAAGGTCGATATGGTCGGTACCGATGGTGGCAGTGGCGATCATCTTGACCGACGACTTGGCAAGCAACTCAGCATCGCACCGCGTCCGCGTACGGATAATCATACCGTCGGTATCACGCACCGCCTTGGGGGTTATCTCCTCAGGCGCGAGGTAACGGACATCGGCATAAGGGTCAAGAAGACCGGCAACATAAGGGATATTGCGCTCTACGATAAGTCTTATATTACTGTTTGGCATATATAAAACGCCACATACGCGGCAAGGATTAAAAGAATTGCGATATACGTTTTTTCGGCGCGGTGAGTAGAGAAATAATGCGTCACCTCCATTGCCGCGCAATAGTTGAGCATCGGCACATAACCTACAATATTACGGTAATCGACACACATGGCCACCACTGTCACCAGCGTGACAACCGTAAAAGCGCCATTGACAGCTCGGGCACGGGCATTGTAGGCTATCGTCTTGAATACGTTGAGAATATAGCACAACAGAGTCAGAAACGCCGTGAAGCCTATGCTCGCTAAAAGCAGCATGGTATCATCCAGATCTATCTCGGAGAAAATACCGCCGAAACGAGGCCATTGCAAGCCCGATGTATCGATAATGCCATAGCCGAGATACAGTATCCACGGTGTGGCGATACCCATAAGTGCCGCCGCGACCGTACGGCGGCTCAAAATCGACATCTGCCAGCAGCCGACAAAAAACGGCAACAGATAAAAAGCGTAGCAATATTGCGTCGCCGTGAGTCCCGACAATATAAACGCTATCAGGAAGATACGGTGGGTGGAGTCGGGCTGACGGTAGCAACCGAAAAGAAGGAACATACACAGCGGCACCACCACAGCAAGCAGGGTGCCGGTATAGAACTGAGTCAGCAACGACGGGGTGGCGAGCTGCAGCACAGCATACAGGGCGATAAACAGCGAGGTCATCGACCTGAACACGTTGAAAACCTTGTTGAGCAGCAACATCACCACAACAGTCGCCCCGTTTGCCACCAGCGACAGTGCGAAACCCAAGCCGGGAGCACCGGCAAACCATTCGTTGGCCGACGGCAGAGCCAGGCCATTGTCGCCGGTGAGAGGTATGGTGTTGCCGCCGCAATAGTACACGACGGCAAGAACTGCGACAATCACTGCCACAGTCACGCCAACGCCTCGCGAATGGACTATCCTCGTTATCAGCGAATGGGTCAAACCAGATCCTTGCCTATGTCGCGGCGGTTATATTTGCCGTCGAATGTTATCTTTCCGAGCATGTCGTAAGCGGCTGCTGCTGCTCCGGCGATATCATCGCCATAAGCAACAGCGGCGAGGACACGTCCGCCCGAAGTGACTGTGCGCCCTTCGGCATCCGTGGCCGTTCCGGCGTGGAACACGATACCGTCAACGCTGTCAAGACCCTCGATAACCTTTCCTTTCGGATACGAACCGGGATATCCGCCCGACACCGCCATCACTGCCACTGCCGTCCGAGGATCCTCTTCGATGCGTATATCGCCGAGCTTACCTTCTGCTGTGGCGACGAGTGCCGGCAGCAGATCACTGGCGATACGGGGCATCACCACCTCTGTCTCGGGGTCGCCCATACGCACGTTGTACTCTATCACCATCGGCTCTCCTTCAACGTTGATAAGGCCGAGGAAGATAAAACCTCGGTAATCGATACCTTCGGCCTTGAGGCCCTCGACGGTCGGCTTCACGATGCGCTCCTCTACCTTGGCCATGAATGTCTCGTCGGCAAACGGGACAGGAGATACCGAGCCCATACCGCCGGTATTGAGGCCGGTGTCGCCGTCGCCTACGCGTTTATAATCTTTAGCCACAGGCAGGATGCGGTAAGAACCGGTGCCGTCGGTAAGGACGAACACCGAGCACTCGATACCCTTGAGAAACTCCTCGATGACAACCTTGGCCGAAGCTGCACCGAACTGGCCGGCAAGCATTTCGTCGAGCGAGCGGACTGCCTCATCGATATTGTCGATGATCAGCACACCCTTGCCGGCAGCAAGACCGTCGGCCTTGAGCACATAAGGTGCCTTGAGGCTGCGCAGGAATGCACGGGCCTCATCGATATTGGCTCCCGTGGCTGTGAAATGACGTGCCGTCGGTATGCCATGACGGCCCATAAAATCTTTTGCGAAATCTTTCGAGCCCTCGAGAGCAGCGCCATCGGCTCCGGGGCCGACCATCGGCACACCGGGACACGACACCGCAAGCGCCTCGCGGAGGCCTCCTACAAGCGGATCCTCGTTTCCGGCTATCACAAGGTCGATATCAAGCTCCTTCACCGTCTTTGCAACGGCTTCGAAGTCGGTAGGCTTGATGGCGACATTGGTGCCGCTGGCTTGTGTGCCGGCATTGCCGGGGGCTATGAACAGCTGTCCAAGCAAAGGGCTTTGATTTAACTTCCAGGCTATTGCGGCTTCACGGCCGCCGCTGCCGAGCAGCAGTACGTTGAGTTTGTCAGACATTATCAGTCGTTTTTGTCGGTTTCCGGATTTTGTTTCTTGCGTGTCCTCCACATCGGACGGTTCACCACGATTTCTTTATCGGCAGGTATCGAGGGCTGACGGCCTATCGACACGGGCCTGCGGCCCTGCACCTTGGGTGCTGCGGCTTTCTCCGCACTCTCACCACCATCCCGGCGACCATCGAAAGGCTTCGGTCCACGTGGCGATTTAAAGCCTCTCGGTTCACGCGGCTCCCTGTCGTCACGGCGCTCACGAGGTTTTCTGAAATCGCGCGGGCCGCCATTCTCGCGGCGACCACCACGCTCGCCAGCCTCGCGTGGGCCACGGCGGTCAGGACGCTCCTGACGACGACGGTCATCGCGAGGCCTGTCTTCTTTTTTGCGGTCGGGACGCTCGTCTTTGATACGGCCACCCGACTGGCGGAAATCACGTTTGCTGCCTGCGAATATCACATATTCGCGCAACTCGCACTCCAGACCGCCGTTATAGAGCTGCACCTTTTCCGACGGTGCAAGACCTATCTCGTTGAAATACTCATCGGTATAGCCTATCACCCAACAGTCCCAACCGGTGAAAACATGCTTGAATGTCGAGCCTATCGAGCGGTACAATGCATACATATCATCGGCCGAGATACGCTTGCCATACGGCGGATTTGTCACCAGCACACCCGAGGGCGCCCCGGCAGTCTGCCATTTGGCGATAGTGCCGTCGGGCGAGTCATATGCCACCGATCGGCGGTCGAAAGTGATGTAGCGCTCCACGCCGGCACTTTTGGCGTTGTCAAGTGCGATTGCAAGTGCGCGCTTATCAATATCACAGGCCGTTATCGGCACGGTTACTTCGCGCTCGGCGCTGTCGTCGTTATATATCGATTCGAGAAGGTCGGCGTCGAAATCGGCCCAGTTCTCGAAAGCGAAATGCTTGCGGTATATACCCGGATTTATGCCGGCGGCTATCATGGCTGCTTCTATGGCGAATGTACCCGAGCCGCACATCGGATCGACAAACGGCCTGTCGCCTTTCCATCCAGTCTTGAGGATAATGCCGGCGGCAAGTACCTCGTTGATCGGAGCTTCGGTCTGAGCCACTCGCCAGCCACGTTTATGCAACGACTCACCCGACGAATCGAGCGAGAGAGTGACCTGACGGCCCGAAATATGGACGTTGATCATAATATCGGCCCCATCGAGACGGACGCCCGGACGCGATTCATTGTCGCTGTGGTCGCGGAACCAGTCCACTACAGCATCCTTCACTCGGTAGGTCACATACTGGCTGTTGCGGAACTCGTCGCTGTACACCACCGTATCTATGGCGAAAGTCTGACCGACGTTCATTATCTTGCTCCAGTCATATTGTTTAGCACCGGCGTAAAGCCCGTCGGCATCCGATGCCTCGAAGCAATAGAACGGTTTGAGAATGCGCAGCGCCGTGCGGCAACAGAAATTGGCGCGGTACATAATCTCCTTGTCACCCTTGAAAGCTACCATACGCTTGCCCGGCGACACCTCCGTGGCGCCTATCGCCCGGAGCTCCTCGGCCAACACCTCTTCAAGTCCCTGAAAAGTCTTGGCCACCATATCGAAAGTGGTGTTCATGTCTGTCAATGTTTTCGACTGCAAAATTAGCCAAAAATTCCCATACTCGCCCCCTCATCGACAATAAAAAGCCTCTGGTATTTGAACAAAACACTCCAAGCAATAAAAAATTAACCCATAAGTTAATTTTGTTGCTACAAAATTTGGAAACAGGACAATAATATTGTATCTTTGCAGCCATAAACTATTAAAAATAAACTACTATACATTTTATGAAAACAAACTCAGGAGGTAATTACTATGATCAAGATATAAAACTTGTTTCAATATATGGCAACAATCTGCTTAGCGTCAAATTTGGAAATGGCAAAAACCAATACGACAAATTTTTTGACCGTTATAATGATGTGACGCAAGTAAGAGCTTTTTTCAAGCAAAACGAAGCATATCTCAACAGAGACTTTTGGCGCAACATCCCCAATATTGAATCTGCCACAAGGCAAGTAATTAAAGAAGCTCAGAATCTTGAATTATTGCTCGACGAACTTTACCATAACACATTAAAAAACTTGACACCCGACCTAGACAGTCATTTCAAATGGCTGAATGGCGAATTTAAAAATACGTATGAATACATCCCCGTAAAATCATACGGAACCGACCGACCTTCACTCCTACGCCTCTACGCCATAAAACTTAAAGACAATATGTATGTTATAACAGGAGGAGGCATCAAGCTCGGCGACACCATCCAAAATTCGCCAAAACTGAAAGGAACCGCCTTACAGGAAATACGTCGGGTCAGAGACCATCTTATCTGTTCTTATTCCGACTAATATCTCAACCGGACTTTTATATGAAGATAAATTTAGAAAAATTGCAGGCAGACATCCAACCTCGCTCGAGAAGTGCTGTTCGAAACACAGAAAAAAGGATTGCAGCTACTGCTTGGCGTTCAATGTCGCAAGACATCGCCCTTGCCATATATCATTACCTTCATAAAAACAAAATAACTCAAAAAGTATTTGCTGCGCGACTTGGTGTATCGCCTGCATATGTTGCCAAAATACTGAAAGGCAACGAAAACCTCACACTTGAGACAATAAGTCGCATCGAAGATGCTGTAGGATCGAAAATCGTACATATCGACCGCCCTTACGAAGCGACTTTCACCATTTCATTCTCTCCTAAGCCAAATACATCAACAAAACCGTCCTGCTGCTACAAATATTCCGGAAAAGCAGAGTACGACAACTATTCTTCAATATCCTCCACCTTAGGTCATGCAGTATAAGTATAGAAAAATATCACTCGACCAGTTTGCAGTTTTGACTGAAAGCGAAATAAGACCCGGCTCAGACATATCTTTCAATACCGATATCGAATTCGGCTACGATGCCGAGAACAGAATGCTTGCCAACAAACTTAGTGTGACGGCAACATCCGAGGGCGTCATCCTGCTCAAAGCAGTCATATCGAGCTATTTCGAAATTTCGCCCGAATCGATAGACGAGATTAAAGATGCCGAGGGACACCTACAATTCAACCCTTTCATCCTGGTGCAATTTGCATCGCTCAACTACGGATCGCTTCGCGGAGCTTTAGCAATCAAAACCGCAGACACTCCACTCAAAGACATCGTCCTCCCTCCCATATACTTCCAATCAATCATAACATCCGGCTTCTCCATCTGAGTCAACCACTCTTATAAAAAGCGTTTTGACATGTTTTATAAAACATCGGCAAAACGCTTTTTTCATACCATCCTGATGCAAGTATCGAATAATTAGTTAATTTTGCAGACGAATATTAATTGAAAAGGCGTTTACCGACGCGCTCTTTCTTGACAGCTTGAAATCTCGCAAGTTTCACAGAATTAGTCAGGAATTTGGCAACGGTAGATGGCTTATGCTGATATGTGAATATAGTTACTGACAGTATATAATACCGTCAGCGTTTTCTGCATATCTTGCGTGAGACCCTCTGCTTTGCCCATTCTACTAATTCGGGCAATGCGAGAGCCTCAAGCTGTGGAATGGGTTATTGGTATGGTTCTCACGCTTTTTTATTTCTATACTACCCTTTGAGAACCGGGGACTCCAATACTATGACAATAAATAAGTCAAGCTTCCTATCCCGGCCTTTCTTATACAAGGCAGTCAGCGTGGTAATGATTTTATCATTAGTCTTAAAGCTAATCCCAATAATTTACACTAACCTATTCTCGGCAGAATTAAACACCTACGGATACACCGAGTTTTTAATAAACTACAGCGGTGGTTTTGTTCGCCGTGGTTTGTCCGGTGAATTCTTGATGTGGATCACAAGTTCCTTTGGAATACAGCCGCAATATATCATACTAGCACTCTGTTTTGCCGCCTATTATATTGTATTCAAATATTTCTTCAAACAATTCAAAGCAGAGGGATACTCCTGGTGGATAATATTCTCGCCTCTTTTATGCGGATATGTATACGACATCGTCAGAAAAGATTACATTCTGTATGTTGTCGCAATTGGGATATTTCTTCTCATTAAAAGAAACCCTTTAAATATATGGCGACAGTCTTTGGCTATTCTACTTGCGGTATTCGGTATATTCATGCATGAAGCCTTTTTCTTTTGGGGTATTCCCTTATTTGCCTTGTCTCTACTGACTAACAAAAAACATAAGACCTTTGGATGGTTGTCAGTTATTATTACCACTTTTGTTTTTGCATTAATGTGCTGTTTCAAAGGGAATGAAGCGACAGCACATGCTATCATCAAAAGCTGGAATAATATTTTACTGCACGAACCTCTTGTCTTTACAACAAATAACAGTATCGGAGCATTGTCTTGGGATACGCTAAAAACCATATGGGGACATTTGCGTCTAAACATCTACCCGGCTTCCGGATATTTAGGTCTGATTTATTGGCCATTTTTATATCTCGTTGTGTACTATTTTATTTCGTTCTTCTTCTGTGTGTTCAAGCCCACCAAGGATAATGATAAAAATGACCCGTTATATCTTTCGGTATTCTTCCTTATCGTATCGATATGTATGTCTCCTTTATTTATCTTCTTGAGTTGTGATTACGGACGATTGTTCCAACACGCCGCAGTCATCTCTTTTATCACGTATTTTACTTTCGGAAAAAATATTGGACAACACTTCATTATCACAAAACTTTGTGATATCGTGTCCTCTATAAATCATATTTTAGCGAGACTTGTACCCCCAAGCAAAGGTCTGTTGGCAATCATGCTACTCACAATCGGAATTAGTCCATGTTGGTTTAATCTCAATTCATCATTGACCCAAAGCCCTCTCGGCTCCATCGGCTTCGGGTTGATAAAGCTGGCTATTAAAACATATCAGACAATACTATGAAACTCATTCCCGTCATTAAACTCGTCAGGCCCCATCAATGGGTCAAAAATTTATTTGTTTTTTTACCCATGTTCTTCAATGGGGCAATGTTTGATTACTGGTGTTGGCAACAGGCTACAATAGCTTTTTTTGCATTTTCGTTCATTTCAAGCGCCATATACTGTCTTAACGATATCCGCGATATCGATGCCGACCGAAAGCATCCCACCAAAAAAACAAGGCCTTTAGCATCCGGCAAAATAAGCATAACTTTTGCATATATTATTTTCGCCGTCTTGATAATATGTTCATTATTCACATGTTGCCTATCCGGTATCTATACAGGCAAAATCATCTCCGTGGTTTTGCTATACCTGATAGCAAACGTAGCATACTGCCTGAAATTGAAACAATATGCTATCATCGATGTGTTCATCATTTCTTTCGGCTTTGTTCTCCGACTTATTGCCGGTGGTTACTCATGTAATATATGGCTTTCACCTTGGATTGTGTCAATGACTTTTCTTATAGCACTCTTTCTTGCATTTGCAAAGCGACGCGATGATGTGGTCATACGGCAGGAAACCGGAAAGATAACACGAAAAAATATCGTGCGATATAATCTCGAATTTTTAAACCAAACTTTATCAATAATCGGAGCTATAACGATTGTCTGCTATATAATCTACACCGTTTCTCCTGAAGTTGAAGCACGAATGAATAGTCAGTACGTATATATCACATCTATTTTTGTCCTTGCCGGAATACTGCGGTATCTACAGATTACAATTGTCGACATCCATAGTGGAAGTCCCACAAAAATCATGCTTCATGATCGTTTCATCCAGATATGCTTGTTTTTATGGGCTTGTCTCTTTGCCTTTATAATATATTTATGACCGACTCTGCTATTGCCTTTTTCGATTTCGACGGAACTATCACCAAGAACGATACTTTCATATCTTTTGCCCGTTATGTTCTTGGTGATATAAAGTTTTTCTTCAAATTGACTGCTGCTTCCCCTTGGATTATTGCTTGGAAATTAGGTCTTATAACCAACTCAGCAGCAAAAGAAAAGTTTTTCGGCATAATGTTCCGAGGTATAGAACACGCCAGTTTCAAAGAAAAGGGCTTTTCTTTTTCCAATATCGTAGATGAGAATCTCAGGCCGGACACGATAGCCTTAATGCAAGAGCATCGTAACAAAGGCCATAAAATAGTAATTGTCTCAGCCAGTATACGTGAATGGATTGAGCCTTGGGCTCAAAAACATGGTATTGACAATGTGATATCAACAGGTGTCGAACTTGATTGCAACAACAAACTTACCGGTCGATTTTCTACACCAAATTGTCATGGACTCGAGAAAGTCAACCGAATTTTACAACAATTCTCCAACGTATCCGAAATAGAAACATACGCATACGGAGATTCTGACGGCGACGATGCGATGCTATCAATAGTGTCACACCCCCACAAGATATAATGACAGATAAAGCCCCGGCGCTCATGCCGGGGCTTTATCTGTGTCATGCAGTTATGTTGTCAGGTGATTATTCGGCTTCGAGGGTGCAGATGCTGACGCGGTTCCAGCTGCCTTCTTCAAACATGTGTCCGATGCCCTCGCCTTCTGCTGAGATGCGGTCAGCCGAAATCTTGTAGCGCTTGATCAAGGCGTCTTTGACGGCTTCGGCGCGGTTCTTGGCCAGACGGATGTTAAAGTCGAGGTTGCCGTCCTGTGAAGCATAACCCTTAATCACGACTTTCGATTTGGGATGATTTTTCATGTAATCGGCGATCATGGTCACATTAGGCATCTGGTCGGCCGTGATGACGTGAGAACCGTTGCGGAAGAATACAAAACGGACGGAGTTGTACTCGTTCTTGACCTCTTTCACCACCTCGGGTTTGCGGTTCTGGCAAGCTTCAAGCTCTACTGCCAGTGCATCGGCTGTTGCCTGCGAAACTGCGGCTGCGGCAGTGGCGGCATCGAGCGATGCGCGGAGAGCGTTGACCTGCTCATTGAGTCCGGCCACCTCGGCAGCATCGTAAGGCACCACGCAGGGGAACCCGTCGCCGAAGCGGTAGCTTACCGAAGCAAGGAGGTTGAAGGCGGCGTTGTTGACATTATAGCCTGTCACACTTTGGCCGAAATCATGGTTCATGTTCCAGCCCACCGACGGCTTCACTGCCAATGTCACATGCTCGTTGACATTGAAGTTGAAATTGAGTCCGACCTTGGTGCCGAAGAAGTTCCAGTCAGCACCCTCGGAGGCATTACGGAAATAGTGTCCCCATCCGGCTCCGGCCTGGGCCTCGATAGTAAACGGACGCACGCCGCACTGATAGCCGCCGAAGAGGTTGAAAAGATCTACGGTACCGTAGACACCTACATAAGAGTTATCGAAAGCGGTGCTCGAATGAGTCATTCCGTGCCACGACGATGTGTTCACACCGAAAAGACCCTCTACACCTACACCGAACACCGGAGTAACCTGCTTGGCAATGTGCAGGCCGGCCATGCCACGCATGCTGCCGAAGAAAGGATTGTGGCTCAAGGGGGTGGTCACACCGCCATCGACGCCGATACTGATGTTGTCAAAGAACGAAGGGGTTTCCACCACTTGGGCGTTAGCGCCGGCGGCAACGATAGAGAGCGCGGCGGCTGTCAGTAAAGTCTTATTCATGTCAGTCTGTTTTTTCTAAATTAATCTTTTTGTTGAAGCGTTTCTGTAATCAGAACAATGGCAAGGCGATTAATGTTCAAATCCGGCTGCGACGCCACCGAAACATCACATTATATATTTCAGAATAAAGATATAGAGGCGAAACACGATTTAATAATTAAACATTTTTAACAACTATACCCTGCCCAAATTTGTTATCTTTGCAGGAGAAAAAACCGAGAAAAACATCCGTACACATCCGTTACCCTCCAAAGGGGGACGGGGAACAACATGCAAATAATTAACAATCTGACACTTATAAGGTAAAAAATAATCTACAAAAACAGTGCCGCGAGGCATTACTTCCACAATTCAACAACCGTATCAACGTCAAAAACCAAACAAGAGATGGAATCCAACACTCCCGAGAAAAAACCTAAACGTCCGCGCATAGGGCAGGCTTTCCACACGCCTTCCGATGGCGCCGAGCGGCCGCGTTACGACCGCCCCTACAACCCGACGCCACGCGCCGAAAACGACGGCGAAAACGACAACCGTGCCGAAGGCGAAGGGTTCAGACCCCAGCGCCCTTATCAGGCACACCGCCAAGGTGGCTATCAGCAACGACAGGGAGACTATAACAATAATTACTCCTCAAACCGCCCCTACCGTCCGCGCTACGACAACGGTCAGGGCAACGAGAACTCATCATACCAGCCTCGCCAGCAACGGCCTTACAACAACAACCACAGCGACCGCGGCGGATACCAACCCCGTCAGCAAAGGCCCTACAACAATAATCAGGGAGAACGCAGCGGATACCAGCCCCGTCAGCAAAGACCCTACAACAACAATCAGGGCGAGCGCGGAGGATACCAGCCCCGTCAGCAAAGACCCTACAACAACAACCAGGGCGAGCGCGGAGGATATCAGCCCCGTCAGCAAAGGCCCTACGGAAATCATCAGGGCCGTCCGGGTCAGCGCCCCTACAACAACAACCGCGACAACGCCGGCTTCCCCGGACGCGGCAAGAGCTTCACTCCGCGTCCCAAACGCATCGAATACGAAATGCCGCTGCCCGATCCGGACGAGCAGATACGTCTCAACAAATACATGAGCAACGCCGGTATATGCTCGCGCCGTGAGGCCGACGAATATATCCAGCAGGGCCTTGTCAAAGTCAACGGTCAGGTAGTGACCGAGCTTGGCACCAAGATCACACACAGCGACGTTGTCGAATACGACGAAAAAGTGGTCACACCCGAAAGCAAGTGCTATATCCTGCTCAACAAACCCAAGGACTGCGTCACCACCAGCGACGACCCCAATGGCCGCATGACGGTGATGGACCTCGTCAAAGGTGCATGTAACGAGCGCATATATCCTGTCGGCCGCCTCGACCGCAACACCACCGGTGTGCTCCTGCTCACCAACGACGGCGACCTCGCCTC
>DKVO01000002.1:38756-54162 GCA_002491245.1 Porphyromonadaceae bacterium UBA7176
CGGCGACCTCGCCTCGAAGCTCACACACCCCAAATTCGTCAAGAAAAAGATTTACCATGTGTGGTGCGACCGCGATATCAGCGAAGACGACATGCAGCGCATCGCCGACGGTATCGAACTTGAAGACGGACCTATCCACGCCGACGCCATAAGCTACGCCACCGAGACCGACCGCAACCAGGCCGGCATTGAGATCCACTCGGGCCGCAACCGCATCGTGCGCCGCATCTTCGAATCGCTCGGCTATCATGTCGTCAAACTCGACCGTGTATACTTCGCCGGACTCACCAAAAAGAACCTTTCGCGTGGCCGCTGGCGCTACCTCACCCAGGAAGAGGTGAACTACCTCAAAATGGGTTCGTTCGAATAAGCAGCAACGCTATCATGCATAAATTAGGGTCTTTAAGGCATATGCCTTAAAGACCCTAAAACTCTACCTCCAAGCCCGATGCATATCCAAGATCTCGAAAACATTCTCGCCGGAGCAGCACGTAGAAAGGCGCTCAAAGCCCTCGTCGGCAAGCCTGGCGCCATCGTCACCGGCCTGGCCGGCTCTTCGGCCGCCATAATGCTCGCCGCCATACCCCGTCGCGGCAACGCACCCCTCGTCGTTGTAGGCGACAATCTCGACGACGCCGGATACCTCTTCTTCGACCTCTCGCGCATAGCAGGCGAAGACAAGGTGCTTTTCCTGCCATCGGGCTTCAAGCGCGACATCAAATATGGCCAGCCCGACGCTCCAAACCAAATCCTGCGCACCGAGACTCTGCGACGCATCGCCACTGGCGACGCTCCTTTTGTGGTCACATATCCCGAGGCACTTGCCGAGACTGTCGCATCGAAAGAAGAGCTTGACAAGCGCACCCGGCATCTGGCCAAAGGAATGGAGACCGATATGCACGACCTCGCCCACTGGCTCCGCGACAACGGTTTCCGCGAGGTAGACTTTGTATACGAACCGGGGCAGTACTCCATCCGTGGCTCCATCTTCGATATTTTCGCATACTCGGCAGAACAGCCCCTGCGTTTCGATTTCTTCGGCGACGAGATAGACTCGATACGTTCTTTCGATGTCGAGACCCAGCTGTCGGACCGCAAACTCGACCAGGCCGACATCACCGCCGAAACCGGCGGAGCATCCACTCTGCTCAGCCTGCTCGACTTCATACCGCAGGAGTCAGTGATCGCGATGCGCAACGAGAACTACACCCTGGAGCGCATCAAAGCCATAGCCGAGACAGGAATATCGGCCATGACGCTGCTCACAGAAGACGGCGACGCTGATGCGATGGAAGCAGTTGTCGACGCCGACACATTCTCGCGACGTCTCGATTCATTCTCACGGATAGGATTTACGGCAGCCAAGCCGGGCGACGCCGACGGTGTACCTGTCAAGAAACGTGGCGCGGCGGTGATCAATTTCGACTGCTCACCACAGGGCATCTACCACAAGAATTTCGACCTCATCGCCGACTCGTTCACCCGGTTCAGGAGCGAAGGCTACCGCCTGCTCATCCTCTCCGACAACGCGAAGCAATTCGACCGTCTGCGCGAGATTTTCGCCGACCGTGGCGACAAAATCGATTTTGAGGCAGTCGAAGGCACTCTTCACGAAGGGTTTATCGACCACGACAGCAAAATCTGCGTCTTCACCGACCACCAGATTTTCGACCGTTTCCACAAATATACCCTCAAGAGCGACCGCGCCCGTTCGGGCAAACTGGCACTTTCGCTCAAAGAGCTCGGGCAGATTGAGGTGGGCGACTATATCGTGCATCTCGACCACGGCGTGGGCAAATTCGCCGGCCTGCTGCGCACAAATGTCAACGGCAAGATGCAGGAGGTCATAAAACTCGTCTACGACAACAACGACATACTCTTCGTCTCTATCCATGCCCTCCACAAGCTCGCCAAATACCGCGGCAAGGAAGGTGTACCGCCCAAAATCAACCGTATCGGCGGCGGACAGTGGCAGAAGATGAAAGACCGCACCAAGAGCAAGCTCAAGGATATCGCGCGCGACCTCATCCGCCTCTACGCTGCCCGTCAGCAGGAAAAAGGATTCGCATTCTCGCCCGACTCATACATGCAGCATGAGCTTGAGGCATCGTTTATCTATGAGGATACCCCCGACCAGCTCTCTGCCACACAGGCCGTGAAAGCCGATATGGAGAGCGGCCGGCCGATGGACCGTCTAATCTGCGGCGATGTTGGCTTCGGCAAAACCGAGATTGCCGTCAGGGCTGCGTTCAAAGCGGCCTCCGACAGCAAACAGGTGGCGGTGCTCGTACCCACCACAGTGCTCGCCTACCAGCACTACCACACGTTCAAAGACCGTCTGGCCGAGTTTCCGGTCCGTGTCGAATATCTCTCGAGGGCACGGTCGGCAAAAGATACCAAGGCCATACTCGCCGACCTCGAGGCCGGAAAAATCGATATCATCGTAGGCACCCATAAACTCATCGGCAAGAGCGTTAAATTCAAGGACCTCGGGCTGCTGATTGTCGACGAGGAGCAGAAATTCGGCGTCGGCGTCAAGGAGAAGCTCAGAAGCCTCAAGGTCAATATCGACACCCTCACCATGAGCGCCACTCCGATACCGCGCACCTTGCAGTTCTCGCTCATGGGCGCACGTGAGATCTCTACCATCGCCACCCCACCGCCCAACCGCTACCCGATCATCACCTCGGTCGACGCCTTGTGCGACGATGTTGTGGCCGAGGCCATAAACTTCGAGCTCGCACGCAACGGGCAGGTATTTTTCGTCAATCCCCGTATCGAAGGTCTCTACGACCTCGAAGCGATGATCAAACGCCTCGTACCTGATGCCCGTACGGTTGTGGCGCACGGACAGATGCCCCCAGAGAAACTTGAGAAGACCATCAACGATTTCTCGGCGCACGACTACGACATACTCCTTGCCACCAGTATCATCGAGAGCGGTATCGACATGCCTAACGTCAACACCATCATCATCAACGACGCCCACAAGTTCGGTCTGAGCGAGCTCCACCAGCTCCGTGGCCGCGTGGGCCGCAGCTCGCGCAAAGCGTTCTGCTACCTGATGGTACCACCGGGCGTGCCACTGACTCCGGAGGCCCGTCGCCGTCTCCAGGCCATAGAGAGTTTCAGCGACCTTGGTTCGGGCATCCACATCGCTATGCAGGATCTCGATATCCGTGGTGCCGGCAACCTGCTCGGCGCCGAGCAGAGCGGATTTATCGCCGACCTTGGCTATGAAACATATCAGAAAATATTGAAAGAGGCTGTCCTCGAGCTCCATAACGAGGAGTTTGCCGACACCGACCTTGCCAAGACCGACACACAACAAGACTTCGTGGCCGACTGTGTGATAGAGAGCGATCTCGAACTGCTGCTACCGTTCAACTATGTGCCACAGGAGAGCGAACGAATTGCCCTCTACCAGGAACTCGACAGCATAGAGCGCGACGACCAGCTCCAGGCCTTCGAAGAGCGTCTGCGCGACCGCTTCGGACGCATACCCGAGGCAGCCAAGGAACTACTCCGGGTGCCCCGGCTGAGAGCCTTGGCGCGCAGGTTGGGCATAGAGAAACTGGTGCTCAAACAAGGGCAGATGTATACACACTTCGTCAGCGACGACAACAAGGCATACTACCGCTCGCCGATGTTCGGACGTATGCTCTCGTATCTTCAGATCAACCCTCGGCGCGTTACTCCCCGTGAGCGCAACGGACGCCGCAGTTTCATATTCTCGGGCGTAGACACCGTCTCCGATGCTGTAGCTATCCTCGACAATATACTTCTCCTGCCCGTGGTGGAGTAAGTATGTGGTGAGAATTAGTTAAATATATTAGCTTATCTATAAAACCTTTACCGACATCCGAACCATGATTGAACACAAATCGCCATCCGTACCGGGACGTTTCAAATGCCTTCGCTTTACCCGTATCCTTGCCTTTGCGCTCTGCCTGCTGTCTATTCTGTGTGCCGAGGCATTCACCGTGCATTACAACACCGACATGAAACAGGCCGAAAAGCTCTTCGGAAGTATCTGCAACCCAGCCACAGTGCCTGTCAGTTTCAAGTACGGCGAAAAAGCATATACCGGTCTCAAAGACCTGAGAGGACTTAATAAAACGGTATCGACTACTGCGACCGGGCGCGAAGTGAACATCTCAGGTATGTTAGGCCAAGATGTAAGAGTGGAGCTCGAGGGTGCTTTCAATAAGGAATTCGGCGAGGTGGAGTACACTTTGTATTTCACAAATACAGGAAAGGAAACCAGCAAGCCGATCTCAGACCTGGTGTCGATAGACCGCTGTTTTTCAGGCAAAAATCCGCTGGTCCGCGGATGCTATGGCGACCACGGCCATCAATACGCACCCTACAGTATCGACCTGGGCCGCGACGATGGTTCTTTCGAATCGACAGGGGGCCGCGCCACACACGGTTGCTTCCCTTATTTCGACCTTGTCCACGGCTCCGGCGGCACTCTCATAGCTCTGGGCTGGGGCGGCACGTGGAAAGCCGATTTCAAGAGCAAGGGAGGCTCGACCAGACTTGTGGCATCGAACTGCACCGGGCTCAATACCGTGCTGAAACCCGGCGAAACTATCCGGACAGCCCTTGTGGTAATGCTGCCCTACACCACCCGTGACGAGGCCGGAGCATGGAACTTATGGCGCGCATGGTTCACCAAATACAACATGCCCAAGGCTGATGCTTCAGGGGCATTGCTGAAACCCTTCTCCACCACCTGCTTTGCCGGAGACACCGGCCTACCAAACTCTGACGGAAGTATTTCAGAGCGCTTCTATACCTGGCGCCGTACACTTGATCGCCTTGTGTATGAAGACACCAAGCCCGACTTCCGTTGGTTTGACGCCGGGTGGTATTTCGACCCCGAAGGCAATTCGCCATCGAAAGACTGGTGGGGAACCGTAGGCTCATGGGAGCTGGATACTATAAAATGGCCGGGAAAGACTTTCAGGGAGTCGAACGAAGCTTGCCATAAGGTAGGGATAAAGGTGCTGATGTGGTTCGAACCTGAGCGTGTGACCAATGTCGACGCCCTTGCCCGTAACTATGGATACCGACCCGAATGGGCAATATCGAACGGACATAATGTGATAACCAACAATCTCGGTGACAAAGACTGTCTGGCATGGACTCTCAACCGCATCATCAAGGTTATGGGAGAGAATGAAGTGGATATGTACCGAGAGGACAACAACAGCGACCCTGCCACCACATGGCCGGCCAACGATGCCAAGGAGAGTGCCGAAATGGGTGCTCCCCGGACAGGTATCTCTGAAAACCTCGGTATTCAGGGACACTATGCCCTCTGGGACGGCATCATCGATTTCTGCGCCCGAAACGGCAAATGCACGTTTGTAGACAACTGCGCCTCGGGCGGCGGACGAAACGACATCGAGTCGCTGCGCCGCAGTGTGCCTCTGCTCCGCAGCGATTCCGACCGGTCGACATCGGCCTTGCGCCTGGCAATGACCTCGACATTCAACAAGTGGGTTCCGTTCTGCGGCTCGTCGACCAAAGAGTCGGTCCATGAGCTTGAGGCCGGAGAGAGGGGCGGAGCATCGTCGTATGTGACCCGTGCATCGTGGCTCCCGTCATACAACATCAGCGAATGCTATACCCACGACGAGACCATGAACTATGACCGGCTGCGCAAGAACTATGGCGAGTGGCGCAGATATTCGCACCTACTTCTCAAAGACTTCTATGTACTGACCCCTCTCCACAGCAAGGACCAGACCGATATGTGGACTGTCTTCGCATACCACGACCAAGCCTCGGATGAAGCTGTGGTGCTGACCTTCCGCCAGGAAACTTGTCCGGAGAGCGATTTCACCGTCTGCCTGCCATTTGCCGACCCCGACGCAAGCTACACAATCATGAATGAGGACACTCAGGAGAGCTTTGAACTGACCGGCCGAAACCTTGCAACAGGGGGCTATACAGTACACTCAACCGGTCCTCGCTTTTCGGCCGTTTGGCATGTGACTCGCAAGTAGTAAAATACCAGTACGCTGTGATTTTTGACTAAAAGAACCTCCGCTTAAATTCTAAAACCGCTAAAATCACAGCACGATGTGATTTTGCTTGTAATTCTTCAACTTTATTCATATTTTTGCGTTCAAATCACAGTTTATTGTGATTTTAGATGACATATGAACTACCAACAAATAGGAAGAACAATACGGGACAGACGCAAGTCGCTCAACATCACACAGCCGATACTGGCAGCTTTAGCCGGCATCGGCATAAACACATTGGTGGCCATCGAGCGCGGCAGCGGCAACCCTAAGATAGAGACAATATTGGCTGTTCTCGACACTCTCGGACTCGAGTTTGATATAACCTTGAAAAACTGATTGCCATGCGTAAATGCAAAGTATATATCAACAAAATAGAATGATTTAGCACTGACGATGCTGACAAAAATGAAGAGGGATATGACTGCCGGAGCTGTCATGTCCCTCTTCAAGTTATGGGGTGTTTTGCTTAGTCTTCTTTGCGAGGAGCGCGGTCGCCATCACGGCGCGGACCACGGCGTTCTCCATCGCGACGGGGGCCACGGTCGCCACGGGGGCGGTCGCCATCACGGCGCGGACCACGATCACCACGGGGTTTGCGTTCGGGCTCTACCCAGCCTTCGGGCTTGGGCAGGAGGGCACGCATAGACAGACGGTATTTGCCGGTCTTGGGATCGATCTCGATGAGTTTGACCTGCACTTTGTCGCCTTCCTTGAGTCCGCTGGCAGCCATGTCTTCGAGACGCTCCCAGGCGATTTCGCTGATGTGGAGCAGACCGTCGCGGTGGGGCATGAACTCTACGAACGCACCGAAGTCCATGATTGAGCGTACGGTGCCGTCGTATACTTTGCCTTCTTCAGGCAACTCGACGATAGCGTTGATCATGGCGAGAGCCTTGTCGATGCTGGCCTTGTTTGCAGCGGCGACTTCGATATATCCGCCTTCGGGTATTTCGTCGATCGATACGGTTGCGCCACTCTCTTCCTGTATGCCTTGGATGATCTTTCCGCCCGGGCCAATAACTGCACCGATAAGCTCTTTGGGAATGATCATGGTGACGATACGCGGCACGTGGGGTTTGTAGTCCTCGCGCGGAGCAGGGATTGTGTTCTCGATGATGTCGAGGATGTGCATACGGCCTTCACGGGCCTGGTTGAGGGCGTTCTCGAGGATTTCGTAGCTGAGGCCGTCGCACTTGATGTCCATCTGAGTGGCAGTGATACCGTTGCGAGTGCCGGTGACTTT
Source organism: Porphyromonadaceae bacterium UBA7176 (assembly GCA_002491245.1). Lineage (GTDB taxonomy): Bacteria > Bacteroidota > Bacteroidia > Bacteroidales > Muribaculaceae > CAG-873. The sequence goes on from DKVO01000002.1 coordinate 46,041, forward strand.
GAAGTCCATGTCGCCGAGGTGGTCTTCGTCGCCGAGGATATCGCTCAGGATAGCATATTTGGTGCCATCGCTGATGAGACCCATAGCGATGCCGCTGACGGGGCGTTTCATCTTCACACCTGCATCGAGGAGGGCGAGGGTGCCGGCGCATACGGTTGCCATCGACGAAGAGCCGTTAGACTCGAGGATGTCGCTGACGATGCGGCATACATAGGGGAAATCGTCGGGGAACATGCGCTTGAGGGCGCGATGGGCGAGGTTGCCGTGGCCGATCTCGCGACGACCTACGCCACGCTGGGGTTTGGCTTCGCCTGTGGAGAAGGGAGGAAAGTTGTAGTGGAGGAGGAAGCGCTCGGAAGTCTGGTTGAGAACTTCGTCGACCATCTTTTCGTCGAGTTTTGTGCCGAGAGTGGCTGTTGCGAGTGCCTGAGTCTCGCCACGGGTAAAGACAGCCGATCCGTGAGGGCCGGGGAGGTAGTCGACCTCACACCAGATAGGACGTATCTCGGTTGTCTTGCGGCCGTCGAGACGTACACCTTCGTCGAGGACGCAGCGGCGCATGGCCTCTTTCTCGACGTCGTGGTAGTAGCGCTTGACGAGGGGAGCTTTTTCTTCGCGCTCTTCTTCGGGAAGCGATTCGATGTAGTCGTTGCAGATAGCGTCGAAGCTTTCCTGACGCCAGTGTTTGTCGGCGCAACCGGCTTTTGCGATTGCGTAGGCGCGGTCGTAGCACTTTGCTTTAACGTCGGCACGGAGGTCTTCGTCGTTAACTTCGTGGCAGTAGTCGCGCTTTACGGTCTTTCCGGCTTCTTCGGCGAGTTCAATCTGAGCCGTGCAGAGCACTTTGATGGCAGCGTGGGCCTGACGGAGAGCTTCGAGGAGGTCGGCTTCGCTAACCTCGTTCATTTCGCCCTCGACCATCATGATGTTGTCGTATGTAGCACCGACCATGAGTTCCATGTCGGCTTTCTTGAGCTGCTCGAAAGTGGGATCGATTACAAATTTGCCATCGACACGGGCAACACGAACTTCACCGATAGGACCGTTGAATGGTATGTCGCTCACAGCGATGGCAGCCGAGGCAGCGAGACCAGCGAGGCAATCGGGTGCATCGACACCGTCGGCAGAGTATAGAGTGATGTTGACGAATGTATCAGCGTGATAATTGTCGGGGAAGAGAGGACGCAAGACGCGGTCGACGAGTCGGGCGGTGAGCACTTCATAGTCGCCAGCACGACCTTCTCTCTTGAGGAAACCACCGGGGAAACGGCCGGCAGCCGAAAATTTTTCTTTGTATTCAACCTGCAGGGGCATGAAATCTACACCTTCTCCCGCTTCTTTGGCCGACACGACCGTTGCGAGGAGCATGGTGTTGCCCATGCGCACCTCAACCGCTCCATCCGCTTGCTTGGCCAGCTTGCCGGTCTCGATAGTTATCTCCCGGCCGTCAGGCAGCGTGATGGTTTTTTTAAAGATATTCATAAATGTCTGATATAATTGTATTTTCTCGAAAATCATGCAAAGATAAGCAAAATTTGCGGTATCGGCAAATTTATGTTTACCAGGGCTTTCGGGGTATACGAAACGGGCGGTTTGCACCGCCCGTCCACGTATTGTCTGAGAATGTTTACTTCTTGTTGATGACCGGTTTCTCGGCAGTTACCGAAGGTGATCCACCGGCAACGAAAGGCCAACCGTCGCTGTCCCATTCGACTTTGTCGAGGTATATCTTGCGTCCGGCATTGGGATTGAAGCGGTCGTAGCCGTGGTAGAGCATCCAGGTGTTGCCGGCATCGTCGAGGACGAAGTTGGCGTTGTGACCCGGGCCGGCTACGTTCTTACTGCCGCTGAGCATGAGTTCGAACTTATTGTCGAGGGCTTTTTCGCCGTTGCGGTTGACATACGGGCCGTGGAGGTCTTTCGAACGGGCAACCACGACGTGGTATGTAGAGTTGGCACCTTCGCAGCAAGAGCCGCCAGAACCGACGAGGTAGTAGTAGTCGCCACGTTTGTAGATGTTAGTGCCTTCGGAGTATCCACCTGCAATCTTGAACTTCTCAGCACCGGGAGCCAGTTTGAGGCCGTCGGCGGTGAGCTCGATGCCGTATATGCCGTGGAAAGAGCCCCAGAACATGTAGTTTTTGCCGTCTTCGGAGAAGATTACGGGGTCGATACTGTTCTGGACGCCAATCTCGCGGCTTATGAACATCTTACCATGATCGATGAACGGGCCGGTGGGTTTGTCGGACGATGCGACACCGATGCCGCAATCCCATTCGCCACCCCATACCGACATGGAGTAGTAGAGAAGATATTTGTCGCCGATTTTCTGGATATCGGGAGCCCATACGCCACCGTTGGTAACGAATGAAGGACGTGTCTCGAATACTTTTCCGACAAGGTTCCAGTTCACCAGGTCGGTTGATTTGAATACGGGAGTGTAGCCGATGTCCTCGGTTCCGTAGAGATAGTATGTTCCATCGTCGTCGCGCAGGACAGTGGGATCAGGCACACTGCGGTTGATAACAGGGTTGCGGTAAGATTTTTCTTTTTCGATAACCGGGGAGTTTCCGCCACCGTTATCGTCGTCGTCGCCACCGCAGGCAGTGAACGAGAATGCGGCGACAAGCATCGCCAGAAGAATTTTGGATGTTTTCATGGTTTCCGATATTTTGGTTTTGGTTTTGCGCACAAAGATACAAAATATTCTGATATGGTATGTAAAAGCATCAAAATTTAATTTCCCAGGATATTATTAACGAAATAATGCGTAACTTAGCGAAAAAAATTAGCCAACCTTAAACCTATCGGATGAAAACCATCAAAACAGTTCTTGCGAGTATACTTGCCACGGTGTCGCTCAGCGCGATGGCCAAAGGTGAGATGATTGTAGTGGAGACCGCCGACAATGCCCTGGTATACAAAGTCGGGGATAACGGACGCCTGTACCAGTCGTACCTCGGGTCGCGCCTCAACGGCACCAAAGATTACCAAAACCTTCCGACCGGCACCGAAGCCTATCTGACACACGGCATGGAAGATTATTTTGAGCCGGCACTCCATATCAACCGCAGCGACGGCAACTCGTCGACGCTTCTGAAATACAAGTCGCACAGCACAGACAGCATCGATGGCGCCAAAGTGACCTCAATATCGCTTGCCGACCCGGTGTATGGCGATGAGGTGACTCTTAAAATCGCCGCCTACGGCCCCGAGAATGTGTTCAAGACCTGGGCTGAAATCAAAAACAACGGCAAGACACCTGTAGAGCTCGAGAAATATGCCTCGGCGATGCTGCACCTTGACGCGCCGGCATACTATCTGACACAGTTCACGGGCGAATGGGCTGATGAGGCCAATATGCTCACCCAAGCTCTCCATATGGGCAAGAAGGTGCTTGACTCCAAGCTGGGGTCGCGCGCGACGATGCAGACTTTGCCATTCTTCCAGCTATCACTTGGCGACAAGGCAACTGAGACCTCGGGAGAAGTGCTCACCGGCACTCTGGGATGGCTCGGCAACTTCCGCTTCACTTTCGAGGTCGACCAAAACGGCAAGCTCCGTGTAATCAGTGGCATCAACCCGTATTTCTCGTCTTATCCATTGGCAAAGGGCGAGACTTTTGTGACGCCGGAGTTTATCTTCACCTTCAGCGACAAGGGAACGGGCGAGGCTTCGCGCAACTTCCACGACTGGGCACGCCGCCATCAGGTGAAAGACGGCATGGGCGACCGCATGACGATATACAACAACTGGGAGGCGACTCAATTTGACTTCGACCAAAAGAGCCTGACAGAGCTTATCGCCAAGGCCAAGGATCTTGGAGTGGATATGTTCTTGCTCGACGACGGATGGTTCGGCAACAAGTATCCGCGCCACAGCGACACGCAGGGTCTTGGCGACTGGGAGGAGACCAAGTCGAAACTGCCCGACGGCATCAAGGCTCTCACCGACGCGGCTAAGGCCAACGACATCAAGTTCGGCCTCTGGATTGAGCCGGAGATGGTGAACCCGAAATCGGAACTGTACGAAAAGCATAAAGACTGGGTGATCACACTGCCCAACCGCGATGAATACTATTTCCGCAACCAGCTCGTCCTCGATATGTCCAACCCGAAAGTCCAGGACTATGTTTTTGATATCGTTGACGGTCTTATGACAAGATTTCCGGATATCGCCTACTTCAAATGGGATTGCAACAGCCCTATCACGAATATCTATTCGAACTACGAAGGCAAAAATCAGACGAAGCTGTATGTAGACCATGTGCGCGGTCTGTACAATGTGCTTGACCGTATCGCGGCGAAATATCCCGACCTGCCCATGATGCTCTGCTCAGGTGGCGGCGGCCGTGCCGACTACAGCGGTCTGAAGTACTTCACCGAAATGTGGCCCAGCGACAACACGAACCCAGTGGAACGCCTGTATATCCAATGGGGTATGTCGCAAATCTTCCCGGCGAAGGTACAGTGTGCCCACGTGACCGACTGGAGCCGCGAGATGCCGATAAAATTCCGCGCCAATGTTGCCATGATGGGTAAATATGGCTTTGACCTCCCCCTTGACAAACAAAGCGCCGGCGACCTTGCTTACTGCAAGGCATCGCTCAAAACTTATGCCGACATCAAACCGCTTGTGCTCGATGGCGACCGCTACGGTCTTGTGTCGCCTTACGGAAGCAACCACACAGCTACGATGTATGTGGGCAAGGACCGCCGCCGTGCGGTGGTGTTCGCATTCGATATCCATCCCCGTTACGCAGAACGGCTGAATAATGTGAAGTTACAGGGCCTTGATCCGGATCTCAAATACAGTGTCCGTGAAATTGACCGCTACGATGGCAAGGCCGGCGAGGTGAAATCGTACTCGGGTTGCTATCTTATGACTGTCGGATTGCCTTTGTTTACACGGGGAAACCTGTCGTCGAGGGTATATGAGTTGAAGGCTATGCCTGCAATTGTGGCGCACCGCGGTTTCCATGAGACCGAAGGGTCGGCACAGAACTCTATCCGCTCGCTTGTGAAGGCCGACTCTATCGGTGCCGACGGTTGCGAATTCGATGTTTGGCTGTCGGCTGACAGTGTCCTTTATGTGAACCACGACCCGTCGTTCGGCGGTCATGTGCTTGAAACAACATCGAGTGCGGTTCTTGACACACTGCGGCTTGCCAATGGTGAAGCTCTTCCTCGCCTGGAGGCCTATCTGGATACGGCGACCACGCTTGGCATCGACCTGGTGTTCGAGTTGAAGGAGCATAAGAACAAGGCTCATGAGAACCTTGCAGTAGACATGTCGATCGCCATGATCGCCGACAAGGGTCTTACTGACCGGACGACATATATCACGTTCTCACGCAACGCTCTCGAGCGTTTTATCGCCCTGTCGGGCCGTCCGGTCTATTTCCTCTCCGGCATGGACCCGGACGAACTCAAGGCTACGGGAGCAACCGGCGCCGACTATCACATCGGCGAGTTCCGCAATCATCCAGACTGGATAGGACGCCTGCACTCTTACGGGATGCCTGTCAATGTGTGGACGGTCAACTCTCCGGCGGACCTGAAAGAATGTGTCGAAATGGGTGTTGATTTCATAACGACCAACAACCCCATCGGGGCTATGGCCGAAGCAGCGAAGTAACGCGGCAAGAGAGACGGACATGAAGATTTTTGCCACTCCGGCTTCACGGATGTTGTGGGTTGCGATGTTCGTGCTCTCTGTAGCCGGCTTGATTGATGTCGCCTTTGCTCCGGTATTCGGCTTCTCTACTTTCGAGCGAGCGCTTTTCCTGATATCGGTGAGCTCGCTGAGTGCCACGGTGTCGATGTTGCTTTGCACCGTGGCCTGGCGTTTCCGAGCCGGACGCGTAGCGGCATCAATCTTAGTGTTTTTGTCGGCCTCATTGGCTATTATCAACGCTACCGGCTATTTACTTTACGGTTTCGGCATTTCGCGCAAGCTGATAGGATTATTCGCACAGACAAACTCGGGTGAGGTCGGGGAGTTTATCCCGGATCTTCTGCGCAACCTTGCATCAGGAGTGCAAACTCCGGTCTTCTGGGGGTGTATTGCGGTGATAACCGCATTGTTCATATCCGCACGGTATGCCCACCCGAAAATATTTGCTGTCGGAACGCTGGTGTTGAGCTGCATAGGTCTTTGCGACTATACAGTGTTTGCCCTGAACAACCAAACCGGACGCACAAGTATCTGCATCTTGTTGCGCACGGCCAAATATATCCAAGGGCAATCCTCGGACAACCGCAAGATGCAGGAGTACATCGCTAACCGCACCCGTCTGCCACAGTCCGATAGCGTGAGTTCGCAGCATCGAGCCACGACCGTGGCTGTGATTGTGGGAGAGTCGGCCAACAAGTCAAGTCTCTCCATTTATGGCTATCCACTGCCGACAAGCCCATATATGGATATGTGGCGAGACAGTCTTTTTGTGCTGACAGATGCTTTGGCATCGTCGCAGATAACGTATCCCAATCTTGAGAGGCTGCTGTCGTTCCAATCGGACCTCTCGGAAGAAGGCGACACCTACAAATATCCGGCACTCTTCGACCTCTTCAACGCTGCCGGTTATAAGTCATATTGGCTATCGAACCAAGAGCGAGTCTCCGACTGGAACCTTGCCGTAAGTGCCTTGACATCGGCGGCTACAGTAGAGAAATACGTCGGGATGGAGTATATCGACGATACTATGCTAGCGAACTCCACTACCGACGAGGCGTTGCTTCCGGAAGCTCGCAAAGCTTTTGCCGATACATGTGCCAATAAGCTTGTGATGCTGCACCTGATGGGGTCGCACATACAATATGACCAACGCTATCCGACCGACCGGCGGTATTTCACAGCAGACAGTGTCCTTCGCCATATCCACAAACCGTGGCTCGACCGGAATAAGGCAGAGATTGTGGCGCAATATGCCAATTCGATCCGTTTCACGGATTCGATATGGCATGAGGTGGCCTCAGAAATCGCCGGTATGCCGGGGCCGGCTGTTTTGGTCTATCTCTCCGACCACGGTGAGAATGTCTATGAAAACGGCAATTACCGCCGCCGGACGCGTCAAAATACGAAAATACCGTTTGTAATTTATGCCAACAGGGCGTACAGAGAACAAAATCCGGAAATAATCGAGGCTATAAGGCGAGGGATAGACCGGCCGTTCTCGTCATCGGCCCTTGTGTATATTATCAGTACCCTTACGGGCACGAACCACCCGACGCTCTATAATGGGAATGACGATCCGCTGTCGGACTCTTTTGTGGAGAGGGTGCGCTATGTTGATGGAGAGGTGTTACGTCCGGAAACTCACTGATGCTGAGGTTTTGGGGCACGACTCGGAGAGTCGCGCTCCTATCGATGCCGACGTGATGCTGTGGGGTGAAAATGCGGAGTGTTGTCTTCCTATCATGGCGGTGTCTATTTCAGGAGGTGGTGCGTTCTGCAACTTTTATGGAGTGCGGAGGCACGCGCTTCGCGGTGCTTTTTACCGGTGAGACGTGGGCCACGCATGTCGCTACGCTCCATACGTGGTTAACCGAGAAGTCTCCGCGTTGCGGAGACGGTGCTGGTCTTTTGATTATGAGGCGGTGTCGCAAGACTGCTTAAATGGAGTATTTCATAATGTCAAAATCTATTATACACGTCTAAAGGTGGCTTGTGGCTACCTTTAGACGTGTAATTTGATGTGATATGAAGAATATCCAGAGGACCCTACGCGGCATAACTTTTGTGGAGAGGGTGCGCTCTGTTGATGGAGAGGTGTTACGTCCGGAAACTCACTGATGCTGAGGTTTTGGGGGCACGACTCGGAGAGTCGCGCTCCTATCGATGCTGACGTGATGATATGGGGTGAAAATGCGGAGTGTTTTCTTCCTATCATGGCGTTGCCTATTTCAGGAGGTGGTGCGTTCTNNGGTGCTGGTCTTTTGATTATGAGGAAGTGTCGCGTAGCGTAAAAAGATTGGATGTTATTTCGTTATTTGTGCGAAATTGTATATCTTTGCGGTTTGAAAAACGAAAGAATTTTCTAACGATGAAAAGAACAAAGATAAGCGATATCTTCGATCCGGCGCTGGTAGGCACCGAAGTGGATGTCAAAGGTTGGGTCCGC
>DKVO01000002.1:54484-54614 GCA_002491245.1 Porphyromonadaceae bacterium UBA7176
CACCCGCCGCGGCAATAAAAACGTACAGTTCGTAGCGCTTAACGACGGCTCTACGGTACGCAACCTTCAGATAGTCTTCGACCTCAACAAATTCAGCGAGGAAGATCTCAAGGCTGTCACCACCGGCTCG
>DKVO01000002.1:54923-55118 GCA_002491245.1 Porphyromonadaceae bacterium UBA7176
CTCAAGGCTGTCACCACCGGCTCGTCGATCCACGTGACTGGCAAGCTCGTCGAATCGATGGGCAAGGGCCAAAGCTGCGAAGTGCAGGCCGACACTCTCGAGATCTACGGCAGCGCCGACCCCGAGACATATCCGCTGCAGAAGAAGGGTCACACGATGGAGTTCCTTCGCGAGAAAGCTCATCTGCGTCCGCGC
>DKVO01000006.1 GCA_002491245.1 Porphyromonadaceae bacterium UBA7176
CCATCGAACTTGGCTACACCCTGCCCAGGAAATGGACAATGAAGTATGGCTCGTCGATGACCCGTTTCTTCGTGAGCGGCAACGACCTCTTCAACATCACCAACTTCAAGCTCTGGGATCCCGAGCTCGATACCAACACCGGTATGAAATACCCGACCTCGCGTTCGGTTATGTTCGGTGTCGACCTCAAATTCTAACAACTTCCTAATCTAATGCAACTGAAAATGAAAACATACAAGAAAATATTCTTGGCTTGTGTGGCCGTCCTGTCCCTGAGCTCTTGCTCAGACTTCCTGGACAAGGAGTCGGACACTGAGCTTACGATTGACGAAGTGTTCTCGCAGCGTATCCTCCAGGAGCGTTGGCTTGCACAGTGCTACTCGCATGTCGAGGAAAACTACTGGTGGACTCTCCGCGATTCCGGTACCAACGTGATGGGCGATGACCTTGCTCCCTCCGAGCGTTGGGAACAGTGGTGGGGCGGCGGTATGCTTGGCTGCCTCTCGGGTAACTGGAACTCCAACACCGGTTGGAACGGTGACTACTGGGCAGCTTGCCCCCGTCGTATCCGTGAGTGCCTTATCTTCCAACAGCGCGCTACAGCGGTGCCCGAAGAAGGTCTTTCGAAGTCTGAGGTTGAGCTTATGAAGCTTGAGACCCGTTTCCTGGTTGCTTACTACTACCAGCGCATGTTGCTCAGCTACGGTCCTATCCCCTTCCGTCCCGGCTATCTTGCCCCGACAGAATTCAACCTCGACGACCTCATGACCGGTCCGGAGCCTTTCGACGATATCGTTGACTGGATTGAGAACGAGTACCTCGAGGTGTCGAAACTGCTCCCGGCAAGCTACACCTCGCCCAACAAGTATGGCCGTGCAACTTCGCTGATGTGCCTCGCAGCCCGTGCCCGTCTGCTTCTCTTCGCAGCCAGCCCCCTCTGCAACGGCAACCCCGACTACGCTAACCACGTGGATAATGAAGGCCGTAACCTCTTCAGCACCAGCTACGACGCCAACAAGTGGAAAAAGGCTGCCGATGCATGCAAACTGCTCATCGACAAGGCTCACGAAGCAGGCTGCGAGCTCTTTGTAGTACGCGACAAGGATGGTAACATCGACCCGTTCCTCTCGTACCAGAACCTCTTCCTTCCCTCTGTAGCAACAGACTGCAAGGAAATCCTCTTCGCCCGTCAGTCTACCAACTTCAATGAATTTGAGAAACACTCGACAACTACCGACACCGGTGGTAACGGTGGTCTTGGTGTAACCCAGGAGTTTGTCGACGCGTTCTTCATGAAGAACGGCCGCTCGATCGACGATCCCTATTCGGGCTACGTTGAAAACGGCTTCTCGACCGAGGACGAAATCCGCACTACCGACTGGACCGGTGGCGAACCTACCAATGACCCCCACCAGAAGAAAATTACCCACGCAGGTACTTACAACATGTATGTAGGCCGCGAGCCCCGTTTCTATGTGAGTGTGATATTCCACAATGCATACTATGCTCAGGAAGGCCGCTACTACGATATGCTCTACAAGCACGCCGACAACAACGGTACGCACGACGCACCGCAGAACGGCTACTTGAACCGCAAGCGTGTACACCCCGACTACCGTCCGAACAAGAACACCGGCAAGTGGCGCCCGGGTATCCTCTACCGTCTCGGTGAGGCTTACCTCAACTACGCCGAGGCTCTCAACGAGACCGGTGGCCCGGCAAGCGAAATCCTGTTCTACGTGAACAAGATCCGCGAGCGCGCAGGTATTCTTCCTTACACCACCGACGCTGTATCGGCTACTGACAACACCCAGATCCACGTGGACAATACCAAGGATGCCCTCCGCGAGATTATCCGCAAGGAGCGCCGCATCGAGCTCTCGGGCGAGGATATCCGCTATGATGACCTCCGCCGTTGGAAAGAGGCAGAGAAAGTGCTCAACGGCCACATGCATGGTATGAACTTCATGGCTGAAAATGAGACCGACTTCTTCCAGCGAGTAACTGTGGGCAAGCCCCGTGTATACAAGAAATCATTCTACTGGTGGCCTGTTCACCAGAGCGAGATGGACAAGAACCCCAACCTCGTTCAGGGCCCGTACTGGGACACTGCCGAAGAGTAATCAAGTTTAAAGGCCCGGTGGCCGGCGGCGCATAGGCCGCAATCAACGGACAAGGCTCCGCCAGTCACCGGCCAATAGCATTAACCTGATAAAAAATTACAACTTCATGAAATCATACAGCAAATATATAGGTCTGATGTTGCTTCCGCTCTTCGCCGCCTCGTGCAGCGATGGCAGTGATAGCGTGTTCATCGACATGCCGTCGCCTGCAGATCAGATGAAGCTTACATCGAATGTGCCTGAAGAAGGCATCGTTCTGTCGGCCAACGATCCCGATGCGATCGCCCTTAGCCTTACATGGGGCGAGGCTTCGATGCCTGCCGGCATCCAGAGCAGCAAATATATCTTCCGCATGGATATCGCCGGAAACCAGTATGCCACCGCTCTTCCGTTCGAGGAAGTGGCTGACTTTAAGGTTGAATTTACCAACGACGACCTTAACGACATCCTGCAGAAATGGCAGGTGAGCCCCGGCACTATGGCTGAGCTTGAGGCTCAGGTAGTGTGCCAGTACGAGGATACTCTCGTTTACCACATGCCCGAGGTTTCGTCGACGTCGTTCTTCGTGACCGGCTACGCTCCCGTATCGCGCCCCGTGTTTATGTTCAACGGCGCTATCGACCCGGGCTACAACACTTACTGCAACCTCGCGCCCACCAATGAGGCTACTGAGGTGGTTCTCGGCAAGGAATATACCTGGCGCGGCTGGTTCAGCAAGGACGAGGGTGTATACTTCGCCTACGATAAGGATGCCAAGACTCCGGCTATCGTTGCCGGTGGTGTTGCTGGCTCTATCCAGGTGATCGAAACTGTACCTACAGCCGACCAGATGCTCTACGCTCCGAAAGACGGCTACTATGAGGTGAAGATCTCGACCAAGGCCAAGACCATCGAATGGAACATCATCGTTCCTTGGGATCACCTCTACGGTGTAGGCTCGGCTTTCGCTTGCGGCTGGAACCTCGACGCTCCGCAGGAGCTCTTCCCCGATCCTGAAAATCCTGAAATCTTCGTATACGAAGGTGAGACTTTCGGCAACGGTGAGTTCAAGATGTATACCGCCAAGGGTAACTGGAGCAACGATGGCTTCATGCCTCCGTGCTCGTCGCCCGGCCAGCAGACCAACTACACCTTCACTTCGGGTGTGACTGCTCCTCTGGCTGTGATCCCCGGCTCGAACCCCGATAACAAGTTCTTCTTCCCCGAAGCCGGTATGTGGCGCTTTGAGGTTAACCTGAACTTGATGACAGTGAAGGCTACCAAGCTCTAAAATCCCTTCCCTCCTATATCAGTCGCCCGACGCTCCGCGCCGGGCGACTTCTTTTTTGCAGTGGATGCGAGGAGGGGGAGGAAGATCGATAGGAGCGCGACGCGGAGCGTCGTGCCAAAGTTGCCGGAGGCAACGTCTGATGCTGCACCCTTGTCTGGCCTTAGGCACGACGCGGAGCGTCGCGCTCCTATCGATGCTGCCTACGATGCTGTGGGGAGAGGGCCCTGTGTCGATAAAAGCGCTCTGCGTCGTGCCAAAGTTGCCGGAGGCAACGTCTGATGGATAACGCCGGACTTCAGTCCGGTGACAGGGTGAACCGTAAGTAAAGGCGTTTCGGAGATACGCCTCATGGTGTTGCATGGACTATAAAGCGTTTCGGAGATACGCTTTTTTTGTGTCTCATTTACACCGGGCTAAAGCCCGGCGTTATCCATAAGACGTTGCCTCCGGCAACTTGCTGGTACTGCGCTATTGCCTCGGGCACCAAAAAACTCATCGCCTCCGGCAACTTGCTGGTACTGCACCCTTGCCAGGTCTGAGGCACGACGCGGAGCGTCGCGCTCCTATCGATGCTACCTACGATGCTGTGGGGTGAGGGATCAGTGTCAATAAAAGCGTTTCGCGTTGCGCCAAAGTTGCCGTAGGCAACGTCTTATGCTGCACCCTTGCCTGGTCTTAGGCACGACGCGGAGCGTCGCGCTCCTATCGATGCTACCTACGATGCTGTGGGGAGAGGGACCTGTGTCGATAAAAGCGCTCCTAAAACTTCGCCAAATGTCTGAGCGTGGTAAAAAAGTTTTTGGCGATTTATTTGCACGGCACGAAAATTTGGCGTAACTTTGCACCACAAACCACTAATGGTGCCATGGCCGAGTGGTGAGGCATCGGTCTGCAAAACCGAGCACAGCAGTTCGATTCTGCTTGGCACCTCTATCGAGATCCCCTCTGTCGGAAACGACAGAGGGGATTTTTTTATATAAATCAGTTCATGTCCCGGGTGTCGTAGTTTAGACCGGCATATCGGTAGAGTCGGCGAAATTCATCGTCTAACGGGTTCGTCAAATGGTGTGTCTCCTGGTTTTTGATGTATTCAATCACAGCATCTTTGTTCTCCAGCGACAAGGTGCAGGCAAAATAATCGCGAGCCCAGCCCTCAAATAAGGTGAACCTGGGGTCGGTATGCATCCAACTGCTTGTTGCCCCTTTTATTTTTTGCATGAGCGCGGACAGAGCTATCGAAGGATGTAGATTGATGAGCATGTGTATGTGATTTTGGATGCCTCCGATGCGTAGTAGTTTGCAGTTGTTGTCGGTAAGAATTTTCCATATCACCCGATAGATGTCTTCTTTTAACTCCAAGGGGATTGTCATCTTCCGTTCTTTTGTACAGAAGACGATATGGTAGTATGCGGTATATTTGCTCATGCTGCAAAGGTAGTGATATGTCGGGATTGGGACAAATTTTTGTGAGTTGCCGGGAGGTAACGTCTTGTGGAAGTGTATGTGATACCATGAGGCGTATCTCCGAAACGCCTTTAGTCGTTATATGGCTGGCACCGGACTGAAGTCCGGCGTTATCCATGAGGCGTTGCCTCCGGCAACTTGCGATGCTGCACCCTTGCTTCGGGTTTTTGGCACGACGAGGAGCGTCGCGCTCCTATCGATGCGGAGGCTGATGCTGCTTTCTCTTCTCGGGTCTTTGGCACGACGCGGAGCGTCGCGCTCCTATCTCCGCGGAGGTTTTTTTCAACCTTTCAAACTTCCATCCATACTCAAGCTATTGTTCGCGGATGAAGCGGACGGTGGCGGCGACTTCGCCTTGGGCGCCGCCGGGGGTGATGACTTGGGAGGTGCGCTGGCCGTGGAGGGGTTGGCCGGTGCGTGGGTCGATGATGTGGAGACGGTCGGGGGTGTCGTTGCCTGAGGTGGTGAGGCAGGCGTCGGTGACGGGGCCGGGGACGTCGCCGAGGGCCATGATGGAGCTGTTGCCCATGTTGATGAGGGCGTCGGTGATGCCGCGGCGGAGGAGGAGGGGCTTGATGCGGTCGAGGGTGTAGCCTTTTATGAAGCCTGAGAGGTCGATGATGATGGTGTCGAGGTCGCGGCTGAAGGTGCGGCCGGGGCCGAGGTGTATGTGTGTGATTGTGGAGGGGGTGTGTCCGGGGGTGTTGACGGTGATATCAAACAAGCCCTCTGTCTGCTTGTGGTAGTCGAGACAGAGGGCGAGGATGTGGTGGAGGAGGGGTGATAGTGTGACGATGCGGCCTGCCGGGAGGCGGTTGAGGGCGGCGAGTTCGGAGGAGGGGTCGAAACGATTGCCTGTGGCTTCGATACGAGCGATCTGACGGCGAATGAGGCCGATGGTGGACGTGAGGTAGTCCGGGCCGTGGACTGCGCTCCTGAGGAGGATATCGACGCGTGTGTGCATGGCTGCGAACCATGCATACACAGCGTCGGAGCCGTCGGGGAGAGTGCGCGTGAGGCAGGGCATCGCGCGAGGAGGCTTAGAGTTCTTTGATCTTTACGTTTTTGAACCAGACTTCGTCGCCGTGGTCCTGAAGGAGGATGTTGCCTTCGGTGCGGTTGCCGAAGTTGGGCCAGTCGCGGTATTTGCTGTATGCGACGAGAGCGTTCCACATGTCGTTGTTGCGGTCGTACTCGATGAGTTTGACGCCGTTGAGCCAGTGCTCGACGTGGTTGCCGCGGACGATGACTGTGGCGGTGTTGAAGTTGTTGATGTCGAAGGGTTTCTTGACGGGCGCCGGGATGAGGTCGTAGAGCGAGCCGAGTTTGCGGTTGCCTTTGACACCGAGCTTGGCGTCGGGGTGGCGAAGGTCGTCGAGGATCTGGAATTCGCAACCGATAGCAGAGCCGGCGCCTTTGTTGAGGGAGGGGTCGACGAAGTATTTTATGCCGCTGTTGGCGCCTTCGGTGATCTTGAAGTCGACAGAGAGGATGAAGTCGCGGTATGTGCGGTCGGTTACGATGTCGCCGCCGTTGTTAGACTCGGCACCGTCGGAGGGCATGACTTTGAGGAGACCGTCTTCGATGACCCAACCTTTGGCCGGGAATGAGTCGAGTTTGGCACCGCGCCATCCGGTGCTGTCCTTGCCGTTGAAGAGGAGTACCCATCCGTCGGCGACTTCAGAGGGCGAGAGGGTGTTGTCGATGCAGTTTACCTCGGGAGCCGACGAGGGAGTGAGGTATTTGTCGACGTCGGTGGTGCAGATGCGGATGTCGCGCCATGCGATGTTTTTGCCTTCGAGGTTTTTGTCGTTGCCGATAGAGTGGACCTGGAGGCCAATGAAGCCTTGGGCGTCGGCGTTGTCCCAGAGGTTTGCGCAGGGGACGCCGTTGATCCATGTTCGGATGCTGTTGCCGCATGCTTCGATGCGAGCTTTGTTCCACTGGCCGTTTTTAAAGGCGGTCTGTGCGGCAGGATTCTTGGTGAGGGGGTAGAGCCATCCGCGGCGCTGCTCGTCGTAGATGCCGCCCGACCAAGCGCGTTTCGAGGGGTCGATCTCGAACTGATAGCCGTGGACGACGTTGTTGCGGTATTTCTTGTCGCGGTTGCTGCGGATCTGGACGCCAGAGTTGAGGGCGTCGTCGACCATGAACTCGAACTCGAGGATGAAGTCGCCGTAGTTTTTGTCGGTGGCGAGGAAGGTGTTGGGTGTGTTGCACTTAGTGGTGCCGACGATGGTGCCGTCGACGACCTTGTAGTCGGCTTTGCCGTTGATACGAGTCCATCCTTTGAGGTTTTTGCCGTTGAAAAGGGGCTGCCAGTTCTGGGCAGACGCAGCAGCGGCAAAAAGGATGCATATGATGGCAAATATGTGTTTTTTCATTTTTTTTGTTGTTAATTAGTGGGTTTTTTGGGGGATATCTCCGCGGAGCGTGTGCCTCTGCTCCCTCACCACCTGGTCTGTGTAGGCACGCGCTTCGCGGTGCGAGTCGTGGGGTTAGGGTCGTGGCCACGCATGTCGCTGCGCTCCATACGTGGTTAACCGAGGAGTCTCCGCTCCGCGGAGCTATACAAGAGTCGCGCCCTGTCGTTGCTGATCTTTTGGCACGACTCGGAGCGTCGCGCTCCTATTCCTATACGAGGTTGTAGAATTCTTCCCAGCCTTTGCGAGGGGGCATGCCGCTGAGGAGGGCGTTGGCAAACTGGTTGTTGGTGAACTGCTTGGTGCGCGGATCGAAGTAGAGCTTGGTGTTGAGCCGCTGTGCGATGACACCGAGGCAGAATACCTGGCTCAGGACGCCGTTGATCTCGAAGGGCGAACGTGTCTTCTCTGTGCCTTGGCAGGCTCGGATGAAGTTGAGGTAGTGGTTCGACGGGCTCTTGGGCACCTCGGGGAGGCGGCTCTTGATGTCGTTGGCGTTTGCCGAAGGTATCATCGAGAGGGTGTTGCCGTGGCTGCCGCCCTTGAATGTGAGGTCGCGGCTATAGAGGATCTTGCCGGGGTTGAGCTGGCTCACTGGGGTGTTGCCCTGGTTTGTGGCCGGTACGTCGGGGTTGTACTCCGACTCGCCGTAGTTGGCCGGCAGAGGGGGCAGGTTGTCGAGGCCGTCGTACCATGTGACGTCGCAGGGAGGCATGCTGCCGCGTGCGCCGAAGCGGAATTTGATGGTAGACGAGTAGGGGAAGAAGTAGTTGTTGTGTCCCTTGGCGTATGCCATGTCGATTTCGTAGGGCAGTCCTAATTCGAGGAACTCGTGGGCTGTGTCGAGCAGGTGCGCTCCCCAGTCGCCGAGTGCTCCCATGCCGTAGTCGTACCAGCATCGCCAGTTGCCCTGGTGGTACTTATCGGAATATCCGTGGAAGGTGCATGGGCCGGTCCATGCGTCCCAGTCCATATCGGTGGGCATCTTCTCGCCTCCGGGCATGTGGAGTATCTTCTCGTCGTAGTTGTGCCAGCGGCGCGGATTGTTCATGTGAGCCGTTATGGCAGTGACGTCGCTGATTATGCCGGCGTCTTTCCAAGCCTTGAACTGGAAGTAGTTGCCCTCGGAGTGGCCCTGGTTGCCGACCTGAGTGACGATTTCGGGGTGGCGTCGCGCCATCTCCATCATGATTTCGCCTTCGAGGAAGGTGCGGCACATCGGTTTCTCGAGGTAGATATGTTTGCCGTGCGACAGTGCGGCCATAGCCACGGGGAAGTGCATGTGGTCGGGGACAGAAGCGCACACGGCGTCGAAGTCGGCCGAGGCTTTGTCGAACATCTCGCGGAAGTCGCGGAAGCGCCGGGCCTTGGGGTACATGTTCATCACTTTCTGTGTGTGGGCGGCGCCCATATCGATGTCGCACAGGGCAGTGACTTCGACCAGGCCGGTCTTGGCGAACTCTTCGATGTTCTGCTCGCCACGGTTGCCGATGCCGATGTATGCGATTTTAACTTTGTCTTTCTTGCCCGTACCCCATTCGGTGGAGGTGAGGGGAGTGGCCATAGCACCACCGAAGCCCCCCAGAGCCATGCTTGCGGCCGTCGCACCGACGGTCTTAAGGAAATTTCTTCTGCTGGTCATCAGGTTATTAAGGTTTTTTAGGTTTTTTCTTGAACAATCGGGTTGTAGAGTAAATCAAGAGGCGCACAATCACGCTGAAGGCGTAGAGGACGGCCGTGAACGCGAGGACGTAGAAGATCGACGTGAACACTTCCTTGGCCGGTGCGCCATAGGTGGCGATAGCGTAGATGTTGAGTATGTTTGCCACCACGAATGCTCCGGCAGCGAACCAAAGCTCGGTCTTCTGACGGCGCGATGTGATAATGATATCTTTCAATGTCGTAATGATTTAAGGCTTATGAAACGATGGTCTGGCGGCGGGTGCCGTAGGGTGCGTAGTCGATCTTGTACTGCTCGGGGAAGGGGAGGATCTCGCCGCGCTCTATGGCGTCGAAGCCCCACAGGCAGAGGAGGCTCGCGTAGTATCCTTCTTCGGCGATGCGCTCGGGCTGGCGTCCGGTGATGACAGCTTCGACAAAGGCCTCGGTGAGGAGCGATGTGCCGTCGATAGTTGAGCGTTCGCCGAGGATGTATTCGCCCTTGTTGACGTTCGCGGTCTCGGGGGCCCAGCTTGTGCCGGCGAAAGGCAGCTCGTCGAAGAGCTCGTTCTCCCACTTGTTGAGCATCTGAATGAACGCAGGCGCAGGTGCAATCTCCTCGAAGTAGTATTTGCTGGCTTCGGGCTCGACGGTGCCGAGGTTGCCCATTATCTTCTCTTCGAGGCCGTAGAATTTATTTGAGATCACCGAGCCGTAGTTGATCGACTCGCCGGAGTCGTAGCCGAAGATGCAGTGGACGTTGTCGTGGACCTCGCGGCCGTCTTTCCAGTAAGTGATGCCACCGTGGCCCATCACCCTGTCGGGGAGCTTGCCGAGAGCCCATGTGCCTATCTGGAGCTGGTGACAACCTAACTCGGACATGAGTCCGCGCGACGACTCTCTGTAGAGTCGCCAGTTGATAAACCGCTCGAGCTCGGGCGAAGGAACGTCGCGGCGCCAGTCGCCGTTGCGGTTCCAGTATGCCTCGACGTGCGATATTTTGCCGAAAGTTCCGTTGTGGATGAGGTCCATAGCCTTGATGTAGCGAGGGTCGAAGAGCCTCTGCTGTCCGGAGAAGAAGAGGAGACCGGTTTCGAGGTGGCGGTTGTACATGTTGAAGCACTGCTCCATAGTGTAGCCTATCGTTTTCTCGCAGTATACGTGCTTGCCGGCGTCGAATGCGTCCATCACGATGTCGTAGTGGGTGTTGAGCGGCGTTGCGACAACAACAGCCTCGACATCCTTGTCGGCCAGCAAGGCCCGGTAGTCGCGGTAGACCTTTGCGTCAGGAGCTATCTTCTTTGCGGCCTCTATCGACGGGTCGTATACATCGGCGATGGCCACTATCTCGGCTTTGGGGTTCTGTGCGATGAAACTCATGAGGAACTGTCCGCGCGAGCCCGGGCCTATGATGCCGAGGCGGCAGCGCTCCTTCTGCGTGTCCCTCACTTCGGAGAATGCCGAGAGCCAGGGACTTGTCGCTGCGAGCACACCCATTCCGGCAACACCTAAGTTGCGGAGGAACTCGCGGCGATTGATTTTGATGTCATTCATGATATGCGGTCAGATTGGTTGTTTGCGTGTGCGGCGTTTGCGGAGCACTATTGCAGTTCGCGCCGGGAGGTAGAGCATGAGGCGTCCGAGACCGGCCGGAGTGTAGAGGGGGTCGGGCACGGTGAAGTGTGTCACACTCTCGTCGACGTTGCCGAAACCGCCGAAACCGGGATTGTCGGTCGACAGGACGGTGACATACGACCCGGCCGGAGCGAGGATGCCGTAGCCTTCGTAGCTCTTGAAGGGGCTGAAGTTGAAGACGAAGGTGTAGTCGCCGCGCATGAAGGCGAGCACCTGGTCGTCGTCTTTCTCCCATAGTTTCTGTATCGCTTTCGACTGGAAGTTGTGGACGTGTGCGACAAGACCGACCATAGCGTTGTCGAAAGCGTTGAGGAAGCGGTACTGGAGGTCCTGTCGGTCGACAAGGTCCCACTGGCGCCGTGCGTATTTGTAGCTCCATCCGTTGCCTTCACGGGGGAAGTCGATCCACTCGGGATGGCCGAACTCGTTGCCCATGAAGTTGAGGTATCCACCGTTGATAGTCGCGAGTGTCACAAGGCGTATCATCTTGTGGAGTGCTATTCCGCGAGCCACGTCGGGATCTTTGTCGCCTGTCATCATGTGCCAGTACATCTTGCTGTCGATGAGGCGGAATATCACAGTTTTGTCGCCAACGAGAGCCTGATCGTGGCTTTCGACATACGATATGGTCTTCTCGTCGGCGCGTCGGTTTGTCAGTTCCCAGAATATCGATGTGGGATGCCAATCCTCGTCTTTCTTCTCCTTGAGGGTCTTTATCCAGTAGTCGGGTATGCCCATCGCCATGCGGTAGTCGAAGCCTATGCCGCCGTCTTTGAACGGTATCGCCAGTCCGGGCATACCGCTCATCTCCTCGGCTATGGTAATGGCTTTGGGTCTTACCTCGTGTATGAGCAGGTTGGCCAGGGTGAGGTATACTATGGCGTCGGTGTCCTGACCGCCGTCGTAGTAGTCGGCATAGCTTCCGAAAGCTTTGCCGAGGCCGTGGTCGAAGTAGAGCATCGATGTCACGCCGTCGAAGCGGAAACCGTCGAAGTGGTATTCTTCGAGCCAATATTTGCAATTGGAGAGGAGGAAGTGTATCACCTCGTCCTTGCCGTAGTCGAAGCAAAGCGAGTCCCATGCCGGGTGCTCGCGTCGTCCGGCATCGGAGTGGAAGTACTGGTCGACAGAGCCGTCGAGGCGTCCGATGCCTTCGTTTTCGTTCTTTACAGCGTGGCTGTGGACGATGTCCATGATTACGGCTATGCCGCGCTTGTGGGCGTCGTCGATGAGTTTCTTGAGTTCTTCTGGAGTGCCGAAACGGCTCGAGGGAGCGAAGAAGCTCGACACATGGTAGCCGAAAGAGCCGTAATAAGGGTGTTCCTGAACGGCCATGATCTGAATTGCATTGTAGCCGTCGCGCTCGACACGGGGCAGGACGTTGCGTCGGAACTCCTCGTATGTGCCGACACCCTCTTTTTCCTGCGCCATGCCTATGTGGCATTCGTATATCAGCAGGGGAGCGGTGTCGGGTTCGAAGTTTTTGTCGTGCCATACAAATGACCGCGCCGGCTCATATACCTGTGCCGAAAAGATATGTGTTTCGGGGTCTTGTATCACCCGTGTGGCATATGCCGGAATGCGTTCGCCGCTTCCTCCGGGCCACTCAACAATCATCTTGAAGAACTGTCCGTGAGAAATAGCGTCGGCCGGAAAATGACCTTCCCATACTCCGGAGAGTCCTCCGCCGGCTTTACGGAGTTTGAACTGCGGAAGCGCTTTCCAACCCGAGAAATCGCCTATGAGCGTTATGCCGGTGGCGTTTGGCGCCCATTCGCGGAATATCCACGAACCGTCGGCCTGGCGATGCAGACCGAAGTATTTGTGTGCGTTGGCGAAGTCGTCGAGTGTGCCGGCGGTCGCCGTGAGTTCTTTCAGTTTCCGTATGGCGTCCTGATGGCGTCCTTCTATGGCAGTTGCGTAGGGGGCGAGCCAGGGGTCGTTTTTGAGTATGTTGAGCAATTTCATGGTCGTTGAGGTTAAGTAGTTTATTTTCGACCGAAGTCAGCCGGGATTTCTCCCCAGCTTTCTGTGGGCCATTTTATGATAGGATTGCGAATAGGGCCGTTTGCTGCAAGCCAAGCGTCGGCTCGTGCGAGGAGAGCAAGTGTCTTCTCGGTCTGAGGCGTGGCTGCGAGGCTTGTTTTGGAGCGTCCGCGGCGTAGCCATGCCAGGGTGTTGCGCGAGTCGGTATAGATCGGCGTCGAAAAATCGCCGGCTTTGGCCAGCAGTGCCGCCAGATGTATCATGGCGAGGTATTCGGCGATGTTGTTGGTGCCTGTGAGCGGAGTCTTGTCGCCGATGCGGAATATTTCGGCTCCGTCGGCGAGGCGCACGGCGCGGTATTCCATCGGGCCGGGGTTGCCGGCGCAGGCTCCGTCGACGGCTATGGCATCCATGCGGACTCCCGGCAGGGTGCTGTAGTCGCGAGCCTGTCGTGCCTTGGGGTCGTAGTCGGGTTTGCGCTGCAGGAGGGCGCGCATGAGGCCGAGCTGCTCACGAGGGTCGCCGCGGTAGGCTGCTGTAGCCTCGTCGATATCGTCGTATGCCTTGTATTTCGCGCCGGGAAAGTTTGTGACCTGCTCCTGTGCGTCGGGCCAGTTGTCGTAGATGCCGGGGTTATGCCCGACCCATACTACATAGAATTTGCGGCGCTTCATGAGAACTGGAGAAACAGGTTTATGTCTACCGCCCGTATGCCTAACAGCCGGGCCACGCGCCGGTTGACGCATTTGCCGAGGAATGTGAAGGCAGCTGCCCGAAGGCCGGCGTTGAGTTTGAGTGCGTTTGCCACGCCGTCGCACACCAGGATGTCGTCGAGCATGGTGGCGAAAGTGTTGCTCAGAGCCATAGCGACAGTGCGAGGCACGGCATTACCTGCGTTTACATAGCACATCCGTGCCGGACTGGCTGAGGTGTCGGATGGCGACGCGAGGTCGAGGTCGATGATCTGGAGCGAGGGGAATGCGGAGCCGGGGGTACTTGTGAGATCGAAACATATGACACCGCGTTTCATCACTCCTGTCAAGCTTGCATCGACTACGCCTTCCTGGCCGGCAGCATCGGTGGCTACCACGATGTCGGCGCTGCGCAGAGCATTTTCGAATACCCTTGGGTGGAGTGTGGAACCGGTTACTCCCGGCCCGAGCAGGCGCAGGGCTTCGCGGAGACGGTACACGTTGTTGTCGAATATGTTTACTATCGCCCCGAGCCCGATGGCGCTATGGGCGGCTGCTATGGCAGCCATGTCGGCACCGATCACCATCACTTCGCATGGTATGACACCGGCTACACCTCCGAGGAGGATGCCTTTGCCGTGGACGGCGTCGGCCAGCAGCGACGATGCTATCGCTATGGCTGCCCTTCCGTCGATTTCCTTGAGAATGTCGGCAAACGGTTTACGGCCAGCTTCATCGGGCAGTTCTTCCAAGGCGAGTGCTATGACATGGCGGCGCAGAAGTGTGCGCAGGACCTCGGTGTCGCTTTCTTCGGCGTGGAGGAATGTCAGCAGGAGCGAGCCTCGTTTTATCTGGCGTGCATCACTGAGGTCGAGTGCCGGCAGATATATTATGATGTCGGCGGCGAAAGCTTCGGGCCGATCTACTATTTCTACACCGCAACGCGAGTATGCATCGTCGGAATAGTGGATGTGAGCAGCTGCGCCGCGTTCCATTTTCACCCTGAAACCGCGCGATACAAGTAGCCCGGCTCCTTCGGGGGTGAGCGGAAAACGGTGGTCGAGCATTCCGCGCGATGCCGGCAGACCTACGATTGCCTGACGAGTCACTGTGGTGGCTTTCAAAACTTCTTCCAAGGGTATGGGTGCATCCATATCGGGGTGTGTTATTCGTTGGTAGGCAAGGAGAGTCCGGCTTGGTGGAGCATGGCGGAGAAGGCCGCGCAGCTCGACTCTATCTGTTCTTCGTCTTCGAGTTGGCCGGAATCGAATATGAGATGGGCGCGGCTGTAGTGTGGTCTGCGTTCGCTCATAAGCCTGTCGATGTATGCTTCGAGAGCCGGCTTGTTGTCGAGTAGGGCGTCGACGAGAGGGCGTTGTCCCGGGGCGAGGGCGAGGCGGCGGATTGTAACCTCGGTCGGAGCCTGAAGCCAAACGACGGTGCCGTGGGCGAGCATATAGTCCATATTGTCTGAGTGGCATGGCGTGCCTCCCCCACATGCGACTATCGCGTTCTCGGAGGTCACAGACCGTAGAACGTCACTTTCGGCTGCCCTGAAATAATCTGCGCCTCGCCTGTCGAAAATCTCGCTCACGCTCATCCCCTCGCGTGTCTCTATGGCCTGATCGAGGTCGATGAAGCGGCACGCCGGGAAACGGGCGCACAGGGCCTTGCCCAGTGTCGTCTTTCCCGACGCCATGAAGCCTATGAGGTAGAGGGGGCGCTGCGGCATTATTTCTTGCTCAGGAGATCGCGTATTTCGGTGAGAAGTTTAACCTCTTCGGTTGGTTCAGCCGGAGCAGCCGGAGCTTCGGGTTCGGGGGCAGGCTGGCGTTTGAGCTTGTTGATGAACTTGATGGCCACGAAGATGCATAAGGCTATGATCACGAAGTCGAACACCGTCTGCACGAAAGCGCCCCATGTGATTGCAACCTCGGGCGTGACGATTTCCTCGCCGTTCTTAACTCCTTGCTGGATAACCCATTTGTAATCGCTGAAATTGATGCCTCCGGTAAGCATGCCGACAGCCGGCATGATGATGTCGTTGACGAGCGAAGTTACGATTTTGCCGAAAGCAGCGCCGATGATGACACCGACAGCCATGTCGACAACATTGCCTTTCATGGCAAATTCTTTAAACTCGTTCAGGAATTTTTTCATCGCAGATATTCTTAAAAATTAGGTAAAAGCGCGATAAGGCAATCTTACTCACGCAAAAATATAAAAAAAAACGCTTTTATCAAAATAATATATACATCTGCGTGAAAATAAAAGTTCACAGATTGTGGATGACTCGGGTATATTAAAACAGAAACAGAGCTGTCATCACGACGCCCTGTCCCTAATACACAATTATCTATAAAACAACTATTTAATGTCCATGATATCTGACATGACCTATTGTAGAAACGTGCCACAGCCAAACGCCGGCTCCCGGGGGATATCCCCAAGTGTCAGTGACTCAAAAGTAGCATGGCGTATTGATTGTCGGGGCCGGACTGGCGGCCCTTCGGTTACTTAACTTTGGTCACGTTTTTACACTGCAAAATTATAGATAATTTTAGAAGCGTCAAATAAAAATTGTGTTAAAATAATTTAATCGTCAGACTCCTAATGGCCTTACAGAGCCTTCAGGGCTATGCATAGTGCCGTTGCGGCGAGAGTGAGTACTACGAAATCGGAGTGGCGGATGCTAATTGAATTGAGTTTGAGCGACGGGATGTAGGCTATTACAGGCGATGCGATGTAGAGGGTGGCGGAGGAATGGTCGGCTTCGGTTTTCTTGCCGCCGAAAGCAAAGGTCCGAACGAGCAGGAAGCAGATCAGGCCGATGCTTCCGCCGATTATCCCACCCACAAGCAAATCACCGGGATAATGCACTCCGAGATGTATCCGTGAGTAGCAGTTGAGCAAGGCCCAGGCGCCGATGGCGACTGCAAACCGTCGTTGGCCGATTAATGGAGCCATGAGTCCGACGAGGGCAAAGGTATTTGCGGCGTGGCATGAGGGGAAGCCGAAGTTGCCGCCACGGTAGCCATCGACGATATGTACGAGCGCGCTGAGAGGATTTTGCAGGTTGGCCGGGCGCAGACGCTGTACTTCAGGACGTATTACGGTGGCGCAAAGCTGGTCGGCGGCCGTGACGGCTATTGCGGTGGCGAGTATGATGATGAAGGTCTTACGCCATCCGTACGACCTCACAAGCGCGATGAGTAAGGCTGCGTACATCGGTATCCATACAAAGCGGTCGGACGACAGCTTCATGAACTGGTCGGCGAAGTCGCAGTGGATGCCGTTGAAGAATAAAAAGATATCTGTGTCGAGGTTGATGAGAAAATCAATCATAAGGAGTCGAGATAGTTGTATAGTTCCTGTATATATGCTTTCGCCTTGTCGGTCTTGGCGTTGTCGCCACTTGTGTTGCCGGTGGCGATGTCGATAAAGGCGGTGCCTGTGCTGTCGGTCAGGGCTATGGTATTGGGAGAGGTGTAGAATGCGAATGGAGACTCAAGTTCGGAGAGCATGTCGCGGCTGAATACAAATTTGGAATTGTCGATGCCAAGCTGTCCGAGTAATGTGGCTGCAAGGTCGGTCTGGCTTCCGTAGCGGTCGATGTGTATGCCGTGGCCGGTAAGGGCGTTGCCGCTTAGTATGAGCGGAATTTGGTGGCGCTCGTCTTCGCCGGTGAGGTTTTTGGGGTAGCTTCCCCAGTGGTCGGGCACAATTATCATGACATATGGTCTGGAGAGCAGGGCGAGGCTGTCGGCGAAATCTCCGATGCAGCTATCGGCATAGGCGAAAGCGTTGGCGGCAGGGGTGCTGTGGTGGCTTCTGAAAGGCACTTCGAACGGCTCGTGACTGCTCGAGGTCTGGATTACGCGCAGTTGCGGCGCATCGGTGTTGCAGTTTTGTGCGTCGGAGAGTGCGTGCCGGAACACAAGATGGTCGTGTGCTCCCCATTTGCCCGTGCGCTCGGACATGGGAAAGTCGCGGTCGCTGACGATGTCTTCGAAGCCGCAGTTTACCAGATAGGCCTTCATGTTGGTGAAGTTGATGTCGCCTCCATAGTAGTATTTGAGTTTGTAACCGGCCTCTTTAAGTGCGCGAGGAAGCGATGGCAGGCCTTCGCTTTTGCCGGGGTATTTCATCAGGCTTGTGTTCGGCTGTCCGGGTATCGCACCCAGGATTGCCGGCAAGGCCCTGTCGGTGCGGAAGCTCGAGGCATAGAAATTGTCGAATATCACACCGTTACGGGCGATGGAGTCGAGTCTGACTGCGATAGCCTCGCCTCCCTGAACCGGAAGCAGATGCGAGGAGAAACTTTCGGCGATGACGAGGTATATGTCGGGCCGTCCGTTGATGATGGTGTCGGGTGGCGTTGTAGCCTTGGTCATCATCGATCTGAATGTTTCTGCCGATGCCTCGGGGTCGAGGTATCTGAACATTTTGCCGAAGTCGGCCTGGTGAGTGGCGGAGTAGAGGAGGCTGAAGGCAGGGTTGACGGCGGCGTGGTTGAGGAGTGTGCGTTGACTGAAGTATGCCCGGCCGGGATTCATGGTCGACACGGTAAATCCGCCGCGGATAGGGATAAACAGTAGCCCTGTCATGATTATACCGACGATCGTTGCCCGGCCTCGGATTTCTGATACATCAGGGCGTATGTCCCTGTCGATCAAATAGAGGCACGTGAATAAGGTGGCTGCATAAATAAGCAATCCGATAGTTGCCGAAACAGCTTCGCCAGCTGTGGCGCTTGCGGCTGCTGCTGCCGGCGACGATGTGAAATAGAATACCGGAGTCATGTCGAGCGGAAAGCCCCAGTGACCGTAAAGGCCGAGGTTGGCTACCGCAGTGAGTGCCATAAGTATCGACGCGACGGCGAAGTAGACTGTCCGGGTGATTTTGAGCCATCCGGCGCCAGTCCATATACCGGCGGTCATCAGGATAAACGGTATGGCGCTGAGGTATCCGGCCACGGTGCAGTCCATCGCAAGGCCGTGCCACACTGTCTGCAGGTAGTCGGATATATTCAGGGAGTTGTCGCCGTAAAGAGTCAGAAATATCGGCTTCTGCACGGCCCCGGCAGAAGCGAGGGTCGCGAACACCGCTACAAATTTCAGTATAAATCGCAACATACCCGTCAATGAGTCAATATCTTTACAAAGATACGAAAAAAATCTTCTCCTCAAGCCGGCAGTGTGTGAAAAATTTGCCTGTTAAAGTGAAATTTTGTAATTTTGCACCCTGCAAAGGCTATAAAAGGCAAATATCTCACACAACACATATATGATTAACGCACAAGACATCAAGAACGGCACCTGCATCCGCATGGACGGGAGCCTGTACTTCTGCGTGGAGTTTCTCCACGTAAAGCCCGGCAAAGGCAACACATTCATGCGCACCAAGCTCAAGAACGTAGTCGACGGCCGAGTGCTCGAGCGCCGTTTCAACATCGGCGAGAAACTTGAGGACGTACGTGTAGAGCGTCGTCCCTACCAGTATCTCTATGCCGAAGGTGGCGACGATATCTTCATGGATCAGGAGACATACGACCAAATTCCTATCAACAAGGAGCTTGTGACCGGCAGCGCTTTCATGAAAGAAGGCGATATGGTTGAGGTCGTACGCGACGCTTCGACCGACACTGTCCTCTATGCCGAAATGCCTGTGAAGACTGTCCTCGAGATCACTTACACCGAGCCCGGTATCAAGGGCGACACAGCCACCAACACTCTCAAGCCGGCTACTGTAGAAACCGGTGCTGAAGTGCGTGTGCCCCTCTTCTGCAACATCGGCGACAAAATCCGTATCGACACACGCGACGGTTCTTACCTCGAGCGAGTGAAAGAATAATCCCTTTCCATTTTATCATACACAAATCCCCGGCAGCGATGTCGGGGATTTGTTGTATGATGACGCCTGAGAACATAAACGTCCGTACGCTTGTTATATTTACGAAGGCACGCGGACGGCGTGAGGGATTGTAATCCTATCATCAACAGACGGCTGAAATCGCCGCCGACGACCGCTTCTCTCCCGGCCTCAGATGTTATCATACGCGACAAGCCCTCCGTCATATTGTGGCGGAGGGCTTGTCGTGGATACTGTCGTTATTTGACTAATACTTTTGTCGCTTTGCCGTTATGGCGCTTTATGTATATTCCGGACGAGGGTTTGTCAACCTTCACTCCCTGAAGGTTGTAGTACTCGGCCTTTCCGTTTTCGGCAGTCTCGATATCTATCACTTTGCTGCTCTTCGGGAGCTCGAGTGTGAACATGCCATTTTTATTGGCTTGATAGGTGTCCGGCAGGTTGAGCTCGTAGAATAGAATGCTGTTGGTGGGGAAGGTGATGGTAGAGTCGTCGAGTTTACCGTAATATTGGTCGAGCAGAGGGTTGTCGGCCTCATAACCTTCGTATTCGATGAAATAACGGGCGTGTGAGATAACCGACATCATGCCGTCGCCGTAATCCACGCCTATCGGGCTTTCTGCGATTGTGACTTTTTCGGGGTCTGAAGCGTCGATAACGATGTAGTGCTTATGTGCGCCGCATACCGACAAGGGGTCGTACATGCTCCACCCGGTAGTGTTGTATGGATCGACGATGCGGTATATTCCTTCGGTGTCGGTGTTGCGCTCGATAACGATGTCGTATGTGTCGTTGGAATGACCGTTGTATATCGAGGCGATGATGTCCTCGGTGTACTTACCTGTGCCGAGCACCTCCCAGTTGCCTTTGTTGACCTCGATGCTGAAGAATTGTTTAGTGGCTCCTGCCAATACTTTTTCATTGGCATCGAGAGCGACGGCTATGGCAGTGTAGACGCCTGTCTTTGTGAGCCCTTGGGTATAGCGTGGTCCACAATCCACTTCATCAGTAGATATTTTCGCAGCCTGAGTGAATAAATCGGGCGAAGCTTCAAAGCGACCGAAGAAGCATCCGTACAATATTTTGTCGTATTCACCTGCGGCTTCTACCGAGAATGAATACTTCTGGTCGGGTGCGCATTGGTTGGAAATGATGTTGAGCTCGCAATCAGAAGCCTGCGTCGGCATTGTCACACGGAAACGGCCGTCGAGGTTGGCGCTGTACATATTTCCGTTCTTGTAGTTTGCCTGACTTATCCAGAGGGTCTGCACGGGGAAGGTGATGATATGTCCGTCGTAGCTGCCGAAAAGACCGTAGTCTTCGATAAAAGCGTTGTCGCCTCCGTTTTCTTTGTAATATCCGGCCTGGGAACCGACTGTGATGTTGCCGTCGCCAAGGTCAAATCCCATGTTCTGGGTCGATATATACACTCTTTTGCCGTCTTCGGCGTGGATATATAGGTCGTTGCACTTGCCGTCGGCAGCGAGATGCGCGTATGGAGCGACAAGTTTGAAATATCCCGGAGTCGACGTGCTTTCCATTATTTCTACATTCCATGTGGCTATGTCGGGCTCGTGGAATGATGTGAGGAAAGCGTCGGTGTAGACGGCTTGACCCAGGCTGATCCATTCGGGTTTGGGTTCTGGTATGACGACTTTGAACTGCCCTTTGTCATTGGATGTGTACATGCTGCTGTTGCCTTGTTTTATAAACAGCGAATTTTGAGGGAACGTGATGCTTTTGCCGTTGGAGATTCCCCATTGAGAGTCGTCGATGTAGTCGTCGTAACCTGCTTCTTTATAGTATCCGGCCTGAGATCCGAAAGTGATGTTCCCATCGCCGAGGTCAAAACCCATGTCCTGTGTCGATATGTATACCTTGCCGGCTTTCTCAGCGTGGATATAGAGGTCGTTGCATTTGCCGTCGGCTGTGAGATGTGCATACGGGGCTACAAGTCGATAGTAGCCCGGGATGGTGGAGCTTTCCATTATCTCTACTTCCCATGTCGATACCTCGGGAGTGTGGTAGCTTGTCAGAAACCCGTCGGTATATTCGGTCATTCCGAGACTGGCCCATTCCTGGGCTGCGGCCTTTCTGTGGTTTAGGACGGTGGGACTTTCGCTTTCATGGGATTGTTCGAGGGAGACTTGGATTGGACTGATTTCGGCCTTTGTCGCGGTTTTGGGCGCTGCCGCGTGTGCGGACACGACGACCGACAGGGCTACTGCCAATGTGTAGAGCTTTTTCATACGGTTTTCGCTGGATTAGGCTTTAGTTGTTTTTAATGTTGTTTATAGTATGTCTGTTGTTTTATGTAATTTGCTGGCAAATTTATTTAAAAATATTTGTGTGTACAACATTTTGTGCTGATAAAAATAAAACAGGCAGGAATTTGCCGTTCCTGCCTGTGCCATTATGATTTTATTGCGCGTCAGTCGCCCATTGTGCGTAGCAGTTCGTCGTTGTCGCGTGTGCGCTCCATGCGGTCGCGTATGAACTCCATAGCTTCGATGGAGTTGCGGTCGCTGAGGTAGCGGCGGAGTATCCACATGCGGTTGAGGGTCTCGCTGCGAAGCAGCAGGTCGTCGCGGCGTGTGCTCGATGCCATGATGTCGACGGCAGGGAAGATGCGTTTGTTCGACAGCTTGCGGTCGAGCTGCAGCTCCATGTTGCCTGTTCCTTTGAACTCTTCGAAGATTACTTCGTCCATCTTCGAGCTTGTCTCTGTCAAGGCTGTGGCTATGATTGTGAGAGATCCGCCACCTTCGATGTTGCGTGCCGCGCCAAAGAAGCGTTTGGGCTTCTGGAGGGCGTTTGCGTCAACACCGCCGGAGAGTATTTTGCCCGATGCCGGCGCGCAGGTGTTGTAGGCGCGTGCGAGACGGGTGATGGAGTCGAGCAGGATCACGACATCGTGGCCGCACTCAACCATGCGTTTTGCTTTCTCGAGTACGATGCCTGCGATTTTCACGTGCCGGTCGGCCGGCTCGTCGAATGTGGAGGCGATGACTTCGGCGTTGACGCTGCGTTGCATGTCGGTAACTTCCTCGGGACGTTCGTCGATGAGGAGAATCATGATGTATGTCTCCGGGTGGTTTTCGGCGATAGCGTTGGCGATATCCTTGAGAAGCAGTGTCTTACCGGTTTTGGGTGGTGCGACGATGAGTCCGCGCTGGCCTTTGCCTATGGGTGCGAACATATCGACCACGCGGGTCGACATCGTGCACGAACGGCCGGAGGTGAGGTCGAATTTTTCGTCGGGGAAAAGTGGTGTGAGGTGTTCAAAAGCCACGCGGTCGCGGATAAACTCGAGGCTGCGTCCGTTGACGCGCTGCACATCGGTGAGGGGGAAGTATTTCTCGCCTTCGCGCGGAGCGCGGATTGTGGCTTCCACGACGTCGCCTTGCCGGAGGCCGAAAGCCTTGATCTGGGGCATGGTCACATACACGTCGTCGGGCGATGGCAGATAGTTGAAGTCGGCCGAGCGGAGGAAACCAAACCCTTCGGGTACGATTTCGAGCACGCCTGTGGCCTGTAGAATTCCGTCGAAGTCGTAGCGAGGTTGTTGCTGCTGCTGACGGCGCTCCATGCGTTCCTGTTGGCGTTGTTTTTTATTTTTTTTGCCGTTGCCCTGCTGTTGTTGCTGGCCTTGCCGGTCGGGTTCGCCTATGGTGATGGGATTGTTGGTTGCCGAGGCTGCTGCGTCGTCGCGGTCGCGCTGGTTGCGCGGAGTGAATTTGCGGCCTTCGCTACGGGGGAAGAATTCGCTGAGGGCAGGGTTGCTGCCGGGGGCGAAGCGCGAACGGCTTGCCTGACCTTCGTCCTGTGTGTTCTCTTGAGCAACGGCGCTGTCGTTCTGAGAAACTGCTTCTGTGTCGGCTTCTTTTGCAGGAGTTTCAGCCTGTATCTCTGTCTCCTTTGCCGCAGCCTCCTCTGTCTCGGCTGCCTGAACTGGAGATGCAGCCGGCTCTATGGCTGTTTCAGTTACCGGTTGCTGGGCGGCTTCGTCGGCTTTGGCCTTTTTGGGGCGCCCACGACGTTTGCGTTCGGGTGTCTTCTCTTGTTCGGCTGCGTTGTCAGATGCTTCGGCTTTCTCTTCGGGGGCTTTCACGGCTTCGGTTTCTGCTTTTGCAGTCTCTGTTGCAGGTTGTTCGGGAGTTGTCTTCTCGGTCTCTTTGTCTGCTGCCGGTTCTTTTTTCTTGCGGCCGCGTTTTTTAGGCGTTTTGGCCGATTCGTTCTCGGCAATCTTGTTTGCGCGGACAGCGGCGCTTGTCTCGGCCTGACGGTCGAGTATGAGGAAGCATAAGTCTTCTTTAGAGATACGGTCGACTTTCTTGAGACCCAGATTTTCGGCCAATGCCTTTATCTCGGCATCGGTCATTTCGGTAAGTTGGGTGAGATTGTACATTCTTGATGTAAGGGGCTACCGCCTGTGTGGCGCAGCATGTGTGTGGATGAAATAACTATAGGGGGAAACCGCCGCGTCGCACGGTGTTGGGTGGCTTCGTCGGTATACGGGCCGGAAGAGGGAGGGGTGGGACGCTGTTGAGGGAAATTGCCGGAAGACATCGCCGGCTCTGCCGGATGCTTTTCGACCCTGCAAAGTTACGGTTTTTTATTTAAACGGCAAAATTATTCTTTTGGTTCATAATTTTTGCAGTTTATGTTTTTGTTATTATATTTGTAATCCGAACCCCAAAAAACGAACAGAAAAGATGAAATTTGCCGAGAAAGCTTACTCAATATTCGAGCGTAGTGTAGCGGATTATCATATCGACGATGACGTGGATGCCCCTACCAGGCAGCCTTACGAAGCATCGAGTATCGAAGGTGTGCTTTATGCCAAAAACCGCATAGATGCCGTTCAGTGGCATCTTGAGGATATTATCCGCGATCCGGATATCGATCCGGTTGCGGCCTTGGCGCTCAAACGCCGTATCGACAAATCGAATCAGGACCGTACGGATATGGTGGAGGAACTTGATTCCTATTTCCGCGACACCTATAAGGATGTTGCCGCTGTTGCAGGCGCCACCATAAACACTGAGAGCCCGGCCTGGGCCTTCGACCGCCTTTCGATACTGGCGCTGAAAATTTACCATATGCGAGCCGAAGTTGAGCGTCCCGACGCGTCGCCTGAGCATAAGGCGCGCTGCGCTGCCAAGCTCGCGGTTCTCGAGGAGCAGCGAGCCGACCTTACCGACGCTATCGATACCTTACTTGATGATATAGCAGCCGGTCGCAAGTATATGAAGGTTTACCGCCAGATGAAGATGTACAACGACACCGATACCAACCCGGTGCTGTACAAAAAATAAACTATGGCAGAGCGCAAGACTGTCCTGTTGGCACGCTTCTCGGCTTTGGGCGACGTGGCCATGACCGTTCCTGCGGTCTACAGTGTATGCCGTTCATATCCCGGGGTGCATTTTGTGTTCGTGACCCGTCCGGTCATGACGTCGATATTTGTCTGTGCGCCGCCCAATCTGACTGTAGTCGGTGCGGACATAAAGAAAGAATATGCCGGAGTGGCCGGTCTGCGCAGACTCGTCGGTAATATCGTCGCCAAGTATAGGCCCGACATTTTTGTTGATCTGCATAATGTGTTGCGTACACGGATAATGTCGGTCTTTCTTCGCTTGAAAGGCATTCCGACAGTACGCATCTGCAAGCCTCGCGCCAAGCGGCGCGAGTTGACCCGTCGGCGCGATAAAGTGGTGTTGCCGCTGGTGACTCAACATGAATATTACCGCGAGGCCCTGCGGCAAGGTGGCTTCGAGCCGGGTGATAGGTTCGACAATCTATATGGAGGTCCTTGCCAGGCACCGTCCGCACAATTTGCTGCAGTGTCAGCTCCCAAACCAGAAGGGCAGAGATGGGTGGGTATAGCGCCGTTTGCTGCCCACGAAGGCAAGGTGTATCCTCCCCAACTCATGGAGAAAGTGCTTGCACGCCTGCAGGCCGATGCTGACGGAGGCGCGGACATACGAGTTTTCCTGTTTGGAGGCGGAAAGTCGGAGCAGGCGGTGCTCGACGATTGGGCCGATAAATATCCTTGTGTCGTGTCGCTGGCCGGCAAACGCTACGGCTTCCCTGCCGAGCTGGCTCTGATCAATCATCTCGACGTGATTGTGACTATGGATTCGGCCAATATGCATCTCGCCGCCATCGCAGGTGCGCCGACTGTAAGCATATGGGGCGCCACACATCCGTATTGCGGTTTCAAAGGATGGCGGCAGACCGACAGCGACACAATACAGCTCGCTATGGAATGCCGGCCGTGCTCGGTGTTCGGCTCAAAGCCATGTTTCCGCGGCGACAGGTTGTGCATGACTGCGATAAAGCCCGAACTTATTTACAATAAGATAATAGATAAATTAGCACTTGGAAGAAGAATTTGACATACGTAGCCAGGCTGTCGCCGGATCGGAGTCCGATTTTGAGAAAGCGCTCCGTCCGGGGCGCTTCGAAGCGTTCAATGGTCAGGAGAAGATAATTGAGAACCTTAGAGTCTTTGTCAAAGCCGCAACTCTGCGCCGCGAGGCTCTCGACCATATACTTCTTTTCGGCCCACCCGGTCTTGGCAAGACCACTCTCGCAGGCATCATAGCCAATGAACTTGGTGTGGGACTCAAGATTACGTCCGGCCCTGTGCTCGACAAGCCCGGCGACCTTGCCGGCATCTTGACTTCGCTCGAAGAAAACGATGTGCTGTTTATTGATGAAATACACCGTCTTAGTCCTGTGGTTGAAGAATACCTCTACTCGGCTATGGAGGACTATCGCATCGACATAATGATCGACAAAGGTCCAGGCGCCCGTTCCGTGCAGTTGTCGCTCAGTCCGTTCACGCTTGTCGGTGCCACCACGCGCTCAGGATTGCTCACCTCGCCCCTGCGTGCCCGTTTTGGAATTAAATGTCACCTCGAGTACTACGACCACACGGTGTTGAGGCGCATAGTCAAGCGCTCAGCTTCCTTGCTCGGTATTGAATGTGACGACGATGCCGCCACCGAAATCGCCTTGCGTAGCCGTGGTACGCCCCGTATAGCCAATGCGCTGTTGCGTCGCGTGCGCGACTTCGCTCAGGTCAAAGGTTCCGGTGTTATCGACCTTGCCATAGCCCGGTATGCACTCGAGGCTCTAAATATCGACCGTTACGGCCTCGACGAAATTGACAACAAGATACTCCATACGATTATCAGCAAATTCCGTGGAGGACCTGTGGGCCTGTCGACTATCGCAACCGCCCTTGGCGAAGATCCCGGGACGATAGAGGAGGTCTATGAACCATTCCTCATCAAAGAAGGCTTTATAAAACGCACGCCAAGAGGCCGCGAGGTGACGCAACTTGCCTACGAGCATCTCGGTGTAGGCTGCGACGACGATCTCGGGCTTTTCAGGTAATGATATGCGTGTTTGTGTAGTTTTGACATTGGCATTGGCTGCATTGCTTGCAGTGGCATCGGCCCCCGACGAGGCTGTCAGGAAAGCTGCACGTGCTTTCGATGCAGGCGAATGGGCAAACGCACAAGCTCTTTATGGCCTTGTCACCGACCGCGCTCCCGATGATGCCGGGGCGCAAGGGCGTCTGTTGGCCTCTTCTGTCATGCGGTCCGATACTGTTGCAGTCATCAGTGCTGTCGAGCGAGCCCTCGCGGCAGGTGTTCCGCTCGGTGTGCTTGCCGACAGCCTTAAGGTCGATCTGCGCATGGCTTCGGGCTATGGGCGTTACCCCGGCGCCTTGCATCTTATCGCCGGCAGATTGCCTTTTCTTCGCCGTCCGGTCACGGTCCGCCTGCTCGACTACTATACCGAGCGTCGCGATGGCCAGATGATGGTGGAGTGTGCCCGTAGCCTCCTTGCCGGCTTACCCGACTCGCCGCGCTACCTGTCGTCGCTGGCCCTCGGTTTGCTCTACTGCGGCGATAAGCCCGGAGCTGAGGCCGCATGGCGCCGTGCGATAGAAGCCGATCCTGCCGACGTCGGGGCAATAATATCGCTCGCTTCGCTTCTGGGCGATAGCGACGAAGCTCTCGGTTTACTCCGTCGAGCCGACTCACTGTCGCCTTCACCGGCGATAAAAGCACGGATAAAAGCGATTTCTGACCGGAGATAACAAATTTATCGCCGATTTGTTATATCTTTGTAGACAACAAATCTCCTCCTCTATGGAAAAAGACTCGGCACCCAAACTTTTTATCATCGCAGGCTGCAATGGAGCCGGCAAGACCACGGCCGCAATGACAATATTGCCCGAGCTGTTGGGTTGCGACCAATTTGTCAATGCCGATGAAATTGCCCACGGTTTGTCGCCGTTCGACCCCTCTGCGGTAGCATTCACAGCCGGACGCATCATGCTCGCCCGTGTGGCCATACTCATGGCAGCCCGTGCCACTTTCGCAATAGAGACTACGCTGGCTACACGCTCTTATTCGCATCTCGTCAAGGCCGCCCACAAGGCCGGTTACACGGTTGAGTTGCTTTTCGTGTGGCTGTCGAGTCCGCAGGCAGCCAAGGTGAGGGTAGCTCGCAGGGTTGCCGAAGGAGGCCACAATATACCCGATCATATCATCGAGCGGAGATACGCCGCCGGCTTGGCCAACCTCTTCGATGTATTCATGCCGATTGTCGATTTCTGGACCATAGTAGACAATTCGCAGGGACTTTATGAAATAGTAGCCTCTACGCTCAAGATAGAAAACCCTGTCACATATTCGCAAATAAAAGCAAGGTATGACCGAAACAGAAATGGAGAAGCGCCTGTCGACACTAAGGACGGGATTTGACATCGTGATAGAGCGGACTCTGCGCGACAAGGCTTCGAAAGGTCAGCCTATAGTTGTTGCAGGACCCGACGGAGTGCCGCAATTGCGCAATGCGGCCAAGGCCCTGTCCGACTTCTATCGCTTGCGCCGCCGTGCCACCGGAGATGTGCACGGTATGCCGTCGCGATAGTTTCTTGTAGGGCTAAAATATTGGCCGGAAACACCACGGAATTTGGACGTCAGGAAGATAAAGCATAATTTTGCACTTTGGTTAAACAGGCTCCGGTGGTTATTTGTTTCAATTCCGTCAAACTTATTAGAATTCATCATCATGACGCGTATACTCTGTTTGCTCCTCTTATCTGTTCCATTCTATTCTTTTAGTCAAAAAACAGAATTGCTGCCTTTCGGCGACATGGACCGTTGGGTGACACGCAATATACAGGAATCACGTATTATCGGTGGCGACATGAAGCAATGCTATGCAGTAGGGCCGACTCGAACAATCGAAGGAGACGAACCCTATTCCGATACCCAAGGCTCTCCCTGGGCTACGTCGAATGTCATGGCCAAGGTGGTAGGTATCACCAAAGTGAGCAACGCCGTCTACCCCCACGACCGTGGAGCAGGCAAATGCGCGCGCCTCTCGACCATAATGGAGCATTGCAAGGCTATAGGGCTGATAAACATCGATGTGGTGGTGGCCGGCACCATGTTTCTCGGCAAGATGTTCGAGCCTATCAAAAGCACATCTGAGCCGTATAAGAAAATGGAGATGGGCATACCATTCAACAAACGGCCAAAAGCGTTGGTCTACGATTATATGATAACCATCCCGGCTGACGGTAACAAGACATATTCGAGCGGCTTCGGCAAGAAAAAGGAATATCCTGGTACCGACAAGGCTGAGGTCTTCATCATCCTCCAGCGCCGTTGGGAAGATGGCGATGGCAATATACATGCCAGGCGTGTTGGAACCGGCAGGGAGCTCTTCGGTAAATCTTCGGGCGGATGGGTCAACGGACATCAACTCGAGGTACACTACGGCGACATATCTTCGAAGCCATTCTTCAAGCCTTATATGGGCCTTATCGCGGCAGATAAAAGCTACTGTGCACGCAACTCCAAAGGAGAGATGATGCCCGTGGTCGAAGAGGGCTGGGACAGCCCCGACGCAACGCCCACTCATCTGCTGCTCATGTTCTCGGCCGGAAGCGGAGAGCCATATGTTGGCACTATAGGAACGGAGTTCCTGGTCGACAACGTCGGACTGATGTACTGATATTTACGGTTATATAAAATTCCGGGGGCCTGTCGTCACGACAGGCCCCCGGTGTCTAAACCTTAAAAAATCTAATCCTATGAAAAAACTAATTCAATACTTTACTTCTTTCTGCTGTTGCTATTGATAATACGTATGATTGAGGTAAAATGTTGTGATGTAGGACCGTAAAACGGCGGTTTTTATAGCTTTTTTGCATAGGTCCTGTGTTTTTTGCAAAATTTTGCGTAAGTTTGCACCATGTCATATTTCAACGTCACAATACTCGGTTGCGCCTCGGCAGCCCCCACCACTCGCCATAATCCCAGTGCGCAGCTTGTGACCTATCGTCGACACAACATGCTTGTAGACTGCGGCGAGGGAACACAGCTGCAGATACGGCGCTACGGCATATCTTTCGCCAGGCTCGACCATATCTTCATAAGCCACCTCCACGGCGACCATTTCCTGGGTCTGCCGGGACTGCTGTCTACGCTTGCGTTGCATAATGTGGAGGGCGATGTCACGGTCCACACCTTCGCCGAAGGGATAGACCTGCTGCGGCCATTTGTAAATGCTGTGTGCCGTGAGCGGTCGTACAAGCTGCACTGGAATGCCGTTGACCCCGGAGCCGGGTCGGTAGTGCTCGACGATGGCTCGCTTAGGGTCTCCGCATTTCCGCTTTATCACCGGGTGCCTTGCGTGGGCTACCGCTTCGAAGAAGTTAACAAGCGTCGCCATATCGACCGTGCCTCATGCGACTTCTATGGAGTCCCCCATTTCCTTATGGACGGGCTCAAGGATGGTGCCGACCTTGTGTTGCCCGACGGCACCGTCGTGCCCAACGAGCGGCTCACCACAGCCCCAACTCCTCCGGCAAGCTATGCCTATTGCTCCGATACGGTGATGGACAAGCGTGTCGCCGAAGCCGTCGCTGGTGTCAGCGTCCTGTACCATGAAGCCACCTATGGCGACGAGGGCGAGCCAAAGGCTGCTCCGCGTGGTCATTCCACAGCACGGCAGGCTGCGGCGATAGCCCGTCAGGCCGGTGCAGGGAAGCTTGTCCTGGGGCATTATTCGCAAAGTATCCTCGACGAAAGCATGCTTGTGCGCGAGGCCGCCGAAGTCTTCGATGGTGAGGTTATAGCTGCCGACGAAGGCCTTAAAATACATCTCGCATGAATTTTGCCGACGATTACTACATGGGGCTTGCCCTCGCCGAAGCCAGGGCCGCTCGCGACGAAGACGAGATCCCGATAGGGGCCGTGGTAATTGCACCCGACGGACGTATCCTCGGCCGGGGACACAATCAGACCGAACGTCTCTCCGATGTCACCGCCCACGCCGAGATGCTCGCCATATCGGCTGCCGCGCAGACTCTTGGTGGAAAATATCTCGCAGGCTGCACGCTCTATGTCACCGTTGAGCCTTGTCCCATGTGTGCCGGAGCGATAGGATGGAGTCAGATAAGGCGTATCGTCATCGGCGCACCCGATCCAAAGCGTGGTTATTCGCGCATACTCCGGCCTGGCTTCACCCCGTTCCATCCAAGAGCAGAGGTGATAGAAGGCGTGCGTGAGGGCGAATGCCGGGCGATAATCCAGGACTTCTTCACTGCCAGGCGTGCGAAAAATTGAAAGAATACTACCAACGATAAACTATCCTGCAATTGCATTACTTCATCATAGCCGGCGAGGCTTCGGGCGACCTCCACGGATCTCATCTCATCAAAGCCCTCAGAGAGCGCGACAGCGCAGCCGTGATAACATTTATCGGTGGTGACAAAATGGCTGCCGCCGCCGGTGGTACGCCGGTAATACACTTCCGCGAAATGGCTTTCATGGGTTTCAGCGAGGTGCTGCGAAACTTAGGCAAGGTGGCATCCAATCTGTCGAAAGCTAAAAATGCCCTCGAGATGGCCGCTCCCGACGCATTGATACTGATCGACTATCCGTCGTTCAACCTCAAGGTGGCAGCCAAG
The DNA here is from genome assembly GCA_002491245.1 of Porphyromonadaceae bacterium UBA7176. Lineage (GTDB taxonomy): Bacteria > Bacteroidota > Bacteroidia > Bacteroidales > Muribaculaceae > CAG-873. The sequence continues at coordinate 31,134 of DKVO01000006.1, forward strand.
GCTGCCAGGCTCGGCATACCTGTCTACTACTATATCTCGCCCAAGATATGGGCATGGAAAAAATGGCGTGTGCGCGACATCCGCCGTCTTGTGCGCTGTGTCTTCTGCATCCTGCCTTTCGAGCCTGATTTCTATAAGGAGCATGACTACCGCCGGGCTTTCTATGTCGGTAATCCGTCAGTGGCCGAAATCGATGCCGATGTAGTAGAGGCATTGTCGCGCGATGAGTTCCTTGCCAAGCATAAACTACGCGACCGTCCCCTTATTGCCCTGATGCCGGGTAGCCGCAGGGGAGAGATTCGCAACAACTTGCCCGTGATGGTTGCCGCAACCGACACCTTCCCTCAATACCGGGGCATCATAATCGGCGCTCCCGGCGTCGACGACAGTCTCTATGCGGCCTGCGGAGCCGGCAATCTGCCGGTAGTGCGCGAGCGGTCTGCCGCAGAGATTTTGACTCACTGCCGTGCGGCTTTGGTCACATCGGGCACAGCGACACTCGAAGCTGCTTTGACAGGCACACCGCAGGTGGTATGCTATCGGGCCAACGGTTCGAAATTGTCGTATCAGATCATGGACAAGATACTCGATGTCGATTTTGTGTCTCTACCCAATCTTATTTCCGGACGAGAAGTGATACCTGAGATGTTGCTTCACAACTGCACTCCCGAGCTTGTGGCCGAACGCCTCGCCCCCCTTCTTCGTCCCGACAGCGCTCAACGTATCGCGCAACTCGACGGATACGCAGCCGTCCGCACCGCTCTTGGCACGGCCGATGCAGCAGCCAATACCGCAAAGGTCATAGTCAAAGACCTTTCGGCAGTCCATAAATGAGAGGGTGTTACTTCTTTTCAAGCATCGCCTCGGGAGGAGCTATCAGATAGAGGCAACGACGGGCGCGAGTCACGGCAGTGTAAAGCCATCGGTAGAGGCTTAGGTTGAGTGCGTCTTCCGGCAGATAGCTCAGGTCGACATACACATCGCACCATTGTCCGCCTTGCGCCTTGTGGCAGGTGACAGCGTAGGCGTATTTCACATGTAGAGCCGTCCAGTAGGGGTCGGTACGCAAGGCGCGCAGACGGGCGTCGACAGCTCGGTCGGCATATGGTCCGTCGTCTCCCATAAGGCCGTAATAGAGTGCGTTCCATGCTTCCTGCGATATGCCGGCCTCGGGTGATGCAAGGCTGTCGAGAAGGATTTTTATGTCGAATTCCGCCTCTGTCCCCGATGTAGTCGGCAACGATAGCCTCACATCGGCGAAGCGCAGGCCATAATGTGTCTCGCTGCCGTAGACCTTGACTACAGTCACTATATCGCCGTTGGCGATGAACTCAGCCCCACCGCTTTTCTTGGCGAAATAATGGTTGCGCGACACTATGAGCATGTCGCCTGGCACAAGTTCTTCTTCGCGGTAAAGCACCTCGGAGCGGACGGCCGCGTTGTAGTTGGTGGCGCGTCTGTTGCTTAGTGTTATGATGATGGTGTCGGTCATGCTGCGGCCGTAGGAGGCCGTCAGTAACTCGGGCAAGTCTTCTCCGCTCACTATCACCACATCGTTGGCCGGCTTTAGTTTGGGTATCGGCATCTCTCCGGCTTTGCCATCGGCCTGGCGTTTGTTTATTGCTGCCATAGTTTTGCGCAGGCGCGTGGCATTGAACAATATGCCCGAACCGGCGGCCTGTCGCGATGTCTCGGTGAGGGTGGCATGTGTCACTTTCAGACCGAGCCGACGCAAAGTGTCGGGGTTCATAGCCGGACTGCGGTCCGACCCCACGGGTGGCAACTGGGCTGTGTCGCCGATGAGTATGAGTCGGCAGCCGTCGCCTGAGTATACGAATGTGACGAGGTCATCGAGCAGGCTGTCGCCGTTGGCATCACCGCCCCCGATCATCGAGGCTTCGTCGACGATAAATATGGCATCGCGCAGTTTGTTTTCAGCAGGCATATGCGCACCCCAGCCCTGAGTGGAGCCATTGGGGTCGTGACGGTAGATTTTGCGGTGTATGGTATAGGCCGGGAAACCGCCCGAGTTAGCACTGAATACCTTGGCTGCGCGTCCTGTTGGGGCAAGAAGCATCACCGGCTTCTTGTGGGCGCTGAGGGTCTTCACAAGTGCGCCGGTAAGCGATGTCTTGCCGGTGCCGGCGTAGCCGTTAAGCACAAACACGCCCTCGGGACGGTCGGTGGCGCAGCAGAAACGGGCCATAGCTGCGACAACAGCCACCTGTTGGTCGTTGGCGCGGTAGGGCAGTGCAAGAAGCACTTCGGCGGCAAATTCCTTATCATCCATTGTTTTCGCCGGCAAGTGGGTCGTAAAGCGGTTTGAGGCCTACGCTCTCGCCAAGTTTGACGAGATATGTGAAAGCGGCCACACGGTCGTCGTCTATCTCGCAGTCCTTTATGGCCTGCTTGAGATTTTTCGCGAAGAAACCGACCTGAGGGCACTGCGGAAGGCCGAAGAGTGCCATGATTTCGGTTCCGTCGACAGGGTTCTTGCGATTGCGTTCGCGGTCTTTGGCATCGGTGTCGCGGAATTTCTGCTCCACCAGATCGAAATTGGCCAGATACCGTGCCTTTCGGGCCTCGTCTTTGCTCGTTATGTCGGCTCGGGCGAGTATCATAAGGTCGGCGAGGTCTTCCTCAGCGTAATTGGCCAGACGGCGGACGGCGCTGTCGGTCACTTCGTCTTCCACAAGTGCTATCGGACGCATATGCAGGTCGACGAGCTTGGCTACATAGTTCATCTCCGCGCCGAGGGGGAACTTCATGCGGCGGAAGATAGTCTTTACCATTTTCGACCCTATGAAGTTGTGGTTGTGGAAAGTCCAGCCGCGTTCGGGGTCATAATGTTTGGTGGCAGGTTTTCCGATGTCGTGGAAGAGTGCTGCCCAGCGCAGATAGATATTGTCCGACATTGCCGCCACGCTGTTGAGTACAAGCATCGTGTGCCTGAAATTGTCTTTGTGGCGCCGGCCATTGACTACCTCCACACCCTTGAGCCTGACAAGTTCGGGGAGTATGATGGCTAATAGTCCGCTATCGAGCAGATGATACCATCCTTTCGACGGCTTGGGGGAGGCCATGATTTTGAACAGCTCGTCTTTGATGCGCTCAGCTGTGATAATCTCTATGCGGTGTGCGTTGCGGCGAAGTGCATCTGAAGTCTCCGGGTCGATGTCGAAGTCGAGCTGGGTGGCGAAGCGTATGCATCGCAACATGCGCAGGGGATCGTCCGAGAATGTTATGTCGGGGTCAAGCGGAGTGCGGATAATGCGTCGCTCTATATCGCCAAGGCCATCGTAGCGGTCGATTACCTCACCGAACGTTGTTTCGTTGACCGATATGGCCATAGCATTGATTGTGAAGTCGCGCCGCGCCAGATCATCGTCAAGAGTCCCGTCTTCTACGATGGGGTTGCGCGAGTCGCGGCTATACGATTCGCGGCGCGCGCCGACAAACTCAAGCTCGGTCTTGCCTTTGTGTACCTGTGCCGTGCCATAGTTGCGGTATACGGCCAAGGTGGTGTTCGGCCCCATGACTTCGGCGACTTTCTGCGCCAGCTCTATTCCGGAGCCTACGGTTACGAAATCTATATCTTTGGAGTCGCGTCCGATCACAAGGTCGCGCACATAGCCGCCAACCACATAGCATTCGCGGCCCATAGCATCGGCGGCGGAGCCTACTGTATGGAATACCTTCGACTTAAGCTTCGATTTGAGATTCATTATACCTGATTGTTGTCCTCAATCCATCGACACAGGTTCCTCCGGAGCTGTCGTGATACAGCGTCCACCGTCCGAACCGACGATATATGTGTTCTCTATCCCTACAGGACCGATGCCGGGGATTACAAATTTAGGCTCGAGAGCGATGACGTTGCCTGATGAGATTATGTCGCGCGACCGTGGCGCGATCACCGGCAGCTCGTTCACCTCTATGCCTACACCATGTCCCACGAAACCGGCATGGCTGCGGTGCCCCATGAAATATTCTGTCATGCCGGCTTCGGCGGCCATCTCCGTGGCTTTGGTGTAGAGGTCGCAGGCCTTGGTCCCCGGCAGCATCATGGATGCGAGGGTTCTGCATATCTCGGCCGACAGTGAGCATGCACGGCGAGCTTCGTCACTGAGCTCGCCGATATAGTACATTCGTGTCATGTCGGTCATATAGCCGGTGTAGTTGCCATTGACATCGACCATTACAGGCCAGCCTGGTTTGATGAGTGTGCCGTCGGCCCCTACGGGCAGCGATGGGTCGAGGCCGAGACCTCCCATAGCGAAGTCATAGGGCGACGGTTCATCGGCGTTATGACCCGTGAGTACGTTGCCCATGAACAGTTCCATCTCATCTCCGGCGATACGGAACAGTCCTAAGCAGCCTTCCTGTCGCGACAGACGCTCGATTTCGATTTGCAGGTCTATGTCGCGCATCCCTTCTTGATAGAGGTGTGGTATGCGGCTGTAGACATAGGTGTGTTTTTGCCCCGAGCGGATAAGCTTATCCTGCTCAGCAGGGGTCTTTACTGCCCTTGCCTGGCGCAATATCGGGGATATGTTGAGGCTTGGGGCTGTCATGCCGAACGCGCCGGCGAGTCTTGTGGCTGCCGAACTCGATATGTTGTCGAGCTCGAGGGCTATGTTTGCCGATGACCGTACGCCAATCTTGTCGAGGTGCCCACGGATCTCTTCGGGCTTGCGGATATGGAACATCGTGTCCATCCTGTCGGCCCGGAGTGTCGACGGTTGGCGCACGAAGTAAAAAGGCCCGGGTCCACGCCTGTCGATGTATATGTATCCCCGGAATACCCGGCCGGTGAGGTAGTATATATTGGCGTTGTCGCGGATCAGGGCACAGTCGATGTCATAGTGGTCCATGCCGTCGTAGATGCGCGACAGACGACGGCGCTGTTCGTCAGCACCGAGCAGATTTATCTGGAGGTAATCTTGTGGCTCTTTCATTTTTTTTGATTGATGCTTCTGATTATAACGTCCTGTGGGCATGGTATTGTTCAGCGTGGCACAAAGGTGATGCCGATTTGCTCGATGCCATCCAGGGTGTCGCGGCGCATTATGTGGCGTAAGCGTATCTGCTGCCGGCGGTGCAGCGTAACTCCACGGGCTATTGTATCGTTCACCTGTAGCGACGGACCGGTGCCGCGGCCTCGCCAATGACCTTCGGGATCGGCAAGGATAATGTTGAGGGTATCCGGGACCGATAAGGTCGAAGCCACATCGGGCATGATCTCGAGCCATAGGTTACGGTATTCGTAGCCGTGGGTGTGGCGGACGGTCAGTACGATGTCGCCGGGGGCGGAGACACTGTCGCGTAGCGTGTCGACTGCAAAGGTCACAGGCTCGCCATAACTCCACTCTGCGCCACGCAAGGTGGCGAATGCGGAGAAGTAGTTGTCGTCGCCGTTGCCGTAATGGCCGTCGATGCTGCAGGCCGAAGCCACAAGCGCTACAACGGCCATTACCGCAGATATGCGCTCGAAGCTAAGTCTGAGGTGTGTTCTCATGACCGGATTTGTCGCTGCCTGGTTTCTTCTTCGGTTTGTGCTTCGGTTTCTGTCCCTGGGCTTTGCCTTGGGGAGCATTGACAGGTGTCTTGCCGGCTTTGTCGCCCTGCTGGCTGTGGGCGTCCTGCCCTCGGTCTTTGGCTTTGCCTTCTCCTTGCTTGGGTTTCTGTCCCTGCTGTGACGGCTTTCGACGCTTTTTCTTTTTGCGGTCAAAACGCGAGAGGTCGTCTTCGTCGCTGAGCACATCGCCGAAATCGCTCTTCGGTTTCGTTTTCTTGTCGCCTTCATCGGCCGAAAGACCGAGAGGCTTTTCTCCGGCCTTGTTGAGAGCTATGACCTCAAATACCCGGTCGGCACTTATGGTCACAAGATTGGCAGCGATATTTTTGTCGGTAGAATATGTGACAAGGCGGTTGAAGATGTCGCTCTTGAAATGGAAGTATGTGGCATCGGCCGTCTCGAGGCGTATGTCGCGCGGAGGCATACGTTTCGATGCTTCCACATAGGCGTCTACCTCGAAGTTGAGGCAGCATTTGAGTTTGGCACATTGGCCGGCGAGCTTCTGTGGATTGAGCGATATGTCCTGATAACGGGCGGCGCTTGTCGATACCGACACGAAGTTGGTCATCCACTGGGAGCAGCACAACGGTCGGCCGCACGGACCAATTCCACCTATGCGTCCGGCTTCCTGGCGTGCGCCGATTTGCTTCATCTCTATACGCACCTTGAATGTTTCGGCGAGTATCTTGATGAGTTGGCGGAAATCGACGCGCTCGTCGGCGATGTAGTAGAAAATAGCCTTGTTGCCGTCGCCTTGATACTCCACGTCGCCGATTTTCATGTTGAGGTGGAGGCTTTCGGCGATTTTACGGGCGCGTATCATGGTGTCGTCCTCGCGAGCTCTGGCTTCTTCGTATTTCTCGATATCGCCAGGCTTGGCAAGACGGAAGACCCTTTTGGGGTCTGGCGTGTTACGGCCGACGGCGCGTTTCATGCGCAACTCTGCCAACGCTCCGGTGAGGGTTACTGTACCGATATCGTGGCCGGGGGTAGCTTCCACCGCCACTATGTCGCCCGGGCCGAGCGGCAGATTGGTAGTGTTGCGGAAGTAGCCCTTGCGAGTGTTTTTGAACTGAACCTCCACGATGTCGCCTCCGGCCTTGCCGCCGGGGATGTCGGAGAGCCAGTCAAAGCTGTGCAGCTTGTTGCGTCGGCAGTCTCGTCGGCAGGCATATGGCTGACGGGCTTCGGCGTTGTCGTGGCTCTCTGCGGCGTCGGGGCGCTCGGGTAGATTGTTGTTATCGTCGTTTGCCATAGCGTTTACTTGGCGAAGCTTACCGAGCGAGTCTCGCGGATGACGGTAATTTTCACCTGGCCCGGATATGTCATTTCATCCTGGATGCGACGGGCTATTTCCGCCGACAGTTTTTCGGTCTCTGCATCGTCGATCTTGTCGGCGCCGACAATCACGCGCAGCTCGCGGCCGGCCTGGATTGCGTAAGTCTTGATTACTCCGGGATACGACATTGCAAGTTGCTCAAGGTCGTTGAGGCGCTTGATATAAGCCTCCACGATTTCGCGTCGGGCACCGGGTCGTGCGCCCGATATGGCATCGCATACCTGCACGATGGGTGCAAGCAGAGAGGTCTGTTCTATTTCGTCGTGGTGGGCACCGATTGCATTGCAGATTTCGGGTTTCTCCTTGTATTTTTCTGCCAGTTTCATGCCCAGAAGTGCGTGGGGAAGTTCTGGCTCTTCGTCAGGAACCTTGCCTATATCGTGGAGGAGGCCGGCGCGACGGGCTTTTTTAGGATTGAGACCTAACTCCGATGCCATGACGGCGCAGAGGTTGGCAGTCTCGCGTGAGTGCTGAAGCAGGTTCTGGCCGTAGCTCGAACGGTATTTCATTTTGCCGACCATACGGATGAGCTCAGGATGCAGGCCATGTATACCGAGGTCGATAGCCGTGCGCTGTCCGGTCTCGATGATTTCTTGCTCGATCTGCTTGCGTACTTTGGCCACGACTTCTTCGATACGGGCCGGATGTATACGGCCGTCGGCAACAAGCTGGTGCAGGGCAAGACGGGCTATTTCGCGGCGAACGGGATCGAAGCCCGACAGAACGATAGCCTCGGGAGTGTCGTCGACGATGATTTCGATGCCGGTTGCGGCTTCAAGTGCGCGAATGTTGCGGCCTTCACGGCCGATGATGCGGCCTTTGATTTCGTCACTGTCGATGTGGAACACTGTCACTGAGTTTTCGATGGCAGTCTCGGTGGCCACTCGCTGGATTGATTGTACCACGATGCGTCGGGCTTCCTTGTTGGCGGTCAGCTTGGCATCGTCCATGATGTCGTTGATATACGATGCCGCGGCTGTCTTGGCCTCGTCCTTGAGGCTTTCGATGAGTTTTTCTTTGGCTTCAGCCGACGACAGGCCCGAGATGTGTTCAAGAAGGTCTTTGGCCTGATTGTGCATCTCGTCGAGTTGCGTCTGACGTGTGTTGAGCACAGCCTGCTGCGCATCGAGGTTCTGGCGTACGCCGTCGAGCTCGTTGCGTGTGCGCTGGTTCTCGCTCTGCTGTTGGTTGAGTTGAAGCTCGCGCTGCTTCATCTTGGCCTCGGTCGACTGGAGTTTCGACATCTTCTGCGAAGCCTGTTTCTCGGCTTCTGTAGTGATTTTGAGAGCCTCTTCTCGGCCTTCAAGTATTTTGTCGCGTTTGAGGTCTTCGGCGTGGCGTTCTGCCTCCTCAACTATCTGTTTGGCCCGTGTGCCGGCCATACGCCGCTGCATTACCAATGTGACGCCTACTCCTATGGCGGCGGCTACGATGGCGACGGCAATAAAGTACAAAAACATTTATCTGATTAGCAAATGAATGTAAATAAAAATCGCACATTCCTCCTCTCGGGCTTATGGTTTGGCCCGGGCTGTCGGGGGGAAGGTGCGGCAAAAATAATCTCGGCGTGTGAGCCAAAGATGCTTGCGAAGCTTGAAGGTGTAATCCGGCCTCTGTCCGGAGCGGTGTATTCAATCTATGCCTGAGAGCAATTGGTCGAGCCGCGATTCAAAATCCTGAAGCAGGGTTTTCTGCTCTTGCAACTGCTTTGTCTGGCGATAGAGCATGTCGGCGTAGTATAGGGCCACCTTGGCCAGGGCTACCGTGGGTTTGTCGCCCGAGGCGCCGTAGATAAGGTTATTGCAGTTCCCGTTGATTCGCTCGATTATCGAGCGGTAGAACGACTCTTCGTTCTCCTTCACCGGGAGTTTGAATGAATCTACGCCAGCTATTTTGACTGTAATACTGTGTACTTTCGACTGTTCCATCGGATATGTCTTTCCGGCGAGGGTTACAATTCTTTCTTCAGGTCGGCGACGCAAGCGTCGATTTCCCGCACTAAATCCGACAAAATTTCACGGGTCTTAATGGCTGTCTCCGTGTCAGGGGCTATGGCCGACGATACTCTGAGGTATTCGTTGTCGATATTCAGCTTCTCAACCTCAGCCCTTGCGGCTGCGAGCTCTGCCTTAAGCTCATGGAGCTCTTCGCGTAGACGCACATTCTCCGACTGAAGCGTTGAATAACGCATTACAAGCAGTTCGGATTTGTGCCCCAACCGGGTCAATTGCTCCGTGAGTTCTGTTGCCATTTTGTCAAATTTTTACAAAAGTAATCGATTTTTTTTAATCAGCAAAATATTTTTGCGCCAATTATCATAAATAATTGTAGAGAAAATGAATTATCAAATTTGCTAATTCGAGAAACTCTTCTTACCTTTGTGCTGTTATTAAGAATAGTATTGTATGCTGGTTACCTTTGAAGAGGAATATCTGCGTCAGTTGTACGAGGTTGGAAAATGTAGGGATAAGAAACATCGCTATCAACCGGATATCGTACGTCGGTATCAGAAAGCGATACGATTTCTATTGGCGGCCTCGTCAATAGAAGCTCTTTGGACTGTCAGATCTTTGAACTATGAAGCCTTGACCGGTGATAAAGCAGGTAGGTCTTCTGTGCGTGTGAATGATAAATATAGAATTGAATTCGTTGTAGAAAAGACGGAGGAAGAGCCGATTTTGACTATATGTAACATCGTTGAATTATCAAACCATTACAGTAAATGATTATGAAGATTGCATTGAAAGGGGTTGCTCCAGATATGATTGCCAATAATCTTACCCCAAGTCAAACCATACATCCGGGTGAGATGATAAAGGATGAGATTGAATACAGAGGCATATCGCAAAAGGATTTGGCAAAGGAAATCGGTATGCCGGCATCTGTTCTGAATGCGGTGCTGAATGGTAAACGGGCGGTAACGACAGAATATGCTCTTTTGTTTGAGGCTGCTTTAGGAATAGAGGCTGACATATGGCTGAAACTACAGGCTGATTACAATAAACATGTGGCAAAATCTGACCCATCGTTTATGGAGCGTATAAATCGCATCCGTAAGGCGGCCGTATTCCTTTGACATATGTTATTATATATTGAAAAACAGGCGGCCCCTAACGGAGTCGCCTGTTTAAGTTGTATCTGTTGCAGTTGATTACATCATGCCGCCCAT
>DKVO01000023.1:0-4042 GCA_002491245.1 Porphyromonadaceae bacterium UBA7176
AATTTTTGTCATGTACTTAGATCTAATTTAAATTTTGTCAATCCAATAGGTGGAAATGTCGGAGAGCGTTGATGACTCCGTGTTTATCGACATCGTCGGTAATGTAGTCGGCAACGTCCTTGACCTGGTCTTCGGCGTTGCCCATCGCTATGCCAACGGCGCAGTGGCGGAGCATGGCGAGGTCGTTGCTCCCGTCGCCAAAGGCCATAGTCTGCGAGAGATCGATGTCGAAATATCGCAGCATTTCGTCGATGCCGGCAGCTTTGTCGCTGCCTTTCGGGACTATGTCGCAGAAGTAGGGGTTCCAACTTGTCGCTTCGCAGCTTTTGAGGATGTCGCGGTAGAGGGTTGGATCGTTCCATTCTTTTTTGTCGCCGAAGCCCATGAGCTGAACGATGTTCTTGCCTTTTGCTTCAGAAAGGTTTCTGACCGGTATGGCCGGAACATTAAGCATGTCCCATATGCGTCGGGCATTATCGTTGAAACCGCTGATGAAAATATCTCCGTCGGCCGGTACGACGCAGAACTCGAGCGGTATGGCCGGGTATGCGTCGATGAGCCTGTCGATATCGCCCTGGTCGATGCATCGCCCGAATATTATAGTTTTTTTGTCGGGGAGTGTGCACATTCCTCCGTTGACGGTTACATATCCGTCTACTTCGGTGTCGCCGAGGTTGTCGATCCACGAGATGTGACGTCCGGTGGCGATAAAGACTTTAATGCCTTCGCGGCGCAGTGTGGCTATGGCATCTTTGACTTCGGCAGGGACGTCTTTGTCGCCGAAGGGGACCAGAGTGCCGTCGATGTCGAAAAAAACAGCTTTTATATCCATGATTATTGAAAGCCGACGGGCGGCACATAAGCGCCGCCCGTCGGTATGTGAAGTGTTGATTACCAGATTATGACGCGCTCTTCTTCGGGGAGGTACATCGGGTCGCCTTCTTTGATTTCGAAGGCTTCGAAGAAGGGTTCGATATTGCGCAGGGTGCCATTGACGCGCCAGCGACCGAGTGAATGGGGGTCGTTCTGCGTGCGCGACAGTATTTCGGCATCGCGGATGTTTGCAGCCCACACGTTGGCGTATGCAAGATAGAAGCGCTGGGCCGGTGTGAGGCCGTCGATTACGGGAGCTTCGGCTCCTGCAAGCGAGTTGAGGTATGCGGTACGTGCAACGCGGAGACCACCTTGGTCGGCGATGTTCTCACCCAGTGTGAGACGTCCGTTGGCGTGGGTGCCGGGGAGGACTTCGATGCTGTCGAACTGGGCTACGAGTTTGTCGGCGAGAGCATTGAACGCGTCGGCATCGCTTTGTGCCCACCAGTCGTTGAAGTTGCCGTCTTTGTCGAACTGACGACCTTGGTCGTCGAATCCGTGGGTCATCTCATGGCCTATGACAACGCCGATAGCGCCATAGTTGACGGCATCGTCGGCAGCCGGATCGAAGAAGGGAGCCTGAAGGATGCCGGCCGGGAAGCAGATTTCGTTTGTGGTGGGGTTGTAGTATGCGTTGACTGTCTGGGGCGACATGTGCCAACGTGCGCGGTCGATGGGTTTGCCGTAGTCGCTGTTGTTGTAGTCGATATTGAACTGGATGGCTTTCTGGATATTGTTCCAGTATGGAAGCGCCGGGTCGACAGCAAGAGCGGAGTAGTCGCGCCAAGAGTCGGGATAGCCGATTTTGACAGTGAATGCGGCGAGTTTTTCTTTAGCTTTGGCTTTTGTGGTGTCGCTCATCCAGGAGAGGTTGTCGATGTGCTGTCCGAGGGCGGTTTGGAGGTTGCCGACGAGGTTGAGCATTTTTTCTTTGGATGAAGCCGGGAAGTATTTCTCTACATATAGTTCGCCAAGAGCTTCGCCGAGGATGCCGTTGGGGACAGCGAGGGCACGTTTCCATCGCGGCTGCTGCTCCTCAACACCTGAAATGGCCTGCTCGAGGGCGAAGTTGGCGTTGATGAATTCGTCGCTGAGGTATGCGGCGGCAGATGATACGTAGGAGGCGGTCATGTAGTCGCGCAAGGCCTGCTCGTCGGCGGTCTTGAGTATTTTTGCGACTACACCGTAGTAGTCGGGCTGGCCTACGATTACGGTGTCGACGTCGAGTTTCTGGAGCTCAAAGTAATGTTTGAGGTCGATATTGGGGTACTTCTCGACGAGAGATGCTACTGTCATGGGGTTGTACTGGGCTGCGATGTTGCGCTGCTCGGTACGTGTCATCTGGTTTTTGGCGAGTTCTGTCTCGATGGCGATGGTGTTGTCGGTCAATCGTTTTGCGGCAGCTTCGTCGTAGCCGATGAGTTTAGCGAGCGTTGTGAGATATGTGCGGTATGCTTCGCGTATCTTTGCGGCGTTTTCGGTCTGGTCGGTGTAGTAGTCGCGGTCGCCGAGTCCGAGTCCGCTCTGGGCCCAGTACATGGTGTTGACGTCGGAGTTGGCGAGGTCGGCTTCCACTCCAGTTCCGAAAAATACTCCGAGTCCGGGCATAGTGGCCATGAGGTCGATTATTTTCTCGCGAGGAGTGGTGGCGATTACCTCAAGGTCGGCTGCGAGAGGGGCGGCACCTTCGTTGTTGAGGCGAACGCTGTCCATGCCGAGGCGGTAGAGGTCGGCGACTTTCTGGGCGTTGGTGCCTGGCTCGGCGGTTGCGGCAACAAGGCTGTCGACGAGGCCGCGTACTTGCTCGCGAGTGTTTTCGGCGAGCTGGTCGAATGTGCCGAAGCGAGAGTATTCGGGCTTGAGTGGATTGGCTTTTTTCCAACCGCCGCAAGCGTAGTCGTAGAAGTCGGCCTGAGCGGCGACGGTGGTGTCGAGGTTGGCTGTATCGATGTCTTTGGGCGAGCCGGTCTTCTGGCTGCACGATGCTCCGGCAAGCGCAAGAGCTGATAAAGCAAAGATCATTGGTGCTTTTTTCATTTTAACTATAAGTTGGTTGTTATGTTTATTTGTATTTTTCTTTTAGTTCGTCTAAATCCATCTGAGCGAGTTCCCACAGGCTCATTGCATTCTCGAGGTTTTTGTTGGCTTGTTCGTGCCGGGTGTAGATGTCGGCAGGTAATTCACCTCCGGCAGCGATATGAGCTTCGATATCGGCGAGTTCCTTTTCGCGCGATGCTACTTCGTTTTCGGTTTCCTCTACCTTTTTGGCTGCTTTGCGCAGGGCTTTGTCGCGTTCACGCTGTTCGGCGTAGCTTAATTTGACCGTTGTCGCAGCCGGTTTTTCTTGCATTGGGCCGGTTTTTTGCACCGGTTCTTTTTTTGTGGTTTGTGTTGGTTTTGCTTCAAGTTCGTGTAGTGAAGCGAGTTTCTTCTTTTCGAGGAACTCATATATGCCACCGAGACATTCGCGAACGTTGCCACCGCCGAATTCGTATACTTTTTCTACCAGTCCGTCGAGGAACTCGCGGTCGTGGCTGACTACTATCACCGTACCGTCGAAGTCTTTGATAGCCTGCTTGAGGATATCTTTTGTTTTCATGTCGAGGTGGTTGGTGGGTTCGTCGAGGATAAGGAGGTTGACAGGCTCGAGGAGAAGCTTTATCATCGCCAGACGTGTCTTCTCACCGCCGGAGAGTACTTTCACTTTTTTGTCGGAAGCTTCGCCGCCGAACATGAAGGCGCCGAGGATGTCGCGGATCTTGAGCCGGATGTCGCCTACCGCAACTCGGTCGATGGTGTCGAAGACAGAGATTTCGCCGTCGAGGAGTTGAGCCTGGTTCTGCGCGAAATATCCGATCTTCACATTGTGTCCCAACCGGAGACTGCCGGTGTATGGTATCTCGCCCATGATGCATTTGACAAGGGTCGATTTGCCTTCGCCGTTCTTGCCGACAAAGGCTACTTTCTCGCCACGCCGCAGGGTGAATGTGGCGTGGTCGAAGACCTGATGGTCTCCGTATGCTTTGCCTACGTCTTCGATAATCAAAGGGAAATCTCCCGAACGTGGAGCCGGCGGAAAGCGTAGGCTCAGATGGGATGTGTCGACTTCGTCGACTTCGATACGCTCTATTTTAGCGAGCTGTTTGATGCGGCTCTGTACCTGCACCGA
>DKVO01000023.1:4312-16377 GCA_002491245.1 Porphyromonadaceae bacterium UBA7176
GATGCGGCTCTGTACCTGCACCGACTTGGTGGCTTTGTAGCGGAAGCGCTCGATGAAGGCTTCGGTATCTTCGATCTGTTTCTGCTGGTTTCGGAAGGCGCGCATCTGTTGCTCGATGCGTTCGGCACGCAGGGCGACAAATTTCGAGTAGTTTACGGCATAGTCGTAAATCTTTCCCAAGGTGATCTCGATGGTGCGGTTGGTCACATTGTCGATGAAGGCGCGGTCATGGCTTACGAGTACAACCGCCTTGGCTTTGCTTACAAGGAAGTTTTCGAGCCATTGTATCGATTCGATATCGAGGTGGTTGGTTGGCTCGTCGAGCAGAAGTACGTCGGGGCGTTGCAGTAGCAGTTTTGCGAGTTCTATACGCATACGCCAGCCTCCGCTGAACTCTGCTGTCGGACGGTTGAAATCGGAGCGTAGGAAGCCGAGTCCGAGCAATGTTTTCTCCATCTCGGCCTCGCAGTTATCGCCCGAAGCCATAGCGAGTTCTTCGGTCAAGTTGCTCACGCGTTCGATGAGGGCGTGGTAGCTGTCGGAGTCGTAGTCTGTCCGTTCGGCCAGTTCGGCGTTCATGTGGTCGAGCTGGGTCTGCATACGGTCGATGTGGGCGAAAACTTTTCTCACTTCTTCCACGACCGTTAGGGTATCTTCGAGTATCATCTGCTGGGGCAGATAGCCGATTGTGACATCGGCCGGAATGGCCACGCTTCCGCTTGTAGGCGTCTGCAATCCTGCGATAATCTTGAGCATGGTTGATTTGCCAGCTCCGTTTTTACCGACAAGGGCAATCTTGTCCTTGGGGTTTATGACATAGTTGATGTTGTCGAAGAGTACCTGCGAACTGAATTCTATCGTTAAGTTGTTGATCGAAATCATCTTTACCTTATTATAAGGTGCAAAGTTACGAAAAAATAGTGAAAGATGCTTACAAATATTCGCCGGGAGTGTACACGGATGGTCTAAAATGCGTAAATTTGCATCTGCAATGGAAAATGTATTCGACCGACTCTCAGGCTTGCTTGCCTATGATCCTGCAGCTCCGATGCTTTTTAATTCCGGGCTGTTTATGGTGCTGTTCGTGTTGTTTCTGATAGCTTACAGGGCAGTTCACGGTCACAGACGTCTCAAGATGCTGGCAGTAATCGTTTTTTCGTTGTATTTCTATTATAAATCGAGCGGCAGTTGTGTCCTTATCCTGTGCGGTGTCTGCCTGAGCGACTTTTTTCTTGGGCTTTGGCTTGGGGCCACCCAAGGGTCGGGCTTACGCAAGTTTATTGTGGCACTCAATGTAGTGCTCAATGTTGGGATGCTTGTATATTTCAAGTATATCAACCTGCTGTTCGGGGCATTTGCGAGTATAACCGGAAGCTCTTTCGATCCTTTGGCGGTGTTGTTGCCGGCCGGAATATCGTTCTTTACCTTCCGTTCAATCAGCTATATGGTGGATATCTACCGAGGAGATCTCGCACCGTGCCGCAGTTTGCTTGACTATAGTTTTTTCCTCACGTTCTTTCCTCCTCTGCTGGCCGGACCTGTCGTAAGGGCCAAGGATATGCTTCCTCAGATATCCTCCTCGCCCGATGCAACACCTCAGATGATGTCGGAAGGTCTGTTCCTCATCATGACTGGCTTGCTCAAAAAGGTTGTCGTGGCCGATTACATAAGCGGCAACTTTGTAGACCGTATTTTTGATAATCCATTGCTCTACAGTGGCTTTGAAAATCTTATGGGATGTATCGGTTTTACGATACAGCTCTATTGCGATTTCTCGGGATACTCTGATATGGCAATAGGTCTTGCCTTGCTGCTGGGGTACCGCTTCAAAGAGAATTTTGCAGCTCCGTTCAAGGCTCAAAGTCCGACGGAGTTCTGGCACCGTTGGCACATATCTCTCTCAACATGGTTGCGCGATTATATCTACATACCTTTGGGCGGCAATCGCAAAGGTAAGACCAGAGCCTATTTCAACCAATTTGCCACTATGGTGATAGGAGGCCTGTGGCACGGTGCATCGTGGATGTATATCATATGGGGTGCCTATCATGGGCTGTTGCTTGTAATCCATAAAGCACTGAAGCGTGTTTGGCGTCTTCCCGAGGCTCTGGCCGGAAGCCGTGCGGTCAAAGTTTTTAATGTTGCCGTCACATTTACACTTGTTGTGGCCGGTTTTACTTTTTTTCGTGCTCCATCGCTCGAGACTGTGTGGCAGATATGTGGGCAGATCTTTACCAATTTCCATCTTGATGTAGCTCCTCAGTTTATTGAAGGTTATCTGATGATCGTGCTGGCTGCGGCAGCCGGATATATAGCCCATATCACACCGAAGGCTTGGACGACCGGTGTGGCGCAGACATATGTTGTTATGCCGGCTGTATGGCAGGCATTGCTTTTTGCCGCAGTCCTGTTTATCGTAGTGCAGGCGAGGAGCAGCGAACTTGTGCCGTTTATTTACTTGCAGTACTGAACTTTTTATAGTCTCCGGGGGTTATCATTTATATTAAATTCCCGGATATTATGAAAATAGTTCATTTCTTTCTCATCGCGTTGATGCTTTTTGTATCCTACGGTAAATCACAGGCTTGCTCTCGCGTGGTATATCTCGGCGACAAAGGTTATG
The DNA here is from genome assembly GCA_002491245.1 of Porphyromonadaceae bacterium UBA7176. GTDB lineage: Bacteria > Bacteroidota > Bacteroidia > Bacteroidales > Muribaculaceae > CAG-873. The sequence continues at coordinate 6,936 of DKVO01000023.1, forward strand.
TGTTTGTCGGCCGTACATTGGATTGGAAGACTCCGATTCCGACAAATCTGTATGTATATCCCCGAGGTATGGAGCGAACGTCCATGCCTGAGAAACCATATCTCAAGTGGACTTCAAAGTATGGCAGTGTGCTTGCCGTAGGTTACGACGGAGGAGTGACAGAAGGTGTAAATGAAGCCGGACTTGTGATGAACGGCCTCTTCTGCAAGGGTACCATCTACAAGGAAGCGACAGGGTCGGATCTCCCGGTTATGAGCCTCGCTGTATTCGTAAGCTATTTCCTCGATAATTTCGCTACTGTCGATGAAGTGGATGCGTGGCTGAAAGCTAATGAATTCGGAATATTCGGCAAGACTTTCGACGGCGGTACGGTATCGACTCTCCATTGGGCAATTACCGATCGTACGGGCATGACTTTGCTTATGGAATATGTTGATGGTAAGCTAAATACTTACAAGGGTCGTGATCTGTCGGTTTTGACAAACGATCCCGATCATCCTCAGATGCAAGCCATAGAGCAGTATTGGTCGAAGATTGGTGGTGTGAATATGTTACCTGGTACTGTACGAAGCGCCGACAGGTTTGTACGCGCGTCATTTTTTATCCGCCACGTACCTACCGACTTCGATTATCCAAAGGCTCTCGGATCGTTGATCAGCATTATGGGAACAGTGAGTGTGCCCTACGGATATGAAATCGAAGGAGAGCCGAATGTGTCGTCGACGCAGTGGACATCGATAGCAGATGCTTCGGGTGGTAAATATTATTTCCGTCTTGCTACTTCGACGGGCTTTATGTGGATCGATATGGGGCGGCTTTCGTTCAATCCTGGAGCCCCGGTGCTCAAACTTGATACATCGCGACATGGTGATGCCACAGGATGTGTGAACAAACTTCTCGAAAAATCAGCACCGTTCACCCCGATGTGGTAACACCTTCATAAGATATTAAAAAATAAACGTCCGATACCAGTTGTCGGGCGTTTGTTGTACTTAGTTGTGTGTTTTTTAGTATCTTTGCAAACTCCAAAAACATTATACTGATATGCTGACCGATATCCTATTTCTTCTGTTGGGGCTTGCCCTTATCCTTATTGGCGCGAATGCGCTGACCGACGGAGCTTCGGCCCTTGCAAAGCGCTGGGGTGTGAGTGACCTTGTGATAGGTCTTACTGTCGTGGCTTTCGGAACATCGGCTCCCGAACTTGTGATCAGTGTAGTGTCTTCGGTCGGTGGCAACTCCGAACTTGCCATCGGTAATGTAGTGGGCAGCAATCTGTTTAATGTCTTTGTCATAATAGGCGTCACGGCTATGGTAGTGCCCATAAAAGTAGGGAAGAGTATCATGATAAATGAAATACCGTTTGTCATACTCTCTGCATTGGCCCTGCTTGCTATCGGCAATTCGCACTTGCTCGACGGAGCGGCAAGCCCGGCAGTATCACGTGTAGACGGCATACTCCTTCTCTTGTTTTTTGTCATTTTCATGCGTTACACATTCTCGCAGGCACGTGGCGGTACGGCTACGGATAGTGAGGGGAGTGTAAAATTAATGCCGATGTGGAAGTCGCTTATTTGGGTCGTGGCCGGTCTTGGAGGTCTTATCTACGGAGGCGACCGTTTCGTGGCCGGAGCTTCTGCCATAGCCTCGCGACTTGGAGTCAGTGATGCAGTGATAGGTCTGACGATAGTGGCCGCCGGAACATCTTTGCCAGAACTCGCCACGTCGGTTGCCGCGGCTCTAAAAGGTAAGCCGGCCATAGCGCTCGGAAATGTGATAGGCAGTAACATATTCAATATATTCCTCGTCTTAGGAGTGTCGGCGGTAATACGTCCGTTACCGTTCGGGACGATAGGTAATGTCGACCTGATTTCGCTTACGGTCGCATGTATGATGTTCTGGTTTTTCGGCTGGTTCTTTAAGGAGCGTACGATAACCCGAACAGAAGGAGCTATATTAACTTCTTGTTATATAGTCTATGTCGCATATATGGTGGCATCACTATGAAATTTATTTGCAAGCATCGCCGAAAAATGCTAACTTTGTAAACCCGAAATATGCGATTTTATGGGTCTCTTATAGATAAAAAGTTGAATAATACCAAGCTACATATCGAGCATCTGCTTCACGGCAATGGCATAGTTGCCGTGCCGGGCTTGGGTACGTTCATAAGCCGTCGTCAAGCCGCAGTTGTGTGTGGTGATAGTGTGGCTGCTCCTTCTGTCGCTTTCGGTTTCGAAAATTATTCGTCGACAATAGTCGACGATGATTTGTGCATCTCCCTGTCGAGAGCACTGGGTTGCGATACGACGGCAGCGGCCGATATTATGGCCGACGATGTCGAGATAATCCGGCAGGAGCTCGATATATCCGGCCGTTCGGATATAAATGCTTGTGGCAGTCTTGTTCGCGAAGGCGGTGTATTATCTTTCGAGCCTTCGAAAGATAATATTTGGCTTAAAGAAATCGATGCGGTTGCTCTTGACATCGTACAGGAAGATAATAACACGGTGGATATCGAAGCCGAGCGCCATCGCGAGGCATTCTTGCGCTCGTTGCGTCGCACGACTTCGAGTGCCGCAGCTTTGGCTATATTTGCGGTATTGGCCTTTATATTCTCCCAGATGCCCCAGCGCAAAGCCGTCGAACCTAATGTGGCATCGATGAGTTTCGACAACAAAGCATTGGCGACGCAAGCAATTGGTACGTCTTCGATGCAGCAAGAGCCTTCGATTGTACTGGTGTTCAATACTCCGGCCGATGCATCAAGCCCTGTGGAAGCTGCGAAAACTCAGGAGCTTGAAAAGCCGTCATTCACCTATAATGGCGAATATTGTCTTGTCGTGGCATCGTTCGGCCGCAGAAGCGATGCCGAAGACTTCATCAGAGCGGATGGTGGCCAATATGAAATACTTGATAAGGACGGTCGCTATCGGGTATATTCTATGACCGGCGATACTTATTCGTCGCTCTACAATGCCGCTTACGACGCAGGAGAGTATACCCGTCATCCCAACGCCTGGATTTGCCGTCGGTGAGTGAAGAGGGTATACCAATAGATTATTTACTGTATTACGGCAAGGCCGCCTTTTGCAGTCTCCTTGTAAAGTGAGGGGATGTCGTGGCCGGTCTGTTTCATCACTTCCACTATACGGTCGAAATCGACAGAATGTCGGCCATCGCTGAACGCTGCATATAGGTTGGCGTCAAGTGCTCGGGCTGCAGCATAGGCGTTACGTTCGATACACGGTATCTGCACAAGACCGCAGACAGGGTCGCATGTCAGGCCAAGATGGTGTTCGAGTCCCATTTCTGCCGAGTATTCTATCTGTGCTACCGTTCCGCCGAATAGTTGCGAGGCAGCAGCAGCAGCCATAGCACAAGCCACGCCTACCTCGCCTTGGCAGCCTACCTCGGCTCCCGATACTGAAGCATTATGTTTGACTACGTTGCCGAAAAGTCCGGCCGTGGCCAATGCGCGGAGGATGCGCTGCTCAGAAAAACCTTTGGATTTGTGAAGATGATAGAGCACTGCCGGCACGATACCGCATGAGCCGCATGTAGGGGCTGTGACAATCTCACCGCCGGAGGCGTTCTCCTCGCTCACTGCCAAGGCATAGGCATAGACGAGACCACGGCTTTTGAGCGATTGGTTGTAGCCCTCGGCATGTACGTAGTAGCTCACAGCCTTGCGGCGTACGCCGAGTCCGCCAGGCAGGACACCTTCGGCTTCTATTCCGCGCTCTACGGCTGCTTTCATCACTTCCCACACATGGTGAAGATAATCCCATATTCCGGCACCCTCGTATTTGTCGACGTACTCCCAGTAGCTTGTCCCGTTTTTCTCGCATTCGGCCTGAATGTCTTTTATCTTTGTAAGCGGATAGATAGACTCGCTACTCGTACGCGGTTGACCTTCTTCCACGATATCTCCTCCGCCGATCGAGTACACAGTCCAGGTGTCGAAGGTTTTGTTATTCTTGTCCAAAGCCTCGAATTTCATGCCGTTGGTATGGAATGGCAATACTGTGTCGGGCTCCCACACAATCTCGGCCGGGGCTATGGCTGTGAGTGCTTTGAGTATCGCCTGATCGGTAAGGTGACCACGTCCGGTTGCTGCGAGGGCGCCGTAGAGCGTCACTCGGTAAGCCGCGGCTTTACCACTGGTCCGTTCGCCGAAAATAGTGGCTGCTTTCTGAGGGCCCATAGTGTGCGAGCTGCTTGGCCCGTGGCCTATTTTGTAGATTTGTCGGATTGATTCCATATGCTGTCGGTGGGTTCGGTTACTTTTGTTTTTTTAGGTCTTAAGAAATTGAAAAGCCTGTCGAAATCGCGGCGGAACATGATGCCAACGCCTTGTGTCGTCTGTGCCGACCGGACGTAGAAGTTGCGGTCGTTGTATCGGTTATATGCTTTCAGACGCCACGAACCACGTTTGTTGAGCAGGTATTCGATGTCGAAGTCTCCGACAAACTGGTTGGTGTTGAGCGTCTTGTCGCGATATCCGAAGTTGCCGTTGAATATCAGCCGGTTGTTGAGTAGCCGGCTCGATAGTGCCAGATCGACCTCCACATCGGAGAAGTCGCCACGATCGCTCCGCAGATTTGGCGCAATACTCCAGTTGTCGCTGAGTTTGCCGAGCATGTTGCCCAACTGGCTCGCGATGGTTGATGATGCGACGGAGAAGAGTTCGTTACCTTTGGTCGTGGAGGCCATATAGTCGGGAGTGTAGAAGCGGTTGAGCGCCAACAGATATATGATCTGGCGGTTCATCATATCTTCTGTACTCACGATACTGCGTACCTTGCGATATGTGTCCTGTGTCAAGGTCGGGAACTCAAGGTCGAAGTCGATTACAGGCTGGCGGATGTCGCCGTTTACCTGCATGAGGGCATGGACAGGCACATTTGTACGTGCAACTTCTTTATCTTGAAGGAACGACTCGTCAAGGTCACTGAGGTTGGCGTTTGTCGCGTAGTAGGCCGATAGTTTGGTTTTCACACCATAGGGGTCGCCGTCGAACTGGATCTCGCTGCCTTCTTTGATTGTAAAATCTTTGATAATGATATCCTGCAACGTAAATCTGTAGCTGCCCGACTGGAGTGTGTATTTGCCCCACATGTTGAGGTCGTTGTTTGCCGAATGGTAGGCCATATGGAGGTCGCCAGAGCCGAGAGCCTTGATTTCGTCGCCTCCAGCAGGGTCCATGACCAATGTGAGCCTCGCATCGGGTGTTACCTGCACCGCGATATCCATATTGTATTGCGAAGGCTCGTCGGTGCTGTTGTTTGCTACGGCATCTTTCAGCGTTTTTACTATCAAGGGGGTATCGTCGATGACTTTGACATTTGTTTTGAGCGAATCTGGTGTTACGTCGCGGAACGTGAGGAAAGAATAATCCTCGGCATCGAGGCGGTCGGATAGCACGAATGTGAAGGTCGAGCCGGGAGCCGTAGACATATTCACATTTATGTTCACCACGCCGGGCCATCCGGTAACAGAAGCGCCGCCGTTGCCGTAAATGGTACCGTACCAGTCGGGATTTTGCCTCGAATTAGTGTTGTAACTCAAGAAATTATGAGCTTGAGTTATGTCGAATTTGAATGTTGGTGCTTTGAAGAATGTATGTCCTACGGCACCGTTGAGTTTCGCAGTATGTCCCTCGGGGTCGCGGATTGTGATATTGTCGAGCAATATGTGTCCGGGGCGCAAGTGCACGCTGTCGCTGGCATGGTATGTGGTGTTGGTAAAGTCAATTTTCAATCCCACATTATCGGCGTATATATCGCCTTCGAGGTCGATTTCCTTGAATGTGCCGAAGAGTCGGCAATGGCCTGAAGCCCTGCCGGATATGTCGCTGGCAAATGCTTCCATGAAGGGTTTTAGGAATGCCACAGGCACGCTGTCGGCATCAAATTTGATGTCGAGGGCCTCGGCCATAGGGAAGATATAGCCATCGATACGTGAATGCCGTCCTTCGAATCCCGTGATTGCAGCGTCGAGGTATACGCCTTTCTGTCCGTTATCCCATCTGGCGGTGATATCGGCATCTCCTATGGGGCAGCGGTTATAGCCTATGGAGTCGACATGCAGGTCGGGACAGAAGAGATGAGGGTCGCCCGAGAGCAATTCCGATGCTGTGATATGTCCTGTGGCACGTCCTCCGATAAGCGCTTTGTCGATTTCGAGGGTCTCGAATATAGGCAGCAGGCTCACTTCCCGTAGGTTGACTTCAAGGGTATCTTCTGCATCATGACTCACATCGCCGCTGATCTCAATCCTCTGACGTCCGGTGTCGAGGGTGAAGTTGTCGACACTCAAGGTTTGTGGTGTGAGGTAGAAGTTCGAGGCTCCTATGCTCCACGTCTCGTCGCCGAAGTTTACCGTGCCGGGTTTCATCTCGAGCATGGCTTCAACAGGGAACGCCGAGCCGGCAGGAACACGCGTCGACAGCAACGTGGCTCCGAAATCGATAGTACCGTTGAGCGGTATGCGTCGCGCTATATCCCAGTCGATGTGTGTGTCGATACGGTTGTCGGAGCAGCGGATGGTCGATGCTACGGTCATATCGCCCTTTTTTGTAGGCATCATCGTGGTGGCATACACCATAGCGTTATCGTTGGCCGTATCGAGTTGGGCGAAAACGTATGAGCGTTCGATCACCTTGCCGTTGTACAGATAGGGTGCATTGAGGTCGATGCAAGCATATCCACCACGGGTATCGACTTTACCACCTATCGTGGCATCGTGGAGGTTCTGGATTGGAAGGCCGAAAAACTCGCTGAGTTCTTTGGTCTGACGTATAATGAAATCGAATGTGAAATTGTTGTATCCGCCGGAGTCTTTTGTCCTGACGGTTTTTGAATTAGTGTCGAGGGCCGGCATGAATTTGTATACCATATCTTTCAAGGCCGGGACGAGTGCCACGAAGTCATAATGCCCTTTGAGTGCCCCCTCGATATACGGAGATTCGACACGTAGTTCGGCATGGTGCTCGTCGGGCGATGCAAAAGCCCTTATACGATTGAATTTTAGACCTTCGCCTTCATTGTCGACCCAACGGAAATCGCTTATGTAGACAGTTCCGTCGAGATGTCTAAGGTCTATGTCGCTAAAGTCTGCGAGCATCTTTCCCGACATGCGGTGACCGGCATGTCGCTCTGATACGCCAAGTAAAGCGAGGTCGAGATCGCTGACAGAGGCTGTGGCACTGAACGACTTGGCATCGTCTTCACCGTCGTATATGGCGTAAGCCCTGATCTTTGCAGCCGGATCGTCGACCGATATGTTTATCTCGCCTTTTTGGGGACTGCTCAACGATGCACCCACTCCGATGTTGCCATAAGTGTGCGCATTGTATTCCAGACGGCTTATCTCGATAGTCCCTTCGCCATTCCTGAAACGGCGCCCATAGTCTGTGAAACCGGCTTTTAGCTGGGCAGTGGCATCGATAAGCCCCATCTTGCCGTTGCCGGTAAATAGAGCGGTGTTAAGTCCTTTTATATCTGCTGAGGCTTCGAGTGCGGCAGTTCCCTTATTGAGATGGTATATGGCATCGATGTCGATATCGCCGCCGCTACCGGTTGTTTTAAGTTGCATCGAACCGTCGTTTGCTGAGCCTTCGCCATGTATGGCAAACTTCAATTCGGGCAAGCGCGTCAAAGTTCGTGTAGCATCGCCCTTGAGTATAGGCGACAGGAGCGCTGCTACCTCGCGTCCGTTGATATCAAGCCGGCCGCGTGCGATATTGTAGTGTATGCTTCCGAGCGAGTCGAGTCCGGTGGCATGTCCTTCGAGCACAAGGTTTACTGAGCCGCCATCGGTATCGTCGATTTTCAATCTTTGTAGATCGACGGCAGTCAGCGATGCGTATGCTTCGAGACTTAGGTCGAAATGACGCCTGATATTGGCAAGCACCGGTATAAATGCCTCGACATCCGGAGGATATACGATAGCCTCGCCTTCGGTTGCGATATGGATCGGTGTATTGCGAGCCGCCTGACGCAAAGAGCTATTGGCTCCTTTGTTTAATTCGATCGGAGCTAATGCGAGTCGGCTGTCTGGCAGCGAGAGTGATAGTCCGTCAAGCGACACGCTATCTGGAGAGATGAAGCATTTGGCTGTAAGCTTGTCTACGGTAAATCCCGACCGCTCTGAAAATGACAGATGGTCGATATTGACCCTATACCCTTCGTCGCTTATCTGTGGTATGAAAGCATTTATAGCGAGGTCGGTGACAGCTATGTGTTGTGGACTGAACACGGCAGAGTCGGGAGCGGCGGCCGACAGTATGTCGTAGCTGACCGAGGCTCGACGGACTACCACCGTGTTTATTTCGACGTTGAACTTCTTGTGCTCTGCCGGCCGGTCGGAGCGTAGTCGTGCGATTATAGGGGCAATATTAAGCGGTCCGTCAGGAGTTGGACGGCTTATATGAGCCTCTACGCCGTCGAGTAATGCATAGTCGATAACCACATCGCCGCGGCTCAGCAAAGCCCATAGGTCAAAACCTGCGCTGACTGTCCCAATGTGAGCGACAGTGTCGCCGTCGACGGTAAGGCTGATACCGCCGACGGTGGCCCTGTTGAACGGATGGATACGAACACGCCGTATGTCGACATGTGCGCCAAGCAGATTGCTGAGTTCGGATGCTGCTGTGTCGCGCACCATATTCCGGACAGGATCGAGCGACAATAACACGTAAATTGCTGCCGGCAGCACTACGGCCGACAGCAGCAATACGGAAACGGTTGCCCGAAATATCTTCCAGAATAAACGTATCATCAAGAGATCGGGTTATCTCCCTGAGTGTTCGATTTTATCTTTGACATAAGAATTGAAGTCGGAGTATGCATTGAGGTCCTCGACAGTCATGTGCATACGGTAGCGCCAATAGTGACGGGCTATTGCAGGGATGTTGATCTGTTCCTCGCGCGGATCTTCGCGGCGGATTGAGCCATCGATCGACAGCCAGTCCTGCAAAGGTAGTATACACAACATCGAAGGCGACTGGAGATGTTGGTCTACGATGCGGTCGCATATCCAGGGTTCGGCATACACGGGTGCGTCGCCCGACTCATGGAGCACTTCGTTATAGAAGCGTTGCGTGGTCTCGCGGTTTTCTTCCCACCATTGGCGTATGCCTCCCATATCGTGGGTCGAGGTGGTGCATACGGAGTAATACGGATAGCGCCGGGTGTCGCCGAACTTGTCGTTAGGATCTTTGGGCATACGCTGTATCTCGAGCGACAATATCTCGAGCTGCTGCATCACGGCAGGCACGCAAGCCGGAATCATGCCGAGGTCTTCGGCGCAACATAGCATGTCGGTGGCATCAATAAGCGGCGGCAATTTCCACATCGCCTTGCCATACCAGAAATCGTTGTGGCGGCGATAGAAGAAATCGTTGTAGAGCCGGTTGAAGCACCAGCGCTCATAGTCG
>DKVO01000023.1:16421-60301 GCA_002491245.1 Porphyromonadaceae bacterium UBA7176
AATCATGCCGAGGTCTTCGGCGCAACATAGCATGTCGGTGGCATCAATAAGCGGCGGCAATTTCCACATCGCCTTGCCATACCAGAAATCGTTGTGGCGGCGATAGAAGAAATCGTTGTAGAGCCGGTTGAAGCACCAGCGCTCATAGTCGTTGAGTGAGCGGTAGGCATAAGTATACTGAGCCGAGATGCGCGGATGATATTTTCCTTTTTCCACCGGATCTTCGATAAAGAGCACTTCGTCGGCAAGCCCCATGAGGCCGTTGCATATCCGGGTGTTTTTTTCGTCTTTTGGCAGTCCGGCAAAGTAGTCGGCGATTTTACGCTGGGTGTCGAAAGCAGGTTTGAAACCGTAGCGACCGTCCTTGCCTTTGTCGAGGTATGTCTTTATTACCTCGGCGGTATATGGCCCGAAGAAGTCTCCCAGGAAGTAGTCCATGATATATGGCTTTGTCTGTGCTTCGGGGTTGATCCAGAAGTCGTAGCTGTTGCGCAGCTCTTCGGGTGAGAACGGAAGTGCCGGGTTGAAATAACCAAGGAGGCCGTGGACGGCGTCCATAGGTATCTGCCATATGCGGAAGAAGCCCAGCACATGATCAATGCGGTAGGCGTCGAAATACTCCGCCATTTTGCGGAAACGCGATTTCCACCATGCGAAACCGTCTTTGTTCATCTCCTCCCAGTTGTATGTCGGTAAGCCCCAGTTCTGACCCATGACAGAAAAATCGTCGGGAGGGGCACCGGCCTGACAGTCGAGATTGAATAGTCGTGGATCGGTCCACGCATCGGCACTTGTGCGTGATATACCGATTGGTACGTCACCTTTGAGCGCCACGCCTTTAGATGCCGCATATTCGTGGACACGGCGCATCTGTCGGTCGAGATGGTATTGTATATAGCATGCCAGATCAATACCTTCTCTGTCGGTCTTGATCACCTTTGCCAGCACATCATCGGAGTATTCCGAATATTCGCCCCACTGGGTGAAGTCGGGTGTGCCGAATCGGTCGCGTAGAACACAGAAAGCGGCGTATGGCATAAGCCAGCCTGAGTTCCGCTTGACAAATGCCTTGTATTCGGCCGAATTCAGGGTTTTGTCGCCTTCTTGAGCATAAATTTCATTGATGTAGGCCTTTTTGGCTTCGTTGGCGCGCTCATAGTCTACAGTGGCAAGGGCATTCAGCTCAGTGGCCAAGTTGCGGTAGTATGCGTCACGGGCAGGGTCGGCCAGTGTGCCGAGGTCGGTGACACGCAGATACATGGGATGAAGCGCGAATGTGGAATTGGCGTTGTATGGATACGAATCCGTCCATGTATGTGTCATGGTGGTGTCGTTGATTGGCAGCAATTGCAATATCGACTGATGCGTGGCTGCCGCCCAGTCGATCATACCGAAGAGGTCGTAGAAGTCGCCGACACCCATGTCGTCGCGGCTGCGGAGAGAGAAGACAGGTATGGCAGTTCCGGCGCCGCGCCAGGGGCGTAACGTGTTGATGAAACGCATGCCATTAAACACTGTGGCCTCGCCGGCGTTTACCGGTGAGCCTATATGGCGGTTTTCGCCACCTTCCCATGCTATGACATTACCAGTGGCGCGGTCAAGGATGAGAAATTTATATTCTGTTGACGAGGCGAGACACTCAGCCGGAATGTTGGCTTGCCATAGAGGGAATGTCATATTCGACATACGCACCGCACGGCTGGCATCCCAGTTGCCCAAGGCATCGGTATTGCCGCTCACGGCAAGCACATGGCGACCATCGACCATAGGAGCCGCTACAGAGAGTGTTATAAATCCTCGCACGGGCACAACAGCTTTGTCGGTTGTGTCTTGCCGGCACACACAGTCGGTAAAGAGCGAAGAGTAGAGCGGTTTGTCCAATGGCTGGTCTTGCCAGCGGTCGTAGATGCGATAGGTACCCTCTCCACTTGCGGCGAAACGGTTACCATGTCCCCATTCGTCTTTTACCGAGCCGTCGTCGTTGCGTACGAAGTAGCGGTATTCGAAATCTCCCTCGGCCGCCGGGATGTCTATTGTAGCCGACCAATGGTCGGTGCCGTCGAGATTTAGCTTCACGGCCTTGTCGTTGTCGCAGGCACCCAGTGCGGCCGGGGTACCTGTCACGTATACCGACTCTCCCCAATTGGTGCGGTATACTATGTTGAAGATAATCTTCATAGAGCGGTAATATGTATGATATAAATTGTTTTCATCATTTGACGGCATATGCCGTTACAAAGATAAGGAATTTATCAGCGAGCAATTTCGATTTTAAGATAAATTATGATTTGGGAAAGGGGAAAAATGTGGAGAGCCTATTGGAGCGGACGTCGTAGTTGCAATGAGATTTCATTGGGCTTGTCGAAGACCATTTGAAATAGCAAAAGGCAGCACCCTTGATGAGTGTTGCCTTTTGTGAGATGGGTTATTGGGTGTTATTCTTCGTTGAGAATTTCAAGCATCTTGATAGCCGACATGGGAATACGTGTGCCGGGGCCGAAGATGGCGGCTACGCCGGCTTTGTAAAGGAAGTCGTAGTCCTGAGCCGGAATAACGCCGCCGGCAGTTACAAGGATATCTTCGCGGCCGAGCTTTTTAAGCTCTTCGATAACTTGCGGAATGAGCGTCTTGTGACCAGCGGCAAGCGACGATACGCCAAGTATGTGCACGTCGTTTTCTACAGCTTGGCGTGCAGCCTCGGCCGGGGTCTGGAAAAGAGGGCCCATATCGACATCGAAGCCACAGTCAGCGTAGCCGGTGGCTACAACTTTAGCTCCGCGGTCGTGACCGTCCTGGCCCATTTTTGCAATCATGATACGGGGCTGACGGCCCTCACGTTTGGCGAACTCCTCGCACATCTGCTGTGCTTTCACGAAGTCGGGGTCTTGCTTGGTTTCGTTTGCGTACACGCCTGAGATTGTTCTGATTTGAGCTTTATAACGGCCCACGACTTCTTCGCAGGCATCGGATATTTCGCCGAGGGTCGCACGCAGGCCGGCAGCTTTGACTGCGAGGTCGAGGAGGTTGCCTTCTTTGGTGCGGACACATTCGGTGATTGCGGCCAGAGCCTCTTTCACCTTGGCTTCGTCGCGGTGTGCTTTCACGTCGTCGAGACGCTCGATCTGCTCGCGGCGTACTTCGGTGTTGTCAATCTCGAGGATATCGATCGGGTCTTCGTGGTCGAGACGGTATTTGTTGATACCGACGATAGTTTGGCGGCCAGAGTCGATACGTGCCTGTGTACGTGCGGCAGCTTCTTCGATACGGAGTTTGGGCAGACCGGTTTCGATAGCTTTGGCCATGCCGCCAAGTTTCTCGATTTCCTGGATATGCTCCCAAGCGCGGTGTGCGATTTCGTTGGTGAGGGCTTCCACATAGTATGAGCCACCCCACGGGTCGATGGCGCGTGTCACCTGTGTCTCTTCCTGAATGTAAATCTGGGTGTTACGGGCAATACGGGCTGAGAAATCGGTCGGAAGGGCGATGGCTTCGTCGAGAGCGTTGGTATGGAGACTCTGGGTATGGCCAAGGGCAGCGCCCATAGCTTCGATACACGTGCGGCCTACGTTGTTGAAGGGGTCTTGCTCAGTGAGCGACCAGCCGGAGGTCTGCGAGTGTGTGCGGAGAGCGAGCGATTTGGGGTTCTTGGGGTTAAACTGTTTCACAATCTTGGCCCAAAGCATACGTGCGGCACGCATCTTGGCCACTTCCATGAAGTAGTTCATGCCTATAGCCCAGAAGAACGACAGACGCGGAGCGAATGCATCGATATCCATGCCTGCATTGACGCCGGCACGAAGATATTCGAGGCCGTCGGCAAGAGTGTAGGCAAGCTCGATGTCGCAGGTCGCGCCGGCTTCCTGCATGTGGTAGCCCGAGATTGAGATAGAGTTGAACTTGGGCATGTTCTGCGAGGTGTACTCGAAGATATCGGCGATGATGCGCATTGAGAATTCCGGCGGATAGATATAGGTGTTGCGCACCATGAACTCCTTGAGGATATCGTTCTGTATCGTGCCTGCCATTTCTTCGAGTTTTGCACCCTGCTCAAGGCCTGCGTTGATGTAGAAGGCAAGCACGGGAAGTACGGCGCCATTCATGGTCATCGACACTGACATCTTGTTGAGAGGAATGCCGTCGAAGAGCACTTTCATGTCTTCAATCGAGCAGATCGACACGCCTGCCTTGCCCACGTCACCTACAACACGGGAGTGGTCGGCATCATAGCCACGGTGTGTGGCCAAATCGAAGGCTACCGACAGACCTTTCTGACCGGAGGCGAGATTGCGGCGGTAGAATGCGTTCGACTCGGCAGCGGTGGAGAATCCTGCATACTGGCGGATAGTCCAGGGGCGCAGAGGGTACATGGCACTGTACGGGCCACGGAGGTAGGGTGGGATGCCGCTCATGAAGTTGAGGTGCTCGAGGCCCTCAAGGTCAGCTTTAGTGTAGACGGGCTTTACAGGGATAAGTTCGGGAGTCGTCCAATCTTCGGTCGCTGTGGCAGCAGGCTTGGTGCCACAGAGCCCTGATGTTATATCGATATTTTTAAAATCGGGTTTCATAATGTTGGGTCTGTGACTTATTTGTTGAGTAGACGGTTGTTGAAGTCGCGGAGAGTGTCGAGCACGTTGCAGCGGACATGTACGAAATCCTTGATGCCGGCAGCCTTGAGGTCGTCGGTGCATGCAGGGTTACCGGCTACGACAAATTCAGCGCGGCCGTCGAGATACTTGAAGGCCGCAGGTGCGAGATCTGCGTATTCGTCGTCGCTCGAGCAGAGCACGACAACATCAGCGCCTTGGGCAAGGGCTGCGTCGATGCCTTCTTCTACTGTATTGAAGCCAAGGTTGTCGATGATTTCATAACCTGCGCAACCAAAGAAGTTGGTCGAGAACTGGGCGCGTGCCAGACGCATGGCCAGATTGCCGATAGTGAGCATGAACACTTTGGGGCGCTTGGTGGCCGCTTCTGTAGCAAGTCGCAGATCTTCGAAATCTGATGCGGCGCGCTTGCCGGTCAGTGCATTGGGGCCGTCTTCGTGACCTCCGCAACCGCAGTGGCATTTGCAGCCGCTGTTCTCAATCTTGCCGGCAGCCTTCTCATTGACATTGGGGTATTGGTTGGTGCCAAGCAACACTTCCTTACGGCGTGCTACATCGGTGTGACGTTTGGCGCACGACTCATTGACTGCTTTCTGCACCTTGCCGTCGCCTGTGCATGCGAAGAAACCGCCTTCGTCTACTGTTGCGAGGAAAAGTTTCCAAGCCTCTTTTGCAATCGCTACGGTAAGTTCTTCTACATAATAGCTGCCGCCGGCAGGGTCTACAACCTTGTCCATGTGGCTTTCTTCCTTCAGAAGGAACTGCTGGTTACGGGCAATGCGCTCCGAAAATGCGTCCGGAGTCTTGTATGGAGTATCGAACGGAGTGGTGACAATCGAGTCAACACCGGCTACACATGCCGAGAATGTCTCGGTTTGGCTGCGGAGGAGGTTGACATGAGCGTCGTAAATTGTCTGGTTGAATCGCGATGTTGTGGCGTTGACAAGCATCTTTGCGGCGTCTTCACCGGCTCCGTATTGCTGCACGATCTGTGCCCATAGCATACGGGCAGCACGGAATTTTGCAATTTCCATGAAGAAGTTGCTCGATACGCACATATTGAATTTGATGCGTCCGGCCACTTCGTCGGCGCTGCGTCCGGCGTCGGTCAGGAGGGTCATCCACTGGGCGCCCCAGGCGAGGGCATAGCCGAGTTCCTGATAGATAAATGCACCTGCGTTGGCCAGGATGTCAGAATCTACGCTAAGACAACGCAGGCCTGCTACGGGTGCGGTAGCTTCGAGTAATGCAACGGCATTCTCTGCGATGGCGGCGCTATCGACGCCTTCGATACCGTGGCGCATCTGGCGGCGGAGCGGATTATAATCTATCGAGCCTCTGAATGTATCTTCAGCGCCGGCAGCCTTTACTGCTGCGACGAGTGCCTTGGCTACTTCCACGGCTTTGCCGGGACAGCAGGTGAGGTTGATTTCTACTTTAGCAAGATCGATACCCTTGAGCAGTGTGGCAACGTCTTCAGGTGCCGATACTTTAAAGCCCAGTGAGTTCACACCCTTGGTAAGGACGTCGAGTGCGGTGGCGTTGGCCTCTTCCGCAGTTCCAGCGATGATGTCTTGACGGGTAAGCCAGTCGTTGTCGGTACGGGTACCGCGGACGTAGGGATATTGACCGGGAAGTGAGTCGGTAGTTTTGAAATCGGCGATATCTTCGGCGCGGTAGACGGGCTGTACGTCAAAGCCTTCATTGGTTCGCCATACCAGTTTCTTGTTGAAATCGGCCCCTTTGAGGTCGGTTTCCACTTTGGTTCGCCACTCCTGGTAGCTTACCTGGGGAAACTGGTCGAATAATCTTTCTCTATTTTCTGCCATAAATAATTGATATATCGATATTTGATATGTTTTGTAACGGTAGTGTGCGATTTAAGGAGTTGCTTAATTGCAACCTTTCGATGCACAAAAGTAATGACTTTTAGATAAATAGCAAAATATTACGCAAAAAATCGGAGCTTATTATTTAAATCGTCGATGTTAAGTAATGTTAAAATGGATGCGGAAATTTGCACGTCATAAAAAACGGTTGTAAATTTGCATCGCAAAAGCAAAAGATGCTTTGGCAAATACTCATGGCGAATTAGTGTAGAGGCCTAGCACGCCACCCTCTCAAGGTGGAGACTCGGGTTCGAATCCCGGACTCGCTACTTTTTCGAAGGCAGATCCAACAAGGTCTGCCTTTTTTACATTCTCTTCTTACCCCTATGACACGAAAAATAATCCATATCGATATGGACGCCTTCTACGCCTCGGTAGAGCAGCGCGACAATCCTTCGCTCCGCGGCCGACCATTGGCTGTAGGCCAGGCCGATGGCAGAGGTGTGGTGGCTGCAGTCAGTTATGAAGCACGACGTTACGGCGTACGGTCGGCAATGTCATCCTCGAAAGCACGGAAACTATGCCCGGACCTGACTTTCGTCAACTGCCGCTTCGATGTCTACAAAAAAGTATCGGCACAGATCCACGACATATTCCATGAATATACCGACATTATAGAACCGATCTCGCTCGACGAGGCCTTTCTCGATGTGACGGAAAACTTTCCGGGCATAGACCTCGCCGTCGATATCGCGAGAGAGATAAAAATCAAGATACGCGAACGCCTGTCACTGGTCGCTTCCGCTGGAGTATCGTACAACAAGTTCCTCGCCAAGATAGCTTCGGATTACCGCAAGCCCGACGGCCTATGCGTGATTGCGCCTCAACGTGCCCTCGATTTCATCGCCAGGATGCCTGTGGAGTCGTTTTGGGGTGTCGGACCGGTAACTGCCGCCAAGATGCACAATTTGGGCATATACACAGGCGAAGACCTGCGTAAGCTCACTCCGGGAGAGCTCAGGCTGCATTTCGGCAAGGCCGGACGTCTCTACTATCAGTTTGCCCGTGGAGTCGACGACCGGCCTGTTGAGGCCTTCCGCGAGAGAAAATCAAGAGGAGTCGAACGTACTCTCGACACCGACATCTCGGCACCGGAGGATATCGACAATCTTGTAACCCAGCTTGTCGGAGAACTGATGGCGCGACTCGAAAAGGCCGGTTTCAGCGGTCGCTCGCTGACGCTGAAAGTTCGTTTCGCCGATTTCTCGCAACTGACCCGTACAATATCAACTCTACCGCGCGTTCTTGATGCCGGAGTCCTTCTTGAAGGCGCACGTGAACTGATAGAAAAGGCCGACCTCAACGGCCGGCCTATACGTCTGCTCGGGCTTTCTGTTAGCCGGCAGATTAAATCGGAGTGGCATAACGGCAACACCCGTCAGCTCCTCTTCGATTTCGACGAATAGATGCTCTTACGATCCGAAAGTAACGTTGAAACCGAAGTTGATGTTTGCCGTCGCGTGACCTACAGGTACATATTGGGGCGTCACGCTGAAGAACTGATGGTCGCTGCCGATAAAGAAATTGAAGCCCTTGGGGTGGAAGTTGATCATCCAGCCAAACGATGAGCCGTAGGTCGATGCTCCATAGTTGACAGTCGCGTCAAACCATTTTACCGGCTTCACAGTTGCGTAGAAACGCCCCTCGGTCCATGACGAGCATCCGGCGAAGTGCGACGAGAAGAGGAAGCCGCCGGTAAGACGCTTGTAGAAAGGCATCTTGTATTCAGCGCCAAGTCTCAAAGTCGCGTGAAGAGCCTTGGTATATCCTCCCGTTCCGTTTTTCTCCCTGTGGATGTTGACAACATCCTGCATGTCGTCCCACAGGCGGTCGAGTTGTTCATCGAGTTTATTTTCCTCATAGCCCGGCATGTCACTGTCCACCGCGATATTGTCGAAACCGTCGAAAGTCCATGTTCCGCTGCCGGTACGGCCGGTCACAGCATTACCCCAGTTCATGAAACCGAGATCGTTGATAGCGGCCGAAAGTTCGAGGTCGGGGAGCAGGGTATAGGTCGCACCGAGATCGAAACCGAGGCCGAAGCCCGACAGCCCGAACTTGTCATAGTCGATGTCGCCCCATTCGATAAGGTCGGCGTCGCTCGGATTTTTCAATTCCTTGCCGGCTTCCTGTTTGGTAGGTACATAAAGATCTTTGCCTGCCGACATCATCACCTCGCCGTCGGCCTGGATTTGCCATTTCTCGTGGCCGAAAGCCACATCCATATGTTTGATATGGGCATATGCGCTGCCGAGACCTAAAAGCACTTTCACCTTCGCTCCTATGCCGAGCTTATCGTTGATTTTGTGGCTGTGGCCCAATGCGATTTCCGCCATAGCCGAAGCCTGTATCTTGATATCATCGAAACGGTAGTGTGTATCCGGACCCGTCTGCCCCAGCTTCATGAATGCGAACAGATCTTTGGGCAGGTCGGCACCAACTCCGGCCTTGACGCCGACAGTGATCGTATTGTATCCCTTGAAACCCTTGAAGCCGGTCGATAGGATGGTGACTCCGAAATCTCCGTTTATATGGTTGCTGTTGCCGAGTTTGTTAAGGAACGTGTTGGCATCCACCGTCGGACTCATGAAAGTAGTGAGCTTGTACGGGCTTCCGGCAGGAGTCTTGTAGAGGAATGTGTTTACACCGACATTAGAGAATATGCCCAGGTCAAAATTGCCCAGAGCCGGGAGCGATATATAATTTCGCTCGCCTCCGAATGCCGGGTTGAGTTCGTGGCGGAAAGAATAACCGTCGAGAAAGTAAGCTGTGCGCGGAGCCTCCTGTGCGCCGGCAGCTAAAGCGCCGCAAACGCCGAGGCTGAGTATGAATTTTCTTAATAAAGTCATATGGCCTTAATTGTTGAGGTCGACGAGTATGCCGCCCTTTAGGGTGATTTTGATATTGTCGAATTTAAGGGCTTGCTGCGAGTTGAGGTTTATGCCCGTGAAGCCGCTGTTTGCCGTCGCGTCGAAGATAAGTTTCACACCGTCGAGACCGCCGATATTCTGTCCCGTCGAGCGCAGGGTTATTGTGAGCTGCGAGCTTGATGGGGTCTCTGTAGAGCCGGCTTCAACACGGCCATCAACGCTTACCGTGATATTAGTCATCTCATTACCCTCCGAGTCAACCGCGATTGCCGACGGAATCATGTCCAACGGTATCGTATTCTTTACATCTGCTGTCACCACAGCTGTGTTGAAGTTATATTTATCAAGATCTTCATCCCAGCCGTCGTCCGTGTGCGAGTAGTGGAGCCGCATGGCGTCGCCGAATGCGAGAGGCACCACAGCCTCATAGTCGCAGTCATAAGTATAAGTGCTTCCCAGAGTGTAGTCGGCTATCTCCGGCAAAGCTTTCGATGTAGCGTCATGGAAACTGATCCGGTCGGGCACAGTCTCGATGAGCGCACCCATGTCGGGCACAACGATATTGTTAGCCGTACCCTCTATTGCCACACGCGATATCGTGAACTTCGTCGTACTGTTTCCTCGTACTATTATCGGCGCTGTCCCATAATCGTCACCGATACCCACGGTTGCTTTAACCGTTCCTTCATTATATGAACTCAGCTTACCGTTGAGCGATATCGACAGTGGAGAGCTGTTGCTCACCGTTATGGTTATCTGCGGATTGTTGATGTCTAGGTGATTTTCCGGATCGCTCAGGAAGTCGGGTACATCGTTTATGTCGAAGTCTGTTGCCGCTATCTCGATCTTGGGATCCACGATGCCGCGCACCTTGACGATTTTGGCAGTCGACACCGACGTTTTAGAAACTATTGTAAGATTTGCACGTTCCCCGATTGGGAGGTCGGCAAGATCGATGCTGACATCACCCGACGACACCACATCGTTCTCTACCATGAACTTTCCTGGAGCATAGAGTCCCTGGCCCGACGGAGCATCGCTGAGATCGATTTTAGTGAGACGCAGACGGGCCGACAATTTGTGGCCTGGCCTTATCGCATAGCGCTCTTTAAAGCGGATAACGTTCGAGCCAACCGTTTCAAGATATCGGGCGCTTGCGTCATCGCCTATCTCCACAGTCCAGCATTTGTCGAACACCGCAGTATAGCCGGGCTCGATGTATGCCGTGCCATAGAAGTCGTTCGAAGAGTAACCCACCTCAAAGACCATCTCAACATTTATATCAGCCGACTCTACAGCCACCAGTTCGCGTGTCACATCGTTGTCTTCGAGGTGTATCGTGTTGCGTACATCCTCTGTCTGCCGCGTCACAGTAGCATCACCCAAAGCATTGAAGAATTCAGGCAGTGTCGTTGTCGTCGAGCTTCCGTTTATTTTACCTATCGAAACTTGAGGTACATCAAAGTGCGAAGGCGACGAATTGCCTTCCTGCACCAGCACATAATCGCCCTTGCTCAGACCGTACATGCCATCGCTCTCCACAGCCTTGATAGAGCTGCTTTGCTCAAGGTCGAGGATAGTCGACAGATACAGCATGTCCGTGCTGCTTCCGGGCAACGTAAGGTTAGCTCCTCCGAGCTGGATTGTTAAATCGATGTCTTCCGAAAGGTCGTAATCGTTATCGACACATCCGGTAACACTTGAAGCGGCGAGACCGATACATAGCAAATGTGTCAATCGCCGGATCATAGCTTTTTCCATATGAAAGATTTATTGATTATAAATGTGGAAATTAGTTTTTACTATAATTTGTTGTTATCTGGTTAAGTATCGGTTTTACGAAGATTAAGTTCGAGGGTGTCATAATGATTGATGAGTAAGACTGAGAATTAGTTCGGGATCGATAAAGGATAATATAAACTAAATTTCACTACTTACTTGATTCCGGTTGTAAAAATGAAAATTGGAATAAACTTCTGCAAAGTTAACACTTTTTTGCTGATTTTATCCTATTTTACACCCGGTAATATGCGTAAATTCAGAAAAATGCGTCCAAACCACATTCTCATCCGTCATAGTGTAGTAATATATACGACAAAAAAACCGCGGCAGCCCGTAGGCGTCGCGGTTTCATTATCTGTTAGGCAGTCCTTATTTTGCTGCCGGAGTGCTGCTGGCTATTTTGTCCTGTACAGCCTTGGTCAGGTCGGTTACATCGTTGCCTGTGTAGAGGATCAGGCCGGGTTCATTAGGGAAGATAAAGGTGTATCCGCCTTCAGCTCCTACTGCTTTGATTGCATCGTTGATCTTTGCCTGGATAGGTGCCGATTTCTGCTCGGAGATACGGTTGAGCTCCTGCGATGCGGTGTTGCGGAACTGGTCTACCTTCTGCATTTTTTCCTGGATAGTCTGCACGCGGCTCTCCTTGATAGTCTCAGACACGTTCGGGTCGTTTTGGATTGTCTGATACTCGGTATATAGCTTGTTGACTTCTTCCTGCAATTTTTGGAACTCGCTCTCAAATTGCTTCGAAGTTTCCTGGATTTCTTTTTGCATTTCGGCAGCTTCGGGCATGTTTTGGAACACTGTTGCAACGTCAACTACACCGAATTTTTGAGCTGCGGCACCCATCGGAAGGGCTACGGCCACGGCCAGAAGGATTTTCTTGAACATAATTGTCTTTATGGTCTATGTTGGGTTTATAATTTTCACTTTGCAAAATTAACTAAATTAGTTGGAATAACCTAATTTAGCAAGTATATCGTTCGATATGTCGATACGCGGTGATGCGTAGATGATGTTCGACGACGAAGCGCGGTCATATATCGCCTGGAAGCCTCGTTCTTCAGCTACTTTCTTCACCGCATTGTACACATCGTCCTGTATCGGCTTGAGAAGAGTCTGACGTTTTTGGTAAAGCTCTCCCTCTGGTCCGAAATATTTGAAGCGCAGTTCTGTGGCCGATTTTTCTTTCGCCACTATCTCTTCTTCGCGTTTTTTGGCCTGCTCCTCTGTCAGGAAAGGCTTGTCGGCGAGGTATGTCTGGTACATGGTCTCGGCTTCCTTGCCGGCGGCCTCTACCTCTTTTTGCCAACGCTGCGACAATTGATTCAGTTGCTCGTTGGCCATTTCGTACGACGGTACGTTCTTGAATATATACTCCATGTCGACCATAGCGAATTTCTGAGCCGACGCAATACCGATACCGGCTGCTGCAAGGAGGAGTAAAAGGGCTAATTTTTTCATTTTGCTGTGGTTTTTGAGTTTCTTATATCTATTAAGACGTCCGGGAGGCGAAAAGGTTTAAATCATGTCAGGTTATGCTCCTTGCTCAAGCTTCATCAGAATTCCTGACCCAGGATAAAGTGGAAGTGCGAGCCGCCGCGCACACCGTCAATCTTGTCGAAGCCGTAGGCCCAGTCGATACCCATCAGGCCCACCATAGGCAGCTGGATACGTGCACCGATACCGGCACTGCGCTTCAGTGAGAACGGATTGAACTCGCTCACCGAAGTCCAGGCATTGCCGCCTTCGAGGAAGCCGAGGGCATAGATTGTCGTCGACTGCTGCAACAGAAGTGGGAAATGTATCTCAAGGCCCATTCGTGTGTAGGCGTAGCCTTCGCGGCGCCACGGAGTAAGCACACCGTTGTCGTAGCCGCGCAGGGCGATGGTCTCTGTTGCATATGTATATGAACCCGACATACCGTCACCGCCAACGTAGAATGTCTCGAACGGAGTCTTAAGGTACTTGTTGAAGCTACCCAACAGACCGAAATCGAAACGGGTCATAAGCACCGGTGTCCACTGGGGATTGCTCGAAAGCGGGGTGTAGGTGCGCGATTTGAAGCGAAGTTTCCAGTATTCGATCCATTCGTAAAGCTGCTTCTTGGATTCGACAGTATTCTCTTCCGCGAGCTTCTTCCAGTTGCGTTTGCCGGTGAAGAGCGATGCCGGAGGAGTGATCTGCAGGTTGAGTGAGAACTGCGAACCGCTACGGGTGTAGATCGGGTTGTCGATCGAGTTGCGCGACAGCGTGAGACCAAGCACGATAGCGTTCGACGTACCGTTGTTCATATAGTAGAGGTAGTCCCAGTTCTTGAGGTAGTACCAGTTGTAACCAAGCTCGGCGGTGAAAGTAAACCAGTCATCAGGCCATTTCAGTCGCTTGCCGAAGCCTACATTGACGCCTACCATCTGCAACACCTTGTTCGGGTCGAGCGACTGCTCGTAGCTGTTTTGGTAGTAGTCGTTGTAGTTATAGCTGTTGCCGGGGTAGTAACCGTAGCCATAGCCCCACATCGGAGAGCTTGCCCACTGGCGGTTATAGAACGAGCTGTTTACACCCGTCTGGCGGCTATAGTAGGCCGATACCGATAGTGAGTTGGGGCGCTTGCCGCCAAACCACGGATCAAGGAACGATATCGCATACGACTGGTAGTAACGGGCATTCGTCTGGGCGCTGATCGAGAACGTCTGACCCTCGCCCTGTGGGATGATACCACGGTAGGTGCTCGGGTAGAAGAGGTTCTTTATCGAGAAGTTCGTAAACTTGAGCTGGAGTTTGCCGATGATGCCGGTCTGGCCCCAGCCGAGCGAGAATTCAATCTGGTCGTTCGCTTTAGACTCAAGATTGAACACCACATCAACCGTACCGTTCTCCTGGTTGGGCTGTGGCTGGATATCCATCTTTTCCGGATTGAAATGTCCTGTCTGCGCAATTTCTCGGGCCGAACGCACAAGGTCGCTCTTGCTGAAGAGGGCGCCTGGACGCACTCGCAGCTCGCGGCGGATAACCTTTTCGTAAAGACGGTCGTTACCATTGATAATCACATTGTTGATGGTCGCCTGCGGACCCTCCATCATGCGCATCTCAAGCGTTATGGAGTCGCCTTCGATATCGCGCTCGATGGGCACAAGATTGTAGAACAGGTAGCCTCGGTCCATATAGAGGTTGGCCACGGCATCTTCATCCTCGTTAAGGCGCTTCTGCAGCATCTTCTGATTGTACACCTCGCCGGGTTTCATGCCAAGATATTCATCGAGCACCTCGTTGGGGAAGATCGTGTTGCCGACCCAGTGGATATCCTTGATGTAATACTGTTTGCCCTCGTCGATATCGATAAACACGTCCACCTTACCTTCTTCATAGGGTGCTACGCTGTCAGACTTGATTCGGGCATCACGGTAGCCTTTCTCGTTGTATTTCTCAAGTATGCGGTTAAGGTCATCCTGATAGTCCGATTCTACGAACTTCTTTTGGCTGAAGAGCTTGAATATGTCATTTTTCTCATTAGTCTTCTTCATCACGCGTTTGATGGCCCTGTCGCTCATCACCTCGTTGCCATTGATGTAGATCTTATGCACCTTCACCTTGGAGTGCTTGTCCACGATGATATCAACAAAAACATCGTTCTTGTTCGACAGGTCTTCTCGCAGTTTCACATCACACGTAGCGTTGCCGAAACCCTTGTCCTTGTAGTACTTCTCTACGATAGCCTTGATTCGGTTCACGATATTGAGGGTGATCTGATTACCCTTTATGAGCTGCAGACGTTCCTGCAGGTCTTTGATTTCACCCTTTTTCGCACCGATATATTTCACCTCTCCGATACGTGGCTGTGTGCGCAGTACTATTTTCAGCCATGCTTTGTCGCCATACACCTTCTCAAGCTCGATACGGGCTTGGGCAAACAGCTTCTGGTTCATGAGCCTCTTCACTGCGTTGGTGATATCGTCGCCGGGTATGGTGAGGCGGTCGCCGACTTTAAGGCCGGCATAGCCCAGGATAAGATAATCTTCATAGTTGGGAGCACCGTCGACACTGATGCCGGCAATCTCGTAGCTTCGGGGCATGGCTGAGTAGAGTACTCGCGGATTGTAGATCGTGTCGGTCGGGGTCTGAGCCTGCGACGGCAGCACTGTGCCGATGAGCAGGAGGCTTAAGATAGCAAGCTGAAATATCTTTAATCGCATGGTTATGTGATGATATTATCGGTTTATTTTGTTTTTTCATCGTCGCTCACCTGTTCGCCCGTCTTGCCGAAACGGCGTTGGCGGTGTTGGTACGAGGCTATGTCTGCGCGGAAATCCTCGCGTGAATAGTCGGGCCAGTACGTAGGTGTGACTATGAGTTCGGTATAAGCTATTTGATACAGCAGATAGTTGCTTATGCGCATATCGCCACCGGTGCGTATCAGTAGGTCCGGGTCGGGCATACCGGCGGTGGCAAGGTGCGATGCAAACATATCTTCATTAATGTCTTCTGGTCTTATTGTGCCGGATGCAACTTCTGCTGCGAGTGTCCGGGCGGCTCTCACTATCTCCCAGCGTGCTGAGTAGCTAAGTGCAAGCACAAGGGTAAGACCTGTGCATCCCGAAGTGTCGGCGATGCAACGGCGCATACGCTCGGCGGCATAGCCCGGCATACGGTCAAGGTCGCCGATGGTGGTGAGCCTCACATTATTTTTTATCAGGTCTGGTGTCTCGCGCTCGATAGCAGTGACGATAAGTGTCATCAGTGCATCTACTTCGGCTTGAGGACGCTGCCAGTTTTCGGTCGAGAATGTATAGAGGGTGAGATATTTGATGCCGAGCGACGAGGCTTCTTCTGTGATACGCCTTACTGTGCTCACTCCTTCTACATGACCTGCCGGGCGGTCGTAACCGCGTGCTTGGGCCCAACGGCCGTTGCCGTCCATGATGATGGCGACGTGGGCCGGCATACGGGCCGGGTCGGGGGTTATTGCTTTATCAATCGACATAATGGCAGGTTTCGCAGCGTTTGCCAAATTCATACGAGATACCCACGGTCAATCGCGAATACCAGTCGGTGTCTTTGTAGAACGCTGTCTTTATTTGGTTTAAATCGGCAAGGTCGCGGCCGTCGAAGCGGTCGCTGAATGCCTTGGTCATTGTGAACTCGATTGCGAGGTTGAGCCGTTCGCGCATCTTGAATTTGAAGCCGAGGCCCATAGGGATGGTGAAAGCTCCTGCCGTTTGGCCTCCGCTCGATGCAAGTGCTCCACCTATGCCTAAAGTCAGGTAAGGGGTCCATCGCCGTAGGCGTTTGTAAGTTTCCCCGATACCGTATGCGAAGAAATTGAACTCTCCGCGGACGCTCAGGTCGTAGACTTGCGATGTGAAACTGTACGATGCATTGTCGGGCAGCACATCTGCCATGCCCGATGTATCACCGCTCAGTCCAAAGGTAGAAATCACACCTCGGACAGCCCATCGTGCATCGCCGATATAGCGGAGTCCCAGTTCTCCCTCGAAGCCGGGCTTCTTGAAGATATTGGACCTGTTGGCATCTCCGATATAGCCGCTCATGCCTATTCCTGCTCCGATATCGAACTTATATGGAGCTGTCTGTCCTGTTGCCGCCACAGTACACGCAACGCCCAGACCTGCCGCCGCAAGGCGCAGGCCCGAAAGAAAACGTTTTTTGTGGCGTAGATGGCGCATTATTGCAGAGGCTTGAATGCCAGTCGGTTTATAGTACCGCGCCATATGGCGTCGCTGAGTTTGCCCTCCTTGTCATATCCGCCGAAAAGGTAGATGTAGGGGCACTCCCATTCTGTGATAGCTTCCGTTGCGCGCGACATCGGTATTTCTTTCCACTCATTGCTTCTCGACAGCGAGAGAGTCGATTCTGCCACAAATGCATCTGAGCCGTAAAGTGTCGGGATGAAAGATGGTAGTTGTATTGTCTCCGAGCCGCTTGTCCATGTCATACCATAGTCTACAGACGTATAGACTGTGCGGTTTATTTCACTCCCGTCAGTACCACCGATGGCAAGTAGAGCTACGTATTTTTTTACCTTATAGAAACCGTCGGTACGGAAAGTATAGAACGGCACCAGTGATATATTGCTGAGAGCTTTGTCGATAGGTTTGGATGTGAGGCACACCCAGTTCGAACCATCGAATGCCCATGCTTTCGACGACCGGGTACCGTCAGGGAGTATGCCTCCCATCATTATCGCCTGTTTGCTCTGGCTCATGTCAAAATCAAAAGTCACGATTTGCGAAGTCCCGTATACTGGCATACCCTCGGGCATATCGTACTCTGTGTTTCCGGGATATTCTGCAATCTTCCACGACGATGCACCGTGGCGTGCTCCCAACAGACGGCCTTCGTAAGATCCGTAGAGGCTCGTGAAGCGGACAGCGGTATCTGTCCATGTCGAGCCGTCGGTAGAGCTGAGCAGCTTTTCGTTGTCAAGAATATAAAGGGCGTTGCCGGCTGCTGTAAACGAGCTGATATCGGCTGTGGCCGGAAGCGACACCGGTGTTGTAGTCCACGATCCCGACGGGTCCTCGGCTTTTGAGAGCGACCAGGTGTCCGTTGCATCCTGCGTCAGGCAGTAGTACATATTGTTTGTCGACACAGTCTTTTGCTTTGTCGGGGTGTTGAGGGCGGTCGGAAGGTTGCGGTAGGCCGTAGTGGTCCACTGCAGCGAATCGCTCTTGACGGTATGCACGTTCACGCTCACAAGGTAAGTGCGTGTCGCCAATGAGTTTTCCGATATGATATTGAGCTTCACCGGGCCGTTCGAGAAATCGATGCTGTCGTTGGGATTGGTTATGTAATTGTAGGTCGTGTCGGCCTTGCCGGGACGAGGAACATCAAGAGTGATTGATGTCACGTTCTCAACTACTGTTATCGACGGTATCAGACGGTTGATGCGTGTGCCGTATGGCAACGAATCGGCGTTGAAGATGCGTGCTTTGTCAAGGTCGATTGAAAAGAATACGGAATCAAGACCTTCGAGTATCTTCGAGTCGGCCTGGAGGCTGAAAGAATATACGGCAACGTTCGAAGATGTATCCTGCGATGGGTACGTCACATCGGAGTTGCAGCCTACGAAAGCCGAAGCAGACAAGAGTGCCGCTGTGCTCAATATTGTGATTTTCGTCATTGGTTTAAACGGTATTTCAAGATGCAAAATTAATTTTTTTGCGTCAATGAGGCAAACACTTTATCTTAAAAGTGGCTAAAATGGGTGCTTTTATATGTTTTTTAACGCCGCAAAGACTTATTTCCCAATAAAGTTTAACATCTAAGAAATATTTGGAAACGGCAAGGTGAGATCTGCTATCCGTTCGGCACATACGTCATGTCCCATAAATACCGACGCAAGGCCGCTGAATTTGTCTGGTTCCTCGGTCGTGAGCAACTCTAAAGTTCCGCCCCGTGTAACCATGCGGTCCATTTCCGGATGTCGGCTTAGATAATCGATAAGCGATGCGGCTACAATTTCACCCTGCACAAGTATACGGATATTGTCTGGTACGTATTTGCGTATTTTGGAATAGAGTAGGGGATAGTGGGTGCATCCGAGGATTATTGTATCAATCTCAGAGTCAAGGCCCAGAAGACCATCAATCTCTTTTTTTATAAAATAATCGGCTCCGGGACCGTCGGCTTCAAGGTTCTCTACCAACGGTACCCACATGGGGCATGCGTGGGAATGGAATACGATTTCCGGATTAAGTTTGGCAATCTCGATATCGTACGAACCCGATGCTACTGTACCGGGTGTGCCGAATAACCCGACATGGCCATTCTTCGTATACTTCCCTATGATTTCTGTTGTCGGGCGTATCACTCCAAGGACGCGCCTGTCGGGGTCGATTTGGGGTAGGTCGTGCTGCTGTATGTTGCGGAGGGCTTTGGCCGAAGCCGTGTTGCAGGCCAATATCACAAGCTGGCACCCCCTTGCAAAAAGATAGCGCACCGCCTCAAGGGTGAAACGGTACACTAAATCGAACGACCGGGTCCCGTAAGGGGCTCGGGCATTGTCGCCGAGATATATGAAGTCGGCCCACGGTAGGGCCGACCTGAGCTCGCGTAGGATTGTGAGGCCGCCGTAGCCTGAGTCGAACACCCCGATAGGACCGGGGTGTCCGGCTGTGGCTCGTATGGCGTCGGCTAACAGCCTCATCCGAGTTTTGCGCGGATAGCTGCGGTTGCCTCTTCGTAGCCCGGCTTCTCAAGCAGGGCGAACATGTTTTTCTTATAAGCTTCTACACCCGGCTGATTGAACGGGTTTACACCGAGGATGTAACCGCTGATACCGCAGGCAGCCTCGAAGAAATAGATCAGTTGTCCAAGGACTGTTTCGCTGATTTCGGGAAGGACGATACGCATGTTGGGCACTCCTCCGTCTACATGTGCGATACGGGTGCCGAGTTCTGCCATCTTGTTCACTTCATCGATGCGTTTGCCGGCGATATAGTTGAGCCCGTCCAGATTTGATTCATCAGTCGGTATGCGTAGCTCGTTTTCGCTGCTCTCTACCGAAAGAACTGTCTCGAAGATAGTCCTTTCGCCATCCTGGATCCACTGTCCCATAGAGTGGAGGTCGGTGGTGAAATCTACTGCGGCAGGGAATATGCCCTTGTGGTCCTTGCCCTCGCTCTCGCCGTAGAGTTGTTTCCACCATTCTGCGAAGAAATGAAGTTTGGGATTGTAGTTCACAAGGATCTCAATCTTCTTTCCTGCTTTATAGAGGGCGTTACGGGTTTGGGCATAGGTAAGAGCCAGAGTGTTGCTGCCATCCAGGGTGGCCTTGGCCATGACGGCGGCGCCTTCTACAAGTGCGCGGATGTCATAACCGGCAACGGCGATAGGCAACAGGCCTACCGGGGTAAGTACCGAGAAACGGCCGCCGACATTGTCTGGGATGACATAGGTTTTGTAGCCTTCTGTCGTCGCAAGTGTGCGGAGAGCGCCTCGGGCGGCGTCAGTGACTGCAACGATACGTTTGCATGCTTCCTCACGGCCGAGTTGCTTCTCAAGCTGCTCGCGGAGGATACGGAAGGCGATGGCGGGTTCGGTTGTGGTGCCTGATTTTGAAATCACGATGATACCGAACTTTTTGTCGCTAAGATATGCCTGCAGTTCAGCCATGTAATCCTCGCCGATGTTTTGGCCGGCGAAGACAACGCGGCAGCCTTTCGACGGCTCGAGGGCGGCGAAGTTGCTTTGAAGAGCCTCTATCACTGCCTTTGCACCGAGGTAGCTGCCTCCGATACCGATTGCTACGACAACATCGCAGTTCTCGCGCAGCGATGCTGCTGTTGCGTTGATATCGTCAAGAAGTGCGGTGCTGGTCTCCTGGGGAAGTGTTACCCAACCAAGGAAATCATTGCCGGCGCCGGTTCCGTTGGTAAGTTTGGCAAGGCCGTCCTTACCGGCAGCATCGAATGCTTCTATATCTGCTCGGCTGATAGTGCCGAGCACGTCGTTTGTTACTACTTGAATCTGTTTCATTGAAGTAATGTAAAATTTTTCTGCAAAATTACTTATTTCCCGTCAAACTGCCAAACTTACTTGGCAATCTTATTCGAATAGAGGATATAAGTGGTCGTCGGGGCGAGTTTGCCTGAGATGAAGCCCTTCGATACTTTGAAAATAGTACCGCTCACCGCATCTGTATACGTTCCGTCCAAAAGGTCGGTCGCAAGTTTAGCTTTCTGGTTCTTTTGCGAGAAATTGATCAAGGCAACTCCCTTGTCGCCGCGCGATATCATGGCCACGGCTCCATTGTCGGTATACGACAGCTTTTCGGGTTGGCCCGACATAGCATGACGGAATTTGTTGGCTGCGACTACCTCCGGATGGAAGAACTCATCATTGCCGCGGTCGCCGATGCGGTTGTTGCCCCAGTAATTCTGTCGGGTGCTGCCGGCCGGACGGCTGAAGAACAACGGACGGCCTGTAGCGCGAGAAGTGATGAACACCCAGCCGGTACGTATCTGGTCGTCGGTAAGACCGGCCGATTCGTTTTGGTTGCAATAGGTGTCGTGGCTCTCTACCCAGGTCACAAGAGCCTTGGGGTCCGATGGGTGATGCCAGTGGGTAAGGTCTTCTACTCGCGTGTCTCCTGAGGCGAGAACGTTGCGCAGCGCATGTCCGTAGTTGCTGGCTGTGAGATCCATGTAGTCATCATACTCAGTTTCCTTAACATTCTTGTCCTGCAACACCTCGCCATAGATATAGAGGCTGTCAGGCATTAGGAGCGACAGTCCTTTCACTCCTTTGCGGCCGGTGGCTACATCCCAGAAGTCATTCTCCTTGGCCTTGGGGTCGATGGGGTCGCTCGGTAAGCCGATATGCTTGGCCGTATCGTAGCGGAAGCCTCGTGCGCCAAGGTTGATGAGGTCATTCACATACTGTAGGTAATAGTATTGGAAGTCAGGGTTTTCAGTATTGACATCAGGGAGTCCGCCCATCTTGTATGTAGTGCATTCAAGTCGGTCATTGTAATTCCGGCAATCCTTCATGCCGTTGGCGTGGAAGAGGTTATCATGGCCGCCGACAGCTCTGTCAAGGTCTGGCAATACTGCCCGGTGGTCCACTGCCGTATGGTTGGGCAGAACATCGACTATCACCTTCACGCCATACTTGTAGGCACTGTCGCACATCGCCTTGAAGTCATCTCGGTCGCCGAGCATGTAGTTGCCGATCTTCCAGTCAGTAGGTTGGTAGTAGTAGTACCACTTGCCGCTCACGCTGTCGCCGGGTTGGCTCATGAGGGCCATGCCGCCATTCTCGCCGACATAGCAGGTCTGTACGGGTGATGTCTGCACCATGTCGTATCCGGCCTCTTTGATTTGCTTCATGTTGTCCGCGATAGTATCGAGAGCCCACGACCATGCATGGAGTATCACTTCATCTTGGGCCGAAGTCTTGCGTTGGAGCCCTTGAGCGGCGGCCGACGAGGCTAAGATAGCCGTGGCACATGCCAAGTATAGATTTATTCGTTTCATGTATAGTTGGTTAAATAATTTAAGTAAGTGCAGTTCACAAATCATCGGGAGGAGGTACTGGCTCAAAATCCGTCGCTAAATTAATAATTTCGGTCGAAACAGCAAAATTTTGTCTCCGCTGAAAGTTTTTACAAAATTACGCACTGGATTGTTTGGATATCCGGCGATAAAAAATTTTTTTGAAAATCGAGATATTATATCTAAATTTGGAGGCGCAAGCATTTACGATATGATTTATCTCGCTCTGCCACCTCATCCGGCTCGCCGCCTGCCATTCTATCTTTCGGTAGAAGAGTGGGTTGCGCGTAACCTCCCCGACGAAGACTACTTCTTCGCTTGGAGAGTGCGCCCCACTGTCATATGCGGCCGCAATCAGGATATGGCTCGGGAGGTCGATCTTGATTATTGCAGCCGCGAAGGCATCGATGTGGTGCGCCGGAGGAGCGGTGGAGGCGCGGTATACGCCGATATGGACAATTTTATGTTTTCCTACATCACCCCGGGCGATAAAATTTCGGCAACATTCTCGCGCTATACTACCATGATTGCCCGTATGCTCGGTGCCATCGGCATAGAAGCCGAGGCGACCGGACGCAACGACTTGTTGATTAATGGCGCGAAAGTAGCCGGAAACGCCTTCTACCACCTCCCGGGTAAGTGTATAGTCCACGGAACCATGCTATACGACTTCGATCCCTCACGCATGATGAGGGCAATTACCCCATCGAGGGCTAAACTGGAGTCAAAAGGCGTGGTGTCGGCAGCGATGCGTGTCACTTCGCTCAAAGCCGTCGGCATATCGATGACTATCGACGAATTCGGCGCTTTTGCCGTAAAGTACCTTTGCGGCGACAATGTCCGTGAGATTACCGTCGACGATATAGCCGAAATCGAAGAAATCGAAAAAAAATATTACGATCCCGGGTTCATCCTGGGCAGGAACGCCGGCGAAGCCAACGAGGCCGACATATACAGGCATATGCATATTGGCGGAGTCGGCGAATTTGATGTCGCTATAAACCTCAACCCCGACAGAACGATAGAAGGAGTCGGGCTGTGGGGCGATTTCTTTGTGACCGGCGACATGGCCGATATTCTTGCTCCTCTCGAAGGTGTCGCATACAACCGCCATGCACTTTCTGAGGCAATCAAAGAAACTGACCCGGAAAATGTAATAGCCGGGCTCACTCGAAACAACTTGCTAAACCTACTGATATGATGGAAACTAAAAAAACATGCCTTCACAGCCGCCACACATCGCTCGGGGCATCGATGTCGCCTTTTGCTGGTTACGACATGCCGATCGAGTATGCCGGTCTTGATGCTGAGCATACCGCCGTGCGCACTTGCTGTGGGGTTTTCGACGTGTCGCATATGGGCGAGGTCGACATAAAAGGTCCTGACGCCCTGCGCTTTGTCAACCATATTTTTACAAATGATGCCTCGACGCTTGCCGACGGTCAGTGTGCTTACGGCATGATGACGAGAGCCGACGGTGGCACCGTCGACGATCTGTTGGTCTATAGGCGCAGTGCCGGCGATTTCATACTGGTTATCAACGCTTCAAATACTGCGAAAGATATCGAATGGATACGGCAGTGCTCGCCGGGTTTCGATGTCGAGATCAGCGACCGCTGTGCAGATTTCGGACAGCTTGCCGTCCAAGGACCTGACAGCGAGAAGACTATGCGTGAAGTGCTCGGTATAGATTGCTCTGGCTTAGGCTTCTATTACTTCACCACACTTCCCGACCTTACGATAGTGAGCCGCACCGGCTACACCGGCGAGGACGGTTTTGAAGTTTATGCCGCGCCGGGCAAAATTGTCGACATGTGGGATAGGCTGATGGCTGCCGGAGTGGCTCCTTGCGGTCTGGGTTGCCGCGACACTCTGCGTTTCGAGGCCGGTCTGCCGCTGTATGGCGACGAACTCGACGACGACATAACCCCGATAGAGGCCGGCTTGGGGATGTTTGTCAAACTCGACAAGGAAGGTGGCTTCATCGGTCGTGACGCTCTCGCGCGGCAAAAAGTCGAAGGCCCGAAACGAAAACTTGTAGGACTTGAAATCGACAGCCCTGCGACGGCTCGCCACGGTTTCGAAGTGCTCGACATGAATGGAGCCGTGGTAGGCCATATCACCACCGGATATAACTCTATAAGCGTCGGCAAGAACATCGCAATGGCCTTTGTGGATGCGCCTTATGCTGCATTAGGCTCGGAGCTGCAGGTTAAGATACGACGCAAGACCGCACCGGCGAAAGTAATCAAAAAAAGATTTTATACACCCAACTATAAAAAGTAAATCCTTAATAATCACTACATAAATACCAGAAAAATTATGAAAATATATTATCTTCCCTCTCACGAATACATCAAGGTCGACGGTTCGGTTGGTTTCATCGGTGTATCGGAATATGCTGCAAAACAGCTCGGTGCTGTCACTTATGTCGATATGCCTGACGAAGGCGATGATGTCGAGGCTGGCGAGGAGTTCGGCGCAATCGAGAGCCGAAAAGCTGCCAGCGACTTGTATTCGCCTGTCAGTGGCGAAGTTATCGGCGTAAACGAAGATCTTGCCGATGATCCCAAACTCATCAACAATGCTCCACTCGATACTTGGATAATCAAAGTTGACATCAGTGATCCGTCCGAACTCGACAGTCTCATGGATCAGGAAGCATATGATAAATATTTGGCAACTCTTTGATATATAATCGATAATATCCATGCACCCATACCTACCACATACGCAGGCCGATATCAAGGCCATGCTCGAACGTTGCGGTGTCGGGAGCCTCGACGAGCTTTACAGCTGCGTGCCCGGGGAGTTGCGTCTTGGCCGGCCATATGCCCTCCCGGCTCAAAAAAGCGAACCCGAGCTTGCCCGTTATTTCAAAACCGATATAGGCGACGCAAATAAGGAGATGATATGTTTCGCCGGTGCCGGTTGGTACAACCACTACTGTCCGGCTGCAGTGGCCTCTCTCATGTCTCGTAGCGAATTTCTTACTGCATACACACCCTATCAGCCCGAGATTTCGCAGGGTACCTTGCAGTATATCTTTGAGTATCAGAGCATGATGTGTGAGCTGACCGGCATGGATGTGTCGAATGCCTCGATGTACGATGGTGCCACGGCAACAGCCGAAGCCGTCGTCATGGCTGTGAATGCATCAAAAAAACGCCGTCGGGTGTTGGTGTCGGCCACTCTTGCCCCTGCGGTGGCTCAGGTTGTGGCGACCTATGCCGCAGGTGCGCGTATCATTCTGGAGACTATTGCAGAAGATGACGGAGTCACCTCCCGTAAAGCTCTTGAGGAGATGATATGTGCCGGCGATGTCGCCGCGGTCGTTGTCGCCTCTCCCAACTATTACGGGATACTCGAAGATTTCGATGGCTTTGCCGACCTTTGCCATGAGCATAAGGCTCTGTTTATCATCAACAGTCACGCAACGACCCTGAGTGTGTTGCGGACTCCTGGCGAGTGGGGTGCCGACATAGCCTGCGGCGAGGCCCAGTCGCTTGGTATGCCGATGAATTACGGAGGCCCTGGACTGGGCTATCTGTGTTGCAAGCGTGCGCTGATGCGTAAATTGCCGGGACGCATCGTAGGTGCTACCACCGATGCTGCCGGCCGTCGCTCGTTTGTTCTCACTTTGCAAGCCCGAGAACAGCATATCCGTCGTCAGAAGGCAACTTCCAACATTTGTTCAAACCAAGGCATAATGACCCTGCATATCGCCATTTATCTGTCGTTGATGGGCGCGAAAGGTCTTCAGCGTGTCAATCGGATGAGTGCCGATGCCGCCCATGCTTTGGCCGGGAGAATGACCGCTACCGGTAAGGTGACGATGAAATACCCGGGGAAACATTTCCTCAATGAGTTTGCGGTCGAGACTGTGGCGCCACTCACAGCCGATGATATGCTTGGTGCCTTGGCCCGTAACGGTATACTCGGTGGCGTGAAGCTGACCGAAAATTCGGTGCTCGTAGCGGCAACCGAGATGTGCTCGCCCGAAGATATCGATCGTTATATATCAATTTTAAACAGCTTGTAATCATGAATAAAGAACTATACAGTCCACTCATATTCGAGCTGTCGCAAGAAGGTCGCAAAGGTTTTTCGCTGCCCGGATACACATATGGCGAAACATCATACAGCTTGCCGGCCAAGCTCCGTAGGGCCGAGGCCCCATCGTTGCCTGAAGTTGACGAACCCACGGTTGTGCGCCACTACACGAACAGCAGCGGCAATAATTTTGGAGTTGACAGCGGTTTCTATCCCTTGGGATCATGTACGATGAAGTACAACCCCAAGATAAACGAGGCGATGGTCTCCACTGCCGGCATAGCCGGTTTGCATCCGGCTCAGCCGGCCCAAAGCGTGCAAGGAGCTTTGTGCGTTTACAGAGGGCTGGAAAAAGCCTTGTGCGAAATAGGAGGAATGGCTGAGTTCACCCTCAATCCTTTTGCCGGTGCGCATGGTGAGTATACCGGTCTCATGGTGATACGGGCATATCATCTCGACCGGGCCGACGAAGCCCGTCGGCGCGTGCTTGTGCCGGATTCAGCTCATGGCACCAATCCTGCTTCGGCAGCAATGGCAGGTTTTGAGATTGTTGAGGTGAAGAGTCTGCCCGACGGCACTGTTGATGTCGAAGATCTCAAGTCTAAACTCGACGGCACTGTCGCCGCTGTGATGATGACTAATCCCAACACGGTAGGTATGTTCGAAAAAAATATACCTGAGATATCTGCTGCCGTCCATGCCGCCGGTGCGCTGATGTACTACGATGGTGCGAACCTCAATCCGATGCTTGGAGTGGCCCGTCCGGGCGATATGGGCTTCGATGTGATGCATATCAATCTCCACAAGACATTCTCCACCCCTCATGGCGGAGGTGGACCGGGTGCCGGTCCGGTCGGAGTACGTGCCGGACTTGAGAAATATCTGCCTTCGCCGCGTGTCGTAGAGGCTTCCGACGGCACTTTGACCGTGGAAGACGGCGAGTATGCTTTCGGCCGTGTGAGCGCATGGCTCGGCAATTTCTCCGTGCTTGTCAAAGCGTGGGCCTATATCCTGAGCATGGGGGCCGAAAATCTTGCTTTGTCCGGACCCTTGGCGACACTCAATGCAAACTATATCATGAACTCTCTCAACGACCTGTATCTACAGCCGATACCAAGCCCGTGTATGCATGAGTTTGTGTTCGATGGGCTCAAAGACAAGAGCGGCGGTGTGACAACACTCCATGTGGCCAAAGCTTTGCTCGACTACGGGTTTCATGCCCCGACGATCTATTTCCCCTTGCTTTTCCATGAGTCTCTGATGATTGAACCCACCGAGACAGAGAACCGTCAGACTCTCGATGCCTTCATCAAGGTCATGCGCGAAATCGCGGTCGATGCGACGAACAATCCGGACAAAATTAAAAATGCGCCATATACAACTCCGATATCGCATCCTGACGAAGATGAGGCGGCGCTTAATCCAATACTTACCTACAGAGATTTAGTTCAATGCCAGTCAAATACGACCTTATAGTCATAGGAGCAGGCCCCGGTGGTTACGAAACTGCCGCCGGGGCTGCGGCCCGTGGTCTGCGCGTCATGCTTGCCGAACGCGACGCCTTGGGAGGTACTTGTCTGAACCGTGGCTGTATTCCTACAAAATGCCTTTGCGCAGCTGCCGGAAAGATAATCGAAATTGCAGGAGCGTCTGATTTCGGAGTGGAAGCCATGCTCGAAAAAGCCGATTATGGTTTTGCTCGGCGCAGGGCGACCGCCGTGATGGATGAGTTGCGTGGCGGTGTCGCCGATATGCTCAAGGATGTCGATGTCGTGTATGGAGAGGCTTCGGTTGCGGCCGGTCGGCGAGTGCTTGTCGGCGACACTGTGTATGAGGCCGATAAGGTAATCATAGCGACAGGATCAAAGCCGGCTCCGCTGAAGTGTGCCGGAGGCGAACGGGCCGTTGACAGCGATGTGTTTCTTGCACTTGATACTCTGCCAGAGAGACTTACCATAGTCGGAGGCGGTGTGATAGGGCTTGAGTTCGCATCGGTGGCAGCTGCTTTCGGAACTGAGGTGACAGTACTTGAGTACTGTTCCGAGATACTTCCTAATTTCGACCCGGAAATAGCCCGGCGGTTGCGTACCTATCTCGGCCGCAGGGGGATAGATATTGTCGTTGGGGCTGAAGTTACGGAGATAAAAGAAGACAACACTGTCGTATACAGCCGCAAAGGTAAAGAAAAGGCCGTGGAAAGCGATATGGTGCTTTGTGCTGTAGGCCGGCGGCCGGTTGTGCCGGCCGGTTGTGCCGAAGCCGGTATTGAACTTGACCGGCGTGGTTTCATCGTGACCGATGACAATATGGAGACCACAGCTTCGGGTATCTATGCCATCGGTGATGTCAATGGCCGATGCCTGTTGGCTCATGCCGCGTCGGCTCAGGGTCGTGTGGTGCTTGGCATGAAACCGTGGCTCGACCTCATACCTTCGGTAGTGTTCACAATACCCGAATGTGCATCTGTCTCGCTCGGCACAGCAGGGACTTTATCGGCTAAGTTGCCTTATGGAGCTAACGGTAAGGCTCTTGCTTCGGGAATGGCCGAGGGTATAGTTAAAATTGAATATCAACCCGAAAGCGGAGCTATGACGGCGTGTCATGCCATAGGTGCTCATGCATCCGATCTTGTCGCGGCGGCACTTCCGGCTATCAAGACGGGTATGGATGTCCGCTCGATGTCGGAGGATGTTATCTATGCCCATCCTACATTGAGCGAGTTGCTGTCGCAAGTCTGTGCGCAAATAAGCTCTTAGTATCGTCAAACCAAATGGCAGTGCCGGATGTTTGTAATTTATATTACAACGTTTCAAACTGCTATAGACGATGAAAGATTTTACTGCCCAGATTTTCCGAGTGAAAAGCAACAGCCAGTTGCCTATTGTCGGCGGCCTGTTGGTAGCCGAGCCGTTCTTACGCGAAGGATACTTCAATCATGGAGTGGTGTCGCTTATCGACTATGTGCCTTCGGAAGGAGCCACAGGCGTTGTGATGAACAACCGCACGGAGTATAAGCTTGACGAGTTGCTCGACGGAGTCGACCGTGGAGGGGATATCCCGGTGTTCTGCGGCGGTCCTCTCGGTCTCGACAGGTTGTACTTTCTCCATACCCTTGGCAGCGATATTATCCCCGGTGCGAGGCCATATTTAGAAGGCTTGTATGTTGGTGGTGATTTCGATGCGGTTATTTCGTATGTCAATGCCGGTTATCCGCTCGACGGAGCCGTCCGGTTTTTTATCGGTTACAGCAGTTGGGCCGAGGGACAGCTCGAGCGTGAGATACGCCGCGAGAAGTGGGCCTTGTCACCTGCTCCGGCCAATCCGTCGGACCTGTTCCAAGGTGTCGGCGACAGATATTGGCACCGCACAGTCCGTTCGCTTGGTCCCGAATATCGTTCGTGGACACTTCTGCCGCGTAATGTAAGCGCTAATTGAGCGGCCAAACGAGGTCTTTTATGTAGTTTTGCGTGGATAGCAAAGAATATTTTGCACAATTGAAAGTCATTGCTTATATTTGCATGACTTTAGGCTATCCACGCCAAGCTAACAAAAAAGACAGATATGAAGAAGCACAATTTTTATGCCGGACCGTCGATACTGAGCGAGTATACGATCCAGAATACAGCTGATGCCATCCTCAATTTTGCCGGCACCGGTTTGTCGGTACTTGAAGTTTCGCACCGCAGCAAAGAGTTCCAAGCCGTTATTGACGAGGCTACCGCTTTGGTCAAGGACCTGCTTGATATTCCTCAGGGATTTGAGGTACTGTGGCTCGGTGGAGGCGCATCGATGCAGTTTTGCATGATCCCCTACAATCTGCTTGCCAAAAAGGCGGCATATCTCGACACCGGTACATGGGCCAGCAATGCGATAAAAGAGGCCCGGCTCTTCGGTGATGTCGAGGTGGTTGCTTCGTCGAAAGACGCCGGCTACACCTTCATTCCCAAAGGTTTTGAAGTGCCTGCCGACGCCGATTATTTCCATTTTACAACGAACAACACAATCTACGGTACCGAGATGAGGGTGGACCCGACCGTCCCCTGCCGCATGGTAGCCGATATGAGTTCCGACATATTCTCGCGCCCGATAGACTTCAGCAACTACGACGCAATCTATGCCGGAGCACAAAAGAACCTGGCTCCGGCCGGCGTGACTCTTGTAATCGTGCGCGAGGAAGCTCTCGGTCATGTTGACCGCGCCATCCCCACCATGCTTGACTACCGGACGCATATCAAGAAAGGGTCGATGTTCAACACTCCTCCGGTGCTTCCCATCTTCTCGGCACTCCAGACTCTCCGTTACTATAAATCGCTCGGCGGTATAGAGGAACTCGAGCGCCGCGACCTTGAAAAGGCGGCCATGCTCTATGAGGCTATCGACGGCAGCAAGATGTTTACCGGTACTGTAACCGATCCGTCAGACCGCTCGATCATGAATGTATGCTTCGTGATGACTCCTGAGTATAAAGAACTTGAGAAGGAGTTTATCGACTTCTGCGCAGGCCGCGGTATCGTAGGCATCAAAGGTCACCGCAGTGTTGGCGGTTTCCGTGCGTCGCTCTATAATGCGCTGCCGATAGAGAGTGTGAAGGTGCTTGTAGAGGCCATGCATGATTTTGAAACCACTCATTGATTATGGCGATGAATATACTGATAGCTACAGAGAAACCGTTTTCGGCCGCTGCTACCTCCCAGATGAGAGCAATACTCGAAGAGGCTGGCCATACGGTGACGCTTCTCGAAAAATATAAGAGCGCTGAAGAACTTCATGCGGCTGTTGCGACAGCTAATGCGCTGATAGTCCGCAGCGATATTGTTGATGCTGCTGTTGTTGCCGCAGCTCCTGAATTGAAGATTGTGGTCCGTGCCGGTGCCGGATACGATAATATCGACCTCAAGGCTACTGCTGATGCAGGTATCGTTGTAGAAAATACGCCGGGCCAGAATGCGAACGCCGTTGCCGAGCTTGTGATGGGTATGGCTATAATGGCTGCACGCAACAAATATATCGGCACTACCGGCTTTGAGCTTGGTGGCAAGCGTATCGGTCTTCATGCATTCGGTGCTGTAAGCCGTCATGTGGTGCCCAAGGCCAAGGGCTTCGGTATGACAGTCACAGCATTCGACCCATATTGTCCGGTCGAGGCAATCAAGGAAGCAGGAGTAGAGGTTGCCCAGGATCTTAAATCGCTCTACAGCGGCAATGATTTTGTGTCGATCCATATCCCGGCAACTGCAGAAACCAAGGGAAGCATAGGCCGTGAACTGATAGGTCTGATGCCCAATGGAGCTGTCCTTATCAATACGGCCCGTAAAGAAGTTATCGCCGAAAGCGAGCTTGAAGAGATGCTTGCCGAGCGTCCTGACCTGAAGTATTATGCAGATGTCCGTCCGGGCAATGCCGATGTGCTTGTCGAGCGTTTCGGCGACCGTGTGTTCTTTACTCCCAAAAAGAGCGGAGCACAGACAGCCGAGGCCAATCTCAACGCCGGTGTGGCTGCCGCACGTCAGATAGCGGCATTCTTCGCTACGGGCTGTACCAAGTTCAAGGTGAATTGAACAGGCCGTTGCCGCAGCGCAATATTTGCGGCCTATAATTTGGCCGAGTGCAAAATTCTCGTTAATTTTGCACTCGGAAATTCTTGCGAAACTTACTCTTAAGATAATAACTCACATAAATATACAAAAATAAGATGAGAAAGAATATAGTTGCAGGCAACTGGAAGATGAACACCAC
Source organism: Porphyromonadaceae bacterium UBA7176 (assembly GCA_002491245.1). Taxonomy (GTDB): domain Bacteria; phylum Bacteroidota; class Bacteroidia; order Bacteroidales; family Muribaculaceae; genus CAG-873. The sequence continues at coordinate 48,371 of DKVO01000023.1, forward strand.
TGTAGCAGAAGGTGTCGCCCTTGCCAAAGAAGTTAACGAAGCCCTTGCCGGCGCCGCTCCCAAGTGCGACGTTGTGGTTTGCGTTCCCTTCACGCATCTTTGCCCTGTTGCCGCTGCAATAGACCAGACCCGTCTTGGCCTTGGTGCCGAGAACTGCGCCGACCACAAATCGGGCGCTTATACCGGTGAAGTGTCGGCTCCGATGGTAGCTTCGACCGGTGCCACTTACGTAATTCTTGGCCACAGCGAGCGTCGCCAGTACTATGGCGAGACTTCAGAGACCCTGCGCGAGAAAGTAGCCTTGGCTCTTGAGAACGGTCTTACTCCCATCTTCTGTATCGGCGAGGTACTCGAAGAGCGTGAGAATGGTACTTTCAACGAGGTTGTGCGCAAGCAGGTGGAAGAAGGTCTCTTCAACCTCAGCGCCGAAGACTTCGGTAAGATTGTTCTCGCTTACGAACCCGTATGGGCCATCGGTACCGGCAAGACCGCCACACCCGAGCAGGCAGAGGACATGCACGCATGGATCCGCAGCGTTATTGCCGGCAAATATGGCAATGAAGTTGCAGAAAATACTTCGATCCTCTATGGTGGCAGCTGCAAGCCCGGCAACGCCGCAGAGCTCTTTGCCAAGCCTGATATTGACGGTGGTCTCATCGGCGGTGCCGCTCTCAAGTGCGCCGACTTCATGGGTATCGTCAACGCATTCTAAAATATTTTATGACGCATGAGGATGTGCCGGGTGTCCGGCGCATCCTCATCATTATAAAGATTATGTCGAAAATCAGTATAATATCCGCCATCATACTTGCCACGGTTTCGACGGCGGCAGCGCAAGCCCCGTCGATAGTAGACCATATCACGTTGTCGGGCCGGATAGCCATATACCAGCCGGACGCACTTGCCGGTCTTGTGTCGGCGGCGTCTGTTCCTGTGTCGGACAAGGCTGAGAGTCAGGCTGCCGACCATGTGGCGGAACCGTCGGTGCGCAGTGGTTTCCGAGTACAGGTTTTCGACGATAATAATCCACGGACAGCCAGAAAACAGGCCGAGGCCCGTTACAGGCAAGTACATGCGCAATTCCCTCATCTCCGGTCGTATGTAACATTCAATTCGCCATATTGGCGTGTCAAGGTCGGTGATTTCCGCACGCGCGCCGAAGCCGAGGCCACGATGGCCGAGCTGCGCCATGCTTTCCCGTCGATGGCAGCGTATATGCGCATAGTGAGGGATAAAATAAATACAGTCGATTGAGATGGATCAATCATCAGATCAACAAAGGATAGAGGCTATAGCCTCCCATATAAAAAGTATAATAGACTTGCTTGGCGAAGATACCGGCCGTGAGGGGTTGCAGCGTACTCCCGAACGTGCAGCCAAGGCATTATGGTATCTTACGTCGGGTTATAGAAAAGATGTTGACGAAGTTGTAGGGCAGGCGCTTTTCGAGCATGAAGGGTCGCAGGTTGTGACTGTCGGAGATATCGAGTTCTATTCTTTGTGCGAGCATCATGTGCTCCCGTTTTTCGGAACTATCACGATAGGTTATGTGCCGGATGGCAAAATTGTAGGGTTGAGTAAAATAGCCCGTATAGTAGATGTGTATGCGCGCCGTCTTCAGGTTCAGGAGCGTTTTACTGCCCAGATAGCCGACGAGGTGCGCCGTCTTACCGGGGCCAAGGGGGTGATAGCCGTGTGCCGAGGCGAACATCTGTGCATGAAGATGCGCGGAGTTGAGAAGCAGCACAGTTCGACCACGACAATCCACTATAATGGCGTGTTTGACGACGCTATGCTCCGCACCGAGTTTCTTGCCTCGCTGAAATGAACAGTCGTTGACTTCGTCTGAAATTATTGTTTGTAAGGCTCTTCAGGGGCCTTTCTTTTTTTTAGATGGTGTTTAATTATCTTTAACAAGAGGATGTTTTGTGAGTTTACATTATTTTGTTAATTTTGACGCGAAATGTTAAAAAGAGGCGTGATAAAAAATTTTTTCAACACAACATTAGCGACTTTTAATTGTTAACAAAATATAGGTTAATATTTAACCAAATTCTCTTCTTCTTTAAAAAATGAAAAAACAGACGATCTGGATACTCGCGATAGTGATGGCAATAGCCTTTTTAGGTTTGTTGTGCATCCAAATCTTCTATATGAAGAATATTGTAGAGATACGCTACGAGCAGTTTGCACAGGGCGTGCGCCAAAGTCTTGTGGCAGTGTCCCAGCATCTTGAGCAGGACGAGGCCCGTCATTATCTCGAAGACGATGTGAGACAGGTAGAGATGGAGGAGATGATGAACCAGTATATCGGTGACAATCCCAACCGTCTCGGAGGTATCAAATATTCGTTTACAACCAGTACGGGCCTTGAGGCTGACCTCACTATCAAGGGAGGCATAAGCGAGATAAACAATCTCCAGACAAGTGATGGTCTTGGAGTGCACTACCGCAATGTGCAGGATGCTTACCGCAACCGCTATCTTTATCAACGCAATCTGCTCGACGATGTGATATTGAATATCATGAGTAAGTCGTCGAACAGGCCTATCACCGACCGTGCCGATTCGACACGTGTCCGCCGCTATCTGCGCCAGGAACTTGATACACTGGGGCTGAATGTGCCTTTTGAGTATGCCGTCGCTAACCATGCCGGTACGCTGCTGTATAAATCGGCAGGGTATCAGGCCAATATCGGTGACCGCGACAATATGTTTATCCAGGCTCTTTTCCCAAATGATGTGAACGGCCCGAACAATTACCTCAAGGTTTATTTTCCGACCAAGAGCGACTATATCTTTTCGTCGATATCGTTTATGGTACCGGCATTTGCTTTCACGTTCATATTGCTGATAATATTTGTATACACTATAATAGTTGCATTCAGGCAGAAGAAGCTTACCGAGATGAAGAACGACTTCATCAATAACATGACGCATGAATTCAAGACTCCAATCTCGGGTATATCGCTTGCCGCGCAGATGCTTAATGACCAGAGCGTGCGCAAGTCTCCGGCGATGTTGCAGCAGATATCCACCGTCATCATCGATGAGACGAAGCGTCTGCGGTTTCAGGTTGAGAAGGTGTTGCAGATGTCGATGTTCGACCGTCAGAAGGCAACTTTGCGCCTTGAGGATGTGGATGCCAATGCAGCGATATTCAATATCGTGAATACGTTCAAACTCAAGGTTGAGAAATATGGCGGCACTATCACGGCAAATCTTGATGCGCTTGATGCGATCGTGAATGTGGATGAGATGCATTTTACCAATGTGGTGTTCAATCTGCTCGACAATGCGGTAAAATACCGGAGCGAGGACCGTCCGCTCAGCCTTGTGGTGACGACCCGTGATCTTGACGAAGAAAATCTTGAAATAACGATATCGGACAATGGCATAGGCATCCGTCGTGATGACCTGAAGAAAGTGTTCGAGAAATTTTACCGCGTGTCTACCGGTAACCGCCATGATGTGAAGGGCTTCGGCCTCGGCCTTGCCTATGTAAAGAAAATTGTCGACGAACTTGGCGGCAATATCAGTGTAGAAAGCGAGATAAATGTAGGAACGAAATTTATAATAATATTACCACTCTCTAAAAATTAACCACTATGGAAGACCGCATGAAAATTCTTCTGTGTGAAGACGACGAAAACCTGGGCATGTTGCTGCGCGAGTATCTTCAGGCCAAAGGCTACAATGCCGACCTGTTTGTGGACGGCGAAAGCGGCTACAAAGCTTTTCTTAAAGGAAAGTACGACATCTGCGTGCTCGATGTGATGATGCCGAAGAAGGATGGCTTCACCCTTGCACAGGAGATCCGCACAGTCAATTCCGAGGTGCCTATTATTTTCCTTACGGCGAAGTCGCTTAAGGAGGATATTCTCGAAGGCTTCAAAATCGGTGCTGACGACTATATTACGAAACCCTTCTCGATGGAGGAGCTGGTGTTCCGTATCGAGGCTATCCTGCGCCGTGTGAAGGGTAAGAAGGGCAAGGAAATCACGATGTATAAGATCGGCGAATTTACGTTCGATACCCAGAAACAGGTGTTGATGATAGGTGATAAGATCACTAAACTCACAACTAAGGAGTCGGAACTTCTGAGCCTGCTTTGCGCACATGTGAACGAGATACTCGAACGCAACTACGCGCTGAAGACAATCTGGATCGACGATAATTATTTCAATGCCCGGTCGATGGATGTGTATATCACCAAACTGCGCAAGCATCTTAAAGATGATCCGTCGATAGAGATTATCAATATCCACGGAAAGGGATACAAACTTATCGCTCCCGAGGCTGAGGCTCAGAAGTGATAGAAAGGCTATTGTCGCGGCTGTAAGCTGTGATATGAAAGGGACTGTCTAATAAAAGTTTAGATAGTCTCTTTTTTATGGTGCTGCCCTTTGGGCACGACTCGGAGAGTCGCGCTCCTATGACGCTGGCCCGGTGCGGAGGGGTGAAAATGCGGAGCATTTTCTTCCTAAGTTGCTGCTAAACAAGGTTTGGCACGACTCGGAGAGTCGCGCTCCTATGGTGCAGGTCTCGATGCGGAGGGGTGAAAATGCGGAGTATTTTCTTCCTAAGTTACTGCTAAACAAGGTTTGGCACGACTCGGAGAGTCGCGCTCCTATTGGTGCCGGTGTTGAGGATTATGGGTTGAAGAAGTCTTTGAGGTGGGTGTAGAGTGTGTGGAGCGGCAGTCCCATGACGTTGTAGAAACAACCGTCGATACGGGCTATCGCAGCGGCGCCTATCCATTCCTGTATGCCGTAGGCACCTGCCTTGTCGAATGGGCGGTAGCGCTCGATGTAGCGTTCGATTTCGTCGTCGGACAGGGGACCGAAAGTGACGTTTGTGGTCTCGGAAAACGTGTCGCTTTTCTTGCCTTCGAGAGATAGGAGGGTGACTCCGGTCACGACTGTGTGGGTGGCATTCTGGAGCACGTTGAGCATGGCTGAGGCTTCTTCGGCGTTGTGTGGCTTGCCCATTATTTTCCCATCGGCGATAACGATGGTGTCGGCTGTGACGATGAGTTCGCCGGGTGTGAGTAGGTCGGCGTACGCACCGGCTTTGAGTCGGGACAAGTATGCCGGAACGTCGGCTGCCGGCATGTCGGACGGATATATCTCGTCGATACTGCGCGGAACCGCGATCTCGAACGAGGGGAGTATCAGCCCCAGAAGTTCGCGGCGTCGCGGTGAGTTCGATGCCAGAAGGACGTTTATGTCTTTAAAGCGCGGAGAGGGAAGAGGGGGCGCTATCGAAGCGACAGCATTGCGGCAGGTGCCGGTGTGAAAGTCGAGGTGGTGTGTTGCGTTGCTCATTTTCCAAAAGCAGAATTGTCGGTCCCGGGCCATATGCCCTGGGCCATCATTATTTCCTGGAGGAGTTCACGGGCCACTCCGTGGCCTCCATCGACGGTCGATATAAATCTGGCGCATGCTTTCACTGCCTCGTCGGCGTCGCGTGGAGCTACAGATAGTCCGATATGTTTCATCGGGAGTATGTCGGGGATATCGTCGCCGCAATATGCGACTTCCTCGGGAGCGAGGCCATTTGCCTGCATCCATTGTCTAAGGACGGGTAGCTTGTCGATTTGGCCGAGGTATATGTCGGTGAAGCCTATCAGCTCAAAACGGCGGCGTACGGGCTCGGTGTCTGCTCCTGATATAATTGCAAGTTTAAGCCCGTGGCGGATGGCCTGAACCATTGCGTAGCCGTCTTTGATATTTGCCATTCTTCTGGGGTTTCCGTCGGAGTCGATGGGTACGACGGATGGAGAAAGAACTCCGTCGACGTCGAATGCTATAGCGCGGATTTTGCTTAAGTCGTAGTTTATTTTGCTCATTTCAGCGAAACCTTGTGCGAGTTTATTATATATTCGGAGAGGAGCCGGTATATCTGGCCTTTGTCGTGTGGGAGGGCTGCGATATGCTTGTCGATCACTGATTTGTCGCCACGCCTGGCAGGGCCGGTCTGTGCGTTGTGCGGTCCGGCCTCAAATGCTTTGGCCACAGTGGCTTCGACCAAGGGGCGCACGGTGGAGAGGGGGTAGTTTCCTTGTCCGAGGATGTCGCCGACAATCTCGAGGAGAATGTTGACAAAGTTGGAGGAGAAGACACCTGCGATATGCAGCAACTGCCGGCTGGCGGCATCGGCATGGTGTACGGTGCCGGATATTGTGCGCGCAAGTGAGTCGATTGCCGCGAGGTCGCCGGGGGATGCGGCCTCGGTGAAGAAGGGGACGGAGTGCATGTCGACATACACGTCTTTCGAGAATGTCTGAAGAGGGTAGAGGACACCTGTACGCGGACTGATTGTGTCGAGGACTTCTTTGGCTATGGTGCCTGAGGTGTGTACGACCAAAGGAGTGCCGGGCAGCTGCCCTATGCCGGCTGCCACTGATGGCAGTGCGTTGTCGGCAATAGATAGGATCAGCATGTCGGGCTTGATGTCGCGGATGACGGAAGTGTCGCCGGAGAACGGTATGCCGTTTTTTTGTGCCAGCATACAGGCTTTGCCGGTGTCTCTTCCGACGATGGCTGTCAATTTTCGGCCAAGAGCTCCGGCGAGGTGTGATGCTACATTACCAGTGCCGACAAGGACTATCTTTTGCGGTATCATAGATCTTGTGACCACGACCCGATGTGGACCTTTTCCCACTTTAGTTTGTCGGGGTCGACGGGTTTGCGTGTCTCGGCGGAGTATCCGAATGTGACGACGCACTCGACGCACATGTGCTCGGGTATTGCGAGCAGATCGCGGACGACTTCTTCGGACGGAGTTCCGTCAGCAGCCATACGTCCGCGTACCTGTACCCAGCAGGAACCGATGCCTAAGTCGGCGGCCTGCAGGTGCATCAATGTTGCGGCAACAGAAGCATCCTCGATATAGGCTTCGCTTTGCGTGGGGTCGGTGGTGACGACTACGGCAAAGCGGCAATCTTTGATAGATGCAGCGTATGAAGGCTTGAGATCGCTCAGGCGAGTGAGCATGTCGCGGTCTTCGACGACGACAAATTGCCATGAACGGGCACTCTTGGAAGATGGGGACAGCAGACCGGCCTCGATGATGGTTTTTACATCTTCGGCAGGTATGGGTTGGTCGGTGTAGCGGCGTATGCTATGGCGTTCGAGCAATAATTGGTGTAGTGTCATTTTTTTGCTGATTCAAGTTTTTTACGGAAATATTCTGAGACGTCGTCCCATCGGTAAAAGTAGTTGCTGACGGCTTTGAGCGGCAAAGTGGCGTCGTGTTCGTTGAGGAGCACGCGGACGAGTACGTCGTTTCCGGGTTTTTCGTAAAATACGAATTGTATGTTTGCTGCCATCGGGAATATGCGGTAGTTCACCCAATGGTCGTCAAGTCTGTCGAGGTCGTCGGTAGAATATCCGGCTCCGTTAAGGTCGAAGAAAACGGCGGTGGGCAACACCACGCTCTCGTGTCCGAAGCGCAGGGTGGCTCCTTTCTTGCGCGATGCGGCGAAAGCGTCGCCGTCGTTGAGAATGTCTTCGTATAAGTTGGTCTGGCCAAAGTGCATGCGGTTGCCGCTTGCCGGCGAGTTGGCACCGTGGCAGTACCATTCCACGTTGGTGCACTTCCATAGGTCGTATAGCTCCCCGGTTGTGAACAGATCCATGAAATCGAGCGATTTATCGCTGTGGCTCTGCATGTTGCCTGCGACATAGTAGAGCATATACATCCAGCCTTTCTTGTCGGAGATGTTGTCGTTTACCCATTCGGGGTCGGTAAAGAGCTCGGCGAAAATCCTGTCGGGTTTCAGTGCGCCTTTCTGACGTCCGCTTTCGATGGAGATTGATGTTTCATATGGCTTGCGGCGAGCGTTGTCGTACTGCCAGTTGTTGAGTATGTGCATGTCGGCCTCGCTGGCATCGTGGATGATGTTGAGCTTTGGGTTTGCAGCTTTCAGCTCCATGCATTCGGCCATCATAGACATTATGCATCGGATAACGTTGGTCGATGTGGCATTGACTACAGTCGTATCGGCGAAAATCTCAGGGAAGTTGGAGTACATGCGCCTTGCGATGCCCCGGTGCTGTGCACGTCCTACTTCGGTTAGTTCTCCTAAGCGACCTTTTGATTTTTCTTTGATGCGTCTGATTTTGCCTAATACTTCCTTTCCTTTTGGAGTGAGCACTCCGGCCGAATCGGCTTTGAGCAAGGTATTGTAAGAGAATCCGTATTCGCCATCTTTAATCAGATATCGAGAACCGTGGCGCATGTATGTGCTGATATGGAATGGTTTATATCCTTTTGGCGCTTTGGCTAACGTCACCCCTGTCGGCTCGGGATACGACAAGTAGTTGGCTGCGGCGAGATAGGGGTTCGCAGCGATTTCCTGTCGAGGATGGGCAGCAGACAGAGGCAGGCATATTGCGACGGAGAGTGATAGGACTAAAATTTTGAGGTTCATGACTCGCTATTTATTAGGCTGTTAAAATTGGCTATGCAATATTACGAAAAATACGAGGACGGGAAATGTTTGCAGATGTTAAAATTTGTTAGTAATTTTGCGGCCGTTTTCAGGTACACAGGGCAAACATTTACAAGGCCCGGATTGTTTTAAATAATAATTTCTAAGGAACACGCATGAGTACAAATTCATCGCATACGCGCCGTGTGCGCCCGACATGGGATACGGAAGAGAAAAGCGTATTCGAGAAAGGAATATTCTTTTCGGCACGACAGGCACTCAAACGTCATGCCAGCGGCGGCAATATACTTATCGCTGCGACGGCGTTGGCTCTTCTGATTGCCAATATACCTCAGTTCAACAATACTTATTTTGAGTTCTGGGATCAGGAAGTGCGTCTGCAGTTGGGCGACTTCAATGTTTTCAGTCATTCGGGCGAGGCCATGAGTCTGCTCGCTTTTATCAACGATGCACTGATGGCTATATTCTTCTTTTCGATAGGCCTTGAGATCAAGCGCGAGGTGCTTGTGGGAGAGTTGTCGTCGTTCAAGCAGGCTTTGCTGCCTATAGTGGGTGCTGTCGGTGGTATGGCAGTTCCTGTTGCGATTTATTATATGCTCAGCAAGGGTACGGATTATGCCGGAGGTGCGGCTATACCGATGGCTACCGATATCGCTTTCTCGCTCGGTGTGCTTGCAATGCTTGGCAAACGGGTGCCGATGTCGCTCAAGATTTTCCTGACAACATTAGCGGTGGTTGACGATATCGGCGGTATCATAGTTATTGCGGCATTTTATTCGACCCATATAGAGCTGATGCTACTGGTGTATGCTGCGGTGCTCTTCGGAGTGTTGTTGCTTGGTTCGGCCATGCGTATCAAAAGCAAAATTTTCTATCTCGGCATAGGTGGAGTGATATGGTTCCTTTTCCTGAACTCGGGCATACATCCGACTATCGCCGGTGTGCTTGTGGCTTTCTGTGTGCCGGCGACTCCGGTGTTTGCGCCAAAGAAGTATATCAAGATTATCCGCCGGTCGATATCTCACTTCAGTGAGGATGAGCCGGAGGATCTCGAACGTAAGTCGATACTCGACAAAGAGCAGATGAACTGGCTCAAGGAGGTGGAGTCGGCGTCGGATAAAGTGATTTCGCCGCTTCAGGATCTCGAGGACTCGCTGCACCCGGTGGTCAATTATTTTATCATACCTTTGTTTGCGTTTGCCAACGCCGGTATTTTCTTGCTCGATATGGATCCGGCCTCAATTGTAGAGGGTATCTCGCTGTCGGTTATCTGTGGTCTGGTTATAGGTAAGTTCCTGGGTATATTGAGCTTTTCGTGGCTTTGTGTCAAGCTTGGCCTCGCACCCATGCCTGCTCATTCCGACTGGCATATGATGTCGGCGGTCTCGATGCTCGGCGGTATAGGTTTCACTGTGTCGCTGTTCATCGCCACGCTTTCGTTTGATGTCTCGGTGGCTCATCAGGCCGATTTGCTGTCGCATGCCAAACTCGGTATAGTATGTGGTTCGCTTGTGTCGGGAGTGATAGCGTTTGTGTGGCTTCATCTCACTTTGCCGAAGGGTATCGCCCCGGATGCCGCCGAAGACTGAGCCGGCAAGCCGGGCGATATCTTAAATCTTGAATATGACTCCGAAACCGAGCGACAGGATGTCTTTGAAGGGTATTGTGGAGTTGAGTACTTTCTGGCGTACATAGAGGTCGCATGTAGATATCTCGTAGTAAACAGACAGTTGGCTTGACATCACTCTTCTGTCGCGAGGGATAGTGAAAGACCACCGTTGACCGAATGCTAAATGGAAACGCATACGGCTCGAAAAGCCGTAGTAGCCGTGAGGATAGCGGTCGGGCTCCGACATCCAGAAGTCTCCGTGGAGGATGGAGTTTACCGACAGAGCCACCGATAGCGGCTTGAAACGGACAGATTGGGCTATGCCTATCTTCCAGGGGATATATGCCTGACGGATGTTGAAGGTAAAGTAATGGGGATGGTTGTACCTGTGGGGTATGTAGCCGAACAGGATGTGGGTTTCCCATTGGTCGGAGCGTCCGTAGTCCCATCCGACGCCGGCTGATACTGTGGCCAGGCCTCCGGCATATTGGAGCATGTACATGTCGGGGAGTAGTTTCTGCCAAAAAATTTCCCTGCGCTCGATCCGGCGTTCGTATTTTGACTGAGCTGCCGCTGTTGCCGGCAGCAGAAGTGCTGCGACGGTTATCGCAGATATGATTGTGAACTTAAAAATTGACGATTTCATGTTCGTAGCCCTGTTCGGTGACGGTTATGACGAAAAATGTGCGTTTGGCCATATTGGCGCATTGGTAGTACAAGATGCCGTTATCGAATATGTCGGTGACAGATGTGGAGTGGTTGTGGCCATTTAGGCATAAGCCTTTGGCCCGACTTCCGTCGGGTCGAGCCGGGTCGTCGTCTTCCATGCCAGGTAGTTGCGAGATGTAGTAATTGAATGGTTTGGCGACATTGTTGTTGAACTGTCCGTCGTATGGCTGGGCATGCATCACGACAATAGAGTGAGTCACCGCGCCGGGAGATGAGGCGTTGAGGGTGGCTATACGGAGTGCTTCGTTTTCGATAAATTCGAGGTCGGGGACGGGGTATGAGTAGTCGTATTCGAGAGCGACCGTGTTGAGCATCATCAGGTATACCGGTCCGATCTGCAAGGAGTAGTTTTCGGGCCCGAACATGTAGTTGAAGGTTTCTTTTCCGTTACCGAGGCAGTCGTGGTTCCCGATTACGGTCAGATAAGGGATGCTGTATTTCTCGAGCATGTCGCGAGTCCATACGAATTCTTTAATCATTCCGAAGTCGGTCATGTCGCCGCCATGTACTATGAAGTCGATGTCGCCACGTGCTGAGATAATGTCGAGGGCATCTTTCATTTCGTCGAGCGCTCCCTGGGTGTCGGTTATGAACGCGAATTTGAATGGCGGTTTGAGGCCGGATGATTGGATAATGGCTGCGTTGGTGGTGTTGATGTCTGTCTTTCCGTCGATTTTTGTCGCATATGGATGGTTTTCGAGCATATCGCATGAAGCGAATAGAACGGAGCAGAGTACCATGTATGATAATAAGTGATGTTTCATGCCGCAAAATTAATCAAATGTTCTCCAAGGGGCCTCAGGCTATCCACAACCGAACACAAACGGCGACATTTCGGCGAATGGAAATGGCGGAGGAGGGTGTTAAAGTAGGAAAATGCTCTGGTATGTCTAATTTTTGATATATCTTTGCGTTTGAAAACAAATGCTTACCCACAAATGGCAAGAATAACCGTAAAAGATACCGAAGTTAATGTTGTAAAAGTAAATGGAGAGGACTACATTTGTCTCACAGATATGTTGCGAGCCAAAGATGGAGACTTCTTCATCACTGATTGGTTGCGTAATCGTAACACGCTTGAGTTTATCGGTATCTGGGAGAAAGTGTATAACCCCAGTTTTAATTATGGCGAATTC